>JAFZFN010000035.1 GCA_017555875.1 Bacteroidaceae bacterium
ATCACAAGATCGCTTCTTGTACTACTTGTCTGTATGGAAAATATTTTCAAAGAACTCTTTCTTTCAACCATCTCAAGGGGTGTCCCTCTCGATTGCGGATGCAAAGGTAGATACTTTCTGCAAACTGACCAAACATTCCAGGAACTTTTTTTCAAGATTTTTTAACGAGATTTCCCAATGCGCTGATTTTCAAAGGGAGTCAAGGGAAGGGATTTTTCGAGAGGATAGGAAAATTGGCATTTACATGTTGCAAAACATGGTTTTTGGAAAGTTTCGGAAGAATCTAAGAGAGCAAGAGTAAGAAAAGAGCAGAGGAGGGGGGGGAAGGGGCAGATAAAGACTCTAAATTGAAAGAAAAGCTGAAGCCTACGTATCTTAGTCAATAAAGAACAGCAAGGCATGTGCAATACTGTAAGCCCAAACATCCTATTATAATACAACAAAATACCTTATATAATATATATAGGTAAAAAATTTATTGGTTACACATCAAATTCAATCATGGCATGAAAGCTTCTTATTGACCATGCCCGCACTGAAAAGAGATGTTGCATACAGCAAGCTTTTACCATGTGCAAATTGATTTTGCATTCATTTTTTGTCTATTATATATTTTTTATACTATCTTTGCAAGGAAATGGGCTTATGAGTAATTAACCAAACATCAATAGATATATCATGAAACAATTAACAAAACTTTTACTGGCGCCCTTCATAGGGCTTTTGACCGCTAGTCCGCTATGGGCACAGTTGCCCACAGATGGCAACGTCTACCGCATCGTATCACCTTCGGGCGACAAAGCTGTGAGCAACCGTGACGTACCAACACACGACGCTCTGCTCTATATGGATCCCGTGAACAATGCCTCGGTGGGACAACAATGGACCTTCTACCAAATAGGCGAAGCGTGGTTGCTCTACTGCTACGACTTTGGCCAGGCGGCAGACATGGCTCTCACCTCAGGCAATCCAGGACGCCTATTGCAGTGGGAGCCTACGTGTAGTGGCAACCAATGCTTTGCAGTGCAAGCAGTAGAAGGGAAACAAGGACTCGTGCAGCTACTCTGTGCCTCAGACCCCTCCAAAGCCATGACGCAACAGATTGACGGCGGCCTGAAGATGACCTCTAATCTCACGGACGAGGCCACCTACTTCCGCCTCGAAAGCACAGGTGTACACCACCCAGCCAACATCCCTCTGCTCAATCGCTACTACATGATTCGCTTTGCAGGCAATGAGTATGCCCTTAACAATCGAGACGTAAGGGAAAACAACGCCTTCATCTATGCCGACCCTGCGGACGAAATTTCAGACGAGAGCCTCACATGGCAGTTGCGCCGCAAAGCTAGTGATGCCAACTGGGTGCAACTCTACAACCCCTACTCGGGTAAAGCTATGGATATGGCTCTCTCGTCTAAGGACATGAAGCCTCTTCAGTGGGATCCCTCATTCGATAACAAAAACCAGCAGTTGACCTTCGTGCTTGCTGATCCCGAGCATGGTCTCTACCGCATAGCTTGCCAAAAGGAAAAGACCAGTGACACCTACTATATGGTAGTAGACGACCGCGAGGTGTCGATGAGCATGGAACCCACTGCAGACAATTCCTACTTTACTCTCATTGAAGTGACTCCCGAAAATCTTCCTTTACCCGAGTATTGGGAAGACGAGACCATTTTCGAGGAGAACAAGGAGCCCGCACATGCCTCCTACATGCCCTACCCCACCACGGAAGCCATGCGTGACGACCAACGCTACCAATTCCCTTGGCTAGACCCCAACGGAGCACGCTACATGAGCCTCAACGGAACTTGGAAACTTAACTACGTGAACAATCCTGCCAATCGCCCTGGCGAACGTGACTTTTGGGGAGACGAGGCAGACGTTGCTGGATGGGACAACATAGATGTGCCCTCATGTCTTGAGATGAAAGGCTATGGTGACCCCTACTATGTCAACGTTGAATATCCCTTCCAAGACACCCCTCCCTATATCAACATGAAGAATGGCCTGCCCGAGCCCGTAGCATCATATCGCCGCACCTTTACCCTACCCGAGGGATGGGACGCGATGCGTACGTACCTCCACTTTGATGGCATCTATAGCGCTGCCTACGTATGGGTCAACGGACACTATGTGGGCTACACGCAAGGTGCCAATAACGAAACAGAGTTTGACCTCACCAATGTGGTGCGCAAGGGAGAGAACAACATCTCCGTGCAGGTGTTCCGCTGGAGCGACGGCTCATACCTCGAGGGACAGGACATGTGGCACATGAGCGGCATACACCGCGATGTATATCTCTATGCCACTCCGCTAGTGCATGTCACCGACCATTACATCACCTCTACCCTTGATGCCGCATCCAGCTACACTACAGGTAGCATGAACGTAGCACTCACACTCGACAACCGTGACGCTATCGCCACCACTAAGCAAGTGATCGTGCGCCTTCTCGGGCCCGACGGCAAACTCATCAAGGAGCACCCCGAAAACATCAACCTCAGCACGACAGACAAGACCAAGAATGTCGATATCGTCTTCGGCACACTCAGCAACCTGAAGCCTTGGACAGCCGAAACACCTAACCTTTACACCGTAGAGGTGGTGCAGAAAGATGCTGAGGGACGAGAAGAGCACGTCTTCTCGACCAAATATGGTTTCCGCCACATTGAGATTAAGAGTGGATTGGTTTACATCAACGGAGAACGCATTCTCTTCAAGGGAGCCAACCTGCAAGACACTCATCCTGTGACAGGACGCACCGTAGATATAGAGACCATGCTCACTGATGTAAAAATGATGAAGCAATCAAACATGAACACGGTACGTACCAGCCACTATCCCCGACAGGCCAAGATGAACGCTATGTTTGACTACTACGGACTCTACTGCATGGACGAGGCAGACTTAGAATGTCACAAGAACTGGGAAGACCACCGCTGGGGCGGCATCACTGACCAGGAGTCATGGCGTCCGCAATACATTGACCGCACCATACGCATGGTACTCCGTGACCGCAACTACCCCTCTATCATCTTCTGGAGCCTCGGAAACGAGAGCAATGGCGGTAGCAACTTTACTCACACCTATAATGCCGTACGCGCGCTCGACGATCGCATCATCCATTATGAGGGTGCAACTCGCGCAGGGACCAATCCTACAGACCTCTTCTCTGTGATGTATCCTAGCATCACAGAGTGCCAGAAAGACGCCAATGGCAACAATCGCCAGCAGCCTTACTTCATGTGCGAGTATGCTCATGCTATGGGTAATGCCGTAGGTAACCTTCAAGAGTATTGGGACATCATCGAGAGTAGCCAATATGGTATTGGCGGATGCATCTGGGACTGGGTGGACCAATCAATCTTCGATGCCGATGACATCAAGAACGGCACCACCATTGTCACCGAGGTTCAAGGAGCTGCAGCCGCTCATCCCGCGGGACTCAACAAATACCACACTGGATATGACTACCCAGGCCCCCATCAGGGTAACTTCGTAAACAATGGACTCATCGCAGCTGACCGTGCCTGGAGCCCCGAGCTTACCGAGGTAAAGAAGGTGTATCAATACATAAAGTTCGTCTCTTTTGACAAGGCTAGCAAGACACTCACCTTGAAGAATGACTACGACTTCATCACACTCGACGACTTTGAACTTCACTACAGCGTATCACTTAATGGCTATGTGAAGCAAACTGGTGTCGTAGCCCTACCCTCAGGCATTGCTCCAAGCGAGACTGCCAAGGTGACAATCCCCTACACGCAAGTAGAGGGCGATGGAGAACAATTGCTCAACATCGAGTTATGCTTACGCGAGGCCACCTCATGGGCCACAGCATCCTATCCCATGGCAACTGAACAATACACACTCGTAGAGCGTCCCACGCAGTTTTCACCCATGGAAACTGGTACCACCACGCTCACCATTACCCAGGAGGGATCAGATCGTGTCATCAGCACCACCGATGGTAACATCGTACGCTTTGCCAGCAACGGAGATCTGCTCTCATGGAAGTATCAAGGAACCGAATACATCGTACGCGGTCCCGAATACAGCAACTATCGTTGGGTAGAGAACGATGGACCTAACGAGGGTTACAACCATTACGGAGCCGACAATGGCATCAACTCAAAGAGTCTCGTCAGCGCCAAGGTCGCCGATGATAAGCAGACTGCCACCGTGGTCACCCAAGGTCGAGGACGCAACTGCGACTACACCTTCACGTATACCATCTACGGCAATGGCATCGTACAGCTTGATGTGGTCTACACTGCCAATATCCAGGAGATGCGCCGTATAGGTATCGACATGCAGTTCGTGGGGGACTATGACCAAGTGGAATATTATGCACGCGGTCCTTGGGAAAACTACATTGACCGCCAGAGTGGTTCGCACATCGGTCGTTACCACACCTCTGTCGACGACATGTTTGAGCCCTATCCCAAGCCCCAGAGCATGGGTAACCGCGAGGACCTACGCGACCTCACACTCTATGCCGTCAACAATGCAAAGCGTGAAGGAGTGCACATTGAGGCCCTTGGCCAAGTAGCCTTCTCCGTACTCGCCTATGACGATGTGACACTCAAAGATGCTAAGCACACATGGAACCTCGTACGACAGGGAGCCACCTATGCCCATTTTGACTACATGCAACGCGGCCTTGGCAACGGCAGCTGTGGTCAAGGCACAGGTACCATCCCTGCCTACCAGCTCCCTTCATCGGGCACTTACAAGCACTCGTTGCGCTTCATTCCTCTGGCCGTATATGATGCCGCCACTGGTATCGCTACCACAGAGACAGAGCACTATAGTGTAAAGTACGATGCTGCCACTGATGCCATCCTTTGTAGCGGAACATTTGCCACAGGCACCACTGCTACATTGTACAACATGGGAGGCCTCTCCATAGAAACAGCTGAAGCGACAGATGGTTCCATCATCATCCCCGCTCAAGGCTTGCCTCACGGATCATACCTAGTAGTCATACAGGGCGAAAAGGGGAAATACATCTACAAGATAGCCCTCTAAGAAAATCACAAACAATCACACACGGGAGGATGTGTCGACACATCCTCCTCTCTTTATAGACAAACCCACATACACCTATGAAAAATTTTCTTATCACACTTGTCACTATCATAGCGACTTCATTGGGGCTCAGCGCACAGGACCAACTGTCTGCTCTCATCCCAATGCCCAATCACATCGAACAGCCACAAGGCAAGCCCTACCGATTCGCCGAGGGCCGCACCACCATTGCTTACCCTAGCGACGAGCAGCGTTTTGTGGCCGAGACCCTAGCCGATATCATCACCCTCCGCACAGGAGTGACAACAGAGCTCACCGCCGATGGACAGAAAGCATCCATCACACTGAGCATAGACCCCACACTGCAGAGTGACGAGCACTACCGCATCCATGTATCTCGCAAGGGGATTACACTCACTGGCAGCACCACAGAGGCTCTCTACCGCGCTGTTACCACCATGGACCAGCTACTCATGGGAGATGCAGTAAACACTAGCCAAGGATACATTAATCCCATCATCATCGACGATGCTCCACGCTATGAGCGTCGTGCCTTGATGCTCGACCCTGCACGACACTTCCTCCCTGTCGAAGATGTCAAGCACTTCATCGACCAGATGGCTAAGTTCAAATACAATGTCCTGCAACTACACCTTACCGACGACCAAGGTTGGCGCGTAGCCATCCACAGTCATCCCCGACTGGCTAGCCAACGACACTACACACAGGAGGACTTACGCGAGATTATCAATTACGCAGCCCTACGTCACATCGAGGTTGTGCCTGAGGTTGACATCCCTGGTCACACCGTAGCCATCCTCTCGGCCTACCCCGAGCTAAGTTGCTCACATCTGAAGGGCGACACCGTAAAGGTGGGACACACCACAAACCGCATGGTTTGCGCAGCCAACGAGAAGAGCTACCAGATTCTGTCAGATGTCATCACTGAACTGGCAGCCCTCTTCCCCTCACCCTACATCCATCTCGGAGGTGATGAAGCGGCCGTACCCGCCAACTGGGCTAAATGCGCTGACTGCCAAGCCATGATGCAAGAGAAGGGCTACACCAAGGCCACACAGCTGATGACACCCTTCTTCGATACCATACTGGAGACCGTGCGGGCATGTGGGAAGAGCCCCATCCTATGGTGCGAGCCAGACAACATCTACCCTCCTGCCAACGACTATCTCTTCCCCTACCCCGAGGATGTGACCCTCGTCACATGGCGCTACGGACTCACACCGACATGCCTATCACTTACCCACAAGAATGGTCACCCCATACTGATGGCACCAGGTGAATATGCTTATCTCGACTATCCTCAGTGGAAGAACGACTTCCCCGAGTTCAACAACTGGGGCATGCCGCTCTCGACTCTCGAGAACTGCTACAAATTGGACCCCAGCTACGGACGTCCTACCGAGGAGCAGACACACGTGTTGGGTGTAATGGGTACCTTGTGGGCAGAAGCCATCCCCGACATACATCGTGCCACCTATATGGCCTTCCCCCGAGCTCTCGCACTGGCCGAGGCTGGATGGACCGAGATGGCACATCGCAGCTGGGAGTCATTCAAGATGCGCATGTATCCCAATCTCACCGACTTGATGAAGTGTGGCGTATCGGTACGAGTTCCCTACGAAGTTGGGCAGCGTCGCTCTCATTCCCATAGCGGTCGATAGCCGTCACAGCATAGTGGCGTGACTCCACGAGACTAGGCATTGGCACCACGAGAGTGGTGTCATTGCTGTATGTACGGCACAGGTTGCGTGGGTCATCCGTATCTACAGGATAGGTTGCACTACTATATATATTATAGGTAACACCCTCCTGGCCTTGCCACTTGAGCTTGAGTTCATATTTACCCTCCTCCACGATCAGTCCCTGCGGCATAGCAGGAGCCGTGGTGCTGAGCCAAGACATCGAGGGAACTAGGGCGGGCAAGGAATACAATGCATCCAGCAGCGTATAGACTCCCTTGACATTGTCTGTCACAAACTGCGAGCGGAACTGGGCTGCCCCGACCACATGAGGGTGAGCACGCACCACATGGAGCTGACGCTCTATCTCCTCGAGGTCCCAGTCCTTCTCCTCCTCGTGCAATTGGTAGGTGCCGAGGCCAGCCACCACGTGGCGTCCATGAGCCTGTTCGCCCCAGTCACACACGAAGGGATAGAAATGGTTGTCCGTGTAGTAGAGCATCGGGAACACCGCATCGACGATCCCCAGGCGCATCCACTCCTGCGCCTCCTGGCAGACGGTGTGATAGGCATTCCATCCGTAGCTGCTGTAGCGCGCCACATCATCATGTTTGCCCAGTGTAGCGGCACTCACACACACCCAAGGCTTGAGACTCTTCACCTTGGCATACAATGCACTCATGAGACGAGTGATGTTGTCGCGACGCCAGTCGGCCCTACTCATGCCACGACGAGAGCTATTGTAGCGTCCCCAGTCGGGATAGTTCTCATTCCCCTCGGGGTAGCGTATGTAGTCGAAGTGAATACCGTCGACATCGTATCGTGTGACAATCTCCTCGACCAAAGCACTGAGGTGCTCTATCGTAGCAGGGTGTGAGGGTTCCATGTACCATGCTCCCTTGAACTTGACGCATTGGTTTGGCCTGAGGCGTGGCAGTGAATACTTGCCATGTCCCTGCACATAGGACACATCGCCCAAGGGGATGGTGACCAGCCACGCATGCAGCTGCATTCCACGACGATGACACTCCTCGATGACGTAAGCCAAGGGATCATAGTCGGGCGACTTGCCATGACGACCCGTGAAGACAGGTGCAAAAGGCTCTAGATCTGACGGATAAATGACATCGCCACGTATGCGGGTCTGCAATAGTATGGTATTGATATTGATTGCCTGCAGGCTGTCTAGCACTTGGCAGAGATGCTCACGCTGCGCTTCATCATCGCCCTTCATCTCCTCCTTAGGCCAGTCGAGTCCCTTGATGGTCGTAAGCCACACAGCACGATATTCACGTTTGGGAGACAGTGCATATTGAGCTTGAGAGAGTATCGGGAATGATAAGAATAGATAGAATAACCACTTTTTCATGGCACAAAGGTAGCGTATATTCCTAAATTATTTGTACTTTTGCCCCGTTTTCTGAGAATCAGACACAAGAACTGGGACTCAGACACAAAAAACTAGGTATTAGGTATTAGACTTTTATGGTAACATTCTCGGTAGCACTGGCCCTGCTCATCGTGGGCTATATCGTATATGGAGGTTTCGTCAACCGCATATTTTCCCCAGACAGCAATCGCACTACCCCTGCGGTAGCCATGAATGATGGTGTGGACTACATGCCTCTGCCCACGTGGAAGATATTCATGATCCAGTTCCTCAACATTGCAGGTCTCGGTCCCATATTCGGAGCCATCATGGGGGCACAGTTCGGTACAGCGTCGTACCTATGGATCGTCATCGGCACCCTCTTTGCAGGGGCTGTACACGACTTCTTCTCTGGGTGTCTCTCCATACGCAACGATGGAGCCAACCTCCCCGAGCTCATCGGTAAATACTTGGGGACGAGTGCAAAGACTGCCATGAACCTCCTCTCCATCATACTCATGGTGCTGGTGGGAGCTGTGTTCGTATCAGGACCTGCCGAGTTGCTTGCAGGCATGACCCACAACACCATCAACGTCAACTTCTGGATTGTCGTCATCTTCCTCTACTACATCTTGGCCACGCTCCTCCCCGTAGATAAGATTATCGGGCGCATCTACCCCGTGTTTGCCATCGCCCTGTTGTTCATGGCCTTTGGCGTACTCGTCATGCTCTATGTCAAGTCACCCGATCTGCCCGAGATGTGGCAAGGCTTTGGCACGAAGTATGACAAGTCGCCCATCTTTCCCATGATGTTTGTGAGCATCGCTTGTGGAGCCATCAGTGGTTTCCATGCCACCCAGTCTCCTCTCATGGCCCGCTGCATGAAGAGTGAGCGCCACTGTCGTCCCATCTTCTATGGTGCCATGGTCACCGAGGGTATCGTGGCACTCATCTGGGCTGCTGCTGCGACATGGTTCTTCAGCGAGCATGGTACTGTCGATGCCGCCACGGGTATCCCCTATAGCGGAGCGAAAGTGGCGACAATGATTTCCAAGGAGTGGCTCGGCACCATAGGAGGCATCGTGGCTATCCTTGGCATTGTGGCCGCCCCCATCACAAGTGGTGACACGGCTTTACGCTCGGCCCGCCTCATCATTGCCGATTTCCTGCACATGGAACAGAAGAGCATGCGTCACCGTCTGATGATATGCCTCCCTCTCTTCCTCGTCACCGCTGCCACCTTGGTCTACAGTCTTGCCGACGCCGATGGCTTCAAGATTATATGGCGCTACTTTGCTTGGTGCAACCAGACACTCTCGGTCTTCACCCTCTGGGCAATCACTGTGTATCTGGTGCGCGAGAAGAAGCCCCACATTATCACACTTATCCCTGCACTGTTTATGACTTGCGTGAGCGTCACCTACATCTGCATCGCTCCCGAGGGGTTCTCTCTCCCTCATCCGATATCCTATGCCATCGGTGCGGTAGCCGTAGCCATCGCCTTCGTATGGTTCCTTGGTTGGAAAAGAAAAGTCAGATAAGAACAACTGGATATAGGCTTAGAAATAGACTACTGTCTCCCTCGACAAGCGACCTCACGCTTCAGTCCACATCGCCAGTGCGGTGGTTCATCTCGTCCAGCTTATCAATCATCGTCACCAGTTCGGCACGTATGTCGCGCAGTCGCGACACGATTTCCTGTCTGTCCACCACCTGTTGACGGCTTGTCTTGAGTCGTTCGCGTGCAGCTTTGATGGTGAGTCCTTGATCCTTGACCAGATGATGGATCAGTTGTATCAGTTCTATATCCTTTTGTGTATATTGTCGTGCTCCCCCATTGGTCTTCTTGGGCTTCAGTGCTGGTATCTCCTTCTCCCAGAAGCGCAACGTATGCTCAGGTATCCTCACCATGGAGGCTACCTCTCGAATGTTATAGTATAGTTTCAGTTTGCCCGTTTCACCCATTCTTCCACCTTTGTTGCGCCAAACCTACTCGAGCACCTTACCGTGGTTCTCAGCCACTCGTATCATCTCTTCATATTGATCGGCATCGAGATCCATGAAATAGTAATGTGCGGGGTTGACATGACGTCCACGCTGTAGCACCTCGTAGTGCAAGTGAGGTCCCGTAGATCGTCCACTGTTACCTGAGAGGGCAATAGTCTCTCCTCTCACCACTCGCTGTCCCTTCTTCACCTCCATCTTTTTGAGGTGAGCATAGCGTGTCTCATAGCCATATCCATGGTCTATGGTGATGATGTATCCATAGCCCTTCTCATAGCGGGCATTCTTGACCACTCCGTCTGCAGTGGCATAGACTGGTGTGCCTATGTCGCAGGCAAAGTCCATACCCTTGTGGAAGATACGCGTCTGATAGATAGGATGTATGCGGTAACCATATCCCGAGGCCGTACGCTTGAGGTCCTTATTGGCCACGGGCTGTATGGCAGGCAGATGGAGCAACATGTCCTCGTGGTTGCGGTAATACTCCACCATCTCATCGAACGACTGCGACTGCAGGTACAGTTGTCTGGCGAGCAGGTCCATCTTGTGCGAGGTGGCAATGACCAGTTCGGCATTGTCCATATCCTCATACGCTTCGTAGCGGTTGGTGCCAACGTAGTTGACTCCTCTCACAGCATCGGACACGGGCTCTGCCATGAACATCACACGATAGAGGTTGTCGTCGCGCTGACGTATGTCCTCCATCACTGCCAAGGCATCATCGAGTCGCTGTGAGAGCACATCATACTGGCTCTGCAGACGTGCATTCTCTTGTCGTAGGTCATCGGCACTCTCGGGTGTACCCAAGAGGAGCAAAGAGGCAAAATAGCCTGCCACGCCGAGCATCACGAAAAGTATCGCTTGTCTCAACCATGTTAACAGGCGTACGCGCACATTGGGATATACGCGGACGTACATCCCCAGTTTCTCATCGTACTTATAGTAGACATTTCTCATTCTAAGGGACAAAATTAGTGCAAGCCGAGCGAAAAAGCAAGTACCACTTGCATTTTTTCCGAGGCGTAGCCTAATTTCAAGCTGTGCAACAGATTAAAATTAGTGCAACTGACGATTGAGTGAGCAAGAGCCAAGCTTGCTTGAGCTCTTTCAGCGAGCGAAGAGGAAGAAGACGAAGTCAAGCCGAGCGAAAAAGCAAATCTCAAAGAGCGAATGTAGAGAAGATAGCTTCGTCTAATTAAAGGCCATTCCACGCACACAGATTTGGAGAATTGTGTGAGATATATTACTTTTGTGCAAAATATCAGCAGATGAGAAGATTCGTCCTATTACTCCTTATGCCATTGTTGGCAAATAGTGTTTTCGGTCAGGCTACAGAGGTCCCCAAGCGTGAGTTTCGCGGAGCCTGGATACAAGCCGTGAACGGCCAGTTCATCGGGATGTCTACAGCCGAGATGCAGCAGACCCTGACCACCCAGCTCGACGCCCTGCAACAGGCTGGCATCAACGCCATCATCTTCCAGGTACGTCCCGAGGCCGACGCCCTCTACATGAGTTATTATGAGCCATGGAGCCGCTACCTCACAGGCACACAGGGTCTAGCTCCCGACCCTCATTGGGACCCCCTGCAATGGATGATCGACGAGTGTCACAAGCGCGGCATGGAGCTACATGCTTGGATCAACCCCTATCGGGCCAAGACCAAGGGGACCAAGAGCCTCGGGCTGAAGCACCCCTATAAGAAGAACCCCGAGCGCTTCGTCGAGTATGACGGCATGCTCATCTTCAATCCCGCCCTGCAGGACAACCGTGACTACATCTGCACCATCGTGACCGACATCGTCAAGCGTTACGACGTGGATGGCCTCCACATCGACGACTACTTCTACCCCTACCCCACTCCTGGGCTGACGTTCGATGACGAGCAGTCGTTCCGTGCCGATCCCCGCGGGTTTACCGACAAGGATGACTGGAGGCGCGACAATGTCAACCTCCTCATCGAGCAGCTACACCACACGATACGCAAGGTGAAGCCCTGGGTCAAGTTCGGCATATCGCCCTTTGGCATCTACCGCAACCAGAAGAGCGACCCTGAGGGCAGCCAGACCAATGGCCTGCAGAACTACGACGACCTCTATGCCGACATCCTGTTGTGGATCGACAAGGGGTGGGTCGACTACACCATACCCCAGATCTATTGGGAGATAGGTCACAAGGCTGCCGACTATGCCACGCTCGTCGAGTGGTGGGCCACACATGCCTCTGGGCGCCCATTGTACGTCGGGCAGGATGTGATGCGTACCGTGAAGGCCACCGACACATCGGTCTCCACTCGTCACCAGCAACACCAGAAGATGGAGCTCCAACGCAGCTACACCACCATCAGCGGTAGTTGCCAATGGCCAGCGAGTGCTGTGGCCGACGATGCAGGAGGGTATGCCACCACACTTGCCGAGGAGTATCACCAATGGCTGGCCCTGCAGCCCGAGTATCCCTTCATCGACAAGAAGGCTCCCCACAAGGTGAAGGACCTTGAGGTCATCTGGACCGATGACGGCCCCGTACTCTGCTGGACTGCCCCGAAGTATCGCGACGAGATGAATCGCCCCGTGAGGTATGTCGTGTACCGTTTTGTGAAGGGTGAGAAGCATGACCTCCACGATGCCACCAAGATCGTCGGGTTCACCCAAGCCCCCTTCTTCCCCCTCATCTACCAAGGAGGCGAGGTGAAGTACACCTACGTGGTCACCGCACTCGACCGCCTGCACAATGAGTCGAAGCCTCAGAAGAAAAAAATTAAATTGTGAAACAAGGGCTTTATTTGCACGTTTTTTATTAACTTCGCGGCTTCAAATAAAGACAGATGACAGCAAGGTTGCGCAGATACACCACATTACTAGTCGTTGCTATTGCATGTACGTTAGGCTCCTATGCTCAGCAAGCCACGACGGACAGCGATGTTGTCGTCTCCGACTCTGTCGCAACTGTCACCGCCCCTCTGGCCCCCGACACTCCCCTACTGACCGACTCCATTCCCAGCGACACCACCTCCAAGAAGCGCGATGACCTGGAGGCTCCCGTAGTGTATGAGTCACAAGACTCCATGGTGTGGTACAAGAACGGCAATGCCTACCTCTATGGCTCAGGCCAGGTCAACTACCAGCAGATAGAGCTCAAGGCCAACGAGATCACCATTGATCTGGAGACCTCCACCGTGTATGCCCAAGGCACCAAGGACACCTTAGGCACCGTCGTCGGTCGTCCCATCTTTGCCGATGGCAACACCCCCTATGAGTCGGAGACGATGAGCTACAACTTCAAGTCGCGCAAGGGCCTCATCAGCAATGTCACCACCCAGCAGGGTGAGGGCTACATGACCAGCAACACGGTCAAGAAGGGTGCAGGCGACGAGTTCTACATCCGCAACGGGCGCTACACCACCTGTGAGGACCATGAGCACCCCCACTTCTACCTGTCACTCACGCGAGCCAAGATGCGCCCCAACCAAGATGTCGTCTTCGGTCCCGCCTACCTCGTCGTAGCCGACGTGCCCCTCCCTCTGGCCCTTCCCTTCGGCTTCTTCCCCTTCACCAAGGACTACTCATCGGGATTCATCATGCCCTCCTACGGTGACGAGCTTGAGAGAGGATTCTACCTGCGCGATGGTGGCTACTACTTTGCCATCAGCGACATGATGGACCTCAAGCTCACGGGTGAGATCTTCACCAAGGGTTCCTGGGGAGCGAGCGCCATATCCAACTACCGCAAGCGCTACAAGTACTCGGGCAACGTCAACCTCAGCTACATCGTCACCAAGAAGGGCGAGAAGAACATGCCCGACTACTCCGTGTCGAAGAACTTCAAGGTCGTGTGGAACCATCGTCAGGACCCCAAGGCCAACCCCAACCAGAACTTCTCGGCCAGCGTCAACTATGCCACGTCGAGCTTCGAGCGCAACAACCTCTCCAGCATGTACAACCCTGCCCTCACCTCGCAGAGCATACGTACCTCGAGTGTGAGCTACTCGCGCAGCTTCCCCGACCAGAAGCTCAACCTCTCGAGCTCCTTCAACATCTCGCAGAACATGCGCGACTCGACCCTCTCCCTCACCCTCCCCTCGCTCAACTGGTCGGTGAGCCGCATCTACCCCTTCAAGAAGAAGAAGGCCCGCGGCGAAGAGAAGTGGTATGAGAAGATCTCCTTCACCTACACAGGCTCGCTGAGCAACAGCATCACGGCCAAGGAGAGCGAGATCCTCGACAAGAGCCTCATCAGGGACTGGCGCAACGGCATCAAGCACACCATCCCCGTCAGTGCCACCTTCACGGCATTCAAGTACATCAACATCACCCCCTCGCTCAACTACACCGAGCGGTGGTACAGCTACAAGGTGGACCGTTCGTGGGACGAGGAGCGCATGCGTGAGGTACGCGACACCACCTACGGGTTCAACCGCGTCTACAACTACAACCTCGCCATCAGTGCCAACACCAAGCTCTACGGATTCTACAAGCCCCTGATAGGCAAGAAGATCCAGATGATACGCCACGTCCTCACCCCCTCGGTGAGCTACACCCTGACCCCCGACTTCGGCCATTCGCGCTACGGCTACTACAAGTCCTACACCTACACCGATGCCCAGGGAGAGGTGCGCACCGTCGACTACTCCCCCTACACGGGCTCCCTCTACGGAGTGCCAGGCAAGGGACGGTCGGGAAGCATCAGCCTCAACGTGTCCAACAACGTCGAGATGAAGGTCAACACCGACCGCGACTCCACAGGTGTGCGCAAGATAAGCCTCATCGACGAACTCGGTGGCAGCATCTCCTACAACATGGCTGCCAAGACCAAGCCGTGGAGCAACCTCTCGACCCGCATCAGGCTCAAGCTCACCAAGAACTACACCTTCAGCCTCAACTCCGTGTGGGCCACCTATGCCTATGAGTTCAACGAGAGCGGCCGTGTCATCGTGGGAGACCGCACAGAGTGGTCCTACGGACGCTTCGGACGCTTCCAGGGCATGAGCCAAAACTTCTCCTACACCTTCAACAACAACACCTTGCGCCAGTGGCAAGAGAAGCTCGACAAGCTCCTCCACCCCGCAGAGGAGACTGAGGGAGACGAGGAGGGAGACGATGCCCCCACCGTGGCACAGAGTGCCCCTGGCAAACGTGGTAGTGCCGACCCCTCGGGCCGAGGAAAGCAAGATGCCAAGGTGGACGAAGACGGCTACATGCCCTTCAACATCCCTTGGTCCTTCTCCGTATCGTACGGCATCACCATGCGCGAGAACACACGGGCCCAGATCAATGAGAAGAACATGCGCTACCCCTATGAGCTGACGCAGAACATGAACTTCTCGGGCAACGTGAAGCTCTCAAACAAGTGGAACATCAACTTCTCCTCGGGCTGGGACTTTGTGGACAAGGAGCTCACCACCACCACCATGAACATCACGCGCGACCTCCACTGCTTCAACATGTCGTGCGGCATCGTGCTCAAGCCCTACAAATCCTACAACTTCTCCATCCGTGCCAACTCCGCCATGCTGGCCGATGCCCTCAAGTATGACCAGCGCAGCAGTGCTGGAGGCAACATCGACTGGTACTAGTTCTTTTTAGAGGGAGTTAGAGGGAGATAAAGGAGTGAAGCGACTATCTCCCTCTAACTCCATTATAACTCCTCAAGAAAAACATCTCCCTCTCTCCAATACAAACCTCTCCCCTCAATCTCACAAAAAGTATAAGGGAACACCACCGTGCCCCCTTATCAGTTATCGTCCAGTCAATCCCTCACGTCAACGTACCTGGATGACCATGTAGCGCGACACGCTCCAGAAGGCCTCGAAGTCGAGGATGTGGAGGGTGAGCAGCTTGTCGGCATCCTTGACAAACTCATACGACCCTGCGGGGTGTGTGGTGAGCAGCTGCGCATGCTTGGCATAGAGGGGGAACACGCTGTCGACACGGATGTCGATCTCGGTGAAGTAGTCCTTGTTGAAGTCTGCCGAGGCGAGCACCTTGCCACCCTTGATGATGTGCTGCTCCTTGAGCTCTCTGGCTGTACCATACACGTACCATGCCGTGTGGAGCTGCACCACCTGCTGCTCTATCACCTCCTGCTGCGCATCGGTCACCTGCTGCAGGGTGTTCACGTCGCCTGTGAGTATGGCCACTGCATTGTCGAGTTCGGCTATGCGGATGTTCTTCTGTGCCAGTTCCTCATGTAGGGCTGCTATGCTGGCCACCTTGGCATCGAGCTCCTTCTGTAGGTTGGCGAGTATCTTACGTAGGTTGGCTGTCTCGGCACCTCCTGCCTTGAGCTTCTTCTCCAGCTTCTCTATCTGCTGACGGTTCTCCTCCATCTTCTGCTGGATGAAGAGGATGTCGTCTCTCATGCGTTGTGCATCGGTGATGCCCTCACCATCGTGTGTCTGTATGCTCACACGGCCCTCTGCCTCATTGATGGCCTGGAACCCCTCCTGGATGTCGGCAATGGCCTGCATCGCCTGGTCCAGTGCGGCATTCTTCTCCGAGAGTGCCAGAGAGAGTGAGTCGTTCTTGGCGGTGAGCTCCTGTTCACGTTTGGTCTGAAACTCGCAGCTGGCGAGTACTGAGGCACAGAGTGCCATGCATAGAATCTTTTTCATATGGTAAAAATGTGTTGATTGGATTATTCGAAACTCTTTAGTAACTGTATCTCCTCGGCCCATCGGCTCTCGTCGGGAGTCTCGAGGATGAGGGGTATGTCATCGAACCGTGGGTCCTGCATGAAGCGCTTGAAGAAGTCCATGCCCAGCAGTCCCAGTCCTATGCTCTCGTGACGGTCTACACGCGATCCGAGTGCCTTCTTGGTGTCGTTGAGGTGTATGCCCCTCAGGTACTCGAAGCCTACGACCTCGGCAAACTCTGTCCACACGGCATCGTAGTTGTCGCGTATGTCATAGCCTGCCGAATAGGTGTGGCAGGTATCGAGACACACTCCCACACGGCTCTTGTCGTCCACCTGGGCAATGATCTCGGCCAGATGGTAGAAGGAGAATCCCATGTTGCTCCCTTGCCCAGCAGTGTTCTCTATCACAGCCGTCACTCCACGGGTCTTGTCGAGGGCTATGTTGATGCTCTCAGCAATACGTGCCAGACACTCCTCCTTGCTGAACTCATTAAGGTGGCTGCCAGGGTGGAAGTTGAGCATCGTGAGTCCCAACTGTTCGCAGCGGTGCATCTCGTCGTAGAAGGCTGCTCTCGACTTCTCCAGTCCCTCCTCGTGTGGGTGGCCGAGGTTGATGAGGTAGCTGTCGTGGGGGAGGATGTAGCGTGGGTCATACCCATACTCCCTGCACCGCTCCTTGAAGAGTGTGATGCTCTCCTCACTCAGGGGCTTCGACACCCATTGGCGTTGGTTACGGGTAAACAGGGCAAAGGCAGTGGCCCCTATCTCGTGAGCATTGGCAGGGGCATATTCGACGCCTCCCGAGGCTGATACGTGTGGTCCTATGTACTTCATAATCTATGCGCTTGGTCTTTAAGCAATGGGGGAGGCATGTGGGATTTTCGCTCCTTCTCGGCCCCCAATCATCGCGGTTTACTGCAAAGTTACAAAATATATTTGCACGAATGTCATATTATAAGTATTTTTGCATAAAATTTAACTTAGGATAAATGAAATCAATGACTAAACGTATGAGTGCGCTGTTGTCGCTACTGTGTGTGGCGATGATGGCAATGGCACAGATCCATGAGCCCATCCAGTGTGAGACCTCATGGAAGATGGTAGGCGACGATGTCGCCGAGTTGCGCATCACAGCCAAGATAGAGGCAGGCTGGCATGTCTACTCCACCGAGCTCGAAGATGGCCCCACGGCTGCTGTGCTCGAGGTGGAGACACTCGATGGTGCCCGTCTCGAGGGCAAGCTCACCTTCGAGGGCAAGGAGATAGCCAAGTATGACGAGATGTTTGGCATGGATGTACGCTACTTCGAGAACGAGGTGACCTTCGTGCAGCGCTTCATCATCGAGAAGGAGAACAGCAAGGTGCAGGGCTACTTCCAGTATGGAGCCTGCAACGACGAGAACTGTCTGCCCCCCACAAACGTGGAGTTCAGCTACACGGCAAGCCCCATCGTCAAGGCACAGACCCCCGTCAAGGAGACACCCGCTGCCCCTGTCGTGAAGCCCACCCCCAAGCCTGCTGCTAAGCCTGCTCCTGTAGTCGAGAAGGCAGCTGAACCTGCAGCTGAAATCTCTGAGAACTCTGAGAGCCCTGAGAGCTCTGAGTCATCTGAAATCGAGACTGAGCCCACTCCCCAACCCACCAGCCCCTTCGGCGCCCTCTGGGAGCCTGTCATCGAGGAGCTGGGTCAGCCCAAGGGTACGGCCGACACTGCCAACCAGTCACTCTGGGCCATCTTCCTGCTCGGCTTGGCTGGTGGACTCGTAGCCCTCGTCACCCCCTGCGTGTGGCCCATCATACCCATGACGGTGAGCTTCTTCCTCAAGCGCAGTGGCGACAAGAAGAAAGGTCGTCGCGATGCCTATATATATGGTATATCCATTGTTGTGATTTACGTGCTGCTGGGTCTGCTCGTGACTCTCATCTTCGGAGCATCGGCCCTCAACGCACTCTCCACGGCAGCCATCCCCAACCTCTTCTTCTTCCTCCTCCTCGTGGTGTTTGCCATGTCATTCATGGGAGCCTTTGAGCTCACCCTGCCCGAGAAGTGGACCACCGCTGTCGATGGCAAGGCCGAGAAGACAGGTGGCCTGCTCGGCATCTTCCTCATGGCCTTCACCCTCACACTCGTGTCATTCTCATGCACAGGCCCCATCATCGGCTTCCTCCTCGTCGAGGTATCCACCACGGGCAATATACTCGCCCCCACGATCGGTATGCTGGGCTTCTCCATTGCCTTGGCATTGCCCTTCACCCTGTTTGCCATCTTCCCCGCATGGCTCAAGGCAGCCCCCAAGAGTGGTGGTTGGATGAACACCGTGAAGGTCGTGCTGGCCTTCGTGGAGCTTGCCTTTGCACTCAAGTTCCTCTCTGTGGCCGACCTCGCCTATGGCTGGCACATCCTCGACCGTGAGACCTTCCTCGCCCTCTGGATAGCCCTTGCCACACTGCTCGGAGCCTACCTGATGAAGTGGATCCAGTTCCCCCACGACGATGATGACGACCGCAAGGTAGCCGTTCCCCGTTTCATGCTAGGCCTCATCTCCTTCGCCTTTGCCATCTACATGGTACCTGGTCTCTGGGGTGCTCCCTGCAAGGCCATCAGCGCCTTCTCACCCCCTATGAGCACACAGGACTTCAACCTCTATGAGCAGGAGCTCCACCCCCAGTCCATGGACTACGACCAGGGTATGGCCCTTGCACGTCAGCAGGGCAAGCCCGTCATGCTCGACTTCAGTGGCTATGGCTGTGTCAACTGCCGTGAGATGGAGCAGTCTGTGCTGGCCGACGAGAAGGTCATCGACCTCATCAGCAACGACTATGTGCTCATCAGCCTCTATGTGGACGACAAGACCCCGCTGTCTGAACCCATCCGCCTCACTGAGAATGGCAAGGATGTAGTCCTGCGCACCATCGGTGACAAGTGGAGCTACCTACAGCGTACCAAGTTTGGTGCCAATGCCCAACCCTTCTACGTGCTGCTTGATGGCGAGGGTCATCCCCTCACTACCTCGCGCTCCTATGATGAGGACATCGACGCCTACGTCAAGTTCCTCGAAGAGGGATTGGCAGAATATGCCCGCCGCTAATCATGTGGCATAGCAAATAGCTAAACTCAAAAAGAATAAGGGACATCCCGTGTGGGGTGTCCCTTTTTTTTGGAGGATGAATATTATTATGGATAAATGGAGTAAAAAGGAAATATGGGGAAATAAAAGCAACACCTTGTCAGCGGTGTAAGATTCAGCCTTGGCACTTAAGCGCAATCCTCAGGAGAACTAAAGTCCTCTTTGTCGCAATAGACGCCTTCATATCACGTAGACCCCAAGCGCGAAGCGCTATCTCTCTTTCTCACCTACCCCCCCCTAAAACTATTGCCATAAACAAAGTAGGGCAGCCCCCGACGGAGCCGCCCTACGTACATTACTGCAGTCTCTACACTCACTTAATCACAACCTTGACTTCGTCGAGCTTGTTCACGCTCGGCATAATCAAAGCAAGCTTTGCTTCTGTTCTCACTTAACCACAACCTTGCGGCCATCGATGATGTAGATGCCAGGAGCAAGGCCTTCGGTTTGGTTGCTATCGGCTCTGAGCTGACGGCCCATGAGGTCGTAGATGCCCTTGGGAGCAACGACATCGACAGCCACTGACTCGATACCACCAGGGATGTTCTCGGTCTCGCCATAGACCACTGCCTGACTCTTGGTGAGGATGAATCGCTGCAATGTCAAGCAAGACTCTCCGCTCATGTTCACCACGAGACCGATGCTAACGGTGGTCTCCTCCTCCAACAAGAAAGAGACGCTGTTGCTGCTCATCACACCCTTAGGCTTCATGGCTGCATAGCTGATAGCCTCATCCAGGTCCTCGGTATTGGGCAGACCCTTGCCCTGAGCAGCCACGAGGTATGACTGTCCGCACTGACCCTCAAAAGAGCCATATTCGGCAATGAAGGTATAGAACCCTGCAGGCAGAGTGATAGTCTGGTAGGCCTTGTGGTCATTGATGGTCGTAGCAAATCCGTCCCAACCAGTGGTCACGGTGAAGCAGCTGCTCTTACCGCGGTCCACGTGAGCACCAGTGATGATGTCACCATTGGTCACCGTGTTCTCAAGTGTCCACCCAAAGAGGCTGAAGGTACGCGTCGGGAGGTTGGGGTTGATACACTTGTTATTGTCACTGAACGACTTGGTATAGTTGGAGAGATACTTGTCGGTCACATCCTCGGTCTTTCCGCTACCAATGCAGAACACACCCTTCGAGAGACCCCAAGCATCACCGTCGGGGCCAAATGAAGTGCGCACACCATGGTTGGCATTTGAGGTGGCATCCTGCACATCGCCTCCGCTCTGGTTGAAGTTATAGTAGAGCACGAGGCCATTCTCCTTCTCAGCCTTGGCCACATCCTCGATGGGGGCATTGGCATAGGCTATCACCTGCTCATACGACAGAGCCTTGCTCCATACGCGCACCTCATCGATGCTACCAGTGAAGGGGAACTTGGCTCCACCGATACGGAACTCGGCAAGTTCAGGAAGCGCACCCGACAAGGGACGTGTGGTGTTGAGCAAGCCATCGCGATAGAAATAAGCCTTGCCTCCATCTAATACCACAGCATAGTGATGCCACTCACCAGGCACGACGTAGTTGGCTGCCGACGCTGCACTCTTCTCACCCATAAGGATCTGCATCTTGCCTCCGCCCATAGTGTTGATAAGCAGGGTGTTCTCAGCATCACCGATACCGTTGATATTGTCTGAGGGCCACTCGCTGTTCATCCACCACTCGATGGTAAATGCCTTCGCACCTGCAGTGAGAGGCACCTTGGTGGCCGTCACAGCAGCATCATGATTAGAGAAGCGCAATCCGTTCTTACTGTCGGCATTGGTCACGATGAGAGCACGCTCACGTACCATGCGGTCAGAGCCAGAGTTGTTGGTCACATCCAAAGCCACGTCATACACACCAGGCTGATCGATAGTGATGCTCTCCACGTCGGCATAGACAACGTAGTTGATGCCACCACTGGTGATGGTCCACCTTCTGGTGAGCGGGGTATATTTACTCATGTCATTGAGCTTCACCTCCTCACCCTTGAGCACCACGGCAGGATCAATGCTGAAGTCGGCCTTGGGAGCCACCTCGTCCACCTCGACAGTCTGTGTCTTGCTGGCCTTGGTGCCGTCGGGAGCAGTCACGGTGAGTGTCACCTTGTGCTGACCCTTTGACTGCCAACTGGTGGCCACACTGGGCGATGCTGCAGTGGGTTTGTCGGCACCAGGCATGCTCCATTCATAGAGGTATCCCACACGTGCGTCTGTAGCATGTAGGGTCACACGTTCACCTGCAGGAACCTTTTCGGCAGTCATGGTGAACGATGCATCGGGAGCAGGTGCAGCCTCGATGGTGATATCCAATGTAGCCGTAGCAGTGCTGCCATCATGTGCAGTGGCAGTCACACTCACGGTGTGGGTACCAGCCTTGGCAAAGGTGAGGGTCGGACTGGCCACGTTGAGGTTCTCGACACCTGCACCTGCAGCTGTCCATGAGAGCTTGTCCACCGTCTCACTATATGTAACGGCGAGGGCTACGGGGATGCCAGCATACAATGTACCCGTAGGTGCATCGATGCTCACGGTGGGAGCACCAGTAGGTGCAGTCAGCTCTGTCAGGTCCTCAGTCACAGAGGTGTAGTTAGCACCCTGCAGTGTAGCATGATGTCCACCCACGCAGTCACGCATGCGGACATTGCCCTCGGCATCAGTAAAGAGGTCGCCCTTCAGGTAGGCAATGAGCCCCTGAGGCATGGTGTTGCCCGAGAACTCGGTATATCTGTTCGCCTTGATCTGTTCCTTGGTGCGTGCTGTGCTCCAGATACGGATCTCGTCATACACTGCATCCTGAGCATTGTTGTTGCCCGAGCTAGACGAGAACACGAGGTCACCAAATCCGCCCAAGCCATTGTAGGTCTTCGACACATAGCTACCGCGGTTCACACCATTGAGGTAGGTGACCATCTTGCTGCCATCCACCACGATAGCCACGTGCATCCATTGGCCAGGCTTCAGTGCAGTGACGGTGCTCGTATTGTAACGGTTCGAGGTGTCCCATCCCATGGTGTACTGTCCTGTCGAATTGGCATGAGCCATGAATGAGCCCCATCCAGGACCGACAGCCTGATTATAGCTGGCTACAGTGGTAGGCTTGATCCAGTACTCGATAGTCGCCTGCTGATACTTATTGGCAAACACGCCAGGGATAGTGAAGCCAGCCTTTGCGAAATCAACACCCGTATTGGGGTCCGATGCAGCCACAGGAGTACTCACGGTCTCCATGGCAGACTCATTGCCATCTTCGTAGACAGCAGCCACACCATACTGGCTCACATTCTCCTGCGCCTCGGGAGTGTAGGTCAAGGTCGTACCAGATAGCTCAGCCACGGCAACACCATCGGCATAGATACGGTAGTTAGCCACTGTCGAAGCCGAACGCAAGGGAGCTTGCCAGGTAAGAGTGCCGTCGGCATAGCCCACATTCTGAGGAGCATAGTAGCTGCTTCCCTGCACAATGACCGAGATGATGGTCTTCTTGCCTTGGTTGCGGATCTCTACACCCTCACCCACTCCGAAGGGAGTCTCTATACCCTCACGGTCGAAGCGGTAATCCATGATAGATGCATTGTGGATGGTACCCTCACCCTGAGCCCATGAGCGAGACTCGATGATGAAGAAGTACTTGAGCGGCTGGCTCATGTCATAGCCCTCAGTAAGGTCGGTGAGGTCATAGCCAAACTCCATAGGCTCATGGTGCAATTTACCATCGGCCCAACGTCCGAGCATGGGCACCTCAGGAGCAGGATTGCTGTTACCGTAGTTGCCATCACCTGAATAGGTAAAATGAACGAAATTCACCGAATTCTCGGGCTCGGTAGCATTGAGGTCTGCACTGACACCTGCGCTCAGTGCAATCTCGCTACGACGGCTATAGTCCATCTCGAGTTTAATTGTACGCAAGGGGCGATAGTCTTTGCGCACACGGTAGATTTCGGGCATCCAAGCATTGGAGTTGAGATTACTATTCTTTGTGGGCATACCTTTGGCATAGGGGCAGTATACAAAACCACCATTCTTCCACCAGGTTCCCCATGAGTTTACGATAATCCAAGCACCGAGCTCGTCTTTCTCGGCTTCGCCGTATACGCCATTACCATCGAGGTCGAACTCGATACGGTCGTCATAACCTACGATAGTAAGCGCGTGGTCAACCTGCTGTCCCCAGTGCATAACATACTGCATACCTGCAAGACCATTCGCCTTATTATTGACCGTTTGAGGTATTGCCTCTGTCTCGCATGCCGAAGCTACACCGATACCACAGATACCACCAGCAACAAAATCGTTGTCGCCATTGTGGTTCCACAACCAGTTCTTCACCGCCTCGCGGCCCTCCTCGGTAGCTACGCTCACGGGGAAGTTTGAAGGCTGTAACATGCGGTTGTGCATGGCCTCGTACCACTTGTCATAGCCCTGCATCCATCCGAAGTCATCATCGGCCTCAACCTGATTACCAAAGAGCGAAGAATAGGTCTGGCCACCATAAGTGGCTGCTGAAGGAACACCCACCTTGGTCACAAAGGCATCCTTACCCTGGTCGATGATTGACGTGGGCGAATTGGTGTGGAGCCACACAAAGTGTGAAGGATAGTGGTTCTTGGGGTCTGAGCCATCGAGGTCGCGATAGGCCGCAAGCTCGTAGCTAAACATGTAGCTGATACGCGAAGCTGAACCGCACGAGCCACCATCCTGATTGAATACAGGTGGGAAGTGACGTGTCTCAGCATTGTTCACGTGGTCGGGGCGCTGAGTGCGTGCCTGCGCACGTGCTGCATCCCCCTCTTTCTGAATGGGCGTCATAAGCGACCAATCAGGGTTTGTCTTCTCCGAATAGTCGGGATACTTTGTACGGTCAACATCAATCGTTTGAGCTTGAACCGTTGTCAAAATGCCACCGAAGAGTAAGGCGGCAAGAAGTCTCTTTTTCATGTGTTTATCGTTTTATATGGTTATAGTTTACAGCAACGATGCGTGTTAACACACCTTACCGACTGCAAACTTACATAAAAATCTTGATTTTTACATCCTTGCCACCAAGTTTTTTCGGCCGCAACCGTTTATTCCACAGCAAGCATCCAACAGCAGTGCACAAAATATCGCAACAAAATCATCGACACTCCACACCCAAATCCGCTTTTGTTTAACCTATTTTTCAAATAACCTAAAAAATTTTAACATTCCTTATTGTATTTTTGGATTTAATTCATAAATTTGCGACCGACAATTAACCAAACTGACACACACAGCAAACTGCGATAAATAAAACTATTATCAACAATCAAACTTTTTTACGTTATGGCAAACAATGACAAGACAAACGTGATCCTCGTAGTGCTCTCAGTATTACTTCCCCTCATTGGCTATATCCTCTATTTTGTAAAGAGAGAGGATGCACCCGATGCTGCCAAGAACTATCTGTACGCAGCCATCGCCGGTTCGGTAGTAGGCCTATTACTAGCAGTATAACAAACTTCCAAAAATAAACCACTATGAGTGATAACGACAGCAACGGATGGAGCTGGGTCATTTGGATAGCTGCCCTCGCTTTCATCAATTTCTTAAGTTGGCTCTTTGATTGGAGCTTTTGGGTTTACTAAATGAACCTAAGAAACTTTACCAACATTGCTTTTGGTATAACATTCCTAAACCTCGCCCTAGTAGGATTATGTGCCTTAACACTAGATGCCACATTCCTTACTTTGGTGAGGTTGGGGGCTTTGATATGCAATATCACCATGGGAGGATTGCTATTATCGAGCCACCCTGCAAGTTCCGCATCTTCCCCTCTAGATAAGCCCTATTGGCTAGGAGCGATTATTTGCAATGCTGCAATTGTCAAAAACATCAACGACGCCCAACCCTTTCATTGTATCTCATCTTTCCTTTTCATCATTGGACTATCATTCACCCTCTTCTCCTTATACTCTTTAGGTAGGAGTTTTGCTGTCACTCCAATGCATAGCAAGATAAAGACCCACAAAGCCTACACTCTCGTGAGACATCCCATATACTTAGGCGAAAGTATTATGATTTTGTCTTGCGTGCTAGCCACTAGTGCCATCTCCTCTTATATTATCTTTGTATTATACCTGCTCATCACAGCTCTAAGGATCCGAGAAGAAGAAGCCTTATTACTTAACGAGCCTCAATACCAAAACTTCTGCAAGAAAACACGATGGAAAATACTGCCTTTTGTATGGTAAACTTTTAGAGATAACACTATTAACAGCTTAGGCCAATTTCATACCTTTCAGCAAGAAGCATTAAGGAGTGAGGACATACCTTGAGAAGAACTAAACAAGAACACGCTATGGATATCGAGAAACTCAAAAAGACGCTTACGGACAATGACCATTGGTTTGCCATTCAGCGTGAGAAGGCACGACAGCAAGGTTTTTATTATGTCGAGGACCTAGGAGGCTATTGGGACAGAAGCGACCGAGAGATCTACCTGCTCTATCACAAACCGATGAAGATTCTTTATATTCATGGTTTATCGTCATCGGGCGCTTCAAGCACAGCCAGCACATTACGCAAATTTCTCCCTGACGACACCATCTTCTCCCCCGACCTGCCCATCGAGCCTCAAGAAGCGATGGCTATGCTGAGGCAGTTGGTCGAGCGAGAGCAGATAGATCTTGCCATTGGCACCTCAATGGGAGCTATGTTTGCGCAGAAGTTACAGGGATACAACAAGATATTGGTCAATCCCTCATTCCATGTATCACGTTCTATGCGTAGGAAGTTAGGGACGAACGAATTCTTCAGCCCCCGTTCCGATGGTGCCACACATTATGAGATTACCGAG
The DNA here is from genome assembly GCA_017555875.1 of Bacteroidaceae bacterium. Classification (GTDB taxonomy): domain Bacteria; phylum Bacteroidota; class Bacteroidia; order Bacteroidales; family Bacteroidaceae; genus UBA1189. The sequence continues at coordinate 26,662 of JAFZFN010000035.1, forward strand.
GATTTGTGTGACAGATACGAGGAATTGGAGCGCACCCAGTTCGACAACATCACTGACCACGAGAGGGAGATTACGTTAGGACTCTTCGGCGCAGCAGATGATGTGGTTGACTGCTCCGAGGAGTTCCGTCAGCATTACACCAGGTTCAGCCGCTTTGATGGCGGCCATCGCTTGACGGAGAGAGACATCAGAAATGTCCTGCTCTATGAGATAGAGAAGTTCAGGAAGCACGAGCAGGAACCCACCTTGGACAATTCCGTAAGCATACTTGACCTCGTGCGTGCGAAGAGTTCTTCTAAATGATTCGTCCCGAGATTGGGATTTCTATCTTACAAATGCCACTGGGGCCTCATCCGCCGCAAGAAAAACTTATTGTCATCAATTCGATGTGCTACACACACTCTAACTTGAACCAATGGTGAGTTGGGGTTAGCGAAGCGTATCAAGGATTATAAATATCAATACTTGTTTCGAAAGTAAAATTGCGACAATTGCGTAAATATAACGCAATTTGTTTGATTGTTTCAAAATTTCTACTTAACTTTGCGTAAAAATAACGCATCAAAAATATGAGCGAACAGAAATTTTGTTACAAGTATCCACATCCTTCGGTGACTGCTGACTGCGTGATATTTGGTTTTGATGGAGTAAGCATCAAGGTGTTGTTGATTCAGCGTGGCATCGAGCCATTCAAGGGGAAATGGGCCTTTCCTGGTGGTTTCATGAAGATGGATGAGACGGCAGAGGAGTGTGCAAAGCGTGAGTTGGATGAGGAAACGGGATTGAAGAATGCTGCTGTAGAGCAGTTCTATACATTCTCCGATGTGAGCCGTGATCCTCGTGAGCGAGTAATCACCGTGGCGCACTATGCTTTGGTAAGACTATCTGAGATTAAGGGTGGTGACGATGCAGCATCGGCTCGTTGGTTTGCTATGGATGAGGTTCCTGGCCTTGCTTTCGACCACGACCGTATTCTGCGAATGGCAGTAAATCGCTTGAAGGAGCGTATCTGCTTTGAGCCTATCGGCTTTGAGTTGTTGCCTGAGGTTTTTACCATGACTGAGTTGCAGAACCTCTACGAAGCAATTTTGGAAGTAAAGTTCGATCGCCGCAACTTCTACAACAAGATGCTCAAACTCGGCATTCTCTCCGAGGCAGAGCCTCGACCTAGCGGAGCTTCACGACGTACACCAACAAAGTACCGTTTCAATGCCGAGAAGTATACCGAAATGAAACAAAAAGGATTTAGATTGGAATTTTAATATGGAACAAGAAAGATTAAAAGATAAGATTCGCGGTTGCCTGATGGCGGGTGCTGCAGGTGATGCACTTGGATACGAGGTGGAGTTTATGAGCCGTCGCTCGATTCTTTCTCGCTTTGGAGAGAATGGTATCACCAAGTTTGAACTTGATTCTAAGGGTAAGGCTCTCATCAGCGATGATACCCAAATGACGCTCTTCACTGCTAATGGATTGTTGAATGCTCCCCACCTGAGTGTACAACCACAAATTGCCGTTGCTCGTGCATATGTCGATTGGTATTACACACAATTGGGGCCATATAAAACAAAAAGCAAAAGTTGTTGGTTGAGAGATATTGATGAACTGTATTCAAGGCGAGCACCTGGCAATACGTGCATGTCAGCACTCGATGCTATTGCCCGAGGATGGGAGACGTCCAACAACAGCAAAGGTTGCGGTGGTGTTATGCGTGTCGCTCCCGTTGGAGTGTTTGGTGCTTGCCAATTTATATCTCATAACTCCCAGTGGAGAGATGGAGATGTCATCAAACTCGGAGCAGAGTGCGCAAAGATTACCCATAAGCATCCCGCGGGGTGGCTATCAGCAGGACTCCTTGCACACATAATCTATGAGATTGTGGTCCGTTCCCAATCAGAGCGAATAGACCAAGGAAAATTTGAGCATATCGTACAGAGTGCTTGCCATTATATGATTGCATACTTCAATTCCTTGCAAGAGTTTATACATCCACTCCATGCTATGATGTCTAAAGCCTTAGAATTAGCCAGACAGGACATTTCCGACCATGAAGCGATTTCTCAATTGGGTGAAGGATGGGTAGGAGATGAAGCCCTTGCCGTAGCAACATATTGCGCAAGTCGCCATATCGACAGCGTAGAGGATGCGATAATTGCATCGGTCAACCACGACGGTGATAGCGATTCTACTGGGGCTATCTGTGGAAATATCATGGGGGCGATTTATGGCTATGAACATATAAAAGAATGCAATTTATTCTGCCCCGAGGGTAAGCAGCTGGAAGACACACTTGAACTATCTGAAATCATCCTAGCTCTAGCCGACGACCTATCGACGGGTTGCATCATCAGTGAGAATGAGCCTATTGATACTCCCGAAAAGAGACAATGGTATGAACGTTATTGCGAGCTGAGACCAAGTGGAATCAGTCACCGATGATTCATTATGATTGATAGATAGGCAAATGCCTACTCTATCATTACAACGACTGACATATGAGGAGTTGCCCATCTATCGGGATTACCTTATATTTTTGGCAAAATATATAATCGCGCTATATTTGCGCACAAACAATAAGCTACAATGAAGCAGCTGCTTTTATCTGCCTTCCTGTCTTTGTCATGCATATCTGCTATGGCTGAGATAAGAATGGAACAAGATACAACATCAAGTTATCATCTTAATGAGATTAGTGTTATCAGTTTTTATCGTACTGATGCAAAAGTTGGTACTATTGTCAGTCGCGAGAGCCTATTGAAGCACAATAAGGGACAGGAACCTTCATTTATATTGAGTAGCAGGCCCTCCATATTTGCCTATTCTGATACGGGAAACGAGTATGGATATGCCTATTTCCGTATGCGAGGAATGGATCAGACGAGAGTGAATATGACATTAGATGGGATGCCGCTGAACGAGGGTGAAGACATGGGAGTCTATTTCTCAAACTATCCTGATGTTATAGCCAGTATGCATTCCATAAAAATTGAGAGCGGCGCAGGTATTACGGGTAATGGTGTTGCTGGTTACGCGGGAACTATTGATTTAGAATCGGTAAATCTGAAACGCGATACCGTTTCGAGTGTATATGCAGGATGTGGCAGTTTCAATACCTTCAAAAGTTGTATGGAATACAATAGCGGCATCAAAGGCAAATGGGCTGTTCATTTCAAAGCGACACAACAACAATCAGATGGTTATCGCGATCACGCTTACAACAACTCTCAATCTGCATTTACAAAGGTGGGATATTTCTTCAATGACCATCATTCAATAGAATTTCTGAGTTTTATCGGTCAATCTCGTAACGGGCAGGGATGGATAGGCTCATCACTCGATCAGATAATGATTAATGATCGCTCAAATGGTTGTACCGAGGCAGAAACAGATAGATTTGTGCAGAATATAAACAAACTACAATACAAAGGCTTTGCAAGCGACAATGTTACTTTTACCGCATCGCTATATTATAACCAACTCAAAGGCCATTACTATTTTGATGTGGACAACTTTATGATTAACGTGATTGACTCATCTTGGCAAAATACAGGAGAGGTTGATTGCTACAATCTGCGTCACCATATGATTGGCGGTAATATCGCAGCAAAGGTCTATGTAAGAGATTTTGTCCTTACAACGGGACTTAATGCGTCCGCATTTAACCGCAGTCACATAGGGACAAACAATCTCGACACGGAGGAGATGTGGAATAACAAAGGCTACAAGAACGATGTGAATCTGTTTGCCAAAGGTGAATACAGTTACAACGGTCTTAAAGTTGTGGGTAATATCCAATATCGTCACGCTGATTTTGACTATCGTGGAGACGTGGCCTTTGACAAGGTCTACTGGGATTTTCTAAATTGGTCTGGCAATGTATCGTATCAATTTAACCAAGCTCACAGCCTTTATGCTTCGGTAACTCAGACTCACAGGGAACCTACAAGAAGTGATATGTTCGGTGGTGAAGAGAATCTTATCGAGGTCGTAACCACGCAAGCAGAGTCCGTTATCGATTATGAACTTGGCTACAATGCCACCAGTGATGGGTGTACAGGCAATCTGAACCTCTACTATATGGATTTCAGCAATGAACTTATCTTGAATGGAGAGATGGGAACCAACGGATTGCCGATAAGAGAAAATGTAGAAAAAAGCTATCGCACTGGTATCGAACTCAACCTTACATACGAGCCGGTCAAAGGATTGGTTTTAAGTAACGCCACATCATACTCAATCAACAAAGTTGAGACTGCTTCGGAAACACTGAACCATACGATGAGTCCCCATTGGTTGGTGAATCAGAGTATTGTCTATGGCTTCAACGGCTTTGAGTTTGGTGTAGATGTGAGATATCGTAGCAAGATGTATTTTGACCTGACCAATCTGTATGAATTGGGATCTTCTCTACGATTCGGAGCAAATGCAACTTACACTTACGAAGACTTTACATGCGGAGTATACGTAAATAACCTATTTAACGAACGCAGTTTCTCCAATGGGATGATGAGCACAAACGGACCTCTTTACTTCATTGACGCACCGAGAAACTTCCATGTAGATGTGAGATGGAGCTTCTAAGAGTTTTTTCAAAAAGACAAGCGATATGAAAAAGTACAATAAAGCATTAGTGATCGGCAAGTTTCTACCCCTACACAAAGGTCACTTGGCGTTGATTGATTTCGCTGCCACACAAGCTGAAACAGTCTCTGTATGTGTGACAGGTCATGATGGGGAGGTAATCTCATGTACGAAACGAGCAAGATGGGTCATTGAAAGCTATATGCAGAACTCTTCTATCAGCATTTGTAATCTCTCATATGACCCAAGCAAGCTAAATGAATCATCCGTATCAGACATAAAATCTTCCGAAGAATGGGCCGAATACCTTAAGGCCGAGTTGGAGAATTTCTCCGAGATTGATGTTATCATAGGCAGCGAAATGTATGTAAAATACATGGCCGACTATCTCGGTATCAGTTACATCATCTACGATGAGAAGCGAGAGGATATGCCCATTTCAGCAACTGACATCAAAGGTGATATTATCCGTTATTGGGATTACCTATCGCCTGCCGCAAAGCGGAGTTTTGTGCAACATATCTGCATCTGCGGTTCAGAGAGTACAGGCAAATCCACCGTTTGTAAGCGCTTGGAAGAGGAATACGGCTTCGTAACGATGATTCCCGAGATTGGTCGCTGCCTGGTAGGGAAATCCGCATTGTGCGAAGTGGGAACCCTCAAAAAGATATTTTCCATACACAACGACCTGTTGCAGGCTGTCAAGAACGACCCTCCGACCCCTATAATCTTGTGGGATACTGACAATATCACAACATTGTCGTATCTGACGTTCTTGCATTCCTTTCATCAAGATGTAATTGATGAGGTGATGGGTGAAAGACAAGCAGTGCTTGCAGATAAGTATTTCTTCTTCGAGCCGAATATCGCTTTCCACGATGACGGAACACGCTTTGACCCGACTGAAGCACGATTGCTCAGCGCCCACCACAAGCATATGTACTCCAACTATGGGATTTCACCTGAGGAGGTAACCACCGAAGAGCGCTGTGAGGTGGTTCGACAATACATCTTGCAGGAGATTGAGAAATTAAAACACACTTTTGAAATAGCCAAGAGATAGATTGTGCCCAGTGAGGTACTCTATGCTATAAAGCAACCGACAAACTTTAGTGATATGATACTTATTGGAACATCTATTTTGATTCTTGCCTACATGATTATGGGCAAAGACGTGAAGCCCCTTTTGGAGCAAGTGAAGAACATCGACTGGCGTGCCAAGATCAATGCCTTGATGGATAAGTTGCGCCCATGGGCATTGAAGGCTGGGCGCGCTGCCACCCGTCCCCTACTCCAGTTCTACTATGTGATGGATGATAAGAATACGTCAACCCTCGACCGTGTGTTGATTTACGGAGCTATCATCTACACCATTCTTCCCACTGATGTCATTCCTCGTGCCGTGTATAAATTCCTTGGCGTTTTGGACGATGGTGTGGCTATCCTCTATGTCTATAAGAAGATTAAGGATAAGATTACCCCCGAAATCAACATCAAGGTCGAAGAGACGCTGAACGCTTGGTTCGGTCCCGAGTATGCGTGGATTGAGGGGTAGGGACAAATATAAAAACAAATGCTATGAATGATTCTATCCGAATTGAACATAATGAAGGCTATTTCTACCTCTACGGCATACCCGAACTAGAGGGTCGTGCAGGTGTTTGGGGAGGCGAAGGTGTGCTCTTCTTCTTTGGCCGCAATGGGAACCAAGATATGTATATTGTCAACACGCAGACAGGCAAAGTTCGTCAACTATCCACTCCCGATGGTTATCTATTAGTCTCGGATGAAGAGATCGACTATGACTCTATTTCACAGAAGTGCGAATGTGGCTTCACTGGGGCTAAGAGGAAAACAGTACGTTATGCGGGAGTAAATCGTTGGAGTGATTTTAGGGGAGGTCTTTGTGCTATTTCGTGGATGCTCTATCCCGCAGGTCAATATTTTGCCGATAGCGATGGCTTTGGTATGGATGACAATGATGAAGAGGTGGTCTATGCCGTTATGAATACAAACCTTGAGATCCTCGAACCTTTTCGTCCAGTGGATGATGTAAACAAATATTTAGATGAAATGAGAATGAAGTATAGCGTTTTATAACTAATTTATTACCCGAAAATCAAGCGATGATGAAAATTCAATATGTGACTTTTTCAGAGGCCGGAATCAGACTTGCCAATCAAGACGTTTGCCGTGTAATTGAAATGCCTGAAAACAATCTAACATTGATGGTGGTGTGTGACGGTATGGGAGGCCATGCTATGGGTGATGTGGCTGCAGAAACAATATGTAATGCCATTTGTGAGTTTTGGGAAGAGCATCCCTCATTTAAAGACTCTACAATGAAGGTCGTTGAAGCATTTGCAGTTGCCTCAGAGGCTTTGACTATGCGTTCTCGAGTAGTTCGCCCTATTGAGATGGGCACGACATTGGTCTTGGCAAGCATCGAGGAGGGTGTCGTTACGATTGCTCACTGCGGAGATAGCCGGTGCTACTTGTTGCGTGAAGGGAAGGTAGTGTATCAAACCAAAGATCATGCCGATTCCCATGGTGGCTCCGAGGTGGTGACCAGATGTTTCTTCTCTATGAACCCTGAAGTGGCTGTTCCAGACATCGCACAGTTCAAAGTGCAGCAAAGAGACCGTATCTTCCTTTGCTCAGATGGAGTATATAAAGCCATGGCTCCACAGATACTGACAGAAAGATTACAAGATGACAAATCGTTGGATGATGTAGTCGATGTGATTAAGTTCTTATGCGAAAAAGCCTCTAAGGACAACTATACGGGTATCTTGGCTGAAATAAGCTAATAATTCATAAATGATATGGATAATCTATTATATACCAATCTCAAGGAGTTACCTATTGTTGATTTGGCTCCAGTATACAACAATGGGGTGCGAGGTCGTACGATGTCAGCTCCGTCATGCGGTTGGCTTCTATCCAAGGTACGTGAGGCTGGAGTGAAGGCCATCATTGATCTCCGTACTGCTGACCATACGGATAAATTTCAGCGAAAGGTGAATAATGCAGGTTTGATATATCATCATATTTCCATTGACAGCAAGCATGCCGATGCTCGCGACATCCTAGCTTCTCTTCCCGATTTCTTTCAGTGGATAGATGATGGCGATTTCTATATAGCATGCGCTATGGGACTTCACCGTACGGACATTGCGTTATCCTTATACTATGTGTTCCACCCATCGGTACCCTATGATTGTGTTCCCGAACTGCGAGGACACCGTAAAGGTAATGTGCTGAGATGTGATGATATCGCTCGTCGGCTCAATAGCATTATGAATGCACTTACTCCTGCTGACATCTCACGATTAGCCCTTCCCGACGATTATAGAGAGGAGTTTATCCGACGTAAGAAAAACCTATTTGCAATTAATTCGATATTCTAAACTTACGGAGAATACATAATATGGTGCTGAGTATACATGGGTTGAGGGATGATAGATTGAAGGTTACTTTTTACTCTGTTATGGCATAAAGAGACGTGAGAGGATATAAATAATCAACAACTAAAATTACTACTATGAGCATTAAAGATTTATTTAAGAAAAAGACAGTTATAACAGAGATTAAAACAACGACAATCACGACAGAGGAGAGCTTTGGTGCTGACAAGAAGGAGCAGAAGCCTTTCGAGAAGGTGGCTCCTGAGAAGATTGGCGTACTGGATATGGTAATTGCTTTTGACACTACGGGTTCAATGTCGGCTTATATTGACGCAGTGCGTCAAGAGGTGGCCGAACTGATTCCTCGTCTTTTCAAGGACAACGAAGACCTGAGACTTGGCATTGTCGCATTCGGTGACTATTGCGACATGAATAATGCGCAGGACTTTGGCGATGCCTACCAATGCTTGATGCCTACCAATAACGAGAATGACATTATCAAGTTTGTACGCGAGACAAGAAACACGAGCGGTGGAGATGGTGATGAGTTTTACGAGCTGGTCATCAAGAAGATTGTAGAGGAGACACCCTGGCGCGAAGGCTCTACCCGTGCGATACTCTTAATCTCCGATGCTGAGCCCCATCCATTGGGTTATACATACAAGGATTATGTTGTAGGCAATCAAATCGATTGGCGTAAGGAGGCAAGCAAGGCCGCTGAGATGAAGATTAAGATCGACACCGTGACGATTACCGACAGTCCATGGTACAAGGAGCTTTCGAAAATGACAAATGGCATCAGCGTACCCTTCGCCAGTGGTCACAAGACAGCCCGACTTGTTGAAACGGCAACAATGGCCCGCGGTTCAATGAAGTCAAGAGAGAAGTTCGATTTGCTCTTTAGCGAATGTATGGATAAAGAATGCCGTGATGTTTTCTCTGCATACAAGGATGAAAGAGATAAGTGCGATGTGTAAATTCACCAAATATCATTTGATCTCAAATAACTATAGGCGAAGGATGGGCCTATTCTAATTGCGTATTAAAGAAGAATAGTTATATTTGCGGAAAAAATCTATTTTATAGGAAAAATACAGGTTGATTATGAAATTAGTAAAATTTGTAGGATGTAATGGTACCTATGCCTCGTTCCAGATTGAAAGAAAGATGCTGCCCAATGGGAATCGTTTTGAGAGGTTGCTCGTAGCTCATGAGGGGGATTGGATAGGGGAGAATGGTATGATGTGTTATCCAGAATACAAATTCTATGAAGATGTGCAAACGGCTTTAGGTAAAGGACTTGTATTTGTGAATAAAGAGTATTCAGATTTGCTTAGAAGAAGTCTGTTTCTGTATGATTTCGAACGCACTCCTGATACAGAATACGTTCTTTCTGTACCGGCTACAGGTGAAGAAATATATTTTGAGATATATGGAATTGATCATTTGGGGGCCAAAGTATTACTATTGGATATGGAATTATAATATGATTTAAAGACAGTAAGGCTTTCGCTCTTCTAGCGAATCCTACTGCCCAAGTGTCACCATCACATGCTAATGCAAAGAATGTAAGCATGTTGATGGTGACACTTCTATGGTTTATATGTCTTTGGTGGTTACATATCCTCCAATGACAATACCCTCAAGGTGATTTGCATACCAGATAGTTCTTTGCACTCTTTGAGGAATACGTCCACTTTGGTCTTGTTGTTTTGGTATTTGTAAATACGGTATTTGAAAATACTATTTCGAAAGCAAAGGTATAAAACTATTGGATAACGATGAAATAAATGGAAGTTTTATTACTTTTCTCCTTTAGAAATGAAAATTCTATAGTTTTCGTTATCGTCAGCGTTTTTGTTTTTGTTTATCTCCCGCCTATTACCTCTAATTTAACCGAGCAAAAAAGTTTTATTTTTGGCCTGGCAAGGTGCAGCGAAGCCGATGCTCCGCTGCAACGTTGACGATAACGCCGACGCGGAAGGAGCGTCGGTTGCCTTTGGACCCTTTGGGCGGCGAACTTCGTTTGCGACGGCTGAAGCTTTAGCTTTACGAAGGAGTACAGCTTGCTGCCTTAACTTCCATCCGGTTAGTTAACGTCAAGGTCATCGTTGGCGTTAGCACAAGCTAACGCCATATACCCGCTTGTTCCTTACCCTTACCTGCTGCGCCCCAAATTCGGTGAGGAAATATCCGAAGGTGCTGCGCTCGATACCTGCCATGGTTGAGGGTGATTGGTGATGCAGGTAATCGTATACCTCGGTGGCAGAATGCAGGGTGCCCAATCGTTCCTCTGTGCTCTCTGGAATCTCGCGTAGCGTGAGGCAACGCTTCATCAGCGCCCATACCCCTTGGTTCACGGCAAAGGGAGCATTGTGCTTTTCGAGTTGGCGTGTCTCCTCCTCGCTAAACCAACAACGTTCGTCGTTATTGAGGGCTGCCAAAGCCTCGGCGTAGAGCTGGGCATGATCCACAGGGGTGGTAACATCAACGGCATGTGTCAGTTCCACGCAGATGAACCAGCGACGGCTGTCACCTTTTCCCTCTTCCCTCTTAACTCTTCCCTTTTCCCTCCTGAGCGCTGTTACTCTTCTTCGCAGCCACTCGATTGCTTTTGTAAATAACTTCTTCATTGCTCCTATTATATAATATATTAGTTTTCGTTATCGTTGAAAACTCTGTTTCCTTTGGCAAGTAGCGTGCAAGCCGAAAGCAGAACAAGTTTACTTGGTTATGCCGAGGCGCATCCGATACTCACAACGGAATGGATATCATGATGAAATCCCGAGGTCCTCACAGAAGAACTCGCAAGGGTGTTAACCCTTAATTCCGTTGTAAAGTTACAACATAAAAACCGAAGTCAATACCCATACCACCTTGAAAACGTGATATTTTAGAATCCTTCTATTGCGCAGATTGGCACTACTGATTAGCTCTGTTTGATAAAGGAAAAAGCGTACGTCACCGCGGTGACGCGTTGGCGCCACTGCGGTGGCGCGAAAGTTCCACCGCGGTGACAGATTCACGCCACCGCGGTGGCGTGAGCATCGATAACAAGGCGTTGTAAGTAAAGGAAATACTCAACAAACAAAAAAAATCAAAGGTTGCCGATGCAATCCTTGGCTTTCCGTTAATCATTCCTCGTTCAACGTTAACCCTTAACTGCAGCTACGTTGCTTTGTTATCGTTAACGTTATCGTTGCAGCGGTGCACACGCACCGCTGCACTTTATAAATCTCTGCTTTAAGATGGCTTGCTTTGTGCGAGAATAGGCTACACTCGTTGAAAATAAAGTGAACTTTATTCACTCGTTGGCACTATCCTTGCTTGCTCTGCAGAGTTCAAACGAGCTTGGCTCTGCTCTCGCTACGCTGCGCCATTGCCAGGCCAAAAATAAAACTTTTTTTCTCCGAAAAATGCAAGGTGCGCGTGCATGGTTTCTTTAAAAATGCCCATTTCATCGGAGATTCCATTCCGCGTTAATCGTTCTTCGTCCCTCATTCAAAAGATAGATTCCCATTCTTTCCCTACTCTCTACATGTAGCACGAACCATAAAACGAACAAGCTATGCATATCCTATTTATCTGTACAGGCAATGCCTGCCGCTCTGCACTCGCAGAGAGTGTGCTGCGCAAGCAGCTGAGTGAAGTCGGGATTGATGATGTCACCGTCGCCTCGGCCGGCACGTTGGAGTGGGGAAGCAATACTCGTGATGCCGTGATGGCCCGTATCGCTGCCGAACACGGCTACGCGATGGAGGGCACCACCCAATGTGTGACCCGCGAGATGCTCAATGCTGCCGACCTCATCCTTGTGATGCCCCCCTCGCACCGCGAGGAGGCGACCCGCCTGCTCGACTACAGCCATTGGTCACGCGTACATCTCTTCATGGACTACTGCTTCGGCAAGGAAACCTCACTCATCGACCCCACCTACTGTCCCGAAGTCATCTACCGCGAGGTGTTCAGTGCTATCGAACGTGGGTGTCGAGTGATGGTAGAAAAAATAATAGAACGTAGATGATAGATAAGTGAGCCTTGCACCTCTCTCTTATATATGGATAAAAAGAAACAATGCTATGGAAACAAAAACAAATGCAACAACTGCAGCTTCCTCGCAGTGATTAGAAGATGGAAGAGTAGGGCACGGACGCGTGCCCTACTTGTTTTTATGTACATGGTATAGCGCAGCTCTGCTGCACAGTTATCGTTATCGTTAACGTTATCGTACACGCAAGGCGTGTTTATATATCGTTATCGCATAGACACACGCCTTTTCCCTTAAATATCCTCCATTGACAGTAGACGATATTCGATGGCATATCCTTTGAGCTCTGCAGCGAGAGCCTCGGCCTTGTGCTTCAAATCGGGCAAACTGAGTTTCTTCGGGTTGCGCTTTATCTCTGCAATTACGCAGGTCTTGTCAAACTCGTTCAATGCCACCATGTCTATCTCGTGTTCTCCCTTCTTGTCCCACCAATTGCCAATGCGGGTATACCGTCCTGTCTGCATCATTTGGTCGTGGAAGAAGCGTTCCAGTGTCTTACCTGTGAATAGCGTGTAGTTGTCCGATACATATTGCAGCAGCAGATCCGTACGGTTGCTCTCAATCAGCCCTTGATAGGGATATACGAAGCGGAACCAGAAGCGCAGGAATGGGTCGTCAATCTGCCACTTGATATTACGTGCACCTGGCTTGCTCAGGATAGGCGTATTCTTGCTTATAAAAGTATAGTCTTCGTGCAGATTGCTGAGGTAAGCGCCTGTGTTCTTTCCGATGACACTATCTATCTCGCTCTGCGTGGTCATGCCCCCTGCAATGAGTTGTAGTATGGAGAAATAGGTCCCGTAGTCACGTCCAAACTCTGACACCAAGAGTTCGGTGCCCTCCGTCAGGAATGGAGAGTCAGGAGCCAAAGCATGACGTAGCATCTTGCTCTTGGTCGTAGCCTTGGCATCCATCAGTAGCGCCACGTATTTAGCCACTCCGCCAGTCAGCATGTAAAGACACAGCAAATCCTCGGCCACATAATCGGAGTTATGGTCGTGGAGTATCTGCCTCAAGGTGGCGATAGAGAAGGGTAGCAAACGCATACTGGAGTCGCGGCGGCCGTAGAGCGGTTCGTCTCCATTTTCAAAGATGCGTTTCATCATCGAATAGATAGAGCCACACAGGATGAGGTTTACGCGTGAACGATCCTTATACCTGTCCCATACATCCTGTATGCTGCTTGGGATGGACCTGTTAATACTCAGAAAGTTCTGAAACTCATCGATAATCAATGTGTAGTGATTGTCTATGCCGTAGCGCATCAACTGTTCGAACAGTTCGCCAAACGAGGTTGTTTGTCCGAATATCTGTATGCCCAATGCGGCGGACGCTTGCTCTTGAAACTTTTTGCACAGCATCTGCTCGTTGTCTTTTGATACATAAAGGTACAGATGACGCATGCCCTCAGCACTCTTGAGTAGAAGTGACGTTTTTCCCGTTCGGCGACGACCGATGAGCGTAGTCATTACCGATTGGTGAGCCGACTGCTCCCAGTTTTTCTGCAATACCCCCAACTCTTCTTCTCTGTTATAGAACCTCATAGCATATCCAATATTTTAATGACGATTAAATTAATTCTCGTTACAAAAGTAGTGATTATAGTCATAAACTCCAAAGCAGGCACTCTTTTTTTATGAAGAAAAATTATATTGCTGGCATAAGTGCTTGCCTTCTGGATACCACATGCAAGCGATAGCATGAGTGAATATCCGTGATTATCCGTGCCCATCAGTGGGAGATAAATCTATCTTCGTTATCGTTATCATACACGCAAGGCGTGTCCTTCTCCTCTGCTTTGCTATATTTACATTGCAAAATGAAAAAATAATTGAAGAATTGTTGCATATTGTAAAATAAAGTTGTTACATTTGCGACCGAGAACCCACGCTGGAGTCTCGCTTTAGGGCGAGAAGGTAGGGGTGGGATTTCTTTGACATAAGAAAAGGCGTTTACTTAGCGCTTTGTGCTTGACTGTTTGGAACTTCGCAACTTTCAATTATCCGTCAAAGACAAGGCAACGGTAGATGTCTGCGGGATATGTATATACAGTATAGCATATCAACTGCGAGGATTCCTCGAAGGCCTTCAGTGTCTTTGTGTCCTTGTTGGCTATATTTTACATATCAGCGTGGGCTTCTGCGTTGCTCGTTTCGACGGATGGGCAATGCGAAGGCCTCAAACAGTGGGACGAGTGACAGGTACAGATTCCCACGTTTTTTCTTTTTAAATATATAAACCACTCGGTTTGGGGAGTCTACGAGAAGGAATATGGTAATGTTATGTCAAAACAGTGTCCACATTGTAAATCTTACAACACAGAATTAAGTGTTGGAGGTAATGTTGAATATGCAGCCAAAGCTGCAGGTCGAATTCTTGCTTGCGGTGCGGCCTATGTCGCAGGAAATATCCTTGGCCCAGTAGGTGGAATGGCTGCAGGTATGGCAGCGGTAAAAGGAAGTGAAGAATGGACAAAAGGGGCTAAGCACTACCATTGCTGTAATTGTGGTAAGGATTTCTAACATGATATGATGAACTAATATTATGAGGAAGAACTACTTTGCGGAAAAGAAACATATATATCGTTTGTTGTCCATTGCTATGGCTGAGGATAGTGAAGTTGAAGGACAAAGAGTTAATAAAAAAGAAATCAGGGCAATAGTGACGACGTTGATGTATCGTTATTATGATAGCTTTAGAGATGAAAATAATCCTAAGAACGATGTAGTGTTGAATAATATCAAAACTCATTTGGAAGGGCATGGTATTAGTTCTATGGATATGAATCCAGAAGATGTAGATGGCTTTTGGACAGAACTCGGAAAGGATTTAAAGGATTTTTATGAATTAAAGAATAGTGGGGAGGGTAATCTGAGGAAAACGTTTTGTGAGGTTTGTAAAATGTGGTCCCAGTTGGTCGTTCAGAGCCTAAGAGAATTAGATAATGATTCTGATGGTTCTGTACGAAAGAGTATTTTTATGAATGTGGATTCTCTCAATATTGAAGAAAAAGAGAGGGAATTGAAGGAAATGGTCTACGTAATTAAATCGGACGACTCTGTTATGGATAGAGAACGAGAGTCCTTTAGAGTTGTTTGTAAAATATTCAGGATTAAGAATTCTACCATTTTATGGAGAAGATTAGTCGGTGTTGAAAATATCGAGGATCTGCTTGTGAATGATAAAATAAAATGTCATTTGCGTTTTAAGAAACAGATGGATGTTAATGACTTCAATAATATTAAGCATTCTATATGTTTTTATGAAATTAGGGGGGCAATTATTCAGGGAGCTTATCACGTATTGCAGAGAAGTGAAACTAGAACAGAGGATAAAATATATTTCTCAGATAAGAAATGGAGTAGCTTGGCAGTATGGACATTTAGCATTTCGTCTTTGTTCCTGTATTTCTTTGTCGCTGATATGGTGAATCAAGTCCCAGGGCACGAATTGATATTTAAATCATCTAACATCCAACATATAGTTAGCAATATGGTTGAGCCTTGGTTGAAGTGGTTGCCATTTGTGACGTTGACAATAATCGGTGTAAAATATTGCTTGGATTGGATTGTGTTGAACAAGTTGGACTTACCTTTTATTAAACGTCTAACGAGAAGCGACTGGACTAGAAGTGTTGTTGCTGCGTGTGTTGTCATTTCATTACTTGTCGTAATTAAATCTTACTCTGGTCATCCGTGGCAAGCTATAGTAGAGACTTTCTTTATCCCTTGTGTATTGGTTATCATGATGCTTTCTATTGAATGGTTGATTTTTATGAAACAGGAATATTCAGGAATGACACAGGAGGATAATAAGAAAAGTAATGCTGCAGTTTTGGTTGTGTTAGTCTGTGCTGCTATCTTAACGGATGTATGTTTGGGAATAGTCGAATTGATTGCGCATTCAGAATCAGATAATCTTCCGACAATCGAAGATTATGTTTCGAAAATAGCTTCTGCATTAATATTAGGTTGTATCTGTTTTTTTGCGGGCAAGTTCTTAGATATGTATCGAATGCAGCAACAGACCGATGTGCATAAAATGAAGGAATGCATAAAGGAACTGGAAACGAAGGTAAGTGGAAGCATTCAATGTTGAACTTATACGTTATACAAAGGAAATATTTATTATGAAGACAACGATAACTACACTCTCATTAAGGGACTTAATCAAACTCCTTCCTGACGATATAGAAATGATAGCTAATATGGAATTAGCCCGTCGGATTTGTAGTAATGAAGATAGGACTGTTGATTTTTATATATCTACTTTGTGCAAGCCGAATATTGATTTTATCGAAAAGAATGTAATGCATAGGTACATATTGAGCGAATACTATATGTTTCTGTGTAATCCCATCTCAGAAGAAAACATACCACAATGGAAGAAGGTACAAGGTTATCAAGCTGCGAATGATTGTACCCTAAAGACATATACCTCTACCATAGCATGTCGCCATTTTTCGAAAGTGGCAAAAAAAGAGAAAGAAGAGGGAATGCGACACGATGAGTTGATAGAATTTATGGACTATGAAGCTCTTTTAGTATGCGATAAGGTTGATGACGATTCTGATTCGCCAACACGTGTTGCGATGAGAAATGCATATTCGAGGCTGCTTGATAGAGATAAAATGGTGTTGAAGTATCTAATAATAGATAAGTTCGATTCTCAAAAGGCTTTTGAACTCTTGAAAGATGATATACATCCTCGTGCAAAGGATGGAATGACAAGTGATGAAGTAAAAGCTACTCTCTCTCTTAAGCAGAAACAAGATGCTGTTTCTTTATTAAAGGGACGTGCTTTATTAAAATTGCAGGAACTATATAGGAATTGTTTAAACGAATATATGTATGTATAATGTTGACGATTTAGCATTTTGCAATTTTGTTGCAAACAATTTATCACACGAGGAACTGAAAGAAATAGAACAAGTACTCATTAGTGATGGTGAAGCGGATGCTACTCTATTGGCTTCAATCGCTTTTTATTGTACTAATGAAGAGCTTGTAGCGGAACTTATAGGTGATGAAACTGATGGTGATTTGCTTAAAGATAGTAATATAAGAAGGATCGATTCTATAGAGATGAGAACTAACAAACAAAATAATACAAACATGGATAATAAATTTAAGATAGCACCAGGAACTGCAGCTGCAGTGGCTTTTTCGGCAAAGAAATTATTTGAAATGTATAAAAGTGGTCGATTTGATTATTTTACAAATAGAAATATTGCAAGTAATATAAACAATGGAGATGAGACTTGGATGGGTTCTGTTAATGAAGGCGAGTCTGACAACAACATAGGACTTGCTCAAGCAGAGACGACTTATGGCTTGCCCAATTTAGATATAGAATTTAATCCTGATATATATCAATATTATCCTGATACATGCGCATTCCAATCCCAGGCTTTAATTCTTCGGGAATATGGATATGACGTGACACAAGAAGATCTTATGCAAATTGCAAAAGAACAAGGTTGGTACGTTGAAGGCTATGGAACTCCTGAAGATAAAGTTGGTAAATTACTTGAATATTACGGACTGGACACCTCTATGACAGAAGGTAATAACATCTTTAACCTTGCTAACGAATTAGCTCAAGGACATAGAGTGCTCGTAACAGTTGACTCTGGGGAACTGTGGTCTCCTGGTTTGGGTGAAAAATTGGAAGACTTATTGATTGGAGACCAAGCGGATCATGCATTGCTTGTCGTTGGGGTAGATACTAGTAGTTCTGGTGGCGTGAAAGTTATTGTTAATGATCCAGGAAATGGTAATACACAGTATGCATATTCAGAGAAAGAATTTATGAATGCATGGAGAGATTCAAACTGTTTTATGGTATCAACAAATGATGTCCCGACAGAAAATCCAATGTATCCATCTGCTCCGATAGACAATTTTGCTGGTATTCCGATGGAAACGTTAGATACAATATCTGGAATGGATATTAATATTGAGGATGAAGAGTTATACGCGGATTTCTATCAGGATTTTTTGGAGAATCCATTTGATTTGGATAATCTAATTAGTCAGTATGAGGATTTGTTTATTCCTGATTTTGAAGAATAAATATAAGTATGATTAATACAACGGATATATTGTCTTATATAGAGTCTTTAGCAAACTCACAATTAAAAGAATCTAATTTACGAGATATTACTTCTAAGATTAAGGAAGCTCGTAAAAAGGTTAATGATTCAAAGCTTTATCTTGCATTGGTTGGTGAGTTTAGTTCAGGTAAAAGTACTTTTATAAATGCTTTGCTTGGATTTCGTCTGCTGAAGGAGGCTGTAATGCCTACTACGGCTTGTGCTACCTATATTCAATCTGGTAGTAAGTTATTGACTATTGATGTTGCCTTTTTTGACGGAGAAAAGTTTCATGCTACATCTTCTGATTTTAAAGCTGTTGCCAATTATCTCTGTTCTAAGTACAAAAGGGAGTATAAGACTTTATTGAGTATTATTGAAGATATTACTTCTGATCAAACAATAGCTAGGACGGTCAAAAAACTTCAGATAACAATTCCTGATGCTAAAATTCCTAAGAATATTGTGTTGATTGATACGCCAGGTTTTAATCCAGGTGCAGCCTCAGTTGATAACCATTATGAGATAACAAAATATACAGTAGAGAATATTGCTGATGCTGCACTTGTTTTAACTCCTCAAGAACAAGCGATGTCTGCAACATTGATACGTTTCTTAAAAGAGACTCTTTATCGTTGTTTGCATCGTTGCTCGTTTGTAATCACCAAAATGGACAATCTTTCTGCAGAGTTTAGAACAGGAACAATGGAGTATGTTCGGCAACGAATTGCAAATGATTTGAAAATTGCGACACCTCATTTGACTGCTCAGAGTGCGATAACTATGCTTCCTGTGAAAAAGATTCCATTAGACAAACAAGCTGATTGGATTTATTTTCAAAATGAATTTAAAATGTTTGAAAATACCATATGGGGCACTTTGCAAAGGAATAAAGAAGTGGTTCTAAAGGAGCATATAAACGTATTGGTCAAAGATATCGTGGTTTTGTGTTCTCAAAAGATTAAAGAGAAAGAGGCTTCGATAAAAGAAACTAAGAAATTCTTGGAGAATCATAAAGTTGAGAGTATTCAACGTGTTTGTGAAAAGATGATTTCGCAAGCTACAAGTGCCATACATACTGCTCTTAACAAAATGAGCGTTTCTTTTGCCAATGCAGAAAATAATAGTATTCGTAAAGCTGATAGTATTATAGATGAGGGGGCTATGTCAATTTTACGCTTCAAAAGCACGATGATGCCATCTATATGTGGTGTGGTTGAAGCTGAAGCAAAAAAGCAATTGGAAAAAATCAATACAGAACTTAATCGTGTAGTAAAACAATGCGTTAATACGCAGGTGAATAATATGCAGAGCGTTTTTTCTTCACATTACGATAGTTTTCCTGCATTGCGACCAAGAGAGTCTGTGCCTAAAGCTGATTTGATAAAGTTTAATACCCCCAATCTCTCTTTTTCTATAGCGATATCTAAAATCGAAGAATTAGAGGAAAAAGAAAATAAGGCTGCTGGCATAGGTGCTGTTGCTGGAGGTATTTTGGGATTTTTAGTTGGCGGTCCTATCGGAGCTGCTGTAGGGGCAACATTGGGAGGCGGTGGAGGAGCTATTGCAAATGACCAATCTGCCGAAATGAGATTATCTGCCAAACCGATTGTCAGAAATGAGATTTCTTCTTTCTTCTCTTCATTGCGTATAAGGGTTGACAATGAAATGAATAGGATGAAATCTCGTTACTCAAACTTAATTGAAAATTTTTCGGAGGACCATATTAAACGCTATGGAAATGCGGTTAATCAGCTTATAGCTAAACATCGTGATGATATGAATTTTGTTGATAACCAAATAAAGAGTCTTAAGTCATCTTTGATAAACTTGAGCGCAATTCAGGATGAGATAGAATACGAATTAAATATACTTAAAATTCATAATTAATAATTATAATAAAATGAAAAGAGAAGAGCTTTTGAAACAAATAGCAGGTGAGTTGGATGCTGCTAATATTTATGAGGAATTCCAAACATTAGTAAGTGCTTTGGATTCGGAAAAGATTCGCGTAGGTGTATTGGGACAGGAAAATTCTGGTAAGACAACCTTTATTAATGCCTTGTTGGAGACAAGTATTCCGACCTCTAATCTTCCTTCTGGAATTAATTATGTAATTTCATATGGCGAAGGAAATACAGAAACTAAAGAGGATAAAGCCGTTATTATGCAATCTAATAATCTATGGCTTAAGGAGAATAATGTCAATGTGTTGGAAATAAACAGAGAGATAATTCTTGATAAAATTACTCAGGTTGATTTGTGTAATATATTAGTTAATTGTGATGCTTGCATTTATATGTTAAGTGCACAAGCGGCTCTTAGCCGAACAGATATGTTTATATTGCAGAATCTTTCTGAAATAGGAATTCCGACTTTTTTAGTTTTATCAAGAACTGAACTTTTATGTGATGAAGATTATTCTCAAGTTTTATCTTTTGTTAAAGATAATCTTAACAGATTCTCTAATGTTCAGATATGTGATAAGAGAATAAGTCTTGTAACAAAACAGCATTCAAAAGAAATACAGGAATCTGTTGCTAATTTATTATCTAAGACTGATGTGGCAACCACAAGATTAAGCTTTAACGATTTCTATTTTGGTTATGCTCTTAGTAAATTGTATAGTAAATGTCAAGAAAAAATAAATGCTTGTCAAGAAAAGCAAGAAGAAATAGAAAGACATGCCGTAGAAAAGGAATGTAAATTAAATGAGAAGTTCACAGAATGGCTTAAAATTGAAACTCAGTTACGCCGGAAAACTTCTGACATTTCAGAAAAACTCCGAATGTTGCTGGATAATCGTAAGAACGATATAATCAGAAGATTGTCACATGATATAGATGTATGTGGTGATATAAAACTGTTTTGGGAAAAAGATTTTCCGTTCCGACTAGAAGAAATGATGAAAATTGAAATTCAGTCAGGAATACAAAAGGTAAATCAAGAATTGATAAAAACAATGCAATGGTTGCAAGATGAATTATTAAAACAATTTAGATGCAGAATGTCTCTTATAGTAGGAGTTGTTGGAGATGAAATACATAATTCTACGAAATTAACCGATATTGATATTGCAGATACTAACAAATTGAAAATTATAACTCGTATTGGTACTGCAGCTACTGTTATTGCTGCTGGTGCATTGTTTGCTACATCTGGTATCGGTGGTATAGTGATGGCGGCAAGTATGGTTTCAGGTTTAGGAGCAGAATTCTTTATGCGTAAGCAAATGAATGAATCCAAAGATAAAATAAAACAGCATCTTCCAGAAATCGTAAATCGAGCTCAGATTCAACTTGTTACAGACTTTAATCAAAAAGTGCAAAATGCGACCGATGAATTGATATCAAATCTTCATACATTAAAATCAGAATGGCAAGAAAATTCTCAGAAAGAAATTGAAGAGGAAAAAGCAATAGCTAATTATAATTTTAGCTCTAGCAAATGGGATAATATAATGAGCAGAATAAATCAATTAAGTTTAACAATTTTAAAATAATGGTATTATGTTGACACCGGAACAATTTAAACGTGCTTGTGGTAATTTACTTGGTATCGTAAATTCTCAAACTACAATTTCCACTAAAGCTGATTTAGGCGACAAGTCTGCGTTATCTACTCTTAATGATGCTGGAAGACAGTTGAATGATGATACATTAAGAGTGTTAGTTATGGGAAAGTTTTCCAGTGGTAAATCAACGTTCCTTAACGCTCTTATGGGAGAAACTTTTCTGCCAGCCAAACCAACTCCGACTACAGCTGTAATTGGTGAAATTGTATATGCAGATAACCCTGAAGCTGTTTTGTATCCCAAAAAAGGTTATTCTGGTGGTGAAAAACCTTTTAACATTAGAGTGGAAGAATTAGAAAAGTACATAGTTATAGATCATTCTAACTCTAATAGTGATGAAGCTAAGAAGCCCAATCCTTTTAAGAAAATAGTAATTAAGTATCCATTAAATGTATGTAGACATGGTATAATGTTTGTGGATTCTCCAGGACTTGATGATCCTACTTGTCATGATGCTATTACTCAAGAGTATCTTCCCAGTGCTGATGCTATAGTATACTGCATGAATTCGAGTCAAGCATTTAGTGCTGCTGATAAAACGGAAATCGAACGTTTGGTGGCGTTAGGATATAAATCTATAATTTTTGTGCTAACGTATTTTGATGTCCTTCAGAGTAATGATGACATAATGGGAACTCATGAAGCAGAGAATACTCGTAGGCATTATACAGAAATTCTTTCTAAATACACAGATTTAGGCAAATCAGGAATTTTCTTTGTAGGTTCATTACCTGCATTAAAAGCTAAAAGAACAGGTAATCGACAATTGCTTGATGAAAGTAACTTCCCTCCTCTTGAAAGTAGATTAGAAGAGATTTTGTTTAATGAGAAGGGACGTATGAAATTACTTAAGGCCTTGTACTCAACACGTAGAGTAAATCGTATAACAGGACAACATCTTACAGATCTTATTGAAATAGCCAATTCTGATAAAAACGGATTGTCGGAGCGTGTTCATGTTGCTCAAAATAACTTGAATCAAGCTCGTGTAAAAGCAAGTGAAATTTATAACTCCTTTAAAATAAGCTCAAACAATTTAATTCAAGGCTCAAAAGATAGGGGCAGGAACTTCTTCTTAAACTCTATTTTACCAAATATAGATAAATGGGTAGATAGTTTTGTCCCTGCTACTGATGATCAAAGCATTAGTATGTGGCATCCCAAACGTACAGGTACAGCATTTACAGAAGGGTGCATAAAGCATGTTCAAAGCCAAATTGAGACTAAAATGGCAGAGTGGTGTGATAAAGATTTAGTTAAGGGTTATATCCAACCTCAATTAGAAGCACTAACAAAGCAGCAAAATGCAAGTTTGCAGGCATTCGAGAATGATCTCAAGAAAGTACGTACTTCATTAAATTTGTCTCTCAATGGTGAAGATATTAGTGATACACATACTCCTGGTAATGCAAATCGAATTCTTTCTGCTATTGCTGGTGCATTGCTTAACCCTGCCAGCCTTGTCGTGGGTGGCGCATTTGGATGGCAAGGACTAGTTTCGTCATTGGTCACAACTCTTGTTGGCGGTATTGTTTTAGGAATCATAGGTCTTTTCACTCCTATTGGTTGGCCTGCTGTAATAATAACATGGGTTGTTTCTGCAATAATTTCAGGAACGACAACGGGCTCAAGTATTGAGAAGAAGATAAAGAAAGAAATTGCGATGAAAATGCGTGGAGAAATGAGCAATCAACAGGAAACAATAGTTTCTAATATTGGAAATACTGTTGCTGAGATTGTTAATAAAATTCAAAATGCGGTTGAAAATGGATTGTATGCTCCTGTAAAACAATTTGAAAAGATTCTGCATGAAGCCCAAAATAGTACACAAGCAGAGTCGACAACGATTCAGGCTCGTGTCTCTTTATTTACAAAGCTTAGACAGGATAATGCTAAACTTGCAAATGATATGGATTTATTTTCGCAAAATCTAAGCGCATAAATATTTAGTTAAATATTTGAGGCTGTGTCAAAAACTTTTTGATGCAGCCTCTTTGCCTTCAAAGAACCACAAAATGTGTCCCTTATACCTATATACAGCTTTTAATAATGGAGGTGTGAACATAAACTTGGTAATGGTGACTGATAATATGAATAGAATATGACAAAAGAAGAAATAATTGGCTATGCCAATGAAATAGAGAGAGGTAATTAGAAATAACATTTATAAGAAGAATCCCAAGTTGAAAAATGATATTTCTTTTGACGGATAGAGCTCGAGCATGTTAAGGTATAAACCGGAACTAAGCAAACTTCTTTTATGATATATAGAAATAAATAATACAATGCCAATACAAGTGTTAACAAACAAATGCGACAATGTAAAGAATGCAGTTGTCGCAATTAATGATGAGTATGCAACGCAGTTGGAAACTCTGCCTGATATAAAGAAACAATTGAAGAAGGTACTTAATAGGGCTTCTGAGTATGAGAATGGTTCCTTCGTTGTACTTGTTGTTGGCCCTGTGAAGTCGGGTAAGTCTACGTTGGTTAACTTGATAGCTGATGCTTACGTAAGTCCAACACACTTCCTGGAGTGTACAGTGCGTCCTTCTATTATATCGAAACTGAAAGAGGGAGAAGAAAACTTAATTACTTCTTTCTCTTCAGGAGATACTATGAATAAGGTAGAACATATAGACTCTATCATCGATTGCATCCGTGGTCTGGAATCAGAAGCCTCTCTAACAGGAATGAATATCAATATTGATAAAGTTCCACTTACAGAGGTAAATATTAAAGAGAAAGTGGAGCTCGGGTTGCAAGAGAGCTTGACTGCTGAGACACTTGTAACTTCAATCACGACTCCTGGTGGGCAATTACTGCAAGATAATGTGTTTGTAATGGATATGCCGGGATTTGATGGAAAATATGCAAACATTGATGACCCAGTGTATGAGACAATCGCTCAACGTGCCGACCTTATCATATTTGTGCAAAGTTCAAACTCGGCTATATCAAAGGTCTCAAAAGATTTTCTGGACGTGTTGAAAGAAAATAACAAGAATGTCCCGGTATGCTTGGTGCATAATTTCTTTGAAGCTGCATATTGGCATAGCGAAGAAGAAAAACAAAAGAACAATGCGGAGCAGAAGCAATTTGCCATCAATGAAATCAAGGCATTAGGGTTTAATATAAATGAAGAGCATTGTTTCTGCATTAATCTAGGAAAGGTAAAAGATGCAAGAGCACGTAATGAGCAAGGAGAGTATCTGTATGCTGATGTCAGAGAGCAAATCTTGCAGCCTGAAGCAGACAAATATACAGAGATGGAAAAAGAATTATACGAACGTGTAGTAAACCATCGTGATGAAATGCAATTGCAGAATTGTTTGAATAGGACAAAGCAGCAATTAGAGAAACTTGAGGATTTTTTAAAAAAGGAAATAAAAGCTCGTAATGACAAAATAGAGCAATATAGAAAAGTCGAGAGTGATTTTCAAAGATTGGACGTTTCTGTACCCTTTGGGGTTGTCTTCTCATATCCTGACAACATGCTAAGTGTTGCAAATAATACGATACGAACAGCTGTCAACACCCAAATTGGACATATAAATAGGAATGCTAGATTTTATAACAATAGAGCCATATTATTAGTAAATAATCTTATATCTTATTGTGAGCAACAAATACAGGGTCTGTTGAATAATAACCTAGACGTTAATTATGTGGAGAAATCCTTGTATGTAATGTTCCAAAATAGAAGAAATGAGATATTGGCGTTGGCCGCAAATAATGGGATACTACTTCCTGTAGATGACTATGGCAAATTGTCTTTACCTCAGTTACCCTCAGTCATATTTAGCAAGTATGTGAATGCTAATACAATTGTGCCGACAAGACTGATTATAATTCCAACATTGAATGGGCATAGTTTTAATGATATGGCTGGATATTTTAATACGGTAAGTAATATACTTATAGGGACTCCTACTCCTGCAATTCGAAATTCGCATATTAAATCTGAACTTTTTGAAATTGAACAAGTCATTAGAGATTGTGTGACGAAAATAGAAGAAAACTATATTCAAATTCTGGGAGAGATAAAGAAGGATTGTAGCAAGAGAGCTCTAAAGAAACTTATACCTGAAGAATTGGATAGCTATGTTCAAGTAACAGAAGACTTGAAACTTTTAATGAGAAATGTTCAAAATACAAGTAGACAAATATGAAACGGAATTTAATTATTATAATGATAACGTTTCTTATTATCATAGTTCTAATGATAACAGGGGATGTTATTACGATTGGTGAAAAGTTGACTCAACTGACAGGTTGTAAATACGTAGAGTATGTCTTTTATTTATTATTATCCTCTTTGTTTTTCGGATTTATCATTATACCTATCATAAAGGTACATAGATTTCCTACAATTCCAGAATTGTCGGTAGAGGATAATGGCGATATGATGAATCTTACTAGTTTTGCAAATCAACTATCGAAAAACGCAAGATATATTCCTGATAAAAAAAAGAGGAACTCTCATGTTGTACAATTTGAGGAAGAAATATCGAGTTGTGTTTGTGATTTACAAGCAATGCGAATTGTTGTCCAAAAAGAATTGGATATTCGTTTTAATGGAGATGAAGAGTTAGGTGTTGTTGGAATCAATAAACGAATAAAAGAGTGGGGCAAAACGGTCTTTATGATTACGGCCATATCTCAGAACAGTAAGTTTGATAGCCTCAGTGTGATGTATATGAACTACAAAATGATAGAAGATATAATTCTTTCATCAGGCTTCCGCCCCAATAATCGCCAAATGTTTAAGATGTATGTAAATATCTTATCAACAGCGTTAATTACCTATTGTATGTCGGAGGCTTTAAGTACAACGGGTAGTGTAGCTCCATTTGATTTTGGAGATTTTAGCGATGACTTATCTGAATCTGTGCCGGAATCAGATTTTGACGTAGAAGAAGCTGATATTGACTTTTCGGGTGAAGTAAGTGATTCAGAAGGTTTGTCTCTTTATTCTATTCTACGTCGTATCCGCATTCCTAGTGTAGTTATAGGTTCTGTCGTAGATGGAACGCTGAATGCTTTGATGACATTACGTATTGGATATATTACGCGAGCATATTTACAGCAAGGTAGTGATGCTTTTAGTGGTGTAAAGAATAAACGCACCATAAAAAGACAAGCAATGAAGGATGCGGTGATTGCTGTTCCTGCGATAGTCATGTCTGGTAGTCATGTCGTAGGCAAGAAGGCTACCAATTTTATATTGAATTTGATTTCGAAAAAAAGTACTGTCAATAGTTAAAATATGAGCACTCAATGACTTCCATCCGATTAACTTGTGAGTTTGGTGGATAAAGTACTAGGATGTCTGTTCGAAAGAAAACGATATTTTTTGCTGAGAATGATAGAGAACCTGTGTATTGATACTCTGTACTGATGTAATGATAATTTAATAACATATAAACATTGGTGTTATGATTAAAAAAGTATGTATGTACGGAGTATGCAAATGGCAAAGAAGGATAATAATATAACCGAATAAAACAGATAACGATATGAAGACGATGAAGCATTGTTTAAGTATGGCCGCATTGACATTGCTGGTATTGTGTACGTCATGAGCAGAGAAGAGATTTGAGCGTGTGATTCCTACGGAAATCAAACAGTATAGTATTGTCTACAATGAAGGTAAATATGGCGTGTACGACAACGTTGCGGATAGCCTTGTGACTGCATTGAAATTTGATACTATTGTGTATGGCAAACTTACGTCTGTGGATGATATAGATGTCGTAATATGGAGCTATGAAGTAGATGGCAGAAGGGGGTTGCTCTCTGTCGCTTGCGAAACAAATGAGAGTATGGAGATTACGTTTTGAGTAAATATGGGGAGTAGTTCGTGATATGCTATCTCATTATCGTATTACGTATACACTTGATAATTCGTATAAATATTATAATTAAATCCAATTAAGCGTATGAATCCAATAATGGGAATTTGTGGCTTGATGTGCCCCAATCACGATAATCTGAGAAATTATAATCATTTCACGTATCAGTCTGCATATCCTAGGTAAAACTGTTAGGTGGTACGCATGGTGTAAAATGTCGATATTCAATATCTTTGTATAAATTGCAAAATTGATAATATGGCAGAGTTAAATCTTAATGTAGTGCTCTTGGGCGCTCATAGAAGTGGTAAAAGCAGTTCGTTATGCTTGATGATTGATTCGTTGAATAGAATTCATTCTGACATACAAGTGAGATATCTTAATGAGTTGGTGGAGGATATGATGCGAAAAAAGAATCGGGAACTTATAGATATATTTTCTTCTCATAATATTTACAGAGAAGAGTGGTTTGATGATGAACTGAGTGACGATAAGTCTTTCGATAGTTATTCCTATATAGTTGAATATAAGAAGAAACTGAAGATTAATTTATGCTGTACAGATATAAGTGTCTCAGGAGAAACAATAAATGATTTTATGTCTGGTACTTATATCCATCTGGCAGATGTGATTATAGTTGCAATTGACACCCCACAGTTAGTCGAAAATGGTTATAGAGGTAAGATTGCAAATTGTGTAAGTAATGTTATTGATTTGATAAAGACTAATACTTCGGGAGTTGGAGGCACTATTTCAAAGCAATTATTGTTTGTACCCATGAAGTGTGAAAAGTATGTACATTCGGGACAAATGAACTACGTTGTTGATGCAATCAAAAATACTTACGCAGATTTGTTCCTTTACTGGAAAAAATGCAATATTCCCGCTTATATAGTACCTATACAAACTTTGGGAGACTTGGAGTTCAGTCACATCAGTGGTCAACGCTTTTGTTATAAGTATGTAGGCAATAAGAATTATTCGCCTTGTTGGTGTGAACAGCCATTGATTTATTCTATTCGTTATTTGATAAATAAAAAATGTTTAACGCTTAAATAATACGACATTATGGATATAACACCGTACATATATTTAACATATAAAGCAATAAAGGAAGCTATAGAAAAAAGAAAAAACGAGAAGTCACAACCATATGTGAGTTACACTCCTCCCCCAAAAAACAATGAAAACTGCGATAACTCTACAGAAGAACTTTGGAATGAACTGTCTGTTGCAATAGAGAGTATACGTAACAAAAACATTAGTGATGGTTTTATTGAGATTAAGTGATGAAAATAAATCAGTATTATGAATATACAATTAACCTTCAATGAAATTTTAGGCTATGTGGAGAATAAATTCCATATAAGGCCAACCATTGATGTGGTAGACAGAAAAACCTTGCGTATCATGTATAAGATAAGTAGACTTATGCCTGCCATAAGTGTGAATGTACATGTGGACTCGGTATCAAAAGAATTAATCAGATTGACTTACGACTGCTCTAGTATCATCAATTGCTTGCTTAAAGGGCTTATAAAAATACCGAGACATCAAGTGGAAGTGCATACGAATGAGCATCAAGTGCTGGTACATCTTGACACCTTCGAAGAACTGGTCAAGGTGCTTGCTGTGGTAGAACCTACGGATATTACCTTTAGTAATAATGCGGTGAATATAATGCTCTCATTATAACTTTAAAATGCCGCCTGCTCGGATATTTCATTCTATCTTGCAGAAAACGGTAGGCAACGTGCTTTTAAAGACGATGTACTAATGAAAAACAAGAACTAAATAGTATACACCTTGTATAAAAAGTTAACACATACTGATAGAAAAATCCCTAAATGCTACTCTACTATAGTGTAAGTAGAACGCATTTAGGGATTTTTTATGTTAAACTTAATAATATCAGAAGTATGAAAAAGTTTTTTAAGATCGTGTGGAAAAGTCTGTTGGCTATAGCTGCTATGGCTGTGGTTTTTATTGGGGTAGTGATGGTTTATGCTTGGCATAAACATCGTAACGACTACTACAACGAACGTTGGCTATCAGAGGATGTCGTAGTAAGATATTATTACAACAAGCAGGAGCATTGGGTGTATAATGACAAATTGGACAAGGTGATGCTAAAGGATGTGGACAATGTGGTATATGCTAACGAAGGAGATTCGATCACTGTTTTTTTCAAGGAAAATCTCCGTGGTTTCCTCAACGTCAACACTGGACAGGTGGTCATCCCTGCACAATATAAAAAGGCATGGGTGTTCTCCGAAGGTGTAGCTGCAGTAATGAATGACTCGGGAAAGATAGGTTTTATCAACGAAGGCAACGAGGTGGTGCTCCCATTTGTGTATGACTATCGCGAGAATATGCCCATTGACTATTACTTCAACAATGGTTTTTGCGTCATGACTGACGAGTGCGGAGCATGCGGTATGATTGATAAGGAAGGGAATTGGGCAATGGAGCCTCGCTATGACTGCATATGGAAACTATACTTTGGGAAATATCGTATCGTGAAGGATGGGGATAAGTATGGAATGATAGACGAAAACTTGCAATTCGTGTTCCCCATCGAATATGATTGGATTGAGTTTGCGGAAGATGAGCATGATGGAGTGCTACTTACCAAGGGATATGCGAAACAACATGCTGATTATGACGGGACCATCATTGATCCATTCGTCATCGATGACACAGAGAATCTGTATTGTATGCAACGAATAGAACCGGTTGTGATTACGGATAGTTATGGGGATGAGGAGCTGAAAACCGAGGATTGTTTATTAGCAGATTATATCACATACACAGTGAATGGCTTATGTGGTGTGATGCACCGCGAAACAGGAGACATCATACTCCCTCCTCGATTCGAATCAATAGTGATGGTTTCCCCAACCACCTTCAAAGCTGAATTGGATGACATAGACGGCTATGTTCTCTACGACATCCATGGAAAACTCGTTGATTATTGAAGAATAAGCAAACAATAGAGACCTAGAAGGGGGATACTCGTTTGATTGAGTTCCCCCTTCTTTCTTGAAAAGGAATCGAGAGAAGATTTCATAAATTTACTTAAACTATTCGTTTGTATCCGTTCTTTTTCGTACCTTTACGAAGTTAAAATGGGTGAGTAGGCATAAATTGCTGTAAAACACCTTATAGCGTATTTTTCGGACTCTCGTAACATGCGCTCTTGACTAGACAACAAAAAAGAACAATATATAATGAACTACAAATGGAACTATCAACCTCCCACCGAAGGAGAATGCACTGAGGCTGAGATGCTGTCCGAAGAGATTGTCATCAGCCCCGTGCTATGCCGCCTGCTACGCAAGCGGGGGGTGAGGACGGCTGCTGAGGCGAAGAAATTCTTCCGACCTAGCTTGCTCGACCTGCACGACCCCTTCCTCATGGATGGCATGGATGCTGCTGTAAAGCGTATCAACAAGGCGCTGGGTAGCAAGGAGCGCATACTCGTGTATGGTGACTACGACGTGGACGGTACCACAGCAGTGGCCTTGGTGTACCGCTTCTTGCAACAGTTTACAACCAACATCGACTACTACATCCCCAACCGCTATAACGATGGATATGGAGTTTCGATCAAGGGGGTGGACTACGCCAAAGAGACGGGCGTAGGATTGGTCATCGTGCTCGACTGCGGAGTGAAAGCAGTGGACGAGATTGCTTATGCCAAGACATTGGGTATCGACTTCATCGTGTGTGATCATCATGTGCAAGATGTGGTATTACCTCCCGCTGTGGCTATACTGAACCCCAAGCTCAATGGATCGAAATACCCCTACCCTCACCTCTCAGGTTGTGGCGTGGGATTCAAACTGATGCAGGCCTTTGCCAAGGACAACGGCATCGAGTTTAGTCAGCTCATCCCTTATCTCGACTTAGTGGCTGTTAGCATCGCTTCAGACATCGTGCCCATCATGGGAGAGAATCGCATCCTCGCCTACCATGGACTGAGGCAGATAAATCACAATCCGAGCACTGGGTTGAAGGCAATCATCGAGGTGTGTGGACTGAAAGACAAGGAGATCAAGCTCAACGACATCATCTTTAAGATAGGACCACGCATCAATGCATCGGGACGTATACAAACGGGGCAGGAAGCCGTAGACCTGCTCACTGAGAAGGACTACCGTAAAGCGTTGACGATAAGCAACCAGATCAACGAGTACAACGAAGCGCGCAAGGACCTCGACAAGAGCATGACGGAAGAGGCTAACAAAATTGTCGACAACCTGGAGGGACTGGCCGACAAACGCAGCATCGTGCTCTACAACGAGGACTGGCATCGTGGCGTGATTGGTATAGTGGCTTCACGACTGACAGAGCTCTTCTACCGCCCCTCAGTCGTGCTCACCAAGACCAATGATATAGCAACTGGATCAGCACGCTCAGTGGCAGACTTTGACGTATACAAGGCTATCGAAAGCTGTCGAGACCTGCTTGACAACTTTGGCGGACATCCCTATGCTGCCGGCCTTTCGCTCAAGGTAGAAAACATCGAGGAGTTTACTCGCCGATTCGAGGAATACGTATCGGAGAATATAATGCCGACGCAGACCGAAGCGAACATCTACATCGACGAGGAACTGGCCTTCAAGGATATCAATCTCAAATTATTCAATGACCTCAAGCGCTTCGAGCCTTTCGGCCCTGACAACATGAAACCCGTGTTCTGCACACGTCATGTCTATGATTTCGGGACTAGTCGAGTAGTAGGTCGCAATCAAGAGCACATAAAGTTGGAGTTGGTAGATAACCAAACGGGGGATGTAGTGAATGGCATCGCCTTCGGACAGAGCTCACAGGCCCGATATATAAAGTCGAAACAGGCATTTGACATCTGCTATACGGTGGAGGAGAACTCGCATAAGCGCAATGAGGTGCAACTCCTCATCGAGAGCATAAGGCCACGGATCGAAGGTAGCAACGCACCCTCTCCCGAAGAAGGGTGATCTGAATGTTCACGCCATGATATGAACTACACAGCGGTTCTTCGCGAGTACTTCGGCTACGACTCGTTTCGCAGCATACAGGAGGACATCATCCGCAGCATTGGCAGCGGTCGTGACACCCTTGGTCTGATGCCGACAGGAGGAGGAAAGAGTATTACCTTCCAAGTGCCAGCATTGGCTATGGAGGGGGTGTGCATCGTGGTAACTCCACTCATCGCACTCATGAAAGACCAGGTGGCCAAGCTCCGCGAACGAGGCATCAAGGCTACTGCTATATATTCTGGCATGAGTCGAGACAACATCGTGGTATCACTCGACAACTGCATCCTCGGCGGATATAAGTTTCTCTACGTTTCGCCCGAACGCCTCGCCTCGGACATCTTCCTCAACAAGCTGAGACGCATGGAGGTGAGTTTTATCGCTGTAGACGAGAGTCACTGCATCTCACAATGGGGCTACGACTTTCGCCCCTCCTACTTAGCCATTGCAGACATTCGCAAGCAACTGCCCAACATCCCCATCCTTGCCCTTACAGCCACAGCCACTCCCGAAGTGGTCGACGACATACAGGAGCGACTACTGTTCCGCGAGAAGAATGTCTTCCGAATGAGCTTCGAACGCAAGAACCTCAACTATATCGTTCGTTCCACCGAGAACAAGGAGACTGAGTTGCTCCACATACTCAACCGCGTAGAGGGCTCGGCCATCGTCTACGTTCGCAATCGCGACAAGACGCGAGAGATAGCCAAACTGCTTACAGAACATGGCATCAGTGCCTCGTTTTACCACGCAGGACTAGACACTCGCGACAAGGACAAACGCCAGTTGCAGTGGACCGAAGGAGCTCTGCGCGTTATCGTGGCTACCAACGCCTTTGGTATGGGTATAGATAAAGCCGATGTGCGCATTGTCATCCATTACGAGATGCCCGACTCCCCCGAAGCCTATTACCAAGAAGCAGGACGCGCAGGACGTGATGGGCTAACGGCCTATGCCGTATTGCTCTATGCCCCCGAAGACAAACGTCGTCTCTCACGCCGCGTGTCGGACAACTTCCCTGAGAAGGAGTTTATCCGCAACGTTTATGAACGCCTCGGCTACTTTTACCAGATGGCAGTGGGCGATGGCCTCGGCTGTCGTTACGATTTCATTCTCAATGATTTCTGCCGCGCTTACCATCTACCCATCGTGCAAACCGAGAGTGCCCTACGCCTGCTCACCCAAGCGGGTTACATTCTATATGAAGAGGAAGAGGAGCACACCTCACGCCTACGCTTCACAGTACAACGAGACGAACTCTACCGACGCTACGACCTCAGCGAAGCATCTGACATTGTCATCCGCACCCTACTGCGTCTCTACAGTGGTGTCTTCAGCGACTACGTCTTCATCGACGAAAAATACATTAGCGAGATAAGCGGCATCCAACTCGAACCACTATACGAATCGTTGCTCGGGCTAAGTCGCGAGCGAGTAGTACATTATGTTCCTCGCCGCACCTGCCCCACTGTCACCTTCACAAAAAAACGTGTCGACACCTCGCGCATCATCATCACTCCCGAAGTGTATGAAGAACGAAAGGCGAAATATGCTCAACGCATCGAAGCGATGAAAGAATATGCACTTTCCGACAAGCAATGCCGTAGCAGAATCCTGCTCCGCTACTTCGGCGAGCGAACTGCCCTACCCTGCCAGCAGTGTGACACCTGCCGTTCCCAGCGCAATACGACATTCCCTGAGACGGCCTATCATGCCTATCTTGACATCGTCACCGACCTCCTCGCCGACGGACAGACGCATCCCGTGGAGGAACTTCACACTCTCTCTATTCCCTCAGAACATCTGCGTCCTTTCCTCAATCGGCTCATGGCTGAAGAAGCCCTCGACCTATGTGACGGGATGATAATGAAAAAAGATACTAAAAAAGCATAAGCACTTGCCCTTAAAACGGCACAAGCACCTATGCTCCTTGACAAAATAGCCCTTAGAGATTATCGTACAGCGATGCACTCAATCTCCACACGAGCCTCCTTGGGAAGTGTCTTTACAGCCACAGCAGAACGGGCTGGACATACACCTTGGAAGAAGGATGCGTACACCTCATTCATCTCAGCAAAATCTGCCATATCAGCTAGAAATACGGTGGTTTTTACTACATTGTCCATGGTAAGACCTGCCTCGGCCAAAATGGCTTTCATATTGGAGAGTGACTGACGAGTAAGTTCTTTGATACCTCCCTCAGCAAAAGCACCAGTTGATGGATCGATGGGGAGCTGACCACTCACGAAGACCATGCCTCCGGCCTCAATAGCTTGACTGTAGGGACCAATGGCTGCAGGGGCAGCCGCAGTGTTGATTTGTTGTTTCATTGTTGCTATAGTTTATAAATTCACTTTTTCGAGGGCGAAGTTACCACATTTTTTCATATTGCAAAAGCCCCACACACACTTTCTCAACACCAATGCTGTAAGTTGAGCTATAATATCTTCGCCAAGTCGAAAAATTGTAGTAACTTCGCACCCACAATTATAATAGGATGAATATGTCTGAGCAAACAACGAACGAAAGTACAGAGAAAAAGAGTCTCAACTTTATAGAACAGATTGTAGTAAACGACCTCGCCGAGGGTAAGAATGGTAGCAAGGTGCAAACCCGCTTCCCACCCGAACCTAATGGATATCTCCACATCGGCCATGCCAAGGCCATATGCCTTGACTTCGGTATGGCACAGAAGTATAATGGCGTATGTAACCTTCGTTTCGACGACACCAACCCGACCAAAGAGGATGTGGAGTACGTTGAAGCAATCAAGGAGGATATCAAGTGGCTCGGCTTTGAGTGGGGCAACGAATACTACGCTTCTGACTACTTCCAGCAATTGTGGGACTTTGCCATTGACCTCATCAAGGAGGGCAAGGCTTACATCGATGAGCAGAGCGCCGAGGAGATCGCTGCACAGAAGGGTACCACCACACAACCCGGTATCGAGAGCCCCTACCGTAACCGCCCCGTAGAGGAGAGCCTCGAACTCTTCGAGAAGATGAACCGTGGCGAGATTGAGGAGGGACGCATGGTGCTCCGCGCCAAGATTGACATGGCTGCACCCAACATGCACTTCCGCGACCCCATCATCTATCGCGTGGTAAACCACCCCCATCACCGCACTGGCACCACATGGAAGGCATATCCCATGTATGACTTCGCACACGGACAGAGCGACTACTTCGAGGGCGTTACCCACTCGCTCTGCACATTGGAGTTCGTGCCTCACCGTCCCCTCTACGACCTCTTCGTTGATTGGGTGAAGAAGGGCGAAGACCTCGACGACAACCGTCCCCGTCAGTATGAGTTCAACAAGCTCAACCTCAACTATACGCTCATGAGCAAGCGCAACCTGCTCATCCTCGTGAAGGAGGGCCTCGTAAACGGCTGGGACGACCCCCGTATGCCGACACTCTGCGGCTTCCGTCGTCGTGGCTACTCACCCGAGTCAATCCGCAACTTCGTGGATAAAATTGGTTACACCACCTACGATGCACTGAACGACTTTGCACTTCTCGAGAGTGCCGTACGCGAAGACCTTAATGCTCGCGCAACCCGTGTATCGGCAGTCATCAATCCCGTAAAACTTATCATCACCAACTATCCCGAAGGACAGGTAGAGGTGATGGAAACCATCAACAACCCCGAGGATCCGGACGCTGGCACACACACCATCGAGTTCAGCCGCGAGCTGTGGATGGAGCGTGAGGACTTCATGGAGGATGCACCGAAGAAGTACTTCCGCATGACTCCCGGTCAGGAGGTACGCCTCATGAATGCCTACATCGTGAAGTGCACAGGTTGCAAGAAGGATGACGAGGGCAACATCGTAGAGGTATATGCCGAGTATGACCCCGACACCAAGACGGGTATGCCTGGCAGCAACCGCAAGGTGAAGGGCACACTGCACTGGGTAAGCTGCGCACACTGCCTCAAAGCTGAGGTGCGTCTCTACGACCGCTTGTGGAAGGTGGAGAATCCCCGCGACGAGATGGCTGCCATCCGTGAGGAAAAGGGTTGCGATGCACTGGAGGCGATGAAGGAGATGATCAATCCCGACTCACTACAGGTGCTCACCGAGTGCTATGTAGAGCGTTTCTTGGCAGATGCTAAGCCTCTCGACTACTTGCAGTTCCGCCGCATCGGTTACTTCAATGTGGATAAGGAGTCTACCGCTAACCACCTCGTATTCAACCGCACCGTATCGCTCAAGGATACCTGGAGCAAGATGAACAAATAAGAAAATTAAACAATTATGTGTTTATATCTGTTACTGTCAATAATAGACCATACAGATATAAACACATTATTATATGAGAGACAACTTCGCACAATATTTTAACAAGCCTGAGTTTCGTTCCACTCTAACACGATACGAAGAGATGCTGGCAAGTGACCGTACTTTCTATTTTGAAGCAACGGAGCTTACCGACATTGCAGAATATTATGCCATGCAAGGTGACTCCGAGCTGGCTGAGGACGCACTAGACCTAGCCCTAAAACTTCACCCTGAAAACTTGGATGCTCTCATATTTAAGGCAAGAGCACGCCTTATCAACGGACATATTGCCGAAGCGAGCCACATACTCGACAATATAACCGACCAAAACGACCGAGAGGTGATGTTTCTCCGCGCTGAAGTAATGCTTGCGACGCACCAACAAGCACAAGCCAACGAACTACTCAAGACACTAATTGAGGACGAGAGCCACGAGCCTAACGCCTATGCAGACATCATAGACCTGCTAGTCGATAATGGACAATACGACATGGCTGCCTTATGGATTGACGAAGCCACCCAACGCTACCCCGACAACAAAGTGCTCACCGAGTCTGCAGCCTATAGCCATGTGTTGCAAGAACGATTAGACGACGCCATCGAACTTTACAACCAACTTTTGGACTCTGACCCCTACTCGGCCTTCTACTGGGAAGAATTGGGTAAAATACACTTCAAACGCGAAGAGTATGACAAAGCCATCGAAGCCTTCGAATTTGTTATTGCCATTAACGGCGACGAGTGTTACTATGCATTATATGCTGCTGCCAACTGCTACTTCAACATAGGCAACTACGAGAAAGCAGAGGAGTACTACCACACCATTCACGAACGCTATCCCGAAACCGTAGATCCTCTTTTCCACATGGGCATGTGCCGAGTAAATCGCGGGGACGACGATGGTGCGCTGGAATATTTCACAAAAGCACTAATCACCATTCCTGAAGGCTCTGAGGAACAAGCGCAGATTTACAGCCAAATGTCACTCATCTTCAGCCGTAAGGGACAGCATGAAAAATCAGTCGTATATCTCGACGAAGCCATTAAGATATGCCCCGACAATACCGAGCTCATCATTATGAAGGGGCACGAATTACTGTGCCAAAAGCAATATGCCGAAAGCACGGAATTGTTTCTACAGGCCATCGAGCTCAATACAGAATGCACAGAGCGTTCACTTTTCCTCATTGCAGTATCGATGCTCGAGAATGGACATTGCGAAATGAGTCACTACATGCTAAGCTTACTAAAAGACAATCCAGCCATCGAAACCGAGGTTTTGTATCCTTACCTATGCTTCTGCGAATGGACACTGCAAAAAGAGAACTTCCGCGATACACTCAACGAAGCGCTAGACAAATGTCCACAAAGAACCTATGAGATATTCAGCCTCACACCAGCACAGGGCGAAAGTGCAGAAGCTGTAATAGAAAGGCTCAAACGGGTTGAAATATGACACTAAGGAATGCCATCATTGACCATATCTATTATTAATAAAAGAATAAGACACAAATTATAAAACATGGAATCTGTACAATTTATCCAATGGTGCCTCGAGCACCTAAATTATTGGACCATCACGCTCTTGATGGCTATTGAAAGTTCGTTTATCCCCTTTCCTTCAGAAGTAGTCGTCCCTCCAGCTGCATATAAGGCGGCAGCTACTGGCGAACTCAACATATGGCTAGTAGTAATGTTTGCCACAGTAGGAGCCTCCATCGGTGCACTAATCAACTACTACCTAGCCTTGTGGTTAGGCAAACCCATCGTGTATAAGTTTGCCAATAGCCGCTTCGGTCACATGTGCCTTATCGACCAAGAAAAGGTAGAGACTGCAGAGAAGTTCTTTAATAAGCATGGCGTAATAGCCACACTGATTGGACGACTTGTCCCTGCTGTTCGACAACTAATCTCAATCCCTGCGGGACTTGCAAAGATGAACCTCGGCAAGTTCATCGCCTTCACTGCACTAGGAGCTGGAATATGGAATGCTGTACTTGCAGCGTTCGGATGGTACCTCGAAGATATCGTCCCTGAAGACCAGCTCATCAGTACCGTATCTGAATATAGCCATGAGATAGGCTATGTCATCATAGGACTCGTCATTCTCGCTATCGGGTATCTTATATATAAAGGGATAAAGAAGAAGTAAAACCACTTACAAGGAATTCTCGAACAACAAAAAGTCCGTTCAAGTTGCATAGTTTTAGTCGACAACACGAGTGAATTAGACAACCGTTTGGAAAAAAACAAATAAAAATTTGTTTTTTCGCTTGTCTTGTACTAACTTTGCACTTGCAAAATGGGTAAGTCCTATACGGCCAGCTCCCTTTGAACCCTCCAGGGCTTGACCGCAGCAAAGGTATTAGGTCGTAGCGGCGCGATATAGATTGCTTACCCACCCGCCTCTTTAGCTCAGTTGGCCAGAGCACGTGATTTGTAATCTCGGGGTCGTTGGTTCGAATCCGACAAGAGGCTCAAAAGAGAAGAGACCTACCGTGGTAGATCTCTTTTTCGTTTTGCCCAATGCACTCTATCCCTGCTATAGAAGCTTCTCCAAACATTTCACAACACTTTCCTCGTCATCAGGATGAAACCAGTGGATATCTTTATCGCGACGATACCATGTAGTCTGCTTACGTGAATAGATACGGCTGTTCTGCTTAATCTTTTCAATGGCAAACTCCAATGTACAGGCACCATCAAAGTGTGCAAAAAGTTCTTTGTACCCTACCGTATTGAGAGAATTTAAGTGACGATAGGGGTAGACACGACGAGCTTCAGCAACAAGTCCATCCTTTACCATCTGATCTACTCGGCAATTGATGCGTTCATAAAGATCCTCGCGATCGCGTTGAAGTCCAATCTTAATAATACGAAAGGGACGTACCTTGGTTGTTTGTGTACGGAAAGAGGTATAGGTGCGCCCTGTCATATAACATATTTCGAGAGCATGAATAACCCGCTTAGGATTCTTAAGGTCTACAATGTTGTAATACTCTGGATCAAGCAATCGCAACTCACAAACAAGAGGTTCCAAACCCTCGGTTTCGTAACGATTGAGTAAAGTACGACGAGTAATGTCATCCACTGTAGGAATGTCATCTATACCTTTACATACAGCATCTATGTACATCATACTCCCCCCCGTAAGCAATAGAGTTTCGTGAGTTTTGAAGAGCTCCTCAGTGAGATTCATCACATCCATCTCATATTGCGCAGCGCTGTAATAGTCGGTGAGTTGATGAGTACCAATAAAATAATGCTTTACACGTTGTTGCTCCTCCTTAGTGGGCGCAGCTGTTCCTATAGGTATCTCTGAATAGAGTTGACGCGAATCTGCCGAAAGTATTGGCGAGCCCAACCGTTCGGCCAAAGCAAGGCTCAAAGCAGTCTTGCCAACACCCGTAGGGCCAAGGAGAACAACGAGAGTTTTCATCAGAGCTAGGAACTAGAAATTAGACACTAGATTTAACGGTGCAATCATGTTCAACACAAAAAAGAAAGCCTCTAATCTCTAATTTCAGACCACTCTCATTTAATAAAACATGCTCTCAAAATCCTCAGCACTACCCATCTCGAAACCTTCGGGATCGAGTTCATCAAGATCAAAGTCTTCATCGTCACCAAAGGTATCATCAAGCGTAGAGGCTGCGACTTGAGTGGCCATCAGCTGATCAAAATCGAGCAGATGCTGAGGAGCATCTCCGATAGACTTGGTACACTCAGCTGCACTAAGAGACTTTCCTGTAATGATTTCAGACAGCTCCATAAAGAATGCGCGATCAGCCAATGGGTCAAAGATGTAGAGCAAATGTTGCTTCTCGTCTTCAAGAAGTTCATTGAGCGGCGTCTCTTCCATGACCCAGCTATCCATATCGGAACTAGTACCCATGTCTTCGAGCGTAATCTCTGTTTCCTTCTCCCAATTATCATCACATATAAAGAACGAGGTCATCTGATCATTGGGATAATTGGCAGACTTGAGTATTGCATTGTGCAAGTCAAGGAATGTAGCATCAGAGTCTATCTGAATCTCGCGGCGAAAATTGTCCACCTCGTCCGATATGATTGTAAAACGATATACCATAGTAGAATTATGAATTAAAAGTTGTGAATATGATTCTTGATTTATTTTATGATGCCTCGCTTGGCCCCTTCGACAAAGGAGACTATATACTCAACTTCGGGAGAAGATGGCATTTCTTCTTTGATACGTTCAAGAGCCATTGAAGTATTTAACCCACTCTGATAGATGTATCTATAAGCCTGATGAATTGTGTCTATCTGTTCGTTAGTAAAGCCACGTCGACGAAGTCCTACGAGATTGAGCCCACAATAAGCCACAGGCTCACGAGCTGCAATGATATACGGAGGCACCTCTTTAGTAATCCTACATCCGCCTTGAATCATCACATAGCTACCAATACGGCAAAACTGATGAACAAGCACAGTAGAGCTAATGACCGCAAAGTCATCTACAATCACCTCGCCTGCGAACTTAGTTTGATTGCCAATAATACATCCGTTTCCGACTATGGTGTCGTGAGCCACGTGCACACCCTCCATCAGAAGATTATTGCTTCCCACCACAGTACGACCTTTTGCTGCTGTACCTCGGTTGATTGTAACATTCTCTCGAATGGTGTTATTGTCACCGATTTCCGCAGTCGTCTCTTCCCCGCGGAATTTTAGATCTTGAGGAACTGCTCCAATAACAGCACCAGGGAAAATCGTATTATTCTTACCTATACGCGAACCATAGAGAATGGTAGCATTGGGCATGATAACATTGTTGTCACCTATTACCACATTACGATCAATGTAGACAAAAGGACCTATTTCCACATTATCACCGATAATGGCTTCGGGATGTATATATGCTAGAGGACTTATTGTTGCCATGAAGTTACGTATTAAAAGTTATGAGTTTGCTCTTATCAATCGAGCGAATTGATTATTGACACGATGGCCAGGGCGATAAGCCGTGACAAAACCCTTGATGGGCTTACCCACAAGAGAAAGGTCACCAATCACATCGAGCAACTTATGACGTGCAGGCTCATTTTCCCACACGAGAGGACGATGGTTGATATAGCCTAGTTTCTTGGCATCCATGCGGGGAATATTCATCGCATCTGCGATGCGGTCGTAACGGTCTTGAGGCATCTCGCGTTCATAGAGAACGATAGAGTTATCAAGATCCCCGCCTTTGATGAGACCTGCCGCCAAGAGAGGCTCAATGTCGCGCACAAAGACAAAAGTACGAGCTGCTGCTATCTCTGTAGCGAAATCATCCATGTGCTTTAGTTCTGCACGTTGATTACTGATGCTACTCGAGTCGAACGAAACCACAACACTGACAGAGAAATCCTCGGCAGGTTCAATGCGAAGCACAGACCCACTCTGCTCATCGCGATACTCGATAGGTTCTTTCACGACAAGATACTCCTTTTCTGCTTCTTGTTCCAAGATACCTACTCTCAAGATATTCTCGACATAGAGTCTGGCACTACCCTCGAGAATGGGAAATTCCGGGCCATTGACCTTAACAAGACAATTATCGATTCCCAAAGCATAAAGTGCAGAGAGACCATGCTCAATCGTACTGACTCTTTCGACTCCGTTGGACAAAACTGTGCCACGCTGTGTGTCAGTCACATTCTCAGCAAGCACATCGATGATGGGACAACCCTCAACATCGATACGCTGTATTTTATACCCAAAATTTTCTGGGGCGGGGCAAAACTCCACTGTAAGATCTAACCCCGTATGCAACCCCTTGCTAGAGAGTTTGAAACCTTCTTTTATTGTTCTTTGCTTTTCCATTGCAACAGGTGGATTATTCCTTGCCAAAGTGAGCAAGTTGCTGCTTCAGCGATTCGATTTCCTTTTTCAACATCTCCATCTCTCGATACATATCAGGAAGTTTCTTGAACACGATAGAGGAACGAACAAACTTGGTGTGCTCAAATGCTGGATAACCAAATACAGCTTGTCCATCCTTTACATTATTAGGGATGGCGGAATGGGCTCCAACCTTGACTCCATTGCCTATCTGAATGTGACCATTGAATCCCGTCTGTCCTCCCACCATACACCATTTGCCAATCTTTGTGGAGCCAGCCACGCCACATTGTGCAGACATCACAGTATGTTCATCTACAACCACATTATGAGCAATCTGCACCATATTATCAAGTTTCACTCCGCGTTTAATGATAGTGGCTCCCATCGTGGCTCGGTCAACACATGTATTAGCTCCCAATTCAACATCGTCTTCCAACACAGCTA
The DNA here is from genome assembly GCA_017555875.1 of Bacteroidaceae bacterium. Lineage (GTDB taxonomy): Bacteria > Bacteroidota > Bacteroidia > Bacteroidales > Bacteroidaceae > UBA1189. Next base: position 69,818 of record JAFZFN010000035.1, read on the forward strand.
TACCAATCTGAGGGATCTTGTCATACCCATCTGCACCTGGAGCAAAGCCAAAGCCATCGGCTCCGACAACACATCCAGCATGTAGGATGCAACGATTACCCACCTTACAACCGTGATATATAGTCACACCACTATATAAGATGCAATCTGCACCGATAGCAGCGCCATCGCCTATCGACACGTTAGCTTCAATGATTGTGTTATCACCCACGACAACCTTATCACCGATGTACACGAACGGGCCAATGTAAACATTCTCGCCGATTGTTGCACTCGATGCCACGAAGGCCATCGAACTGACCCCCTTCTTCTTCGGCTTGACACTCTCATAAAGCGCCATCAGTTTGGCCAAGCTCTCATACGCATTAGCAGTCCGTATCAACGTTGCTTTGACAGGCCTCTCTGCGATAAAATCATTGTTCACCAAAACGATACTTGACTCTGTATCATATATATATGCTGCATACTTAGGATTAGACAAGAATGACAATGCCCCTGGCATGCCTTCCTCAATCTTAGCAAAGGTGCTCACCTTGGCATTCTCATCGCCAACGACTTCACCGCCCACATATGCAGCAATTTGTTTCGCTGTAAATTCCATACTTTTTGCCTTTTTCGAGTGGTAAACTCCTATATAGTCTTGCAAAGGTAGGTATTATTATTGGATTTGCAAACCTTTTAATTCAATTATGCATTATTAACAAAAGAGAGCGGATTAGGTTTTATTAAGACTCATTCTTTGTCAAGAAGTCCTAATATCTCGTCAGCCTTATGTATAACATGCACAGCCCCATGCTCCCTGAGTTCCATTTCACCACGAAAACCCCAAGCAACGCCTACGCTTTCGACTCCAGCATTACTTGCCGTCTGCATATCCACCCCCGAATCTCCAACATATAGAGCATGCCCTGCTTCGACACCTGTATCGCGCAGAATATCAAACACGACATCTGGCGCAGGCTTGATAGGCACTCCATCCCGTTGCCCATAGACCGATGCAAAAAGTACATCAGGAAAGAAGCGTCGCACCAACTTAAGTGTAGCTTCATGATATTTATTGGATGCCACCGCAAGTTGTACTCCTTGAAGCAGCAACGAATGAAGCAAATCCACGACACCAGGATAAGGCCTACTACAATCCGCATTGTGCTCATTATAATAAGGCACAAAAATAGAACGAACACGCTGCACATTGTCCTCCGTACGCTGCTCTACGGGGAGCGCACGGGAGAACAGTTTATCAATACCATTACCCACAAACTGGTAGTAGGCCTCTACAGGATGTGTCCCATATCCCAAATATTCCAACGCTCGATTTGTTGCATTGGCAAGATCAGCCACGGTGTCAAGCAACGTGCCATCAAGATCGAATATTACCAACTTTTTCATTCTCTCTTTATCTAAAATCATTAACAGCTTCGATTACCACCCTTACCTCATCCTGAGTCATAAAAGGACTGATAGGAAGTGACAACTCCGTCCGATGCATACGTTCTGTAATAGGCAGCGACAAATGAGCATATTCCCTATAGCAGTTCTGCTGATGTGGAGCGATAGGATAATGTATCAGTGTTTCCACCCCTCGCTCCATAAGATAGCTTCGCAAGCGATCGCGTTCCTCACAGAACACAGGGAACAGATGATACACATTGCTTACAGGATCCACATATCGCGGCAAGCGCACTAGCGGGTTACGCACCTCTTTATAATAGCATTCAGCAACTGAAGCACGACGCATATTGTCCTCATCCAAATGCGGAAGTTTGACTGCAAGCACAGCAGCTTGCAACTCATCTAACCGACTATTATATCCAGCATACTTACACACATACTTCTCTTCAGAGCCATAATTACCCAATGCTCGCACCACTGCAGCCAACTCATCATCATTCGTCGTGACACAGCCCGCATCACCCAAGGCACCAAGATTCTTTCCAGGATAAAAACTATGTCCAGCAGCATGTCCCAATGCTCCAGTCCTTCGAGAATTAAACCTCGCGCCATGAGCTTGCGCATTATCCTCTACCAATAACAGATTATACTTTCGGCACAATTCGCCCACATGTTCCGTGTAAGCGCAACGGCCATAGAGATGCACTATCATGACTACGCGGGTCCTCGGTGTGATGGCTTGCTCTATCAGAGTATCATCTATTTGCAACGTTTCCTCATTGGGTTCTACGAACACAGGTTTTAGCCCATTATCTGTAACAGCCAACACGCTGGCAATGTAGGTATTGGCAGGAATGATTACCTCATCCCCCCCTCGCAAGACACCCATTTCCATATAGGCTCGTAAAATGAGCCGCAGAGCATCCAGTCCATTACCGCACCCTATCGCATGCCGGCACCCGATGTATCTCGCATACTCCTCCTCGAAGCTGCGCAATTCCTTACCACGCAAGTACCATCCCGAGCGAGCCACACGTAGCAGCGCCTCTTCGATTTTTTCGGCATAAACCGCATTAATCGCCTCCAAGTCAAGAAATCGCACCATCTTTATTTGGATTTTCAACCTACAATTTTAAATCATACGTATCATATACCACTGCTCTAGCTCCAAATCCCTCTTTCTGAAAGGCCAGCCCCTCGTTGAGATAATGTCCACCTTGCTCTGTAGATATACCAAAATCAAAGAACCTCTTGTCTGCATACACCTCTGCTAGAAGATAACAGAACAATCCATCGAGAGCACCTACTGAACGGCCCTCTGAAGAAGCTGCAATATATTGAGCATGAGCTACTAACTCTGTTTCATAAATCAACGCACCACCCACGACACATCCATCCTTCTGAGCCACAAAAAGACGTATATGATCTGGAAAAACGCGCCATAGCTGCAACATCTCCTCCACAGTGTGCACAGGGGCACACCCGTGCCTTTCGGCAAGCACATTCTCAAGGATAGTCCAAAACGAACGGAGATCATCACTCTCCATATATTCCACACCATGGCTGGCCGCCTTCTTCGCGCCACGCCTGCGTAGCTCTTGCATGGTCAAGCGTCCCTCACGGTCTATCGCGGCAGACACGCCACGCGACTTAAGTGCCGCCCCCTGCCTAAACAAGGCATATAAATCCTCCTCAGCTGGCGCCCTGTGATAGATGTGCGGGACTGGTTTATACTCCCAACGCTCAGCTCCTAATGAACGTCGCATCCAATCCATAGCGCAAGACATCACCTGCATCGTATCGGCCACAGATATACGATTCGAAAGAATGAGACCGCCATAGGTAAGCCCACCGTGAGAACACACAACCCGCTCTTCTCTTACGTAATTGGCGGGCAGCAATGCCGCTAATACACCTTTTTTATAGAACAGCAACGAGCTATCCACGAAGCGATGGGCATGATAGTCCATATAGTCGCGACGAAACAGAAATGTTCCATTCTTCGACTCATCCACAAATCCATCCCACACCCCTTTCAATGATTCATTGTAGGGCACCACCTCTATCGCTCCCTCCTTGTACTCAGCATAATCGTGCGTATAGCCTTCTGCACTATAGGGATGCGAGGCCATTACGACACATACGGTATCGGGAGCAAAACCGCTCAGTTGACACCACAACCCTGGAGGAATCAATATCCCTTGGCAAGGAGAGTCAAGATGCACCGTTGTGCGTTCTGTACCATCATCGACCGTCATATCAAAGGCTCCACACACAGGCACTACCACCTCAGCACACTCACAGTGCGAATGCGCCCCACGCTCTGCCCCTTGAGGGACATCGTATATCCAGAACACCCTTTCGACGGCAAAGGGAATCTCTCTCCTCGCCTCTGCAAGAGAGAGACAGCCGCGCTCATCGCTATGCACAGGGAGGTCTATGAGGCGACATCCTCGTGGCAGCCTATTATGTATTGCTCCGTCGTGATCCATTATAATATATATTAATTCTTTAAACTATAACGCGACAATCAGCTTTTTCGCATTTATACGCCATTGTTTTCGCAATTTTTTGGCGAAGATACGAAAAAAATCTCATAATCCTTTGGCAATTCAAAAAAAGTATCTACCTTTGCACCCGCAAAAAGGAAGAAGCTCGTCTCCCTCCACACTTAAGGAAGTTTGGGTGAGTGGCTGAAACCAGCAGTTTGCTAAACTGCCGTACGGGTTACCGTACCGGGGGTTCGAATCCCCCAGCTTCCGCGAAATTCATTCTTTTTGCACATGGCGCTTTCGTCTATCGGCTAGGACACATGCCTCTCACGCATGGAAGACGGGTTCGATTCCCGTAGGCGCTACAGCATTAGGCTTCACCTGCCCCGGGGTGGTTAAACATAAGGGGACTTTAAGGCACGGCGCTTTCGTCTATCGGCTAGGACACATGCCTCTCACGCATGGAAGACGGGTTCGATTCCCGTAGGCGCTACAAGAAGCAAGACTCAGTCTTGCTTTTTTTCATTTCACCCCATGTCTTGATAGAAAAACAAAGCCATACATTTGCGCGGCAATGCCATTTGATATATCTTTGCAAGCAAGACTATAGGGAACAATCATGAAAAGAAATCTACTCCTCATTCTGCTGCTTTGCTCCACCCTACTAAACGCGCAGAACAGACCAACCCCATGGCAAGAAGTCGACACACTTATCGCTCACGGACACTACACCACAGCATATAAGAAATGCGAGACGCTCTTCACAAGAGCAAAGCGCAAAGGCGAAAGCCACGACATGCTTAAGGCCATCTACAAGCAGCACACAGCAGCCGCCTCATACCAGGAAAATCACATCGAGAATGCCATCAAAGCATACCAAAAGGTGATCCCCCTATTAGATGGTGCCGACAAAGCTTTTGCATACATGCTTCTGGCAGAAGCATTTGAGGACTATAAGAATCACAATACCCCCTTCCACACCACGGCCTCCCTACAACCTCTGAACATAGAAAGCCTATGCTCGATTGACACAGAAGAATTAAGTCAATGGGACGCCAAGCACTTTGACCATGCCTGGCGACTCTGCTTTGAAGCCGCGCGCACTGAGAGCGAAGCGTTACAATACACCCGAGTCGAGGACTACGACCTGCTCATTCAAGGCGATTCTGCAGGATTGCGCCTTCGCCCCACGCTCTACGACGTGATAATGCATAGAGCCACTGAAGGCATGCAAATAGTCAACCTTAAGTCCTCCCAATACGAACTACTCTGGGGCACATCAGAAGAGTTTCTCTCCCTCCGCTTACCTCATGAAGCCTCATCACGAGAGCTTTGGCAAATCCACCAGTTACAAGATCTCACTCTACACCACGCTAAGACAGCGGATATTCAAATACGCGCACATATCGACCTTAAGCGAATAAGAAGCCTAAGACCTCCAACGTACTCCAGCCTCTCGCTAGAAAGCTACACCAAGGGTTTAGAACGCATCGCCGGGTGTTACAGAAGTCATCCCGATGTGTACGCAATGTTTCTCTACGAATTGGCCACACTCCACCTCCCCAACATCTTCGAGCATAGCGACAAGGAGTCTCTTTCCATAGAACTAAAGAAAGCCGAGAGAATGGAGCAACTCATCGAGGAAATAAGAGAGATTGCACCTCTAAGCGAATGGGCTCAACTTGGTGATAAGCTTTACCTACGAGCTACGCATCCATATCTAATGCTGCAGGACCATACAACCATCCTTCCCAAACAAGAGGGGGGAATCAACCTCACCTATCGCAATGCAAGCGATATCACTTATCGCATCGTACCGCGCCATGCCGACGAGACTGCAGACAACTCCAACTACAGAGAAATCATCAAGCGCAAGCCTATAGGAGAAGCACATATAAAAATTCCGTTCGAGCACCTCAACCCCTATAAATACGAGATCATAGCATTGCCACTCCCCCCACTCGAAGCTGGAGATTATTTCATCATTGCACAAAACGAAGAAAGCACCGACGACATAAAAAGCACGTCTATATCCGCCATCAGTGTCAGCAACCTAAGACTTTCGATAATGCTCAACGAAGCGAAGAGAGAATACATAGGCATGGCACTCAATGCCACCACCGGAGAGGCTGTTAGAGATTGCGAGATCACATTGGTAGAGAAAAGCGACAAAAGCCTCCACCTTGTCAACAGATTTGACATCAACGAAGAGGGATACTTCATCGTACCATTGCCCACAGGTAAATACCGCAAGCTTTACCTACGAGCTTCGGATGGTATGTCTCACGCCACCTATTCGTTTCGATATGCAGACTTTTCAGACCACAGATATTGGGAAAGAGTCGACGAAAGCGCACAGACATCCTTCACCATCCTCACCGACCGCTACACCTACGAGCCTGGGGACACAATTCACTTTGGGCTCATCGCTTATAACCATAACAAAAATACCAGTTTAGTGAAGGAACGCCTACACATCGACATATCTCTAGAAGACACACGTGGAAGAACGATTGCTTCACGGCAAGTCTTGACCGACGATTGGGGTTTTCTGACCAACACCTTTGTCATACCGGAAGACATCACGACTGGGAGTTTCAGACTACGAGCCACAAACAACGTCGACCATAGTTCTACCTACTACGACCTCAACGTAGAAGCCTTCAAAGCTCCCACGTTTCAAGTAATACTAGAGCGTCCTCAAGAGCCAATACGACTAGGCGATAGCCTCATATTAAGAGGTACCTCTACCACCTTCACCCAAATGCCCATCTCGGGCGCTCAAGTCACGTATAGCATAACAGCGACAGGTATAAACCTATTCAAGAGACTCCCCTCACCTAGCTCACACTTTTTTGAGACATCAGGTACTACCATCACCGATGGCGAAGGTTTCTTCTACATCACCATTCCTGTTGATTCTCTTGACACCACCGAGAAGCACAGCACGCTAAACTATATCGTCACCGCACATATCACAGATACTAACGGTGAGACACAAGCAGCACAGACCAACTTCCTCGCAGGACATCGCACAAAGTACATCGACTTTGCCACCCCCACAACCCTTAGAGAAGGAGACAGCATCAGATATTGTTTACGTTCGCTAAATGGAGAGCGCACAACAGGGAACATATCCCTTCAACTTAGCAAATTGAAGGTGCCTCATACCACTAATATACTTTCTACCACGGAAAACGACATCGAGCATTGGGACACCGAACGCATCTATTTCCACCTAAGCGAACACACCCACCCCGAAAGAGACAATCACATAGTCCTCACCAAAGATATGCCATACGGATTTTATCGACTCACGGCAACCTACACCGACAACGACAAGCCATATAGCGAAGATTTTTATTTCGAACTTTGGGGAGAAGGGAAGAACACAGTCTCGTCGCACGCACTTTATCTGACAAGGACAGATAGAGACAAAGTGCAGACAGGCGACACCGCCACGTTGTACGTAGGCACACGGCACAGCGACGTACACTTGCACTATTATATAAAGGTGGAGGATATGGTAGTAGACAAGGGCACCTTATATCTCAACGATGAGATGACCCCCCTCCGCATTCCCATCAAAAAAGAGTGGCGCAACACGATGCGAGTAGACCTTGTCTCCATAAAAAACAATGTGAGACGTACCGATTCTCACCATTACACCATAGAGGATGCCTCAAGCCGGCTCGACATCCGCCTCACCTCCTTGGACAATAATCTTGAGCCGGGCAAAGAGCAACAATGCACAATCAGCGTAAAGGACCATCTTGGCAAGCCGATACAATCATCGCTCATTATTAGCATCTACGATGCCTCGCTCGACTGCTATGGGCAAAACCATTGGGACATACTCCCCTCACCCGCAAAGTGGGGGCGCATGTTGGGAACAGAAGACATCAACCTTTCGAATTGGAGCAATAACACCTACCCAAGCACCGGCTCCACCACCGCGCCACGATTCTATGCCCTACCTGAGGGCTCCAGATCCAGAAAGGCATATTACAGCCTTGCAGCCCCACAAACGAGAAGGCAAGCCACAAACGGCATCGCACGTGACGAGGCGGTGATCGAGAGAACCAAACAAGGAGCCGCAACAAACGACCTCCACTCGTCAATTTCCCTCGAGCAAGGCGAGGCTAAGATTCAAAGCCACCACCTCCGCCAAAATCTCAATCACACTGCAATCTTTATACCGAGTCTACGCACCGACGAAAAGGGATTAGCGACCTTCACTTTCACCGCGCCCGACCTATTGACACGTTGGCACGTGAAGGGGCTTGCATATGCCAAAGACCTAAGGCACGGACACATAAACCTTGATTTCGTCACCCGAAAGACACTCATGATTCAGCCACATGCTCCGCGTTTTCTTTACGAAGGCGACCGGTGCGACTTCACCGCAAAAGTGTCAAATAGCGGAGAAGAGACAATGGACGTGTGGGTAGAACTGTCAATAGATGGAGAAATCCAATCACAAGAAATCTCATTATCCCCCAACAGCAGCGCCTCGGTATCATTCCCAATTATCGCACCAGAGAAAAAAATTTGTGTAGCCTATCACATTTCCGCGCGTAGCCTTACACACAGCGATGCTGAACAAGCGACAATAACGATACTGCCACGACGCACTCTCGTGACCGAGACCATATCACTATTCAACAATGGCAACGAACGACGAGATTTCCTCTTCGAGTCATTAGCCAACAACAGCTCCAATACCTTAGAACACAAAAGCCTTTCGCTCTGCGTTGTGCCCAACCCCATTTGGTATGCCATCGAGGCATTACAACCCCTCAGCGAAGAAGACAACCCCTCCATCGAACGACTCTTCCAACGATACTACGCAGCCACGATGGCACGTCATCTCATCGAACGCTACCCTGAGGTGCAGGGGCACTCTGAGTTCTTCCACGCCGAAAGCCTTACCGCCTTAAGTCGCAAACTCATGAGCCAACTTGTAGCTTGCCAAGAGAGCGATGGCGGATGGGCATGGATGAAGGGATTCAGCAGTGACCGCTACACCACACTTCTCATCGCCAAGGGGCTTGGCGAACTGGAAGCGATGGGGTGCCAATGCACCGCACAAGACGACACCTTGTATACCATGACAAAGCAGTTCATCAACTATCTAGACAAGCTACACACCGAGGAATTCAACAATTCACAAAAGAAGCCTGAGGTATTAGAAAGCTACACGCTGTACTATCTATATGCCCGTAGTATGTTTCCAGAGATACCCTTTGCCCCCCAACAAGACAAAGCCTATAGGTACTACACAAAGCTACTACTCAGAAGCTCTGCCACATACGGCACCTTAATGCAAAAAGCATTGAAGATGCTCACCCTCATCCGCCTTTCTGAAACGAAAAAGGCCAAGAAGGTAGCCAAAGTAGTAATTGAGTCGGCATTAAACAATGACGAAATGGGGACCTATTGGAGAGACAACACTAGCTATTGGAGTTGGGACACCAGCCCCATAGCCACACAAGCCCTACTCATCGAAGCCTTCACAAGACTCGAGCAGTCCAAAGACATCATCGGACGCATGCAACAATGGTTGCTAAAACAAAAGCAAACAACCCAATGGGACAATAGCATAGCTACCGCTCAAGCAGTACACGCACTGATACTATCCGCTCCTGAAGAGAAGGCACTCACCACCTCCTCTGACGACATCACGATTACCATCGGAGGGCAACCCATCACAAGCTTACCTGCAGATAGCACCAAGGGAAACGAGCACGGAATCATCCAACGCCAGTGGGAAGCCAAAGACATTCACCCAGCAAAAGCCAAGGTGAACATAGCAAAAGAAAGAGCTCTCCCCGCATGGGGAGACCTAACCTGGCAGTACTATGAAGACGCCGACAAGATACAATCCTCAGGTACAGGAATGAGCCTCACCGTGACCTACTATAAGGTAGAGCTTGAAAATGGGAAAGAAATCCTTACCGCCATCACCCGAGACTCACAAAGCATCACAAAAGGTGACCGCATAAGAGCATGCATACACTTCACCACCGACCGATCCATGGACTATCTAAAGCTACACATATCACGACCTGCCGCCCTCGAACCCACAAGCACACACTCTGGCCACGCTTACCACAATGGGCTTGCCCACTATCGCAGCATAGAAAACAAAAACACCACCTTCTACATCCCGCACATCGCGAAGGGCAGCTACCTTCTTGAATGCGACCATTGGGTCAGTCAGTCAGGACACTATATTTGTGGAGCCAGCACCATCCAATGCATGTATGCACCTGCATTTATCGCCACCGCAACATCACAAACAATCCAAGTAAAATAGCCTTATAAGATAACGCCCAATCCTTCTCCACTCCACGAATCCTACAAATCTCACCTCATGTTTGCTTTATTTAAATGTATTTGCTACCTTTGCGCTCCAAATAGGTATTCCACAAAATAAAACAAACGTATGCTTACGATTAAACTCATCACCGAACAGACCGAACGAGTAATCAAAGGCCTAGAGAAAAAACATTTCGGCAATGCCGAAGCTACAATAAACCAGGTCATCGAGCTGGACAAGAAGCGTAGAGCTGCACAGACAGTCCTGGACAAGAACCTTGCTGAAGCCAAGCAACTGGCGGCACGCATCGGGGCACTCATGAAGGAAGGCAAGCGCGAAGAGGCAGAAGCCGTAAAGGCACAGGTGGCTGCACTAAAGCAAACCAATGCTGCACTCGAGGAAGAGATGCGCCAAGCCGCTGAAGAGACTCAACGCGTGCTCTACACCATCCCCAACATTCCCTACGACGAAGTGCCCGAAGGAGCACATGCTGAGGACAACGTCGTAGAACGCACGGGCGGTGAAGTGCCCAATTTGGGTACCAATCCTCTCCCCCATTGGGAATTGGCAAAGAAGTACAATCTTATCGACTTTGACCTCGGTGTGAAGATTAGCGGTGCGGGATTCCCCGTATATCGCGGCAAGGGTGCTCGCCTCCAGCGTGCGCTCATCAACTTCTTCCTCGACGAAGCTCGCAACGCAGGATACGAGGAGATCATGCCTCCCACCGTAGTAAACCAAGCATCGGGCTATGGCACCGGTCAGCTCCCCGACAAGGAGGGCCAGATGTATCATTGCACCGCCGATGACTTGTACCTCATCCCCACAGCTGAGGTGCCCGTGACAAATATCTACCGTGACGTGATACTCGACGAGAAGGAGCTCCCCATCAAGAACACAGCCTACACACAATGCTTCCGTCGCGAAGCAGGCTCCTATGGTAAGGAGGTGCGTGGATTGAACCGCCTACACGAGTTCTCAAAAATCGAGATCGTACGCATCGACACTCCAGAGCACTCCAAGGAGTCACACAAGGAGATGCTCGACCATGTCGAGGGACTCGTCAAGAAGCTCGAGCTCCCCTACCGCATCTTGCGTCTGTGTGGTGGCGACATGAGCTTCACCGCCGCATTGTGCTTCGACTTTGAGGTATACTCAGCAGCGCAGGAGCGCTGGTTGGAAGTGTCATCGGTATCAAACTTCGATGCATACCAGGCAAATCGCCTGAAGTGCCGCTATCGTCGTGCCGACGACAAGAAGACCGAGCTCTGTCACACCCTGAACGGATCTGCCTTGGCTCTGCCCCGCATACTCGCAGCCATCCTCGAGAACAACCAAACTCCCGAGGGTATTCGTATCCCCAAGGTACTGGTTCCCTACTGCGGGTTTGACATGATTGATTGATTTGTTTAGTCCTGGATTCTGAATTGCACGTTTTGCACGTTCAGGATCAGGACTACTCAGTATATAGGTATTAGGTAAAAAAGGAAAATGGCTAAAAAGGAACTGAGCCAAGCCGAAATCACTTCGGCTATGGTCGATATGTGGACCCTCCTCACTGAAGAGCAACAGGCACTGGTGGCCCAACACTTGGAGGTGAGAAGATACAAGAAGAATCAGACGATATACTCCGAAGGAGAGAAGCCCAGCCACCTGCTGTGCCTTCTCGACGGCAAGGTGAAGATTTATCGCGAGGGCGTATGTGGGCGCAACCAGATTATGCGTATCATAAAGCCTGTGGAGTATTTCGGATATAGGGCCTACTTTGCAGACGAACGCTTTGTCACGGCCGCGGCCGCATTCGAGGCTTCGGTAGTGTGCTGGATACCTATGGACATCATCAGCGCTCTAGTGAAAGCAAACAACAGGCTGGCTATGTTCTTCATCAAGTTGCTATCCATCGACTTAGGCATATCGGACGAGCGCACAGTAAACCTCACACAGAAACACATCAGAGGTCGATTGGCCGAGTCGCTCATCTTCCTCAAGGAGACCTACGGCCTGGAAGAGGACGGGGCCACTATCAGCATATTCCTCTCTCGCGAGGACCTTGCCAACCTATCCAATATGACCACGTCTAATGCGATACGCACATTGTCAAACTTCGCTTCGGAGAAGCTGATTGCCATCGACGGGCGCAAGATCAAGATCATAGACGAGATAGAGCTTGAGAAGATCAGCCGAATAGGATAGGTCGAATAGGATAAGCCATCCCCCTAACACCACATAATACCCAACAACATGGGGCGCATCAATTGATGCGCCCCATATTATATCTATTTATGCACCCATATTATAGAGGGATGCGGTGTTGCCATGCAATACTCAATCGGGCACGATGAAGTTAAGATATTCGGGCATGAGAGAGATCTCCAGCGGGCAGGCATATTCCAACGTGCGTCCATCGACACAGATGCTAGCACCCTCGGCTGAGTGGAGAACGACCTTTTTAGTGCGATAGGGCTTTACCTGCTTGTGATTGAGGATTTGTCCGCGAAGTAGCATCCAGAGTCCCTGCACAAGTTGCCAAAACTCGGGACGATAGACAACCGACACGTCGAGCCACCCATTGTAAGGTACAGCGCTAGGAGTAAGTCCGTAGCCACGCGAGTTGCCCACACACACCGTCATCAGACGTTCGTTGATCACCTCGTCGTTGACCTTGAGATGCATCTTGTAGAGCTTTCGGTGTAAAAACAAGCGGAAGATGCTAATGATATACGTCGGGTTGCGCTTGCCCCAATAGTGTTTACATTCGTCAGAAATCATGATGGCCTCGGCGCCCAACCCTATGTTGACGGCCATGAGAAAATATCTCTTCTTGACCTCTTCCCCTTGTAGATAGGAGCAATATCCCACATCTATCTTGCGACGTGTGCCCTTGATGATGCAGTCGATGGCCTTCTTATAATCCTCGACACCCAATCCCCAGAAGTCGGCAAAGTCATTTCCTATACCATTGGCAATGATGCCGAAGGAGATGTCCTCGAGGCTCTCGACGGAAGATGTCATGATGCCATTGAGTGCATCGTTGATGGCCATGTCGCCTCCCACGATGACTATCGTCTTGTAACCATTCTCCACGTACATGCGTGTGAGTCGCTCCACAGCTCCATAGTCCTCCGACTGAATGTAGTCGTACTGCACCTTCTTGAGTTCCAGATACTCTTTGATTTGATGCCAACGACGATGCTTCTTTCTCACTCCCGCCATGGGTACATATACGATGCCCCAACGTCCGTTGCTTACTGATTCTATTGTATTATTCTTCATATATCCTTATACCTTAAATCATTGTTACTATTGTTGGACAACATTGAGCAAATCTGCTCCACCTTCTCTTCTGTCGAGAGCGTGGCGTCAATCCAATGAATGGGCACTCCACGTCGCTCCATGCCACGGAAATAGGTCATCTGACGCTTCGCAAACTGATGAATGGCAATCTCCAGCTGGCTCACCATCTCATCATACGTGAGTTGTCCGATGACGTATAATGTCAGATACTTGTACTCCAAGCCATAATATATCAAATCGTCGGGTTGCACTCCTGTAGTCAAGATGGAGCGCACCTCCTCCACCATTCCCTGTTCGAGACGTTCGCGCAAGCGACGACTGATACGCTCTCGACGCAACTCTCGGGAAACATCCAAGCCGATGGTAAGGCTTCTTATCTCGGGAAATTCCCTGACGTTCACATCGTGGGTACGGTAATACTCCTCTATCTCGATGGCCCGTATGGCACGCTTACATGTGTCCACATCCGTGGTATTGTGCAGTTCCTTATATCCACGCAACATGTCGGTCAGTTCCTCCAGCGATTTGTCGGCCAATGCCTCTCGCAACGGTTTGTTCTCGGGCACCTCGACCAGATGATAGCCCCTCAGTACCGACTCGAGATACATGCCGGTGCCGCCACACAAGACAGGTGTCTGCCCCATGGAGCTGAGTTGCCCGAACACGTTCAGGAAGTCGCGTTGGTACTCAAACACATTGTACTTGTACCCTGCATCAACGATATCGATGAGGTGATAGGGCACCCGACGGTCACCTACCTGATATTCGCTCAGGTCCTTTCCTGTGCCCAGGTCCATCGACCGATACACTTGCCTACTGTCCGCACTGATCACGGCTGTATCCAGACGGTCAGCCAAGGCCACCGCCAAGGTGGTCTTGCCACAGGCCGTGGGGCCAAGGATTGTCACGAGATTATACGGATTCATCTACTGCAATGATTTTCGTTTTTGTCATAGGAGTCATCGGGGCACAAATTTGCAAAAAAAACTTCAATCCGCCCAACCTTTTACCATATATTTTTTCAGCTCGGTATACAAACGCTGTACGGGCAGCCCCATCACATTAAAGTATGAGCCTTCGATGCGTTCCACTCCGATGTACCCTATCCACTCCTGTATGCCGTAGGCGCCAGCCTTATCCATGGGTCGATAATGCGAGACGTAGTGGTGTATCTCCTCTTCGGACAATGTAGCAAAGGTGACATCGGTACGACTGACAAATGTCGTCATCCGCTCTGCATCGATGATCGTGACTCCAGTGTAGACTTGATGAGTGCGTCCGCTCAAGCCACGTATCATAGCCATTGCCTCTGCCTCATCGGCAGGTTTCCCCAACACCTTATCATCGAGGCAAACAATTGTGTCGGCCGTAATGATGAGCTCATCGGGATGCATCGAGGCCCTGTACGCCTCGGCTTTGGCGCGAGAGATGTGGGCAGCCACATCGCCTCCCCGCAATGTGGCGGGGTAGGATTCGTCGATGCCGTCGAGCACGCGCACCTCGTAGGGATATCCCAAGCCCGCCAGGAGTTCGCGACGACGGGGCGAGTTAGAGGCCAGTACCAGCCTAGGCATCCTTCTTGAGCATGCGGCTTGATTAAGATGCTCAGCCTCTATGGTTGGTGTAGTAGTATCGTTCATCATCATTTATTGCATAATGTATTTACTTATCTGCTCGTAGATCTGTCTCAAGTCATGGTTCTCTGCAAGGGCCTCCATGTGACGTTGCATCACGTTGCCATCTCTCCTCACCGCTGGGCCTGTCTGCGCCTCTACCGGAGAGAGCACGTGCACCTTTGACGCCGTCTCATCAATCAAGGGGAGCAGTACCTCAAAGGGGATAGCTGCCTCGGATAGCAGGTCATGAGCAGCACGATACATGGCATTGGCGAAGTTGCAAGCAAAGACGGCTGCGATGTGGAGCCGTGCTCGAACTTCGGTATCTGCTCGATAGACCCTATCAGACAGGCTATGTGCCATGGCCTCCGTTTGGGCTAGAGCATCTGCATCCGAGGCCTCGACAAACAAAGACACCTCATGCATGTCCACAGGGCGCTCCATGCTGAACGTCTGTAGGGGGTAGAGGATACCATAGTGCTTGGCTCCCTGCTGATGCCACACCCCCATGTCCACACTCCCAGCCGTATGCAGCAGCAGAGGAGTCTCCCCCACACGCTGAGCGATCTTTTCTGCCACCAAGGGCAGTGCGCTATCGGCCACACATACGATGTACACGTCTGCATCTGCTATCACCGTGTCGAGGTCGTCGGTATAACTTATGCCCCAAGGCTCAGCCAATCGACGTGCCGAGGCCTCGGTGCGCGACCACACCTGTGCCACGTTGTGACCAGCTCTTACCAGGGCAGCGACGAGATGGGTAGCCACACGTCCTGCCCCGAGGACTACCACTCGTTGAGATGCAACTTCTCCCATTGCAGATGTTCCTCGTTGAAGGGTTTTCTCTCCACGGCCTTATGCCCCACGGCAACGATTGACTGCACCTCCATAGCCTCAGGTATGCCCAGTATCTCTCTCACTACGTCATCGGAGTTGCGTCCATCGATTGTCTTGCGACGACGCACCTGCACCCAGCACGACCCCAGGCCCAGCTCCTCAGCTTGTAGCTGTATCATGAGCGTCGCTATCGACGCATCCTCTATCCACACATCACTCACCGACGAGTCGGCACACACGACGATGGCCAGCGGAGCGCCATCGATGAGGCCCGACCCATGCTCCTTGCAGGCTGAGAGCGCATGCAGTTTCTCCCTGTCATCGACGAGCACAAACTGCCATCCATTGGTACGATGCGACGAGGGAGACATCAGGGCGGCACGCATCAGCGCCACCACCTGCTCCTCAGTAAGGGGCTCTTCCGTAAACGTACGGCATGAGCGACGACTCTTAATCAGGTCCTTGAAATCCATATCCAGTAGTTCGTTTTTTTACGTATAACTCATTTTACAGGGTAAAGGTACACAAAAGCGAGCGAATAAAAGCATACATTGGGGAACAAATCGTCAAAAGAGTTGTTATTTTCGGTGTAATTAACCTTATAAACGGATAAAACAATGAAAAAGATGTTTACCATGACGGCCGTCATATGCTTGGCCGCATGTGCCATCTCATGTGGCAACAAGAAAGTCAAGAACCCTCCCATCGCCTATGAGAGCTACACCGATGAAGCATATCTGGAGAATGACTCGACCATCGACGAGCTGCAGACCTACACCTACGAGGGCATGCTCCCCACAGATGCCGGCATCCCCGCCAACTATGTATTGATCATCGACAGCTACGGCCTCAACACCGATGGCACCTACAGCCTCATCGAGAGCTACACCGAAGCCAACGGCATGACCCGCACCCACCGCGACGAGGGCGAGAAGCTGGTGTTTGTGGGCATCCCCAACGACTCCACGGCCATCGTCTATGAACTCATCTCCTACAACGACCGCCCACGCCTGCGACTCGTTGCCGAAGGCGATAGCGCACTCCACAAGATTGACCGCGACTTCAAGCGCGTGAGCCATGACATCAAGCATAAGCTACGCAGAAAATAACGCATCAAACCGTTTCTTTATAGTTTAACCCCTTAAATCCCTACCCATCATGAAAAGACTTGTTCCCCTCCTCTTCGCAGGAGCCTTGCTGACCACAGCATGCGAGAAGTATCCCGACACCGATGACCTGGACAATGACTATCTCGTCTACACCAACTACGACGACGACACCGACTTCAAGACGTTCACCACCTTCTACGTCCCCGATAGCGTGCTCATCATCGACAACAGCTCCAACAAGCCCAAGTTCCTCTATGGCACTCCCGCCTCAGACATCATCATAGCCAACTACGTGAGCGGCATGGAGCAAGCAGGCTATGTGCGCACCACAGACAAGGAGACTGCCGACCTGGGTCTTCAGATCAGCTACATCGAAGACACCTACCGCTTCCGCTACTTCAACAACAATCCCTGGTGGTATGGCTACCCCTGGTACTGGAGCTTCGGCTATTGGGGTAACTGGGGCGGATGGTACTGGCCCTACAACATCACCTATGCCTACACCACAGGCTCCGTGCTGGCCGAGCTCGTCGATCTGCGCGACACCCCCAGCACCTCGAAGACGTTGCGCGTCGTGTGGACAAACTACATCACTGGTTTGCTCAACAGTAGCGGCTCGCTCAACACCACCTACGTGCAGAAATCCATCGAGCAGGCATTCTCTCAGTCACCCTACCTGAAAGCCGGTAAATAAAGGAATTTACCTTACAACATCCATAACGAAAAAAACTTACGCATATGAAATCTCTCAAGCAATACGCCGTTCGCCTGGCCATGACCGTGGCCCTCATCGCAGGGATCTCTGCACCTACCAAGTCTCAGGTCTCACTCGACGCCTACTACAACGTCGACTGGCAGTTCAACATCCCCTCCAACAAGTTCGTCGACAAGGTCAGCGGATGGGGCATGAACTTCGACGCCGGCTGGTACCTCACCCCCGACATCGCCATCGGAGCCTTCATGAACTACCACACCAACAACCAGTACGTTGACCGCGCCGTGGTACACGTCTCCGACGCCACCTCCATCTACACCGACCAGCAGCGCTCACTCTACCAGCTCCCCTTCGGTCTCACCATGCTCTACCGCATCATCGAGTCTGACTGGCAACCCTACGTAGCCATGAAGCTAGGCGCCGAGTATGCCTACACCTCCTCCTACTACAACATCTACAAGTCATCCGAGGATTCATGGGGATTCTACATGTCGCCCGAGATCGGTGTCCGCTGGTATCCCCTTCCCAATGGTGTAGGCCTCCATGCAGCTGCCTACTATAGCTTCTCTACCAACAAGTCCTCAGTCATGGGAGCCGAGCTCCACAACCCCAGCAACTTCGGTTTCCGCCTAGGCCTGGCATTCTGAAGCAACGCTACCCCAATCTTTAAAAAAACCGAGAGAGGCACCCCCTGCACAGGGAGGTGCCTCTACGTTGTTTAGCCTGTTCGAGGCATTTGGAGCAAAATCATAGTGGCAAAAGTTCATAAATGGGTTGGCATTGGCAAGCCATCATGTCTTAATGCGGGTGTAATTAATGCAAACAGAACAACCAAGTTCCCAATATATTACAATATTTTTTCAAACTTTACCGAAGTCTTGAAAAAATATTATCACTCTAGTAAAAAAAATTGTCAACAAAGCGACAAAAAATTTTCAAAGGCTCCAAATTCCAGTTTGGACAAAGAGATACTGCAGTACCTACATAGAAGTATTGCAGTACTTACAAAGAAGTACTCGACACTCGCTACACCCAATGCCCTGATTCTTTTTTTCGTTTTCGTCCTTTTCTTTTATCTTCGGCACCGTTGCAGCCATGCCCTACTCTGCCAATGCCAACCCATTTATGAACTTTTATAACCTGAAATCGATGGGTGAAGAGACAAAAAACACCGATTTCATCGAGAAACCGACACTTTGAGTTGCGTAGCGAAGAAACGTGTTCGCCGCCTCGGAAAATTGCAAGTTGACTTGCATTTTCTCTCGGCTTGTCGTACCTTTAATCTGCTTTGCAGCTTGAAGGTGGCTGCGCCTCGGAAAATTGCAAGTTGACTTGCATTTTCTCTCGGCTTGTTGTACCTTTGCAAGAAACATCAAACACTTGCCCATGGCCACAGGATTAAAATCACTCGTAAAAGATACTGCCCTCTACGGCATCAGTAGCATCGTCGGACGATTCCTCAACTACCTGCTCGTGCCCCTATACACGATCAAGATCACCGCTGAGAGCGGCGGATACGGCGTGGTCACCAACGTCTATGCCTACACCGCCCTGCTGCTCACCCTGCTCACCTTCGGCATGGAGACTACGCTCTTCCGATTCAGTACGAAAGAGGGCGAGGATGCCCGTAAGGTGTACGGCACGGTGCTGTGGATGGTGACCATCGTGGCCGTGACCTTTGCCGTGATGAGCCTCGTGATGAACGCTCCGCTCAGCGCATTGATGGGGTATGCAAGCCACCCTGAATATATCGCTTGCATGACGACGATTGTCTCTATCGACGCCATACAAAGCATCATGTTTGCCCACCTGAGACAACAGGGACGGGCGGTAAAGTTTGTGACGCTGAAGCTGTCCTTCATCGTGATGAGCATCGCGCTCAACCTCTTCATCTTCCTCGTCGCCCCCATCCTCCACGCCTCGCATCCCGAGTGGATGGCGTGGTATGACCCGCAATACAATGTGGGCTACATCTTCTTCGTCAACCTCATCTGCACGAGCCTCATCACGCTGGGCCTCATCCCCGAGCTCAAGGGCTATGCCTACGGGATGGACCTCCGCCTCTGCCGCCGCATGCTGCGCTATGCCCTACCCATCCTCGTGCTAGGCATCGCGGGAATACTCAATCAGGTGGCCGACAAGATCACCTACCTCTTCATCATGCCTGGCGCCGAAGGCGAGGTGCAACTCGGCATCTATGGCGCCTGCACCAAGATAGCCATGATCATGGCCATGCTCCTGCAGGCATTCCGCTTTGCCTACGAGCCCTTCGTGTTCAACAAGAGTCAAGACAACGACAAGGACACCATGTGTGCCATCACGATGAAGTACTTTGTCATCTTCACCCTGCTGGCCTTTCTCGTCGTGGTATTCTACATGGACATCTTCAAGCACCTCGTGGGACCCACCTACTGGGAGGGGTTACGCGTGGTGCCCATCGTGATGATGGCCGAGATCTTCATGGGGGTCTACTTCAACCTCTCCTTCTGGTACAAGCTCGACGACAAGACCTACTGGGGCGCCATCATGTCCGTCATCGCCTGCGCGGTGCTGCTTGCCGTCAACATCATCTTCGTGCCTCGCTATGGCTACGTAGCCTGTGCATGGGGTGGCATTGCGGGCTACGGCACAGCCATGCTGCTCTCCTACTTCATCGGTCAGCACTATCACCCTATCGCCTACGACGTGAAGGGCATACTCACCTACTTTGCCCTCGCCCTGGCCCTCTTCGGCATAGCCCAGATGCTCCCCATCGAGCACCCTTGGATGCGCATGGGAGCCAACACACTCCTGCTCGCCCTATACGTAGGCTACATCATCAAGCATGACTTGCCACTAAAGCGATTGCCGATCATTGGGAAGTGGTTTTAAGGAGTTCTCAATCACTCCTTAATAAGAAAGGGCCGAACATGCGCGTTCAGCCCTTTCATTCGTTTTATACGGTCACATCCTCAGTCGGAATCCTTGCCGATGTTCACCTCAAAAGTGCTTGCAGGAAGGCCGTTACTGTTGACAAGGTTTGCACGGGTGAATGGTTGCCATCCATAGCGGGCACGCGTCGGACGACTCACCTGCTTTGACTTCAGGATGATAGTGTTGCCCTTGACAATAACCTTGTCGGCAGGATAATAGATGCCATGCTCGCCAGCGACCTCAAACGTACGCAGGGGCTGACCATCGCTCGACGTCATGCCCTCGGCATGGGCAAAGGTCAGGACGATGCCATTGCCCTCAGCATGAGCGCCCTGCACAGAAGGGCCCGAAGGTGTGAGGCGTGAGAAGCCATAGTCGTGGTGCAAAGCGATGCGTCCGAGGCGCTCACCTATAGGTCGCTTCTCGCGGGGATGTACGTCGAGGCTATCACCCTTATCGCTCGACACCGCCATCTCACAATGGGAAATCGCATCGGCGAGCTGGCGCTGCACATCACGGAAATGGGGCCATGAGGGACGAGCGATGCTGGAGAGCTGTACGAAATGGAAAGGCATCTCCTCATCGTCCCACGCCTTACGCCAGCTACCTACGAGCGCCTCAAACTCTGTCTCGAAGAGCTCCACGTTGTGGGCATTGGACTCACCCTGATACCATATCACACCACGCAAGGGGAAGCCTGCCAAGGGGGCGATGCCCGTCTCATAGAGGAAGCAGGGCTCGTAGGGGTGGCGTTGCAAGGGATTCTTGCTCAGCTGGATATTATAGGCTCCGCGTCCGCGCACCCAGTCCTGCACACGGTCGTTGCGCTTCCAGTCGGTAAGGATATCAACCAACACGGGATGATGTTCGAGAGTGTGACGGTCGGTGAATGACTCGATGGGAGCTCCGCCTACCGCATTGCAGATGAGACCCACGGGTACACCAAGCGAGTCGGCCAGCATAGCACCAAAGTGGTAGGCGATGGCAGAGAATTGCGAAGCGTTTTGCTCCGTGATGGGTTGCCATGTCGTGGGCACATAATAGTCGAGCTTGTTGAGAGCCGCGAGCGAAGCGCTATCCCATGCCACAGCATCGGTGTACACGCGAGGACGCATGTCGTAGAGGCGGAGGTTCTTGGTAGCGGCCTCGGCAATATGCTTCTGAGCATCGGTGGCTTGGCGCAGCATGAAGGCCATATTGGATTGACCCGAGCAGAGCCATACCTCGCCCACGAGGATGTCGGTGAGCGTGAGGGTGCTCTCGCCATCGGTCACGGTCAGGGTGAGTGACTTGTCGCTTGCCGCGAGGGGCTTGAAGGTGAGCTGCCAAGTGCCATCCTCGGCTACCGTGGTGCGCAGCTTCTCCTTGCCCAATCGGGCAGAGATCTTGCGGCCTGCATCGGCCGTGCCACGCAGAAGGAAGGGCTTGTCACGCTGGATGACCATGTGGTCGGTGTAGATGGCAGGGAGAGCCAAGCCTCCATAGTTGCCCGTCATGGCGGAGAACACCGTCTGAGCCAAGATCATAGCCCCCTCGGCATCGGGGTGCAACGCATCGGCAAAGAGGTCGGGGCGATGATAGAGCGGCTCATGCAAATCGATGAGATGAGCACCAGCGAGCAGGGCTACCTCCTCGATGGCTTGCTGTATCTGTGCATGCCAATCGCGAGTGCCCGACTTGAAGCGGCGATGCCCATGGAAGATGGGAGTCATGCGACACACCCAGACCTCGACATCGGGGTTCACCGCACGCAGAGAGTCTATCATGGCCAAGTAGTTGGGGATGAACTCATCGCGATAGTTGGGCCAGTTGCGCGGGTCGGTATCATTGAGGCCAAGGTGGATGATGGCCTTGTCGGGGGCAAAGGCCAATGCATCGCGCCATGCCTGTTGCTGGATGTAGGGGCGATGTCCACGATAGAGCAGCGTAGCTCCCGAGTGGCCAAAGTTACGCACCTCGTATCCCTCGCCCAGCATGGCGGCCAAGCGGGTGGGATAGGATGTCTGAGCTGGCGACTGATGGCCATAGCCATAGGTGACACTATTTCCTATGCAAGCCACGCGGATGGGCTCGGAGGCAAAGGCCACACAGACGAAAAACAAAGAACAGAGGGTGAGAAAAAGCCTCCTCTTCATGTGTGTTGTAATAGATGTCATAGCAGTAAAAATGAAAATAACGAGTTCTTGTTGATAACAGAATGGTATTAGAGCGGAGAGGGTATCGCATCGTGGAGCTAGTACCCCTCACGATATTTCCCCTCCTCCTTGTCATCGAGCATACTCAAGTAGGAGGCATAGCGCGACTGGCTTATGCGACACTCCTCGACGGCCTTGCGCACAGCGCAATGGGGCTCATGAGTGTGAGTGCAGTTGCCATAGCGACAATCAGCCGAGATGGCAAAAATCTCGCGAAAATAGTGTCCAATCTCCTCCTCCTCCATGTCGAAGGTTCCAAATCCCTTGACGCCAGGCGTGTCGATAAGCCATCCTCCCTCTCCGAAGGGAAACATCTCGGAGAAGGTAGTGGTGTGCATGCCCGTATTGTGGCGCTCAGAAATCTCGCCCGTGCGCAAGCGAAGCTCGGGCAACAGCGCATTGATGAGCGTGCTCTTGCCTACACCCGAATTGCCCGAGAGCAGGGTCGTCCTGCCTGAGAGAGCCTCGCGTACCTGGTCGAGCCCCTCATCATTGAGAGCCGACACACACGAGCAGTCATATCCGATGGTGCGATAAAGGTGCACAACGGCATCGAGATAGCGCCGCTCAGCCTCATCGTATCGGTCTACCTTATTGAATACGATGTGTACGGGTATGCGATAGGCCTCGGCCGTCGCCAGGAACCTATCGATGAAGGTCGTGGATGTTTCGGGATAGTTGATGGTAACGATGAGCAGACACATATCGACATTGGCTGCAAGGATGTGTGACTGCTTCGAGAGGTTCGAGGCGCGACGGATGATGTAGTTGCGACGCTCCTCGATGTCAGTGATATAGGCAATGCCGTCTGTGGGCTCAGTGAGCACAACCCTGTCGCCCACGGCCACAGGGTTGGTGCTACGTATGCCTTTGAGTCGGAAGTTACCCTTGATGCGGCAATCGATGAAGTTACCCTCATCGGTCTTCACGATGTACTGGCTTCCAGTATTCTTGATTACAAGTCCAAGCATGAGCAATTGAAAACTGAAAATTGAAAACTAAAAATTGAAAATTCACCGTTCGCTCCGTGACGACGTCGTTGGCGAAGTAGTTTGCTGATAGTTTTCAATTTCCAATTTTCAATATTCAATTCATATTACACGGTCATGATTTCCTTCTCCTTTTCAGCGTAGAGGTCATCTACCTTCTTGATGTACTTGTCGTGGAGCTTCTGCAGCTTCTCCTCGCCATCCTTCTGCACATCCTCGGGCATACCATCCTTCACCGCCTTCTTGAGGGCATCGATGCAGTCGCGACGAGCATTGCGGATACTAATCTTGGCATGCTCGGCTACCTCCTTACACTGCTTGGCGAGCTGCTTACGGCGCTCCTCGGTGAGAGGGGGAATGCCGAGACGGATAATCTCACCATTATTCTCAGGCATAATGCCCACGGGAGAGTCGATGATTGCCTTCTCGATGACACGAATCATGTTCTTGTCCCAAGGCTTGATGGCGATGGTGCGAGCATCGGGAGTGGTCACTGATGCCACACCAGAGAGGGGCACCATAGTACCATATGAATCAACACGGATACCGTCGAGGATACGGGGGTTGGCTTTACCGGCACGGATGCGCGCGAGTTCGTCTTCAACGTGGAGGATGGCCATCTCCATCATCTCCTGAGCTTCATTCAAGTGTTCTTGCATAAAACGGATTATGTTTTTAGATTTATAATTTATGTCATGTCCTCGTCAATGGTCACGCCGTAACCATTAACAGAGTCAAAGGTAAGCGGTTTTTTCGTTTTCTGCAACACTTTGTCGGTATATATCTGCAAATATGGGCTATTTTCGTATTTTTTTTGACATTTTGTCCCACTATTTCAGATAACTTATTATCTTTGCACAATCTGAGATACTATGGAAAGACATATCGTAGAATTGCTGGAACAACTCCCTTCCATCACACTGGCTGAGATGAAGGACATTAGGCTGATGAATCGAATTGACAAGAAATACTTGGCAACCATCAGCCAACTGGAGCAACTGCTCGTGATGGCCCAAGGGAAATACATGGTGCAGGAGATAGAAGGCAAGCGATATAGCCGTTACCACACGATCTATCTTGACACTCCCGACGAAGAGATGTACACCATTCACCACAACGGACGACTTGTACGCCAAAAGGTACGCATACGCACCTACCTCGACTCGGGCGACACCTTCCTCGAGGTGAAGAACAAGAACAACCATGGGCGAACAAAGAAGAAACGCATCACGGTAAAAGGATTGCACACACTGCACGAAGACGATGGAGACCTACTGCTGGCCAAGCACTCTAAATACCTGCTCGCTGACCTCGTCCCGAAGGTCGAGAACCGATTTGAGCGCATCACATTGGTCAACATGGACAAGACAGAGCGACTCACCATCGATTGCCATGTAAAGTTTCACCATTTGGAGACCGACATACACGACACCTTCGACCGCTTGGTCATCATCGAGCTCAAGCGTGACGGCAATGTATACTCGCCCGTAAAGAAGATCTTGCGCGACTTGCGCATCAAGCCCTCGGGATTCAGCAAATATTGCATGGGGTCGGCACTCACTAAGCCAAGCCTCAAGCGCAACCGATTCAAACCGAGATTTGTAAAAATAAACAAACTTTTAAATACTCACTAAGACTATGGTAAACCTATTAAGCATCATTGCAGCTGGAGCTAAGACAATCCTCATGGCAGCCGAGGAACTGGGCGCCGACGTACAGGCACCTACCGAGGCAGTAACCTCTGCACTATGGGCCGACTGGTACGGCTTGGCCGAGTTGCTCATCCGATTCGTCCTCAACACCGCGGTCATCGCGCTCATCGTGAGAGTATTCTACTACCCCAAGAGCAAGCGACGCGACTATTTCTTCACCTTCACTCTCATCTCTATCAGCGTATTCCTGCTCATATTCCTCATGGGAGGAGTGAAACTCAAGATAGGATTCGCACTAGGCCTATTTGCCATCTTCGGCATCATCCGCTATCGCACAGAGTCGGTCCCCATACGTGAGATGACCTATCTGTTTCTCATCATCGCCGTCAGTGCCATCAACGGATTGGCTACGAGCATCAGCTACATGGAGTTGCTGGCTACCAACCTGCTATTCATCATCTCCATTTGGGCACTCGAGAGCAATCGCTGGGTAAAACATGTCGCTAGCAAACTCGTGATGTACGACAATATCAGTCTCATCACACCCGAGAACGAGCAAGCGCTCATCGAAGACCTCAAGAAACGCACAGGGCTAGACATCCTGCGCGTAGAAGTGGGGGCCATCGATTTCTCCAAGGACACCGCCATGGTAAAAGTTTACTATGAACCCCTAAGCAACGAAATCAATAGTGTCGACAACGTAGGTCGCTTGCCCAAGATGGGATGATTTTTTTTCGAAAAATAATTCGGTTTTCAGAATCTTTTCAGAATTGGGCGCTACATTTGCCGAGTAATTGCTTTAAATAAAAAAAATGATGAAGAGAATTTTAGGTATAGGATGCCTGTTACTAACGGCTACATTGGCCACAGCACAGAGTGACTTTGGCGTATGGACAAGCATTGAAGGATCCACAAAGCTTAACAAGAAGTGGGAGCTCTCGCTCGAAGGCGAATATCGCTCACAAGACATGTCCACCATGACTGAACGTGTGTCGGGTGCCATCAACCTATCATACAAGGACAAGAAGATCCCCTTCCTCAAGGCAGATGTGGGCTACACCTTCATGTATATGAACTACCCAGGCGAGACAGCCATCAAGTACAAGACGGACGATGAGGGCAACTACGAATTCGACGCCAACGGAGAGTTCATACCCAAGCACATGAACGTGGATGCACCCTACTGGACAGCCCGCCACCGCGCCACGGCATCGCTCACGGGGTCATACAAATGGGGACGATTCAAGTTTGCGCTACGCGAACGATACCAGTTCACATACCGCATGCCATCGCAATGCCATCGCGAGCGATACTACTACTTCTCTGGCTATGGTTTTGATTACGAGAACCCCGATATGATCGTTGACGAGAAGACCGCCAAGAGCGACCACAAGCTACGCTCTCGACTGTCGGTGAGCTACGACATCAAGAAATGTTCCTTCGAGCCCTTTGCTGAGATAGAACTATATAATGAGCTCGACAATGCCTTCGCCTACGACAAGGTGAGATATACATTAGGAACAGAATATAAAATCAATAAGGAGCACAAGCTGAAACTCTATTATCGATACCAGGATTATGCCGACATCGACGAAGTCAGCGGTCACGTCTTGGGAATCGGCTATTCGTTCGATTTTTAATCCTTTCAACAAAACCGATTTTTCATGAAGCGAAATCAATATCTAATATTGGGCTTATTGGCACTCTTTGCCTGTTGTAATCCCGAGGAAATCCCCACCCCTCCTACCCCTGGAGGCAACGACTCCATCGTAACTGACAAAGACACCATCAACTGGGGTGACTCGATAGTCATCACTGACTCTACGGATATAGCAAGTATCGATGTCACCATCGACCCCAACGACGATAACTCCTACACCGAGTTCCCCGAAGAGGTAATAACCGACGAGAATCATGATGACTATGGAGACTTCGTCGAGAACTACCACCCAACAACCCACATCGTGGTCACCTATGATGGTGAGACCGCCGATGTAGAGACAAAACCAGGCGTGATTGCAACAGTCAATGGGGCTCATGTCACCATCACTTCCACGAAAAAGAACATCTCATTCACGCTAAGGGGAAGCACCACGAACGGGTCATTCAAACTCAACTCGGAGAAGAAGACACTCATCACGCTCGACAATGTCCACATCACCAACCCCACAGGAGCCGCCATCAATATCCAATCAGGAAAGACTGTGATGATTGCATTGTCCAACAATACTTACAACACGTTGAAAGATGGCGAGAGCTATGAGTTTGTAGGCGAAGAGCAACAGAAAGGCACCCTATTCAGCGAAGGCCAACTCGTCTTTTCAGGTACGGGCTCACTCGAGGTGACGAGCAATTACAAGCATGGCATAGCTAGCGACGACTATGTGCGTATCCGTGAGGGACACATCACCATCAACGCCATAGGAGACGGCATCAACGCCAAGGAGCGATTCATCATGTATGGAGGAGACGTATGCATCACCGCATTACAAGATGGTATTGATATAGACGAGGGCTACATCGAAATTGGTGGTGGCATACTCTCGGTGTGCTCGGTAGACGAAGCCATCACAGCTTCATACGAGGGTGACGACGATGGCAATATAGACCCTCTCGTCACACCATATATAGACATACGAGGTGGACTCATCAAGCTCACGACTACGGGAGATAAGGGACATGCACTCAGAGCGATGTCCACCCTCACCATGTCGGGCGGCATCGTGCAAGCCACGGCTAAGGGCGATGGTTCCAAGGCACTGATGAGCGAGGAAGACATGGAGCTAAGCGGAGGCAAGATCACGGCCTTCACCGAGGGAGCGGCTCTTTATGAAGCTGACACCGACGACCTGTCCTCCGCAGCCGTAATACGAAGCAAGGGCACCCTGAGCATAACCAACATGTTGATTGGCGCTAAAAGCACAGGTACAGGCGGAAAGGGCATCAACAATGTGGGAGACATCACCATGACCAACAGCTTCGTGACAGTGCTCGCTACGGGCGAGAATCACCACCACGATGCACACGACTCACATTCGCGCGGCATCACCACCGATGGTAATTTGATACTTGATGGAGGCGCATTGCTAGTAAAGTCCTACGACACTCCTCTGCAAATTGAGGGAGAGCAGCATTTCATAAATGACGCAATATATAAAGAATACCAACTATCTGCAAGCAAATAAAGCTTAGGCTCCATCAAAAGAGAAAGAGGAGATGTCAGTGGCATCCCCTCTTCTTCTTTTTATCCTCACTCGTCCTGTCCTATATTCTTCGCGGAGTATTATCGGCCAACACTTGTTGCACAAGCTCTGCTACCATCTGTTTCAACTCCTCGACAAATTGCTTGGCATCGTAGCGCCGTGCCTCAATCTCTCGCAATCGTTTCTCCCATATACCCGTGAGCTCAGCACTCTTGAGCAACTCTTCACGAATGAGTCCAATAAGTTCGACGCCCGTGGGGGTGGGCACGAGGTTCTTCTTCTGCAAGACGACATAGTTGCGCTTATATAGGGTTTTGATAATCTCGGCACGTGTAGCAGGGCGACCAATGCCATTCTCCTTCATGGCATCGCGCAGTTCCTCATCGTCGACAAACTTACCCGCCGTCTCCATAGCACGTATCAGCGTACCCTCGGTATAGGGTTTGGGGGGCTGAGTAGTTTTCTCCATCAGTTCTGGTTGGTGAGGCCCACTCTCACCCTTGGTAAATTGGGTGTTGACAGCAGAGAATTGAGCATTATCAGCATTTTCGGAAGCCTCTGAATTTTCTGAGACTTCAGAAGAGGTGCCTTTGTCAAAGACAATGCGCCATCCTGGCTCAACAATCTCCTTGCTTGAGGTACGGAAGGGAATGCCGTCAGCTTCGCCCATCACGGTAGTGGTGCGCGTCTTGCAATCGGGGTGAAAGACTGCAATAAAGCGACGTACGATAAGGTCATAGATCTTCTTCTCCACATCGGTGAGCGCCCCAGGCACTACACCCGTAGGGATGATGGCATGGTGGTCGGTCACCTTCTTATTATCAAACACCTTCTTAGACTTCTGCAGAGGACGACCATGAAGAGGGGTAATGAGATGCTGATAGTCACGCAAGCCCATGAGTATCTGTGGACATTTAGCATACACGTCGTCGCTCAAGTAGGTTGTATCAACACGCGGATAGGTGGTTACCTTCTTCTCGTAAAGCGACTGTACAGTTTGCAAGGTCACGTCCACGGGAATGCCAAACTTCTTGTTACACTCTGTCTGCAACGTACCCAAGTCGAAGAGCGAAGGAGGCAACTCCTTGCCATCTTTCTTAGTCACAGATGTTACGAAGAAGGGAGCCTCCTTGATGCGGTCGAGCAACATCGCCCCCTGCTCTCCATTGGCTATAGGATCGACACCTATATTCTCTGCCTCGGCTTTGCGCCATGCCTCAGCCATGTCGAAGGGTTGCCCCTTTTTCTCAGCGGCCTCCCTCTTCTTTTCTAGGTCAGCCATCAAATCCTCGTCGCTACGCTTCATGATGGCATTGAAGGAGACGTTGCGATACAATGTCTTCAGCACCCAGTACTGTTGGGGCACAAAGTTATCAATCTCCTGTTGACGCTTCACGATGAGAGCAAGCGTAGGAGTTTGTACACGTCCAATGGAGAGCACCTGTCGGTTCTGACCATACTTCAATGTATAGAGTCTCGTGGCATTCATGCCCAACACCCAGTCACCTATGGCACGGCACAATCCTGCCTCGTAAAGCGATTGCTTCTCCGAGGCATCCATCAACTTAGCAAAGCCCTCTCGTATGGCCTCCTCGGTGAGCGACGACACCCAGAGGCGCTTGACTGGGCACCTGGCCTCAGCCTTCTGCATCACCCAACGTTGTATGAGTTCTCCCTCCTGGCCAGCATCACCGCAATTGATAATCATGTCGGCCTTTTGCATAAGCCCCTTAATGATGCCAAACTGCTTCTCGATGCCTGCATTGTCGATAAGTTTGATACCAAAGCGTGAAGGTATCATCGGCAAACTACTCAATGCCCAATTCTTCCACTGCGTCGTGTAGTCGTGAGGTTCTTTCAAGGTACACAGATGGCCGAAGGTCCAGGTCACTTGATACCCATTACCCTCTAAATACCCCTCGCGCCGCGTCCTAGCACCCAGAACGTCAGCTATCTCCTTGGCCACACTCGGCTTCTCCGCTATACAGACAATCATTGACTCTTCATTTTTTCGAGTCGCGAAATTACTGTTTTTTATCTAAACTAGAAAATATTTGAAGACAATATCGTCGTTGCAAAAAACATGCAAACAAACCACGTTTTATTGAAATTCCGCCTCACTAAGCTATAGAAAAGTAAACTTTTCCATTACCTTCGCCCATTGAAACTTGCTTTTTCACTCGCCTTGCACTAATTTTGTAGTCGTAATAGACAAATAACTCAGACAACACACATGATACTATCAATGACTGGCTACGGCAAGGCAGTGGCTACTTATGGAAATAAGAAAATTTACGCAGAGGTGAAGTCGCTCAACAGCAAGGCTATGGACCTCTCGACACGCATCGCCCCCCTCTACAGAGAAAAGGAGATGGAGATACGCACACTCATCGCCCAGCAGCTCGAGCGAGGGAAGATAGACTTTAGCCTATGGACCGAGGAGGAGAGCGCGGTAGGTGCCACACCTATAAACACATCCCTCGTAGCAAGCTATCACGCACAGATAAAGAGTATCTGCGAATCTACTGGCATACCCGAACCTACCGATTGGTTTGCCACCCTGCTGCGCATGCCCGACGTGCTCTCGCGCACTGAAGTCAAGGAACTCTCCGACGAGGAGTGGAGCGTAGCACGCGAAGTAGTGACACAGGCCATAGCACAACTCATGGACTTCCGCCGACAAGAGGGAGCCGCATTGGAGAAGAAGTTCTGCGAAAAACTCGACAACAT
This sequence comes from Bacteroidaceae bacterium, assembly GCA_017555875.1. Classification (GTDB taxonomy): domain Bacteria; phylum Bacteroidota; class Bacteroidia; order Bacteroidales; family Bacteroidaceae; genus UBA1189. The sequence continues at coordinate 101,277 of JAFZFN010000035.1, forward strand.
CGCCACCCTATTGGCATCTATCGAACCTTACGAGAAGGAGCGCACCGAGAAGATACGAGAACGCATTGTAGACGGCTTGCAGAAAAACCTTGGGATGGAGTATGACAAGAACAGATTGGAGCAGGAACTCATCTTCTACATCGAAAAGCTCGACATCAATGAGGAAAAGCAACGACTGACTAATCACCTAAGCTACTTCCGTCAGACAATGAGCGAAGGCCACGGACAGGGCAAGAAACTCGGCTTCATAGCCCAAGAGATGGGTCGAGAGATTAACACTACTGGCAGCAAAAGCAACCATGCAGAGATGCAAATCATCGTGGTGAAAATGAAGGACGAGCTGGAACAAATCAAAGAACAAGTGTTGAACGTAATGTAAAAATGTAAATAGACAGGCACGATGAACGGAAAACTGATTATCTTCTCTGCGCCCTCAGGATCGGGCAAATCGACCATCATCAACTATCTGATGCAACAGGGCCTCGGCCTTGCCTTCTCTATCTCGGCCACGAGCCGCGCGCCACGTGGTACCGAGCAGCATGGAGTGGAGTACTTCTTCCTCAGCCCCGAGGAGTTTCGCGAACGCATCGCGGCAGGCGAGTTCCTCGAATATGAAGAGGTCTACCCCGACCGCTTCTACGGCACACTGAAGGCACAGGTAGAGCGCCAACTCGAGGCTGGCCAGCACGTAGTGTTCGACGTGGACGTCGTGGGCGGATGCAACATCAAAGAGTACTATGGCAACCGTGCTCTCTCGCTCTTCATACAGCCTCCCTCGGTAGAGGAACTCCGTCGACGCCTCGAAGGACGAGCCACCGATACGCCCGAGGTCATCCAACAACGCATCGACAAGGCCGAGTATGAACTTTCCTTTGCGCCAAAGTTTGACAAGGTAGTAATCAACGACAACCTTGAGGCCGCTCAAACAGAAGCCTTGGCCATCATCAAGGAATTCATCGAAAGACAACTTTAACGAGCTACATTCATCTTTCCACCCAAGTGAAGCGCATCGGTATATTCGGAGGTTCGTTCAACCCCATACACCTAGGACACACCACCCTAGCCGCGTACATCTGCGAGCAAGGGATGGTGGATGAGGTGTGGCTCATGGTAAGCCCACAAAATCCGCTAAAACAAGACCGCACGTTGCTCGACGAGCGGGAACGACTAGCGATGTCGCGACTGGCCGTAGCCCCCTACCACACACTGAAAGCTTCGGATTTTGAATTCACATTGCCCCGTCCTTCATATACCTACCACACACTGAAAGCCTTACGGAAGGCATACCCCGATTACGAGTTTCACCTCATCATCGGTGAAGATAATTGGAACTGCTTCGATCGTTGGTATCGTGGCGAAGACATCATACGAGAGACCCCCATCATCGTCTACCCAAGAAAATCAGAGAGCACAGAGGAACCAGTATTGAATGAGCAATTTTCAACTTCCGTTTTTCAACTTTCATTTTTAGAGCATCCTCCCCTACTCCCCTACAGTTCGACTGAGATACGCAGCCTCATCGCACAAGGAAACGACGCAAGCCACATGCTGCACCCAAACGTGGCAAGATACATCGAAGAAAACCATTTATACTCCGACAAATGAAGAAAACCATCCTCACAACAATCCTCTTCATAGGAATCATATTAGCCGCTAGCGCCCAAGACAATATCGACCACTATGACCTTGCGCCCGACTACATGCAACAATTGTTCATGAACATCATCGACACCGATTGCCAAGTAGTGCAGTATAGTGATGGGGGCGGACACTACGTGGGACACTCACGCAGAAGCAAGTTCTTCGGATGGGGCAGTTACCGAACTGATAACGGCAACCAATGGATAGGACAATGGCACGACGGAACATGCATCTTTGGCATACTCATCAAAGGGGACGTGTGTCGCGTCGGGTCGGAAACACATCACATCAACTATAGCCTCGAAGAGGGAATCATCACTAGCTACGTCAAAAATAACGAGAAATTCTACCTAACCCGCGAAGAGGCCGAAAAATCACCCTACCGATTTGAATGCCTACACTATGCCGGAGGCGACTTCTATCTGGGAGAGACCAAGAACGGACTACGACACGGACAAGGCATCTATTACTGGAGCAATGGCAACCATTGGTATGGAACCTTCTCTGAAAACTACCGACAAGGCTATGGTGCCCTCTTCTGCGAAGACGGCAACATCGACTATGGCCTATGGCTGGGAGACGACAAGCAATAATCAGCCCAGCGCCACATCGAGCACCATCATCAACACAAAGCCTAGCATCACACCCCATGTACCCGCATGAGGATACTCATTCATATTAGCATCGGGAATGAGGTCTTCGGCCACCACAAAAATCATGGCCCCAGCAGCAAAGCCCAACATCCACGGGTGCAATACTGCCACTTCAGACGCTAGGATATAACCCACCACGGCAGCCAAAGGCTCTACGGCACCACTCCCCATACCGAAGAGAAAAGCCTTATGCTTGCTCCGCGTAGCCACCTTCATGGGCAGAGCTATAGCGGCTCCTTCGGGAAAGTTCTGAACAGACATACCGATAGCCAAACCCAATGCCGCATAGTAAGCACTAGGTTCACCACTCACTGCTGCAGCGCCAAAGGCTAGTCCCACGGCTAAACCTTCAGGGATATTGTGTATCGTAACTGCCAAAAACAACTTTGTACTCTTGTGTACCTTCACATGGGGTCCCTCTTCATGCCCTGTACCAGGATGAAAGTGAGGCAACACATGATCCAGAAAAACAAGGAATAACCCACCAAGCAGGAAGCCCACTGCAGCAGGCACCCATGACCAAGCACCCCAACTGTCCTCAGCCACATCTATAGAGGGTATCAGCAATGACCACACAGAGGCGGCAATCATCACACCTGCCGCAAAACCGAGAATGACAGCATTCGTACGCTTGGGTATGTCGCGCTTAAAAAAATAGACTAGTGCAGACCCTGCAGTAGTGGCTAGGAAAATGAGAAGGAATCCAATAACAGTAATGTAAGGCATATGGATAAAAGGTGAAGTTAAGAGATACAAGGTTTATATAGAACCTCGAATGCACTCGCAGGCATAAACCATTTATATTAAAGAGAGAGATGCTCGACCATGCGGCCAAGCGTCTCTCATCTACATTAATGACTTCAGCCGATATTTAGTTCGCAGCCTCAGCATTGGCAGCATCAATCATAGCTTGGCTAGCGTAGATAAACACCTCTACTCTGCGGTTCTGAGCCTTACCCTCTTCTGTGTCATTTGAAGCCACAGGCTGATTGAAGCTCATGCCGAGCACATCCTTGATTTGAGTCTCAGCAACCTCCTGCTCGGTGAGATACTTAGCTACAGCCTTTGCACGCTTTTCAGACACTGACTGGTTGGCCTTCTCTGTGCCCACATTGTCGGTGTGGCCGAGGATGGCAACGTCTGCATCGGGAGTAGCCTTCAACACCTCAGCAAACTCGGTGAGAGAAGCCTTTGCCTCATCGCTGAGCTCAGAGCTGTTGAAACCAAAGAGAATACCAGACTCGAAGGTCACCTTCACTGCGGGCAGACCATTCACGTCAACCAACTCCACCTGAGCACCCTCAACCTGCTTAGCAGCCTCAGCAGCCTTGTCCATCTTACGGCCGATGAGAGCACCTGTAGTAGCACCCACTGCAGCACCTACCGAAGCACCGATAATCTTGCCCGTATTGCTATCACCATTTCTGTCAGCCCAATAGCCGATACCCAAACCAATGGCAGTGCCAGCAACCGTGCCGATACTAGTACCCCAACCTGTGTTTTTCCAACTGCCGCAAGAGCTCAAAAGCAAAGCAGCACACATGCTCAATGCAAAAACTTTCAGTTTCATAGATAAAATACTAAATGTTACAATTAATAAATGAATAAAAAAGTATGCAAATGTAGCAAAAATATACCACCCGACTATATTTTCTGCAAAAAAGAATGAGTAAACGATGAAAAAAACTTAATTTTGCAGACCAAACGCAGAAATAAGGAACAAATCACAAAGATATACATATGGCAAAAGAACTGAAAGAACTCACCAAGCGCAGCGAAAACTACTCGCAGTGGTACAATGACTTGGTGCTGAAAGCTGACCTCGCAGAGCAGTCAGCAGTGCGTGGATGTATGGTAATCAAGCCCTACGGCTATGCCATTTGGGAGAAGATACAACGTCAGCTCGACGACATGTTCAAGGCGACAGGTGTTGTCAATGCCTACTTCCCCTTGCTCATCCCCAAATCATACCTCTCTCGTGAGGCCGATCACGTGGAGGGCTTCGCCAAAGAGTGTGCAGTGGTGACTCACTACAGACTCAAGAGCGATGAAGAGAACGGCGGTGTAGTCGTTGACCCCGCAGCTCGACTCGAGGAGGAGCTCATCATCCGCCCCACCTCAGAGACCATCATTTGGAGCACATACAAGAATTGGATACACTCCTATCGTGACCTGCCTATCCTCTGCAACCAGTGGGCCAACGTGATGCGCTGGGAGATGCGCACCCGCCTGTTCCTTCGCACAGCAGAGTTCTTATGGCAAGAGGGTCACACCGCTCACGCCACACGTGAGGAGGCCGAAGAAGAGGCAATGCGCATGATCAACCTCTACGGAGAGTTTGCTGAGAAATACATGGCTGTACCCGTAGTGAAGGGTGTGAAGAGCGCCAATGAGCGTTTTGCTGGTGCCCTCGACACCTACACCATCGAAGCGCTCATGCAAGATGGCAAGGCTCTCCAGAGCGGTACATCACACTTCCTTGGCCAGAACTTCGCCAAAGCGTTCGACGTGCAGTATGTCGACAAGGAGAACAATATGCAGTACGTATGGGCTACCTCTTGGGGCGTATCGACCCGCTTGATGGGCGCCCTCATCATGGCTCACTCTGATGATAACGGCCTCGTGCTTCCTCCGAAGCTCGCCCCCATACAGGTAGTCATCGTACCCATCTACAAGAATGCCGAACAGCTCGCTGCCATCGACGCCAAAGTCGAGGGCATCGCCTCAAAGCTTCGCTCTATGGGCATCAGCGTGAAGTATGACAACGCTGACAACAAGCGCCCCGGTTTCAAGTTTGCCGACTACGAGCTCAAGGGTGTGCCCGTACGTCTCGTGATGGGTGGCCGCGACCTTGAGAACAACACCATGGAGGTGATGCGCCGCGATACCTTGGAGAAGGAGACCATCTCATGCGACGGTATCGAGGAATACGTAGCACACCTGCTCGATGAAATCCAGGAGGGCATCTACCAGAAGGCACTCAACTATCGCAAGGAACACACTGTAGAGGTTGACACTTACGAGGAGTTCAAGGAGCAAATCGAGAAGGGCGGCTTCGTGCTCGCCCACTGGGACGGCACACCCGAAACTGAGGAGCGCATCAAGGAGGAGACTAAAGCCACCATCCGATGCATCCCCTTCGAGGGAGACACTACACCTGGTACCTGCATGGTTACTGGCAAACCCTCGGCTCGCCGCGTACTCTTTGCCCGCGCCTACTAACGCAACACGCGAAGGGCCATAGCCCCTATATAAGAAGAAGGTATCCGCAGACTGCAGATACCTTCTTCTTCATTCTTGTTCTTCCTAAAAAAATATAGGAATACCTTATTTTTTTTCTAACGCCTTATCGTCATTTCCTCAACTCAATACGAAAAGTCGTTCCCTTACCCAATTCTGAATGCTTCACAAAGATACGCCCCTTATGGTAGCTTTCAACGATACGTTTTGCAAGTGAGAGCCCAAGTCCCCAACCGCGCTTCTTTGTTGTAAAACCTGGCGAGAAGACGCTTTGGAAATGACTTTTTGCAATACCCTTACCAGTGTCTTCCACATCGATATAGACACGTTCTGCTGTCTGTGCCACATGAATAGCGATGCTTCCCTCCCCATTCATAGCATCAATCGCATTCTTGCAGAGATTCTCGATGACCCACTCAAACAAAGGACTACACATACGCACCATGATAGGACGTTCGGGCTGACGCACCTGGATGGACACGTGCTCTGACGAGCGACGCCCTATATAGTCCGTCACGCGCAGCAACACCTCATTCAAATTCTCCGGTGTAGTCTCAGGCAACGAGCCGATCTTGGAAAATCGTTCAGCAATGACCTCAAGACGATGCACATCGCTACTCATCTCGGGGATGAGCTCATCGTCGGGATAGGTCGCGCGCAACATTTCCGTCCACGCCATAAGCGAAGAGATGGGAGTCCCCAGCTGGTGAGCCGTCTCCTTAGACAAGCCCACCCACACACGATTCTGCTCATAGCGTTTCATGCTGAGCAGAGCAAAGAGAGCCACAGCGACGAACACTGCGAACACTGCAAACTGCATAAAGGGATAAGCCTCGAGGCGCTTGAGTATCAGCGAGTCATCGTAACAGACATCATAATACTCGCCCGGTTCATCCAAGTCCATACGGATAATGTGCCCCGCCTCGCGCATCGCTGCTGCAGCCTGCATGAGATGCCCCAAGGTGTCGCTCCCTTGGATATGTACATTGCTGTAGCTATCAATACCCCCTTTGTTGTCGAGCACAATGACAGGGATGGTGCTATTGCCACGAATAACCGTGAGCACGAGGCTCAAGTCTGTGCCCTCATCGGCACTATTGAGAGTACGCATAGCCTCGGTCCAAATTTCCATACGGGCTTCCTCCTCATCGGATAGATCGCTCACCAGATGATTGGAAAACACGAGCGACGCCACCCCAAGCGCCACCGCTATAATGATAAGTACGAACTTTATCGTTCGAGTGCGATTAAACCATTCCATAACATATACTCTGTTGATATTCTTCCTCAAAGAACGAGAAAAGAGTTAAAATAGTATAATCCAGCCGCATTATTTCCCACAATCATAGATTTACGTAGCATATGTTTGCTAGTCTTTGAAAATATTTCTATCTTTGCAGCTGTAATATAAAGATGACAGTTATTATAATTTTTATACTAATCTAATTATTATTTATTATGAAAGTAAAACACATTCTTTCTCTTGCATTGGCAGCTGTGATGACAGTGGGCAGCATCAATGCACAGTCACTTTCACCCTCTACCAAGACACATTGGGACAAGGGAACTCTCGTTATTGAGACTCCCGAGCGTCCTGCTGGTCAGGAGCACGTGCTCGGCCTCACCGCACCCAAAATGGAGACTGTCCGCGTAGGTTTCGTTGGCCTCGGCATGCGTGGTCCTTGGGCTGTTATGCGTTTCGCTCACATCCCTGGCGTAGAGATCGTAGCTCTCTGTGACTATGAAGAGGCTCGCGCAGAGGCATGTCAGAAGTACCTCCGCGATGCAAATTTGATGCCTGCCGACATTTACTACGGCGAAAAGGGATACGAGGAACTCTGCAAGCGCCCCGACATCGACCTCGTTTATGTAGCAACAGACTGGAACCACCATTTCCCCGTAGCTAAGTTTGCGATGGAGAATGGTAAGCACACCGCTATCGAGGTACCCTCTGCAATGAACCTCGAGCAGTGCTGGGAGCTCATCGACCTCTCGGAGCAAACACGTCTCCACTGCTTCATCCTTGAGAACTGCTGCTATGACTACTATGAGATGAACGCTCTCGCAATGGCTCAGGACGGCATTTTCGGTGAGATCATCCGTGCTGAGGGTGCCTACATCCACGGCCTCGAGTGGTTCTGGGATTCATATTGGAAGGACCCCGCCGACAATGACGTAGACAACCTCCACTGGCGCATGAAGTACAACATGGAGAACCGTGGCGACGTATACGCTACTCACGGCCTTGGCCCCGTAGCACAGTGCCTCGACATTCACCGTGGCGACCGCTTCACTACACTTATCGCTATGGACACCGAGAGTTTCGTAGGTAAGGAGTGGGTAGAGAGCAAGACTGGCCGTGAGTGCACAGAGTTCCGCAATGGTGACCACACCACTACTCTCATGCGTACAGCTAATGGTAAGGTTGTTGAGATCCAGCACAACGTAATGACTCCCCAGCCCTACAATCGTTTGTTCAAGCTCACTGGCACCAAGGGTTATGCCACAAAGTACCCCACACCCGAGTATGCTCTCTCAGGTGAGGCTCTCAAGGGCACTGACGCCCCCCAGATGGACAACCTCAACGCTCACGGCTTCATCAACGCCGAGCAGAAGGCTGCGCTCGAAAAGAAGTACTACCACCCCATCCTCACCAAGTATGGCGAGAAGGGTCGTCAGATGGGTCACGGCGGTATGGACTACATTATGGATGCACGTCTTGTATACTGCCTCCAGAATGGTCTTCCCCTCGACATGGACGTGTATGACCTCGCTGAGTGGTGCTCACTCGCTGAGCTCGGTGCCATCTCTATGGACAACGGCTGCGCCGCAGTGACATTCCCCGACTTCACACGTGGCCACTGGAATGACGTACAGGGCTACAAGCACGCTTATGCTCCCGCTGAGGAGGAGGCCGCTGCTGAGGCTAAGGCTGACGCTTACACCGCTGCACAAAAGGAGGCTACCGTTGCTTGCAACCTCTGGGCTCTCTACGACGCTGTGAAGGCTGCTCCCGACGCTGCTGCAAAGGCAAAGGCTCAGAAGGCTTACGACCGCGCTGTAGTGAAGGCCGAGAAGATGATCGTTAAGGCTCTCAAAAAGTAATCTTCTAAAGATATACTAAAACAGATAAAGGGCAGCCCCTCGGGGTTGCCCTTTATCTGTTTTTAAGCTTAATAGCGCTTGTGCCGAGTTAGACTATACGCATATGGCGACACACCTACAAGAAAAACTTATGTAAAGACAATATCACATATCACCTGCGCCCCCACATAAGCATTGAGCCGAGCGACCAGTTCCTGGCGCTGCATATGAAGTTCCTGGCGAACAACGGGCGAAGATAGCTGCACATAAAGCGTCTGATTGCGAATGACCAAGTTTCTAGTATAGCGAGCAATCACAGGCCCCATCACACGCTCCCATCCTTGAATGAGCCTATACTCATTGAGCGGAGCCTCTAAGCCCTGCTGACGAAGGTATTGACGAATAAGGTCACCCACAGATTCCGAATTGGTACGTCTCATTGTATCTAATATATGTATAACACCTCTATACAACTATTATCCTCTAGCTATACAAAAAATATTTTCTTAATCTACACAAAAAATTCTCCTTGCATACACATTTCTCAGCCCGACCATGAAGCTATACGCTCTGTTCTTCCACCACACCATTGGCCACCGTATAAAGTTTATAATCACCCGTGGCAGACGACACGATGCGGTCGAGGTGGCCGCGGTTGACGTCGGTAATGAAAATCTGCCCGAAGGTGTCGCCCGAGACAAGGCGGATAATCTGCTCCACGCGAGAAGCATCGAGGCGGTCGAAGATGTCGTCGAGCAAGAGTATGGGCACCTTGCTGCCCAAGCGGCGCAGGAAGTCGAACTGAGCGAGTTTGAGAGCAATGAGGTAGGTCTTGTTCTGCCCTTGAGAACCCTCTCGCTTGATGGGATAGCCCCCGAGCTGCATCACGAGGTCATCCTTATGCACCCCATGTAGCGAATATCCCATGATGCGATCCTTGGCACGGCCATTGCGGATAGTATCGAGCAACGCACCACGCTCACCATGGGATGAATAAGCAAGCGATACAGACTCGTTCTCACCCGAGATTTGCGCATAGAACAACTGGAAGATGGGCGTAAGTCCCTCGATAAAGGCTTTGCGACGCTGATAAATAACTTCTCCCGATTGCGCCATCATCCCCTCCCACAAGCTCAAGAGTTCTGCATCAGGCTCCTCCTCCTGTTTGAGCAAGGCATTGCGCTGCAGTAACGCCTTTTCATAGTTGATAAGCTCCGCCAGATATTCCTTATCGCGCTGAGATATAGCCACGTCCATAAATCTGCGTCGCTCCTCGCTCCCACCCAGGATGAGTTCACTATCCGAAGGCGATACCATCACCAAGGGAATAAACCCTACATGTTCGGAAAAGCGCACATAAGCCTTCTTATTGCGTTTGAAAGTCTTCTTCTGCCGACGCTTCATCCCGCAATATATTTCCTCTTCATCACCTCCAGGCATTTCATACAAGCCCTGCACCATAAAGAAATCACTCTCATGACGCATCACTTGCGAGTCTATCGGATTGGTTGCACTCTTGCAGAATGACAAGTAATATATCGCATCGAGCAAGTTCGTCTTGCCCATGCCATTCTGGCCAATAAAACAATTTACATTGGGCGAAAACTCCAAGTCGGCCTGCTCAATGTTCTTATAGTTGAGGATAGAGAGTCTCTTCAGTATCATTGCACAAGAAAAATGAGCTACGAAGATACAAATATTCTGCCAAAAATCGCCCCACAAAGAAAAAAAACAACAAGACAGCAGAAAAAAACAATCTGAAATTTCCTTAATCAGTAGAAATAGACTACTTTTGCAACTCATTATGCACAGTATATAAAATAAACAATAAACAATATGGCAAAACAAGAAATCAAGCAAGAGCAAGTGCTCAATGTAGAGGAGGCAGTAAGCCGCTCTGAAGCGTTCATCAACAAGAACAAGAAGGTCATTACCATCAGTGTCACCGCAGTATTGGTGCTCATCGCGGCATTCATCTTGGTGTCAAACTTTGTGATTGCTCCACGCGAGCAGAAGGCGAACGAAGCGCTTTTCGTGGGCGAAAAATACTTCCAGAATGGCGATTATGAGACCGCTCTCGCTGGCGACCAGAACGAATACGCAGGCTTCGAGGCTGTCATCAGCGACTACAAGTGCACCAAGGCCGCCAATCTCGCCAAGGCATATGCAGGCATCAGCCTCGCTAAGCTTGGCCGCTACGAAGAGGCCATCCCCATGCTCAAGAGCTTCAAGGGCAACGACGCCATGGTGGCACCCTCAGTATTGGCAGTTCTCGGCAACTGCTATGCACAAGTAGGCGAAGAAGCCAAGGCTGCTTCTACTCTCGTTAAGGCTGCACACAAGGCTGACAACAATCTGCTCAGCCCCGCATACCTCATCCAGGCTGGTCAGATCTATGAGAAGTTGGGCAAGAAGGGCGATGCGCTCAAGGCTTACAACGAAATCAAAGACAAGTATTACGGTTCAATGCAAGCTGGAGAAATCGACAAATACATCGAGCGCGTAAAATAAAATTATAAGATTAAAAAAACAGAGGGTTGAGATTGAGAGCGCAAGCAACGTTGCTGCACATTCCTCATTTCTCAACCCTCATTTTTTATATATACAAAAAAACTATAACCCCTATTAAAGAAATAAAACATGGCTACAGCATATCACAACCTTTCTGCCTATGACATTACCTCAGTACCCGACGCCTCGGCAATGAAGTTTGGCATCGTCGTATCAGAATGGAACGAGAACATCACCGCAGCACTTCTCCATGGTGCGAAAGAAACCCTTATGCGTCATGGAGCCACACCCGACAACATCATAGTACATACCGTACCTGGCAGCTTCGAACTCATCTACGGCTCATCAAAGTTCGTAAAGAGCGACAAGGTCGATGCAGTCATCGCCCTCGGTTGTGTCGTGCGAGGCGATACTCCTCACTTTGACTACGTCTGTGGAGGTGCTACCCAAGGCATCGCCGAACTCAACACACAGGGATCCATCCCCGTCATCTTTGGCCTCATCACTACAGACACCATGCAGCAAGCCGAAGATAGAGCTGGAGGCATCCATGGCAACAAAGGAGACGAATGCGCTATCACAGCCATCAAGATGGTCGATTTGGCCAAGCGTTTCGATTAAGAAGCAATCAGCCTAGACATAGAAGGAACAAAAAAACAATACAAAAGTCCACTTTTTAGCGACATTTGCTTGCTAATTCAAAAAATAGTAGTACCTTTGCAGCGCAAATGAGCCGAAAGGTGTCTGGGCAAATTCCAGAGTGGCCAAATGGGGCAGACTGTAAATCTGCTGTCTTTCGACTTCGGTGGTTCGAATCCATCTTTGCCCACAAAGAGATGAGGATAATTCTTCATCTCTTTGTTTTTTTACATTCCTACTCAGCACACCTTACTGATTGATCATAAAGCCTCTCTAAGACTGGAGAGACTAGAAAATATAGAAAGACTAGAGAAAGAGGAGAGACATAAGGGAAAGACAACAGAGAAGGCTATGACAGTAGAGAAGACAGAAAAGGCTGAGACAGCAGAGAAACACCCTGTAAACAAAAAAGAGACGACCTAAGTCATCTCTTATTCTCTTGTAGCGGGACCCGGGATTGAACCGGGGACCTCATGATTATGAATCATGCGCTCTAACCAGCTGAGCTATCCCGCCATTCCCTTTCGGAATTGCGGTGCAAAGGTAGCACGTTTTTTTGGTATAACCAAATTAAAATGCAAGTTTTTTTCATATTTTCTTCACATGCATTAATTATTGCCATATTTTATTTACCTTTGCGGAAACTCAAAACAGAACAAACATGAAGAAACTAACATTTTTAGCTACCGCCCTCATGCTGCTAGCCGCATGCAACAATGCGAACAAAAAGAATGAGACTCCTCAAGCCGCCGAGCAAACAACCCAACAAGACACCATCGTGTATGAACACGAGTATCTGGTAAAGGTAGGCGACATAGCTCCCGACTTCACACTCCAATACACTGATGGCACCGAGTTTACCCTCTCTGAGCAACGCGGAAAGGTAGTCATGCTACAGTTTACTGCTAGCTGGTGCGGCATTTGTCGCAGCGAGATGCCCCACATCGAGAGTCGCATATGGCAACCCCACAAGGATGACGCAGACTTTGTACTCGTAGGTGTAGATCGTGAGGAGCCACGCGATGTTGTCGAGGAATACACCGCGAAACTAGGAACAACCTACCCCATGCTCCTCGACGAGCAAGGCGACGTGTTCGCCAGTTACGCTCTGCGCAAGTCGGGCATTACGCGCAACGTCCTCATTGATCGAGATGGCCGCATCGTAAAGCTCACGCGCCGCTTCGTGGAGCCTGAGTTCAATGATTTGGTAGCAACGATTGACAGTTTGTTGTCGAAATAAAGACATACGCATTTCCACACGAGAAAAAGCAAAAGCGGCCTTGTCAAGCCGCTTTTACTTTTATATTGAAACTATCTGTATACTCTCTATAGGATGATTAGAAATCCATGGAGAAGTAGTACCCTACGCTCACTCCCCAGAAAGTTGTTTTCTGAAGAGGATTGTACATCACCTGAGCCGAAATAGGAAGTGAACCTCCGTGCTCGAACTCAAATTCATGACCTGCCACGAGACTCATATTGCATAGGCCATAGCTCTCTGCGCCATAGTATTCCGAAGCAAAAGGAAGAACTCCTACCGTGGCCGTGAAGTCAACAACCGAGAGAGAGAAATCATAAGCCACCTCAAAGTAAGAGGGGAAGGCTGATGTCCAATCAAAACCAGGACCTCCATCTAAGAGCCCTTCACCAAGTTGATTGACAATTGAGTACCATGAAAAGGTCAAGCCCCCATCTATAGCATAGCTCAGCCCAAGATCCAAATAATGGCCCTCGTTCCAGGGCGTCGAGTAGTCCTCACCATAGTCGAGAAGCGTGAAGGTAAGGTTGCGCCAACTAGCCTCCAATGAAAGGTCTAATTCATCGTACGTATCATCCAATGATTTCGTTCCCCAGACACCCATGCTCACAGCCCAGTCGCCCTTCTCATAATCAAAGTACACCGAAGGCTGAATGCTAGGACCTCCCAGTTCCAAGCCTCTCCACAAATAGCTGCTTACAGCGTCGGCCCCTACGGTCATAGACCAATCCCCACTCTCTTGCGCACGAAGCGGAGTCAATACCGAACCGAGAAGAAGAGCGCAAGCAATAGCCAAAAAGTTTTTTTTCTTCATTTCTTTTTCAATGTTTTACGTTGGTTAATAATAAGTTTTCCGTGCTCCCAAGAGGAGTTATCGGGGACAAAGGTAACGAATTTTATGATTTCAGAAACCTTTTGCCACAAAAAACTTAAAATGCAAACAGCAGGGGAAGTGCAAAAATCATGACTACACCCATAAGGACTTGCAGAGGCAGACCTACCTTAACAAAGTCCATAAAGGTATACTGACCAGCAGGCATCACCAGTGCATTGGGAGGCGTAGAGAATGGTGAAGCGAAACACATCGAAGCCGCCACAGTGACAGCAAAAAGAAAAGGTATGGGGCTCACTCCTATACCGATAGCGCACTGCAAAGCAATGGGAGCCATCAGCACGGCGGTGACTGTATTGCTAATAAAAATGGTCATTATCGACGTAGCAAAATAGACAGCACCTAATGCAACATGTGGGCTGCTTGCCCCAAAGGTATTGATGATAAAGTCAGCTATCATGGCCGAAACTCCCGTCTTCTCCAACGCGGTAGACATAGGAAGCATGGCAGCAAAGAGCACGATGGTCTGCCAATTGATAGTTTTGTATGCAGCCTCGACACTACGCACACAACCCGTAATGACCATCAGCACAGCAGCCAGCAAGACAGCCGTTACGGGAGCCACGGGAATGGAGTCAACACACATCATCACAATCATCGCAATCATGATCAATGCCGCTATGGGTGCCTTGTAGTCGAGAGTCACCTTAGCAGCTTCCTGCAGAGGTTCTCCCAGCACCACCCAGTTGCTTGACTCAGTGCGCAGACGAGCAATGTCTTTCCATGCTCCTTGCACGAGCAGCACATCGGCATCATGTATCTTCTCACCTCCGAGGTTATGGAGGAGATATTCATTCTGTCTTCTGATACCGAGCACATTGATATTAAACTTGTTTCTGAGACCTACCTCCATGATTTTCCTGTTAATCATCGACGAAGACGGCATAATCAGAATCTCCGCGATACCGATATCATAGAAGTCGAGCGACGCATTCGAAGAGCTGCCCTCAATCTCATCCGTATGGTTATCAATCAGCTTGATTGCAAAATCTTCGGCTAGTTGCTGCACCTTCTCAGGCTCACCCGAAAGGTACAACACATCACCCTGTTGGAGCATCAGCGAAGGCGAAGCCAACTGCTGATTCACTGTGCGCACAAATTTGTTATGCCCGGCACTGCGGCGCAGTTCAATCACGTTCACCCCATATTGGCGATAGATGTCCAGCTCGACAATGGTCTTACCGATGATCTTCGCTGAGGGTCCGATATGCGTTCTGAAGAGGTTGTCCGCCAATCCATACTCCTTGACCAGTTCACCCAGCGACTTGCCGCCCTGCTTATTGCTCTTCTCCGACGACTTGGGTGTGAGCACCACTTTGGTCAGTGGCATAAGCACCAATATACCCACCACCAAAGTAATTAGTCCTACGGGAAGGAACGTAAAGAATGAGATATCGGGCAACGAAGCAGACACTGCCCCACTCGCCTTGGCGGTGGCCAGAGTCTCTTGGATGATAAGGTTAGGAGGCGTACCGATAAGCGTCATCATGCCTCCCATGCTGCTCGCAAAGGCCAAGGGCATCAGCAGTCGTCGCGACGATGTACCAGCATAGGCAGCCATGCTGACCACGATGGGGAGCATCAGCGCCACAGTGCCCGTATTGCTCACAAAGCCACCAATCATGGCCGTCACGAGCATCACGAGCAGGAATAGACGCGCCTCGCTGGTACCTGCGAGTTTGATGACCTGGCCGCCTATCATCTTGGCCAATCCCGTTTGGAATATGCCACCTCCCACGATGAAGAGCCCCACCATCATGATCACCGTCGTGTTGGAGAATCCTGCCAAGGCCTCGCTCGGCACTAACACCTGACACAGCAGCAGAGCCAACAGAGCACACAGGGCCACAAGGTCTGACCTCACCTTTCCGCTCACAAAGAGAGCGGCAGATATCAAAAGAATAATGATTGTTGCAAGCATTGCACGTATTTTATTAATAGGTAAAACTTGGTTTGTTGTGCAAAGGTACAGAAAAAAGAGCAGACATCCGGCATTTTGCACAGCTTATTCCTACCATCGCCCTGCTCCACTACCTGAAATTACGCGACGTCACGAAAAAAAATTGTAAGCAAGACTTGTTTTTTTACTCGGCTTGCACTAATTTTGTCGGCGTTAATGGTTTTCGAGTTCCTACAAGAACTTGAATTAACGGGAATCCGGTGCAAATCCGGGACAGTACCTGCTGCTGTGAGTCCCTATGCAACAATGTGTTTATTGCACTCTTAGCCACTGACAATCTATGTTGGGAAGGCGCAATAGACGGGACAAGTCAGAAGACCGACCATAACAGACAATGCAAAGTATTCTTTGACGCAGGTCTACGTAAAGAATCGAAGATGAACGGACGAACAAGACATCCCCGATTGGTATGTGTCGCGCTCTTGGCTTTGGCCACACTATGCTGCAAGGCATCTGTTAATGCCGACACTCTCACGAGCATCATTGACGAGGTGACCGTGACTGCCCCTCGTGTGCGGCGCGAGATCATCCCCGTGCAGCAGCTTGGAGGCGAGTCGTTGCGCCAGCTCAGTGTTCACTCTGTGGCCGATGCCATACGCTACTTTGCCGGAGTACAGATTAAGGACTATGGAGGCATCGGCGGACTTAAGACTGTGAATGTGCGCTCTTTGGGCACCAATCACACGGGAGTGTTCTACGATGGAGTACAGCTGGGCAATGCGCAGAATGGGCAGATAGACCTTGGGCGCTTCTCGCTCGACAATATGGAGACGCTGCAGCTCTACAATGGACAGAAGTCCACCATCCATCAGACTGCCAAGGACTACAGCTCGGCCTCAGCCATATACATGCAGACACGCAAGCCTACGCTCACAGACGACAAGCGACACCATATTAATATAGGTGTAAAGGCAGGTTCGTTCGACACCTACAACCCCTCTTTCTTGTGGGAGCAACGCCTGTCGGAGCAGGTGTCGGCACAGGTAAGTGCAGAGTATATGACCACCTCGGGTGAGTACAAGTACCGCTATGCCAAGAAGAATGGCTATGACACCACAGCAGTACGCAAGAATGGCGACGTGGAGGCACTGCGCGTGGAGACCGCCCTCCTCGGCACCCTGCATCGCGGAGAGTGGCGTGCCAAGTTCTACTACTACGACAGCGAGCGCGGATTCCCTGGCGCCGTAGTGCGTGAGGAGCCAGGCAAGTTTCGCCATCAAGACCGCCAGTGGGACACCTCCACATTCCTTCAAGGCTCGTGGCGCAAGCGATTCACCGACCGCTACGCACTCCTGCTCAATGGCAAGGTAGCGCACGACTACCTACACTACCTGAGCGATCCGCGTCTCGACGTGACCACCATGTACACCGACAACCACTACCGGCAGACCGAGGCTTACCTCTCCGCATCGCACCTCTACTCTCCCCTCTCCTGGATGTCGCTCTCACTGGCCAACGACGTACAGTACAACTACCTCGATGCCAATCTGGTCAATTTCGTGTATCCCACCCGCTGGACAGTACTCACCTCATTAGCCACGAGCATCTCCGCAGGCGACCTCTCAGCACAGGCCTCCCTGCTCCACACCTTTGTCGACGACCACACCCGCATGACGAGCAGCGCTGCCGGACACAAGAGCGTGCTGACACCTACCATTGCCCTTAGCTATAAGATGCCAAGCAGCTATGATGAGCCCACAACCCTGCATTCAGCATTGGCCCTGCGCGCCTTCTACAAGCGCATCTTCCGCATGCCCACCTTCAATGACCTCTACTACACCTTCATCGGCAACAAGGCGCTGAAGCCCGAGTATACCACCCAGTACAACCTCGGCTTCACTTATGACCTCACATGGGAGGACTCATCGCTCCGCAGCCTACAGTGGCAGGTCGACGGCTACCACAACGTGGTGAAAGACAAGATTGTAGCCATGCCCACCTCGAACCAGTTTCGCTGGACGATGATGAACTTCGGCCTGTGCCACATCTGGGGTCTCGACACCTCGCTCAAGGCGCAGTGGCAGGTGGGCAAGGTCGGACTCTTCACCACAGGGACCTACACCTTCAATCGCGCCATGGACCACACCGACCGCACGAGCGAGTTCTATGGCGGCCAGCTACCCTACATCCCTTGGCATGCGCTCTCGGCCATCGTCACGGCTACGTACGGAGCATGGAGCGCCAACTACAGCTTCATCTACACGGGCGAACGCTACGAGGCCAGTGCCAACATCCCCGAGAACTACTCCAAGCCATGGTGCACCAGCGACCTCTCGCTGACTCGCCTCATCGCCCTGCACCCCTACACGCTGCGCCTCACCATAGAGGTGAACAACCTCTTCAACCAGCAGTACGAGGTGGTACAATGCTACCCCATGCCCGGCACCAACTTCAATGTCAAACTTAATTTTATACTTTAGCACTATGAACAGAATCATCCGCACAATGACTTCTCTAGGCCTCGGCCTGCTCATCACTGCTTGCCACAGCGGCGACGACGACATCGTACCCTCACAGGGCATACCGACCGACATGGGCGGCACCTCCTTCTACCTCCTCAACGAGGGCAACTGGGGCAGCAACAAGAGCACCATCGACTACTACGACGCCTCCACGCAGACCTACCATCGCAACATCTACGCCGAGGCCAATCCCGGCATGGCGGGCGAGCTAGGCGACATGGGCAATGACCTGCAGGTCTACGATGGCAAGCTATGGGCCGTCATCAACAACTCCCATCTCGTCGAGGTGATGGATGCCGCCACAGCCCAGCACATCACCCAGCTGACCATCCCCAACTGCCGCTACATCACCTTCCATGGTCGCCATGCCTACGTCACCAGCTATGCCGGTCCTGCGGGCGTAGACCCCAATGCGCAGCGTGGCTATGTGGCCCGCATCGACCTCGACCTCTTGACCATCACCGACACCTGCCTCGTGGGCTACCAGCCCGAGCAGCTCGTCATCTGCGACGACCATCTCTACGTGACCAATAGCGGAGGCTACCGTGCTCCCGACTATGACCACACCGTGTCGGTCATCGACCTCGAGCGCTTCAGTGTCGTCGACACCATCGACGTAGCTCCCAACCTCCACCTCATCGAGCAGGACCGCCACGGCTTCCTCTGGGTGACCTCTCGTGGCGACTATGGAGCCATATCCCCCAGGACCTACGTCATCGACCCGCTCACACGCACCGTGTGTGACTCGCTCGAGCTTGCCATCTCGGGCATGGCCCTTGCGGGCGACTCGCTCTATGCCTACAGCTCAGTGTGGGACTACGCCACGGGCGAGAGCATCGTCGGCTACCACCTCATCGACACCCGCACCCGCGAGGTCGTGAGCAATAGCTTCATCACCGACGCCACCGACATACGCACTCCCTATGGCATAGCCGTGAGCCCCACCACGCGAGAGATCTACGTGACCGATGCAGGCGACTACATCAACCCCGGCTACCTCCACTGCTTCACTCCCGAGGGCAACAGCAAGGGTAAGGTACGCACGGGAGATATCCCCGCACACATTGCCTTCGTGCTTGATCAAAAGTGACGAATAAAGGTGTGCGCTATGGATGCGAGGCATATGATTGGCCGATGAGCCCTCTTGCTCGCCTTCAGAAGATGTAGGTGCACCCGATACTGAGCTGACGGAAGGGCCAGTCATTGAGTCCCTGCTTGTAGCAGGCATCGATGGATAGCGCGGAGAGGCGATACGAGGCGGCTACCTTGATCACCATAGGGCAGTCTCCATCGTGTTCCCATCCTGCATAGCCGCTCCATGTGGTGGTGAGGTCGAGCGGTCCGCAGCGCCATGCCATCAGCAGTCCATACATGGGTGCATCGTTTTGTCGGCCCCGGTCGGTCTGCCAGCAGAGGAATCCTCCGCTGGCTGCCACGCGCAGCACGGTGCCGTGCGTGAGGTTCCACTCGCGACCCATGGCCACGTCGAAGAAGTAGCCCGGTGCATCGTAGTATCGTGCCTTGGCGTAGGTGTTGCCCGAGGCGGTCTTGAGGGCTGCCCGCAGGGCGATGTCGACGCCATGGAGCTGCTGGGTGAAGAGCTGCATGTCGGTGCTGACGTACACGTCGCCCGAGTCCCACCCGCGGAGCTCTCCCTCGTGGGGTACGCGGCGGATGGCGTTGACCTCGGCCGAGGTGTAGTAATACTCGGCTACGGGCATCCACACCACGAGGTTGGCCCTGGGCGTGAAGAGCGGGACGACACACTTGGCCGACAGGGCCATCGTGACATCGCCTCCAGGCTGCACCAGCGTGCCCATGTAATGGTCGGCCGACACAGACACCCTCGCAGATTGTGATGTGCGCCCGTCGAGCATGTCGGGCACGGGGAAGGCGTTGGGGCCGAAGTATACTGGGGCTATCTTCGTCTTCGTCGACAGGTTGGGCTGCACGATGGGTGTGCCCGCCAGCGCGGTGGCTGCGCAGGCAAGGAGGATGCTGACAGACAGGGCTATCCTTCGTATGGAAACGATGCTCATGGGTCTTCAGTGACTGTTGTTAATAATGAGGGCAAATGTAGTGCTTTTATCTCTTATCCCCAAAAAAAAATGTAGGGCAGCGTGTGCTGTCCTACATTTCGTATCAAGAGTGCCTGTACTCTCTCCCCTGTGCCGGGGATTAGAAGTTGGCGTTGTTCGGAGTACGGGGGAAGGGGATGACGTCGCGGATGTTGGTCATGCCGGTCACGAAGAGGAGCAGACGCTCGAATCCGAGTCCGAAGCCCGAGTGGGGGCATGTGCCGTACTTGCGTGTGTCGAGGTACCACCACATGTCCTTCATGGGGATGCCGAGCTCCTCTACGCGGGCGAGCAGCTTGTTGTAGTCAGCCTCACGCTCCGATCCACCGATGATCTCGCCAATCTTGGGGAAGAGTACGTCCATGGCGCGAACGGTCTTGCCATCTTCGTTCTGCTTCATGTAGAAAGCCTTGATCTCCTTGGGATAGTCGGTGAGGATGACGGGACGCTTGAAGTGCTCCTCCACGAGGTAGCGCTCGTGCTCAGATGCGAGGTCGGCACCCCAGAAGATGGGGAACTCAAACTTATGACCGTTAGCTACTGCAGCCTCGAGAATCTCGATACCCTGGGTATAGGGGAGGCGTACGAAGTCCTCCTTGATGACGCCTTCGAGGCGTGCGATGAGCTCCTTGTCGAACATGTCGTTGAGGAACTTCACATCGTCGTAGCAGTGGTCGAGTGCCCAGCGCACGCAGTGCTTGATGAAGTCCTCGGCAAGCTGCATGTTGTCGTAGATGTCGTTGAAGGCTACCTCGGGCTCGATCATCCAGAACTCTGCGAGGTGGCGCGGAGTGTTGGAGTTCTCGGCACGGAAGGTGGGGCCGAAGGTGTAGATGGCACCGAGTGCGGTGGCTGCGAGCTCACCCTCGAGCTGGCCCGATACGGTGAGCGAGGCCTGCTTGCCGAAGAAGTCGCTGTCGTAGTTGATGCTGCCGTTCTCGTCCTTCTTCAGATCGTAGAGGTTCATGGTGGTCACCTGGAACATCTGACCTGCACCCTCACAGTCCGAAGCGGTGATGATGGGTGTGTGGAAATAGTAGAAGCCACGCTCATGGAAGAACTGGTGGATGGCGATGGCCATGTTGTGGCGGATGCGATACACAGCACCGAAGGTGTTGGTTCGGGGACGGAGGTGTGCTATCTCGCGGAGGAACTCCATGGAGTGGCCCTTCTTCTGCAGGGGATAGGTATTGTCACACTCGCCCAACACCTCGATCTCGCGTGCCTGAATCTCGGCAGCCTGGCCTGCGCCTACTGACTGCACGAGTTCACCGTTGACGCTGATGCAAGCACCGGTGGTGATCTTCTTGAGCATCTCCTCGTCGAAGTTCTCGAGGTCTACTACGATCTGTATGTTCTTGATGGTGGATCCGTCGTTGAGCGCGATGAAGTTGACCTGCTTGCTACCACGACGGGTGCGTACCCATCCTTTGACGTTGACCATGGCGCCGAAATCGGTGCGCTGCAAGAGGTCAACGATGCGTGTTCTGATGATTGTGTTCATGTTTAGTTTAATTCTGAATTATGATTTATGAATTCTGAATTTTTAATTTTCAATTACTCAAACGCTCCCATGCGCAGCATGTTGACCTCCTTCTCGGTGAGGAAGCGCCAGTCGCCGCGGCGAAGGTTCTTCTTGGTGAGTCCGGCAAACTGCACGCGGTCGAGACGGAGCACGCGATAGCCGAGGTGCTCGAACATGCGGCGCACGATACGGTTGCGTCCGCTGTGGATCTCCACGCCTACGAGTGTCTTGTCGGTCTCGTGGGTGTAGCTCACCTCATCGGCGTGTATCTCGCCATCCTCGAGCTGTATGCCACGGGCCAGCTGGTCCATGTCGGCAGCGGTGAGGTTCTTGTCGAGGCGCACGTGATAGATCTTCTTCTTGAGGAAGCGGGGGTGTGTGAGCTTCGATGCCATCTCTCCGTCATTGGTGAGGAGAAGCACACCGGTGGTGTTGCGGTCGAGACGACCTACGGGGTAGATACGCTCCTTGCAGGCTCCCTTGACGAGCTCCATCACGGTCTTGCGGTCCTGAGGGTCGTCGACGGTGGTCACATAGTCCTTGGGTTTGTTGAGGAGGATGTAGATCTTGCGCTCGATGCTGATGGTCTGGTCGTGGAAGCGCACCTCGTCGCCCAGCTTCACCTTGGTGCCGAGCTCGGTCACCACCTGTCCGTTGACAGTCACCACGCCAGCGGTGATGAAGTCGTCGGCCTCGCGGCGCGAGCACACACCTGCGTTGGCGAGGTACTTGTTGAGGCGGATGGGCTCGTTGGGGTCCTTCATCTCCTCACGATATTGTATCTGCTTCTTCTTGCTATATTTGTTGTCACCGAAGCCACCTTTCTTGAATCCTCCACCGGCAGGACGCTGTCCGTAGCCTGCAGGACGCTGGCCATAGCCGCCCTCGCGGTTGTAGCCACCCTCGCGGCTGTAGCGGGGACGTGCGTTGTAGCCCTCGCCACCCTCACGGCTGTAGGTGGGGCGGAAGGTGTTGGCAGCGTCGGAGTGCCACTCGTTGCCTGCCTCTGCGCGGTCCTGCTGGGGACGGCGGCTATAGGGCTTGTCGGCGCGGTTGTAGTCGCTGTTGTAGCTGTTGCCACGACTATAGGTACGCTCGCGGTTGTAGCCTTCCTCGCGGTTGTAGCCTTCCTCACGGTTGTAGCCTCCCTCGGCGCCGAAGGTGTTGTAGCTGCGCTCTCCGCGCTCATGATTGTAGCCACCCTCACGGTTGTAGCCACCCTCGCGGTTGAAGCGGGGACGGTTGTTCTCAAAGTTTGGGTTGAAGGAACTGCGCTGTGTGCGCTCCACCTTGGCATAGCGGGGTGCGCTGCCCTCCTCGCGGTGGAATCGGGGACGCTGGGGGCGTGTGGTGCCATCGGCATTTCTCACGAAACGCGGACGCTGGCCCTGTGCACGGGTACCTTCGTTGTTCCAACTGTTGTCGCGGTCGAACGATCTGCGCTCGCCGCCTCTCTCTGACTCGAATCCCTCGAATCGGTTCACATTGTCTGTACTCATTTCTGTTAGGTTAGTTTTTTATTGTTTCCAGCCTCACGGCCTTAATGGAAGACCCACCCTAACCCTCCCTCTAGGGAGGGGACTCAAGCATCGCTGAGTAGTGAATCTATAATCTCTATTTTACGAATGTTTTTGCAATATACTTTGTTCAACAAGTCTAATCTTTTGCGCCCCCACCAGTCACCCCTCCATAGAGGGCCGACGCGAAAGGAGCGTCGGTTGCGACGACGGGAAGTTTATCTCCCCAAAGGAGTTCTGCAAAGCAGATCCTTCGGGGGTCTCCCTTACACTCCCGTGTAGTTCCAAGGAGTGATCTGCTTGAGCTCGGCCTTCACGGCATCGCTCACGTCGAGTCCCTCGATGAACTCCTGCATCGACTCGGCAGTCACGGCAGCGTTGGTGCGTGTGAGTGCCTTGAGTGCCTCGTAGGGGTTGGGGTAAGCCTCGCGGCGGAGGATGGTCTGTATGGCCTCAGCAGCCACGTTCCAGCTACCCTCGAGGTCGCGACGGATGGCAGCCTCGTTGAGGAGGAGCTTGCCGAGACCCTTGAGCGAGCTCTGTATGGCGATGGCGATGTGGCCGAAGGGCACACCCACGTTGCGCAGCACGGTAGAGTCGGTGAGGTCGCGCTGCAGGCGACTGATGGGGAGCTTGCTGGCCAGGTGCTCGAGGATGGCGTTGGCGATGCCCAGGTTGCCCTCGGCATTCTCAAAGTCGATGGGGTTCACCTTATGGGGCATAGCGCTCGAGCCTACCTCGCCTGCCTTGATCTTCTGCTTGAAGTACTCCATGGAGATGTACTGCCAGAAGTCGCGGTTCATGTCGATCATGATCGTGTTGATGCGCTTGAGTGCGTCGAACACGCCAGCCAGGAAGTCATAGTTAGATATCTGTGTGGTGTACTGCTCACGCTCGAGGCCGAGGTAGTCGCTCACGAAGCGGTTGCCCACAGCCTTCCAGTCGTAGGTGGGGTAGGCCACGTTGTGGGCGTTGTAGTTACCCGTGGCGCCGCCAAACTTGGCAGTTAGGGGACAAGCCTTGAGCACGGCGAGCTGCTGCTCCAGTCGGTAGGCAAACACGCGCACCTCCTTGCCGAGACGGGTGGGCGACGCGGGCTGTCCGTGGGTCTTGGCCAGCATGGGGATGGCATCCCACTCGTCGGCATAGGCGTTGAGCTGACCGATGAGCTGCTCGATGAGAGGATAGTAGACCTCCACCAAGGCCTCCTTCACTGAGAGGGGCACCGAGGTGTTGTTGATATCCTGCGAGGTGAGGCCAAAGTGCACAAACTCCTTGAAGGGGATGAGCGCAGGCTCCTTGTCGAACTGCTCCTTGATGAAGTACTCCACCGCCTTCACGTCGTGGTTGGTCACGCTCTCGATCTCCTTCACGCGCGCTGCGTCGGCCTCAGAGAACTGCTGGTAGATGCCACGCAGGTAGGGGAACAGGGCCTTGTCCACACCCTGCAGCTGGGGCAATGGGAGCTCGCAAAGCATGATGAAATACTCGATCTCGACGCGTACTCGATAGCGGATGAGGGCGTACTCAGAGAAATACTCGGCTAACTGTGCGGTCTTGCTTCTGTAGCGACCGTCGATGGGCGAAACCGCCGTAAGGATATCCAAATTCATAGTCTATGATAAATGTTTCTTTTTCGTGTCTTCCTTGTCCTAAAACAGACGCAACATCACTGCCCCACCTGTTTCGGTCTGCAAAGGTACGAATAAGTGAGCGAAAAGGCAAATTTATTTGAGCTTTTCTCAGCGAACGAGAGTACCTAAACGACTTTCTAGTCGTAAAGGTACGAATAAGTGAGCGAAAAGGCAAATTTATTTGGGCACAAAGAGATAAAAAAATTTTCGTACAAAGGCGCATCACGCTGCGCAGACTGACACAATTTACTATTTGACAATTTACTATTTACTATTTATTTACGATTTGGCAATTTAGCAATTTCACCCGCGGACTCTGAGTCCTCCCCATAGAGGGGGCCGACGCGAAAGAGCGTCGGGATACGCGCATAATGCACGTGCGGAACGCGAGAAGCTGGCGATGACGATGACGATGACAGAATATGCACGCCTTCGCGGCAGGGCGGGGCGGAGGATGAACATTTATTATATATATATATATAATAAAAAATTGTGAGCATCGCTGGGTCGATGATGATGGGTGTGCGCATTTTGTCATCGTCATCGTCATCGTCATCACTTTGCTGTTGTCTTTTCCTGAAAAAGGTTGACTCTTTTTAGGCCAGGGCACTCTGCGAGATTTCTCGCTTGCTCGAAATTACACGAGATGTTTTGGACAACACCTATGTTATTCCCCAAAAATCACCAAAAGACTTGCACGATACATTATTTTTTTGTATCTTTGCATAGTGTACGCACAATACCGCAACACCGCCCCACAGCAGCCGAGCGACACAGATGAGACAGACAGGGGGGGGCGAGAAATGCACTGCGAATCAATCAATTAACAACAATCAATAACCAAACCAATCAAACAAGACAAGAGACCATGAAGAGATTTTCGACATTCCTTGCGGCCCTGCTATGCACAGCAACCGCAATCTTTGCCGACGGCCCGTTCCGTAACCATCGTTACGACTCGTTCAAAGTGCTGAACGTGACGAGCGACAACATCGTGTTCATCGGTAACAGTATCACCGACATGCACTGCTGGCCCGAGGCCTTCGTGACCAGCAATGGAGACTATCTGCCCATCGTGAACCGCGGTAACTCGGGTACCTACTCTACCGAGCAGAGCGACAACCTGGAGTCATACATCAACGGCAAGCCCAAGAAGGTGTTCATGATGATCGGTACGAACGACATCGCCACCTCGGGCGGACTCAACTTCAGCCCCGAGCAGGTGCTCGCGTACATCAAGAGCATCGTGACCCGCATCCATGCGCACTCGCCCAACACCAAGGTGTACCTCTACAGCATCTTGAACAACAACACTTCGAACCGCGTACAGGCCACATGGCTCAAGACCAACGAGATCGTGAAGGCATACGCTGACGCTACAACCAATGTGACCTATGTAGACCTCTACGACAAGCTCACCAATGTGGCTAATGGCGGTGCATGGAGCTACGACAACCTCCACCTCACCGCTGGTGCTTACCAGGCATGGTGCGAGACTATCTGCCAGTACCTTCAGGAGGGTGAGGACTACACCGTATCATGCGTTTACCCCGAGAACACCCTTGAAGTGCAAAACCGTGGCGGCCTCGGCAATGCAGCGCACGGCATGCGTGCTACCTACTTCAGCTGCCTCCCCATCAAGAGCAACGACGTGCTCGTGTTCGGTGACTCATTCATCAAGAATGGCGAGTGGCAAGAACTTCTCGGCAATCCCAACGTGAAGAACCGCGGTACAGGATGGAACAACAGTGGCGACATCGCTACCACAAGCAAGATAGTAGATGCCACCTACGCTAACGTTGAGGGCGTAGCTAAGGCCGATGCCAAGGCCATCTTCCTCTACACTGGCACGGCCGACTGCACTGGTTCTACCGACATCGCAACCGTGAAAGCCAACTACAAGGCATTGGTAGACAAGATTGTCGAGAAGTCGCCCACATCAAAGATCTACTTGATGGCCATCTGCCCCAGAAACAATGCCAGCCACAACACTCGTATCGCGGAGCTGAATGCTTATATGGAGTCATTGAAATCTGATAAAATTCGTTACATCGACACCTATACTCCCATGTTCAATAGCGATGCCGTAAACTCAAGCCTCGTATTCTCTAACGACTACATCGGTGGCTTGGCCTATGCCAAGATAGCCAATTTGATGAAGGAGACCCTCCTTGCAGACTTCCCCAGCGACACCTATAATGTAGTGACTGAGGCCGATGCAGCTACACGCTATGCACAGGCAGGATTGCGCAACCAGTTGACTCAAGTGATTGCTCGCGGTTTGGTAGCTGAACGCGGCGATGAGGCTGGTCAGTACAATGCAGCAAAGATGGCTGCCTTCGACACCAAGCTCACTGAAGCAACTACACTTCTGGAGAAGAGCAGCATCACACAGGATGAGGTGACCGCAATGGCAAACAGCCTCACCACAATCCTGAACGGCGCACTCTCCATGCCCACCAACAGTACCCAAGGCAACGAAGTATGGTATCAGCTCTACACCCCCAACCGCAGCAACAAATACCTCACCAGCAATGGTGCGGGCGCTGGCGTGACTGGTAATGACAAGCACAACTACGCCACTGGAATGTGGAAGTTTGTGCTCCGCGAGGATGGCACAACGCTCGACATCATCAACCGCAACGACAACTCATACCTCGCTCCTACAGCGGCCTACAATGCACAGATCACGACATCGGCCACTCAGCCCACTAACGGTTGGACACTGAGTTACGCCAACACGCCTGGACTTTTCATTATTAGTAGTGGTACGGTACAGTTGAACCAAACCACATTAACTAATACACCAGTTTACAATTGGAGTAATGGTCAAACAAGTACAGACCGTGGTGATACCGGTTGCCAGTATATGGTATCCATTGTAAAGGGTGAACCTGACGAGTTGCCCGATCCCTCATTACTGACATTGACGCTGACCACCAATGAATTCCAAAGCGGACAGTCTACATGGACAAAAAATGTATCTTCAAGTGATGGCTGGTATGGTAAGTTTGTTACAAACACCACTCCTGTAGTAACCGTAGAGAGCACAGACAAGACCGTCAACAACATGGGTTGGTCAAACAAACGTCCTTGGTTGCAGACTGGATATTCTTACAATATCTCTTTGCCCGAAGGATATATAATCGTAGGATATGATTTGACCACATTGGAAGGTGGAGGTTTCAGCGGTACATACACCTACACCACAGCTGAGGGCACTGCAACAAGCCCTGCTCAAACAGGCACAGCTCAGACAGTAACAGCAACAGGCCTCGCAACCCAGACCATCACCCTCAAGGTCGGTGAGGGCACCGATGGCACCAAGGGTATCATGATGACCAATTTGGTAATCCGATATAAAGAGTTATTACCTACACTGACATACACCATTGACAAGGAAAATGGTAACCTCTATAAGGATAATGGCACATCGGCAAACCAAAGTTGGAACAGCGCATGGAGAAGCAATGCTGAACCACAGTTGGTATTCAGCTGCCCAGCCAATAACATGAATTGGGTAGACAATAATGTGCAGATGATGACAGGTCAGGCTACAACATCTACATACACTTTGACGGTGCCCGATGGATATGTTATCGGTAGCTATAGCTTCACATTTGCAAACAACAACCACGACACAGGCCTCAGCTTGGCAATGACAGGTGGCAACACATACACTACTACTCGTGCAGCACAGACCATCAGCGCAAGAAATCAAAAGTTGAGCTCAATGTCGTTTGTTCTCTCAGGAACCAACGGTAACGGTGTTATACTCACAAACTTTACCGTAACCTTCGTTGACCCTGCAATTGCAGGTAAAGAAGAGGTTGAAGAAGAAGATGCAGAACTCACAGCTGCCAAGACCGAAGCCAAGGCTACCGTAACGGCCAACGCTGCAAAGCTGGATGATGCACTTGGTTACTATTCATACACCATCGATGGTGTCAAGGTGTACGATGCAAGTGAGGTGACAGCAGCCATTGATGCAGCTACCGCTGTAGCAGAAGTAGAGGCTATCGTGGCCACCTACTCATTGAACCTCCCCGAGGTGGGCAAGTATTACCGCATCAAGGGAAAAGACTCAGGCAGGTATCTCGATGCTGTGAACCGCCACAGCGGCAACCAGATGGGTATGAAGACCGAAGCTGAGCGTGACTTCCTTGGCTCAATCTTCTTTCTCGACGAGGGTAGCAAGTGGCTCAATATGGGTACCAACACCTACATAAAAGACACCTACAACATCGGTGCAGACAAGGCTGGCGCCAACACCTGGACCTTCGAGGCATCGCCCCGCACATTGGGTTGCCTTCTCCTCAAGTCAAGTGGAAGTTCGCCCTACCTACACGACAGTGGCTATGCCAACCGCTGTAGCGGTGATGGTGGGCACGCAGCCCACGACTTCGTGCTTGAAGAGGTTGCGGCCTACTCCCTCACGGTAGAAGCTCCTGCAATAGTAGGTGCTACCGCTACATGGAATGGTGAGACCAAGACATTGCCTGCTGTATGGGCACTCTTCGAGGGCACAACCATTACCGACGGTACATTGACAATCAACGGCAATGAGAACTTCGCACTCACAGGAGTGAAGGAGGGTGAGAACACCATCAATGGCAACACCTTGGAGATTTCAACACTCACAGCAAACCGCACGATTACGGCAAGCTTTACTCCGACCTTCTTCTCTGCAAACTTAGAGAACCTCGTGCCTGTACATATCTATAGCATCCGCGACAAGAACTACACCATCTGCCTTAATGAGGCGGCCGACTATGCTGGCCATGCAGTGAACTCAGGTACCACAGATTACACTTTGAACGAGGTATGGTATCTCGTGGGTACTGCCGAATCGTTCAAGATGTATAGTTATACCGCAGGTATGGGCCTCGCTCTTACCTTGGCAGGCACAGGCAGTGGTAGCGCTGCCACGATGACCGCTACAGGTACAGACCTCTGCTTGAATATGGTGGAGAATGGCTATACCATCTGCCCCAAGGGAACTCCTGGACAGAGTTTCAATATGCATGGTGCGAAAGGTAACGACATCAAGCTCTATAGTTCTACCGATGGAGGTAGCGTTTGGGGAGTTAATGTTATCGACATCACCAAGCCCTTGACCCTTAACGTGGAGGTGAGCGGTGAGCAACCCTATGCACCCAACTTCCGTGTAGCAAACTTGTCAACCACCATCGCTGGACAGATTGCTACAAGCATCATCACAGGCGATGTGGAGGCACGCACCTACTACCTCCCCGCAGGTGCTACCATCACCTTGAACAATGCCTACATATATCGTGGCTACACTTTTGATGGTTTCAAAGATGCCGAGGGTAATGCAGCTGAGTATAATGACACTCCCATCCCCGCAGGCGGACTTGAGGTGACGGCTTCATATAGCGTAGATGAGGATAACAAGTACCAGTACCTCTTCTACTCTAACGACCCCGTGATGAACAAGCCCTACCGTATCCCTGCCATTGCCGTGACTCGCAAGGGTACTATCTTGGCGGTTACCGACCATCGCCCTGGTGGTAGTGACGTGGGCTTTGCTCCCGTAGACATCAAGATTCGTCGTTCTGATGACAATGGTCTCACTTGGACCGATGAAGAGTTTGTCGCTGATGGTACAGGCCAGCACGTGACTGTAGGGGATGTTACCCATACCAACGTATTCAACTATGCCTTCGGAGATGCAGCAATCGTGGCCGACCGCGAGAGCGACGAGGTGCTCATCATGTGCGTGGGCGGTAAGCAGAACTTCCCCGGTGCTGACGCTACACACCACAACTACACAGCCCGTTTGCGTAGCCACGACGGTGGTGTCACATGGGACGAGCCCGAGAACGTGACAGCCAACTTCATGGATGTGACTCCGCTCTACAACAATGAGAACCCCAAAGGTTACGAGCCCATCCTCCCCGAAGCTTATAGCTTGTTCTACGGTTCTGGTCGCATTCTTCAATCACGCGTATTCAAGGCAGAGGGTAGCCAGTACTACCGCATCTATGCCGCACTACTCGTTCGCGAAGTTCGCGAAAATGAAACAGGTGCTTCGCACAACAACTATGTGGTATACTCTGACAACTTCGGCGAGACATGGAACCTCCTCGGTGGTCGCTGCGTGAATGGCGGTGACGAAGCCAAGGTAGAGGAGTTGCCCGACGGCACCATCATCATCAGTAGCCGTAAGGGCAATGGCCGCTACTTCAATATCTTCACCTTCACAGATATAGCAGCAGGTACAGGTTCTTGGAGCAGTCAAGTTGCCAGTGAGACGATCACAGGTGGCATCAGCTTTGGTAACAACGCATGTAATGGAGAGATTTACAAGGTGAAAGCCATACACAACGAAACGGGTCGCATCTGTGATGTAATGTTGCAATCTACTCCCACAGGTCAGCGAGGCGACTACACCGCTGATGGCCGTAACGATGTGACCATCTTCTTCAAGGAGATGAACTACAGCACTGCTTATACTCCCACCACCTTTGCCGAGAACTGGACTAAGGGCTTGGTTGTAAGCCGAGTGCGCTCAGCCTACTCAACCATGGATATCCAGCTCGATGGTAAGATAGCCTTCTTCTACGAAGAGGATCCCGAGAGCTATAGCATGGTATATGTTCCCCTCTCACTCGAAGAGATGACTAACGGCGCATATAGCCTCTACACCGTAAACAGCACCATTAGCGAGCACGGCATCGGAACCTTCTATACTACTTCAGCAATGCAGATTCCCGAGGGCGTGCAGGCATATGTGGCTACTGAGCAGCCTACTATGGAGAATGGTACAGGTGTTATCACCATGACTGAGCTTGTGGACATCATCCCTGCCAATACCGGTGCTGTACTTCGTGGTGCTGCTAATACCTACACCTTCATTCCCTCAATCAGCTATGGCACTGCCGTAGAGGATAACATGCTCGTGGGTTACGAAGCCAATAATAAGGATGCTAATCTCTATAGAGAGGAACAACTCGCTGAGGGCTATACCACCTATGTGCTTGCCGTGATGCAAAACGAGCAAAAGAAGGATGTAGTTGGCTTCTACAAAAAGGAAGCAGGTTTCAAGGTCTATAACAACAAGGCCTACTTGCAGGTACCTGCTACTATCTCAGCCGGCTCTATCTCTATCCGCTTCGATGATGGTACTACCGACATCGAGACTTCGGAAATCAGAAATGAGAAATCAGAAATGATTTTCGATCTCATGGGTCGCCGTGTAGAGAACCCCACCAAGGGGGTATACATCGTTGGTGGACGCAAGGTAGTGATTAAGTAACAGAAAACACCAAATAAGCAATATGAAAAAGGATTATGTAAAGCCCTCTATCGAGGCTGCAGAGATTGAGGTACAGAGCATGATGGCAACCTCAGGCAATGTATTCAGCATCTCCATCTCCGATGACACTACCGATGAAGATGCCAGCATGGCCGGCGAGCGTCGCGGCACATGGGGCTCATTGTGGGGCTAATCCACTATCCCATCTCCTTCAGCGGGGCATCACACGAGGTGTGGTGCCCCCGCTTCTTCACTAGGGGCGACACATCTCAAGAGCTACGACAGAGGATCGCTTGAACTTATTTTAATCTGTTGCACAGCTTGAAATTAGGCTGCGCCTCGGAACCTTTAGGTCGACGCCCGTAGATAAAATCGAAGGGGCCGAAGTCAAATATTCAAATAAATTTGATATTTCGCTCGGCTTGACTTCGTCTTCTTCCTCTTCGCTCGCTGAAAGAGCTCAAGCAAGCTTGGCTCTTGCTCACTCAATCGTCAGTTGTACTAATTTTAATCTGCTTTGCAGCTTGAAGATACACGGATGGCGACTTTTGTCGCACTCCTTTATGCTGATAAATCAGCAGTCGTCGCAACCGACGCTATCATACCGCGTCGGCGGGATAAAAAATAAACCCGTTTATTTTGTTCTCCGCTCGGCTTGTTGTATCTTTGTCCCTTGATTTAACCAACAACAATGGAAGAGAACTTCGACATACGACGACAGCAGCTCGGGGGCAAGGACAAGGACTTCGAGGTGGCGCTCAGACCGCTGCGCTTCGAGGACTTCTCGGGACAGGACAAGGTGGTGGACAACCTGCGCATCTTCGTCAAGGCAGCCCGACTGCGTGCCGAGGCACTGGACCACGTGCTGCTACATGGCCCTCCCGGACTGGGCAAGACGACACTGAGCAACATCATCGCCAATGAGCTGGGCGTGGGATTCAAGATCACCTCGGGCCCTGTGCTCGACAAGCCGGGCGACTTGGCAGGTCTGCTCACCTCGCTGGAGCCCAACGATGTGCTGTTCATCGACGAGATACACCGACTATCGCCCGTGGTGGAGGAGTACCTCTACTCGGCCATGGAGGACTACCGCATCGATATCATGATCGACAAGGGACCCTCGGCACGGAGCATACAGATAGACCTCAACCCCTTCACCCTCGTGGGGGCCACCACACGCAGCGGCATGCTCACGGCTCCGCTCCGCGCCCGATTTGGCATCAACATGCACCTGGAGTACTATGACAACGAAGTGCTCTCGCGCATCGTGGCTCGCTCGGCCGACATCCTCGGCGTGCCATGCGACGAGGAGGCGGCACACGAGATAGCCCGACGCAGCCGTGGCACACCCCGCATAGCCAATGCGTTGCTGCGCCGCGTACGCGACTTTGCCCAGGTGAAGGGCACAGGAGACATCGACCTGGAGATTGCACGCTATGCCCTCGAGGCGCTCAATATCGACCGCTATGGACTCGACGAGATAGACAACAAGATCCTCTGCACCATCATCGACAAGTTTGGCGGCGGACCCGTGGGACTGGGCACCATAGCCACAGCCATCGGTGAGGACCCGGGCACGCTGGAGGAGGTGTATGAGCCGTTCCTCATCAAGGAGGGATTCCTCAAGCGTACACCGCGAGGACGCGAGGTCACCGAGCTGGCCTACAAGCACTTGGGCAAGAACGTGTATCGGGACATGCGCGGGTTGTTTGACTAAGGAAGACCCCCTCTAACTCCCTACGCGCTACGCTTGTAACGCCCCCGCCCTGCGGGCACCCCCTCTATAAACAGAGGGGGATTTGGAGGACTCAGAGTCCGGGAAAATTGTAAAACATTCAAATTGTAAATAAATAGTACATTGTAAATTGTCAAATTGTAAATTAAACCACAGATTTCACAGATTACACAGATTATGCAAGTGGCTACGCCCTTGCTGCCATCCGGAGGGGCACAAGCCTTCATAATTCATAATTCATAATTCAAAACTCATAATTCATAATTCAAAATTCCAAACTCATGTACAAGGTATCGGAAAACCCTTCAAAAAACCGAACAGACAGACAGGTCAGCAATCACACCGCACTGACAATCATGACCGGACTGTTCGTCACCTCTTACCTAGTGTCCAACGTCATGGCCGTGAAGGTCATCAGCCTCTTCGGGCTCTTCTACTTCGACGCAGGCACCATCGTCTTCCCCTTTGCCTACATGCTAGGCGACGTACTTACCGAGATATGGGGCTACCGCACGGCACGCAAGGTGATATGGCTCACCTTCGTGTGTAACATCATCATGGTGGTGTGCACGCAGATCGGGGTGTGGCTCCCCTCGCCCGACTATCTGGACGAGACGGCAAGAGCCTATGACCATATCTTCAACTGTGTGCCGCGTATCGTGGTGGCATCGCTCACGGGATTCCTCCTGGGCGAACTCTCTAACGCTTGGCTGATGGAGAAGATCAAGGAGCGCACCAAGGGTAAGCGCCTCTGGGTGCGCACCATAGGAAGCTCGGCAGTAGCCTACCTCTTCGACAGTCTGCCCTTCGTGCTCATCGCCTTCCTTGGCGTGGTATCGACACACGATCTCGTGATGATGATCGTCTTCCAGTATGCAGCCAAGCTGCTCATCGAGGCCCTCTTCGGCACACCGCTGGCCTATGCTGCAGTGCATGCTATCCGCAGATATGTAAAACGTTGAGAAGTTGTTCGGATTGAATTTCATATTTAGCCACTTCTACTATGGATCGATACGCACTCATTCACACCAAGATGCCACGCGAGTTTGTGCTGCTACAAGGCACAGGGTGCCGCTGGGGCAAGTGTACCTTCTGCGACTACCATAGCGACACGAGCGACAACCCCTTTGCCGTGAACGAGCCCATACTGAGCCAAGTGACAGGACGCTATGGCGTACTCGACATCATCAACTCGGGGTCGGCCATGGAACTGGACGAGAGAACCATCAAGCTCATCATCGAAGTGGTGCGCGAAAAGCATATCCATACACTGTGGTTCGAGGCACACTACATGTACCGCAAGAAGTTGGCACAATTTGCCCAGCAATTTGCTCCAGCCACGGTGAAGTTCCGTTGCGGTATAGAAACCTTCTCCCCCACCCTGCGCGACCATTGGCAGAAAGGCATACCCACCAACGTCACTGCAGAAGAGGTGGCCGAGCACTTCCAAGGGGCGTGTCTGCTGTGCTGCACCGAGGGGGAAAGCCGCGAGCAAATCCTCACCGACATAGCTCTTGCTCGCCAGCACTTCGAATACTTCAGCGTGAACGTGTTCTGCAACAACTCTACCTCAGTGAGACAAGACAGGGCACTCGCCCAATGGTTTGCCGAAGAGGTGTATCCGTGCATCAAGGATGATTCCAAGATAGAGGTACTCATGGAGAACACCGACCTCGGCGTAGGATGATTTTCACACATACCGCTTTGATATAAGCACAAAATATGCTACATTTGCACTACCGACACTAATCATCAGTACCCCGTGAGCCTACCTACAGACGAAGACATACTCATCGAACGACTACGCGACACGAAGACGCGACACGACACCTTCTCGGCACTGGTGAAGGCACATAGCGAGACGCTCTATTGGCACATACGACGCATGGTGCTCGACCACGACGACGCCAACGACATCTTGCAGAACACCTTCGTGAAGGCATGGATGGGCATCGATGGTTTCCTCGGGCAAGCCAAGCTACTCACATGGCTCTATCGTATAGCCACCAACGAGACACTCACCTTCATCAACAAGAGTTGCAACCGCGTCGACTATGACGACATAGAGGCAGCAGCCACAAGCATCGAAGCCGATGAGTGGTTTGACGGCGACCACCTGCAAGCACAATTGCAAGCCGCCATACAAACATTGCCTCCCAAGCAACGTATGGTATTCAACATGAAGTACTACGACGAGATGAAATATGAGGAGATGTCGGCCATACTCGGCACCAGCGTGGGGGCACTGAAGGCATCGTACCACATCGCGGTGAAAAAAATCAGCGATTTTTTGGAGAACGAAAATTAAACCATCCGTAGCCATCCGAGTCAAAGGGATACCAGGAGACGAGTGGACATAAGACAATGTGATATGAAAGACGAAGACAAACTCATAGAGCAATACGGCAAGAAGCAGCCCTTCACAATGCCCGAGGGCTACCTGGAGCAGCTGCACGAGCAGCTCATGAACAACCTGCCCGAGACACAACCTATAGCTACGACCGAGGCCAAGGTGACGCTCATGACACGCATCAAGCCACTGCTCTACATGGCCGCCATGTTCGTAGGCATCATATTCATGGTGCAAGGCATCATGTATGTGCAACAGAGCCACCTCAAGTCTGACAACATAGCCGCAGCCGAGGAACTCTACGAGCCCGAGGTGGACGACTTCATGGCATCATCGCTCTATAGCGAATATGCACTCTATTCATACCTCACCAGCACCGACTACGATTAACCATATATAACTATATACATATTATAACAGAATAGCCTATGAAACGTCATCTCTCTATCTTTTGTGCACTGCTTGTGAGCCTTGCCGCACTGGCACAAGCCCCCGAAAGATCAGCACGCAGACCGCACATGACTCCCGAGGAGTATCAAGCAAAGCAGCAAGAGTTTCTCACCCGCCATGCCGAACTAACCGAAGAGGAGAGCGCTGCATTCTTCCCCGTATACTTTGAGTTGCAAGCCAAGAAGCGCGAAGCCAACCGCCGCGTATGGAAACAGGTAAGAGCCGTAGCACCCAACGAACGCACCGAAGAGGACTGCAACGCCATGATAGACGCCATGGCCGACGTCAAAATCGAATGTGCCCAGCTGGAGAAGGAATACCTGGCCAAGTTCAAGGCCATACTACCCGCCAAAAAGCTCATGAGGGTGCAGATGGCCGAGGAGCGATACCAACGCGAACTGCTGCGTGGCATACAGCAGCGAGGACAAGGACAAGAACGCGGTAGGCAACCACAAGCATCACACCAATGAGACACGACATGCTTCACTTTGCCGACGCGCAAAAACTGACACGACCCACGGCTTTTACCACCATGATAAAGCCCGTGGGTTCGCTATGTAACCTCGATTGCGAATACTGCTACTACCTCGGCAAGGCAGACCTCTACGGAGGACATCAGCCCAAGATGAGCGATGAGCTGCTGGAGCGATATATCAGCCAATATATCGAAGCGGTACAGGTGCCCACGGTCACCTTCTGTTGGCACGGAGGAGAACCTCTCCTTGCAGGCATCGACTTCTACGAAAAAGCCGTAGCCCTGCAGAAGAGATATCAGGGTAACAAACAGATAGAAAACTCACTGCAAACCAACGGACTACTCATCAATCCCGACTGGTGTGACTTCTTCCGCGAAAACAACTTCCTCATAGGACTCTCCATCGATGGGCCACAGGACATACATGACGCCTATCGCCGCGACAGAGGTGGACACCCCACCTTCGACCGCGTGATGAGAGGACTGGAGATGATGGCCACGAGAGGCGTGGAGTACAACACGCTGAGCACCATCAACAACCGCTGTGCCGGACAAGGCAAGCGGGTGTACCAGTTCATGCGCTCCATCAGCCGATACATGCAGTTCCTCCCCGTAGTGGAGCACACCGTCACCACCCCCTCGGGACGAGCAGCCATCGTGCCACCCAGCACAGAAGGTAGTAAGGTGGCCCCGTGGAGCATCACGCCCAAGGCCTTTGGAAAATTCATGACAGACATCTTCGATGAGTGGGTCATCAACGACGTCGGCGAACGATTCGTACAACTCTTCGACATCACCTTGGCACAGTGGTGCGGTGTGCAACCCTCGCTCTGCGCCTTCTGCCCCACCTGCGGAGACGGACTCGTGGTGGAGCACAACGGCGACGTGTACATGTGTGACCACTTCGTCTACCCCGAATACCGACTAGGCAACATAGGCACCGAGCACCTTGCCGACATGCAGCGCAAGCCCGAGCTCTTCCGCTTCGGCATCGAGAAGCGCAATGCCCTGCCCAGCGACTGCCGCAAGTGTGACTACCTCTTTGCCTGCCGAGGCGAGTGCCCCAAGCACCGCTTTGCTACCACACGACGCGGTGAGAAGGGACTCAACACGTTGTGTGAGGGATACAAGCACTTCTTCGAGCACACCACACCCTACATGCAGCAGATGAGGAGACTGCTGGAGCAGGGGATGGAGGCAAGGCACATCATCCCATGGGCACGCCAAAGACGAGGATTCGCAGGATGAGGCCCACAGGACACACCCAAGCATCTATGAGGGCATAGAAACCATCTATTGCAAAAAGAGAGAAAAAGTCGAGGCTATGTCAAACTCTTTTTCTACCTTTGACCCCTGAAAGAAGATGTACAACCTAACAAAAAAAATAATACACCTATGAAAAGTAAGTACACATTGCCCAAAGATGGTGGACTCATCACCACAGGCATCCCCCGCGACATCTATTGCCGCTACGAGAAGATCCCTACCGAGATCTTCGACACCGAGTATGACGGCGTACAATACGTGGCCAAGCTCATCGTCGACGCCATCAATGCACACAACGCCGCCGAACCCTTCCTACTGGGACTCACCACAGGAAAGACTCCCCTGGGACTCTATCGCGAACTCGTAAACCGACACAAGGCGGGAGAGGTGAGCTTCAAGAAGGTGGCCGTAGTGAGCCTCGACGAGTTCTACCCCATCGCCCCTGACCACAAGCAGAGCCGAAACTACCGCATACGAGAGGAACTGCTCAACCATATAGATATCGAAGAGAACAACATCCACGTCATCGACGCCACAGCATCGGTGGAGGAGATTACCAACTACTGCAAGGCATACGAGAAGATTGCCAGCAAGGTGGACTTCATGGTCATCGGCATGGGAGAGAAGGGACAATTGGGATTCAACGAACCCGGCTCCTATGAGAAGTCACGCACACGTCTCGTGCAGCTGAGCCTCAACTCACGCAAAGTGCAGGCTAGTTCATTCGCCAAGAACGAGATACCAACCATGGCCATCACCATGGGCATAGAGACCATACTCAAGGCCAAGAAGATCGTACTCATGGCATGGGGCGAACACAAAGCCGCAGTCATCAAGAAGGTGGTCGAGGGAGAGCAGACAGAAATGGTGCCCGCAAGCCTGCTACAGCAACATGCCGACATCGAAGTGGTCATCGACGAAATCGCAGGAGAGAAGCTCACACGCTGTGAGGCTCCATGGACCGTGGGACAGTGCGAATGGACCAAGAAGCTGGTGCGCAAAGCTGTCATCTGGCTCTGCAACAAGGTGGACAAACCCATACTCAAACTCACCTATCAGGACTACATGAAGCACTCGCTGGCCGACATGCTCGACAGCCTGGGCAAAGCCTATGACGAGGTGAACATCGAGGTCTTCAACGACTTGCAGCACACCATATCAGGATGGCCGGGAGGTAAACCCAACTGCGACGACACGACACGACCCGTGGCATCGACCCCATTCCCCAAGAGAGTAATCGTATTCTCACCTCACCCCGATGACGATGTCATCTCGATGGGAGGCACCTTCATCCGACTCGTGGAGCAAGGACACGACGTACACGTGGCTTATCAGACATCGGGCAACGTGGCCGTATATGACGACGTAGTGGTGCAGCACATGGACACCGCACGAGAGATCGGACTCGAGGACCGCTACGACGAGGTGCGACAAATCATAGCCAGCAAGGTGGAGGGAGAGCCCGAGCCAAGAGCACTGCTCAACCTCAAGGGTGCCATCCGCCGTGCTGAAGCCAAAGCGGCCGTACGCTCATTCGGACTCAATGACGAGACCAACGCACACTTCCTCAACCTGCCCTTCTACGAGACGGGAGGCATCAAGAAGAGCGAACTGAGCCAAGCAGACATCGACATCGTCGCCAAACTGCTGCGCGAGGTGAAGCCCCATCAGATCTATGCAGCAGGAGACCTCACCGACCCCCACGGCACACACCGCGTGTGCATCGAGGCAGTGCTCGGAGCATGGGATGTGGTCAAGGAGGACGACTGGGCCAAGGAGTGCCACATCTGGCTCTACCGCGGTGCATGGCAAGAGTGGGATCTCGGCATGGTGGACATGGCCGTACCCCTCAGCCCCGACGAACTCATCAAGAAACGCCACGCCATCTTCCGCCACCTCTCGCAGAAGGACATCGTGCCCTTCCCCGGTGAGGACCATCGCGAGTTCTGGCAGCGCGCCGAGGACCGTACACAAAACACGGCACGCCAATACGACAAGCTCGGCATGGCAGAATATCAAGCCATCGAGGTCTTCGTACGCATGAACTGACGACCGTCAGCACGAGAGATAATGTCATAGGGTGCGCCATCGCTGGCGCACCCTATACTCTTTTTATCCATGAAGGACTCACTATGCACACACTCACGGAGCGGCATACGCAGTCCCAGTGTCGAAAGATATTACTTCGAAGTCATGATACCCACAACCATACGGTTGGTCTCCTCCATCGCCTCGCGTCCAATGCTGGTGAGGTTGTGTATGCTGCGGTCTACATCCTCCTCGATGATACCCTCAAGGCTGGTCACCGAACCATTCTGCATGGCAAGCATAGCGGAGAGCATGGCTGTGGAGACTCCACTCGAAAGCTTCAGGGAACAGCTCGGCTTGGCGCCATCGCATATCATGCCCGTGAGGTTGGCTATCATGTTCTTCACCGCAAAGCATATCTGCTCATACGTACCTCCCATCATATAGGTGATGGCACAGCTGGCACCCGTAGAAGCCACTATACATCCACACAACGCCGACAAGCGACCCAAGCTCTGCTTGATGTATATGGCCGTCAGATTGCTCAGCGCCAAGGCTCTCACATAGGTCTCGTGGGGCACCTGATGGTCGCGAGCATACACGGCTACAGGGACGGTGGCCGCTATGCCCTGATTGCCACTGCCCGAGTTGGACATCACCGAGATCGTGGCTCCCGACATGCGGGCATCGCAAGCTGAGCAGGTATAGGCCATCGCATGGGTCAATGTGCCATCGCCCACCATTCCACACATGGAAGCGCTGTTGAGCATCTTGCCGATGCCATGACCATACGAGGACTCGAAGGCCTTCTCGGCAGCAGCCATATTCATCCGCCCCGACTCTTCGATGAAGGCAATCTCATCGAGCGGCACTTGGGTAATGAACTCATAGATCACACGCAGATTGAGCGACACCTCCTCAGAAGACACACCTTGAGGAACCTCCTGAGAAGCATCTTGCGATGCGCCCTGAGATGCACCTTCGGATACTCCCTGAGGGGCAGAGCTGCAAGACTCCTCGTCCACAAAGCGAGTGTGCTCACCGCAGATAACGGCTTGCTCGGAGCGCTCTGCGCCATAGGCCTTCACCTTTATATATAGTCCATCGGGAGCATCCTCCTTGAGCCGTATGGCGATGCGGCCCTCATCGATGTAGCGTCGGCCTTGCTCTACAGCAGCAGGGGTGACCTCCTTGAGCACCTCAAGCTTGTACTCACTCTTTCCTACAATCATGCCCAGTGCAATGGCAATGGGCAGACCTATCATACCCGTACCAGGTATGCCTACCCCCATGGCATTCTTCAGCACATTCATGCTCAGTTCCACCTCGACCCTCTCGGGCAAAGCCCCGAGGAGCTCGGCTGCTCGTGCGACACACAAGGCCACAGCTACAGGCTCTGTACACCCCATGGCAGGCACTACCTCATGCTGGATGAGCGAGATAATCCGCGTTCTTTCTTCTTTTGTCAACATAGGCTCTATTGAAGTTTTCGCAAAGGTATAGTTTTTTATCTTACAATGGGCACAATTCCCAAGGAAAAAGCATCCGCACCCACACTTACCTCAGCCCATACACCTCGAGCAGCTGCC
This sequence comes from Bacteroidaceae bacterium, assembly GCA_017555875.1. Classification (GTDB taxonomy): domain Bacteria; phylum Bacteroidota; class Bacteroidia; order Bacteroidales; family Bacteroidaceae; genus UBA1189. The sequence goes on from JAFZFN010000035.1 coordinate 143,543, forward strand.
GTGCCGCTTCAAATGAGGTCTGCTCACCATTGAGCACCTGCTGCTCCTTACGAGCAAGCAAGGAGGCTATGGTGGGGTTGTTGTAGAAGTTGTCGCGCAAGGCTTCATTGATACTCTCATACATCCAATACTTGGACTGCTCGTTGCGCCGATGCTCAAAATAGCCATTCGCCTTCACAAAGTCGAAGTAGTCGAACACCATGCGCCACACCTCTGCCACACGCAGATTATAGAATCCCGAATAGGTGAGCACCTGAGGAGTCCACCCACTCTCAGGAGCGGGGAACAGATGGAGCGCATTGCGGAAATGTGAGGCTGCCAGCTCGGCACGCTCGGCATTGTCACCATCGGCCTTGTTGATGACGATGCCATCGGCCATCTCCATGATGCCGCGCTTGATGCCTTGCAGTTCATCACCCGTACCAGCCAACTGGATGAGCAGGAAGAAGTCGACCATCGAATGCACTGCCGTCTCGCTCTGCCCCACTCCGACGGTCTCGACAAAAATCTTGTCAAAGCCTGCGGCCTCACACAGCACAATGGTCTCGCGCGTCTTGCGAGCCACGCCACCCAATGAGCCCGCGGAGGGGCTGGGACGTATGAACGCATCGGGATGAACAGAGAGCTTCTCCATGCGTGTCTTATCACCCAAGATACTGCCTTTGGTCTTTTCGCTCGAGGGGTCTATGGCCAGCACTGCCAGCTTGCCTCCATACTGCTCCAACACATGGAGCCCAAAGGCATCTATTGAGGTGCTCTTGCCCGCACCAGGCACACCGCTGATGCCGATACGCACCGAGCCTCCTGTGTAGGGCAAGCACTTCTCGATGACCTCCTGCGCTATGGCATGATGTTCGGGGAGCACACTCTCCACAAGTGTCACTGCACGCGAGAGCATGGTGATATCGCCCTTGACGATACCCTCCACATACTCACCCGGTGTGAACACCCGCTTACGCTTCTTGGGCTTCATATATGGGTTGACCATCGAGGGCTGCTCGATACCTGCATTTACGGTAAGCCCCTTGTATATTTCTTCATTCTCGGGATGATTCATGATATTCCATTCATTATAGATGCATAAAACGAGCTACAACATGCAAGGTAGGAAGCTAGTCAAGCCATCGAGACTGACACCTCCGCCTGCTGTCTTCTGCAAATATAGCGCTTTTCTATGTTGGGTACAAACAAAGACGAATAAAAAAACAAAGCCACTCAAGATATTGAGCGGCTTTGCGGTGCGTACGGGACTCGAACCCGTGACCCCATGCGTGACAGGCATGTATTCTAACCAACTGAACTAACGCACCATGAAGTGATGTTCTAAAAGGATGCTGACGATTTCTGGCGGTGCGTACGGGACTCGAACCCGTGACCCCATGCGTGACAGGCATGTATTCTAACCAACTGAACTAACGCACCAGAAATTTGTCAAATCTTTAGGCAACCTCTCTCGATTGCGGATGCAAAGGTAGATACTTTTTCCGTAACTACAAAACGTTTCGGCATTTTTTTGTTAATTATTTTCAAAAATTCGCTGATAGAGGCAAACCGAGCGGTATTTCTTGTGCAAAAAGGCCCAATCAGAGAGTGTAGCTACGAGGCTGAAGCCTCCGCGCTCGAAGAGCTGGCGGGCAGCGACATTGTCTTCATGGACATAGGCATAGAGCTGATGCAGGTCGAGCACATGCTCTGCATACTCACACATCAGAGCCAATGCCTCGCACCCATACCCCCGACCACGACATTCGCAATCGACTACAATGCCCACCTCGGCACGATGGTCTACGGGGCTGAAGTCAAAGAGGTCGACGACACCCACCACTCGCCTATCATCCACGCTCTCCACCATCAAGCGCAGCTGCTTGTCCACATACAGATCGTGTGCATTGGTCTCAATGTACTGCTGCAGTTGAAAACGAGAATAGGGAACCTTACATGCCGACACCAGCCACTCACGAGTATCGTTCTCTACATGAAAGAGATAGTCGAGGTCGGTCAGCTCGGGAGCTCTAAGGTGTAATCGGTCAGAGGAAAGATACATAAGGAGCCCGCATTAGATTTATTTATAAACCTTTCGGTCAGTTATCAGCACCTTGGTGCTTGTAGAGTAGGTGCCCAAACGCAACACATTGCCCGGAGTCTGCTCCAAGAGACGGAGAATGTCGCCATAGGAGTAGCACCCGACGTCGTAGACCACCGTATCATATGCCGTCAAGTCGACACCGGCCACAAGATGCCCATCGGAGGCAACGGCTCCGCTAGCCTCGACAAATCTGTGATTCCCTTCCGGATGATGCTTTTCAAGTAGCTCACGCACCTCAGCCAACATGGGGTGCTGGCCAATGACCAGTGCATTGAGTGACAGAGAGGTCCCTCTGCGCTTCTTACGATAGCGCAGACGATTGGCCACGTAGGTCATGAACGAGCTGGCCCAGATAGCAAGATTTATGGGCAGACTAATCACCCACGAGTAGTGGCTATAGTGCTTGCGGAAGAAGAGACGCATGGCCTGGTAGAAGGTATACACATAGCGATAGGAGTTCTTCACCGTACTCTCTCCCTTATAGTGCAGCATGCGCACCGGAAGGAAATAGTTGTGATACCCTCCCTGGAGGATGCGGTACGAGAGGTCTATATCCTCGCCATACATGAAGAAATCCTCATCGAGAAGCCCTACACGATCCAATGCCTCGCGGCGAAGCATCATACAAGCGCCCGATATGGCCTCTATCCTGTTCACCTCATTCACGTCAAGGTATCCCATATAGTAGCGTCCGAAGAGGCGTGACTTGGGAAACAGCCTTGTCAGTCCCGACATCTTGCAGAAGGCCACGAAGGGCGTAGGGAGTCCGCGGCGACTCTCGGGAGCAAACGTCCCATCGGCATGAAGCATATAAGCACCTGCCGCACCCGCCTCGGGGTGAGCGTCCATAAAGTCGACGAAACGTCGCAGCGTATCCTCACACAATATCGTGTCGGGATTGAGCAGCAGGACATACTCCCCTCTCGACTGACGTATGGCCTGATTGTTGGCACGCGCAAACCCTACATTCTCATTGTTCTCTATGAACGTAACCTCAGGGAAGCGTTCGCGAAGATAGGGCACCGAGCCATCTGTAGACAGATTGTCAACCACAAAGACCTCCACCTGGAGACCTTGCGAGGCACGACGTACCGACTCGAGACATTGTTCGAGATAGTACTTGACGTTATAGTTGACAATTACGACCGAGAGCACAGGCAATATCGAGGATTAAATGTTAAGACTGAGGCTTACTCTCCAGCTCTATCTTCACACCCTCCGCAGAAGGCAAGCAGAAAAGCGATGCCACGAGAGCAGCCAATGTGTAGTAAATGCCCCAATTCTCGAGCAGACCATAATAAAAGACCAAGCCCAGTATCATCAATGAGCCGAGCAGGCAGACACGGGCATTGCTGAACGCTACGTACAGATATGCCTTGCGGTCTCCCTCTACCGCATGTACCTTATGAATCAAGCACCAGTTGAATCCCTTGAGGGCAGCCAATATGCCCAAGCCCACGGTAAACAGCATCGCCACTTCGATGATGTACTTCGCATCGGGACTCATCCCTAGCAGCAAACCCTCCACGGGGAGCACATTGCTTTCGCTCAGCACCACCATCGTGGCCACAGCTGCCATAATCGCAGCATATATGATACGGATATTACGGCTTATCTTCTTGTAGTCTGTCATAAATTCAACGCCTTTCTTTGAGGTTTGTTAAAATGATTTTCCAGTGAATGGCATGCGATTGACAATAGAGCGCCCGAGAGTGGCCTCATCGGCATACTCCAATTCGTCGCCCACGGAGATACCTCGCGAGAGCACCGACATCTTCACACCCGTAGACTCGAGCTTACGGTAGATGTAGAAGTTTGTCGTGTCGCCCTCCATCGTCGGGCTGAGCGCAAAGATGACCTCCTTCACCCCGCCACGCTCAACACGCTCCACGAGACTTGCAATCTCAAGGTCTGCAGGCCCCACCCCATCCATCGGAGAGATGACTCCACCCAGCACATGATACAATCCACGATAGAGAGAGGTATTCTCCACCGCAATGACATCGCGCACCGTCTCCACGACACACACCAAGCCAGCATCACGCAAGGGTTGCGCACAGATATCACACACATCGCTATCTGAGATATTGTGACACACCTTGCAGTACTTGACCTCGCGACACAACGTGCTCACGGCTTCGGCAAAGGCTTCAGACTCTGCCACAGGGCGACGCAGCATGTGCAGCACCAAGCGGAGCGCAGTCTTGCGCCCTATGCCTGGCAGTTTGGCAAACTCGCCCACCGCACGCTCTAGCATTGCCGAAGAGTACTGATTTTCCATTCAAAAGACAAAATTAGTGCAAGCCGAGCGAAAATGCAAGTTTCAGCGTACGAACGTGACAGAAAAGTTACTTTTCCATCACCAAGCACACCATGCACACCCCACTTTTACACCGTGCCCCACCGCTATAGCAAGGAGAGAAAAACGGACAGCTCTGGCAAATTTAGCAGAGCTGTCCGTCATTTTCTTTAGAGCTGTCCGATAATTTTATCAGAGCTACGCAATTTCCTCAGCTTATATATATAAAGGTGAGAGGGCACTTCTTGCACTGTACGGATAAGCTTATTTCTTCACGATAGTGAACTGATACGCCTCAGCCAAGGGAACATTGGCTGTAGAGACACGCTTGCCATCGACTACCCAGTAGCTGTTGCCACCATGTCCTGCATTGCGAATGGCGAAAGAGCCGCCCTTCTCGATGAGGATATAGGTGTTCCACTGTGCATTGTACTGATTGGTACCGAAGTAGCAGAGCTCGTTGACGTAGCGGCCGTCGGCTGCGCTGTTGAGACTGAAGCGGCCGGTCTCGTCCACAAGGCAGAACAGCCAAAGCTGGCTGGCATCGTCGTTCTTGGGCATAAACTCGGGTGTACCACCCACACCGTTCACATTGGTATTGGTAAGGTAACGGCCATCGTTATCAATGATATATACCACATCACCGGGCTCTACGATAGGAGCCTCTGCTGCTGCTCCACCCACGGGGATGATCTCGAAGATGAAGTGCTCGTAGCGTACGCTCTTCTCGCCACTCTGGCTGATACGATCCACATAAGTCGTCCATACGCGTCCACCGGCATTGCCTGCGGTTTGGATAGCATACTTGCCGTTCAGGCGGTAGATGTTGAAGGAGTGCCATGCGGGATCGTAGGGGTTGTTATTCTTGTCACGCCAGAAGTTACCCATCTCGTTGATGTAGCGGCCATCCTGGGCATTGGTAATCTTGTAACGCTCGGTGACGGGGTCGATGCTGATGTTCCACTCCTGACGCTGGGGATTGATGCTATCTACATCTGCCTGCAATACAGGATAGTCACCCACACGGTCGGGGTTAGCATTGGCATCGGTGAGCCAACGTCCGTTCACCTTTATATAATAGCGACCCTCTTCGATGAGGTCGGCAGGGAAGATATCGGCACGATAGGTGTGCTTGCTCTTATAGTCGCGGATGAGGCTCTTGGTGTTGGCCTTGATGAAGGGACCTACCACCTCGTTGGCTACTGTAGGATTGGGCTTCTTGATAGAGCCTTCGAAACCACGTGAGATGACTGCCTTCTGCGCCTGCTCGAGCTGCAGCAACTGCTCATATGCAGCTACGAATCCCTTCTCGTCACCCTTAGCGAGCAAGGTGTGGAGGTTCATCACAGTCTGTCCGCGCTGACCGATAATCTTCATCACCTGCACCCAAGGAGCGATCTCGGCAAGCATTTCGGGCTCTTCGGTAGAGGCGAGCAGCTCATCGGCAGCCTGTACCATCTGTTCGAACTGCTTGTTCATCTCAGCTACTGCCTTCTTGTTGTAACCATTCTCCATGGCCTTGGCAAACTCATCGGCAGCCTGTTGGAACGCAGCAGACTCACCCTGACGACGGAGGCCATGACCAGTGGGGCCAAGGTCTACATTGTGCTGACAGAACACGCGGAAAGCCTCTACATGCTCGGGCATGAGCACCTCCAATGCCTGCTCCCAAGAAGACTGTGAGTCATAAGCCTCCATGTTCCAGCAATAGTCTGCAATACTATAGAGCGACACCTTAGAAGCCTCAGCATACTCCATGGGGTTTGACACGAATCCGCTCAGTTGCTCGGCGATGTCAAGATCGTTGCCATAGGTGGGACCCATGAGCATGTGGTCGATACAGAAGTCATTGACGGGATAGTTGAGCCAGATGTAGGCATTGCGCTGAATCTGTGCATTGATCCAGTCCATGTCAGTCTTGTTGATCATGTCTACCACAGTAGCGCCAGTCCACATGATGCGGATGTCCTTATCCATCACGGTACCGAGGTCAGAGAGGTATGAACCGCCCGACCAACTCTTGTTATACTGCGTGGGGCAAAGGATGAGAGGAGCCACATCAGGATGCTTCTGCACGAACCCACGATTGAGCGCGTTCATATACTCAGCCTGCTTGGCACCCTTAGACTGCTCTGCGCCAAAGATGTCGTCGAAGAAGATGGCAAAGGCGCGTACACCGAGGGCATACATCCACTCGAGCTTTTGAACAGAGCTGTTGAGGTCAGCCTCGGTCCACTGAATGTCGCCACCGGGGTGCATGGCCCATACGAAATCCACCTTGTTCTGCGCTGCTGCCTTAGCAAGCTCGCTGATACGTGCAGCCTCAGCCTCGGGATAAGCCTCACGCCACTGATTGCGGTGATAGGGGTCATCCTTGGGGCCATAGATATACACATTGAGCTTGTTCTTACCATAGAAGTCAAACTGACGCAGACGGTCCACGTGGCTCCATGGGTTACCATAGAATCCCTCTACCACACCACGCTCGAGCACATCGGGCCAGTCCTTCACCTCGGCCAGTTTCATCTTGGGCTGCGAAGCCATCTGCAAGAAGGTCTGCACACCATAGTAAGTACCAGCCTCGTCGGCACCAGCAATCACCACCTGCTGCTCGCCCACTGAGATATAATAACCCTCTACCTTCTCGGGAATCTGGTCGGCATAAGCACTCACAGCCTCGTCGCCACGCTCACCGACAATCACTGTCACACCCTTACCTTCAGCAAAGGTCTTGCGCAGCAGTGCCACAGCGTCGGCATCAGCCTCATCAGCTCCGACAAGCACGATGCTTTGGGGAGTCTTCACCACTTGCTCACTCCACGCAATCTCCTGGGGAGCGGGCGACAGAGCCGTGCAGGGCTCCGCAGATTGTCCTTGACAGCTCTGAAGAGCCATAGTACCAGCAGCAGACACGCAGAGTGTTGCCACCATAGAGAGGAAAGTCTTGCTTCTTTTCATAGACAATAGATATTATGTTATTGATTAATGTGTTCTCTGTATGCTGAGGGCGACATGCCATAGTAGACCTTGAAGACGCGGCTGAAGTACTGCGCATCGGGCATACCAACTTGTGTACAGATGTCGTTAATGGGAGTTTCTGAGTCGCCCAGGAGCTCGGCTGCACGTTCCATACGGCACCTACGCAGATAGTCATTGGGCGACATGCCAGTGAGTTCGCGCACTTTGCGGTAGAAGTTCGTACGTCCTACTCCGAATTGTGCTGCGATGATATCAATATTGAGATTGGGGTTGCGCAGACGAGCATTGACGATGCGCTCCAGCTTGCGGCAGAAGCGCTCATCCTCCTTGCTGAGTTGCTGCTTAAGAGCAGAGGCTTCTTCGTATTGTTCCTCAGTTGCAGTATTCACGGATTCATCGTGAGCGCGATGCTCTGCAAGTTCATCCACTGCAAGTATTTCCGCTACAGGCTCCTCCGCGAGAGCATTCATTGCAGACGCCTCTTCCGCCAACTCTCCAGCTATCTCTTGCGAGCTATCCTGCGATTCTGCTTGTGGCTCCACTTGCTTATCTTCATGCTCGGCGAACCACATGGCAAACAAGTCTGTCGGGATAGCAGGGCGGCGCTCATTGATAGGTTGCTTCTGAGAAACTGGAGCCTCTGTTGCAGGCTCTGCGACCTCCTCATCCACAATGTCAGTAACATCTACCTCCATCTCTTCGGTCATATCATCTGCACGATTGTCAGCGAGTGCCTCTACGGGGACTTCTTTGGACTCCTCGACAAGTTCTTCCACAGACTCCTCGACAAATAGTTCTTCCTCCGTGTCCTCGACAGGCTCTGCAGACTCCTCTGTGGGTGTCTCCACATTGTCCTCGGCAAGTTCTTCGACAGGCTCTTCTATAGGTCCTTCGAAGGGTTTCACTGCAGCGTCTTCCACTGCAGCATCTTCCACTATGGTTTCCTCTACAACTTCTTCAGCCACAGCCTCTGCACCGGACACAGTCACCGCCTCCATTGCAGTCACCGCCTCATCTTCCACTGTACTGTCTGCGCTGTTCTCAGCATCGGGCTTGCTTGCTGTGTGTAGCATACGCGCCAAGTTGGCCTCCTCGTAGCGCATCATACGCATCGTGTCGCGCAGATCCTCGCATTGCTTCTTGAGCGTAGTCACCTCACGTGATTTCAAGACAAAGAGCAGAGTCATCACTACCGTCAAGAGTAGCAACACGCATCCCACCGCAAGCCATACGGTAGGGAGCGCACTCATCAGTATAAAAGAACAAAATCTCATGTTTACAAAACGTATATGCAAAGTTAACACCATTTCACTATTTAGGCAAACATATTCAGAAGTTTTCGATGAAATAGATTCTTTTTTTGCAATAAATACACAAATCGCGCTGAGCAAATCCAAAGATATTGTATCTTTGCGCTATAATACGGATAGTATGAACAACAAAAAGACAAAACACATACCTATGAAACGCTTTGCCACCCTCTTTGTAGCGATAAGCACCTGCCTAATCGCTTTCAGTCAGCCCCTCGCGCTGAACACAGCCCAGGACATGCCGACAGCCCACACCAACCACAAGCAACAAGCCCCCACTGCAGGGTGGATTGATGTGACGGACGCCTACATCGTAAACCCTCGATTCGACGACAACACCAAAGGCTGGGACATCGAGTGCGATGTAGCCAACACCCGAGTCGTATATGGAGGCTTAGAATTCTGGAGCGGATGGTTCAAGATCTCCCAAGATGTCAGCCTCCCCAACGGCAAGTACCGTCTGTCGCTCCAGGCCTATTACCGTACGGCCGACGACAACACAGCCTTTCAGGCCCATGCCAACGGCTATGAGGAGCTCACCGCCATCATCTACGCCAATGACAATGACGTCCCTGTGGTGAGTGTCTACTCTGACCATCTCGACGAGGATGGTCCTGGCGGCTTCTACATGGCTATGGACAAGGAATACAACTTCTGCTACTACCCAGCCAGCGTAGATGCAGGAGCACATTGCTTCGAGCTGGGCATGTACAACAACACTCTCGAGGTGGAGGTCACCGACGGCACACTCTCCTTCGGCATCTACTGCTGGCAATACCTGAGCGGCAACTGGTGCATGATGGACAACTTCAAGCTCGAGTACTATGGCAGCATAAACCCCGTGGAGAGCATCAGCATCTCGCCCTCCAAGCTCGCCCTCAACGCTGGCGAGAGCGCTACGCTGACCGCCAAAGTGAGCCCCTCTGACGCCACCTTCAGGAATGTAAACTGGAGCTCCAGCAATCCTCGAGTAGCCGAGGTGGACGCGACGGGCAAGGTGACGGCCTACCAGAATGGTACAGCCAACATCTATGCTCACGCTCAAGACGAGAGCGGAGTATCGGCCACATGCGCCGTGACGGTGAGCAGCGTCGCGCCTACTGCCGACAACATCGTCATCAATGAGATACAGTCGGCCAATATAGACATGTTTGTCGACCCCTCATTCAACTATGGCAGTTGGGTAGAGCTCTACAACCCGACAAGCAAGGCCGTAAGCCTCAACTACCTCTATGTCAGCGACGACGCCGACAACCTCACCAAGTACAACTTGGGCAAGAGCCGAGGGTCAATCCCCGCCAAGGGATACCACGTCCTGTGGTTTGACCACTATAATCTCCAGTTCCCTTCACAGATCAACTTCAAGCTCGACTACGATGGCGGCACCATCTACATCAGCGACAGCGAAGGAAACCTGATTACCAGCCAAGACTACCCTGCAGCCTACCCTCGCACCTCGTATGCCCGCACCACTGACGGAGGCAACGAGTGGGGCTACACGGCCTCTCCCACCCCGAAGAAGAGCAATGCGAGCAGCACCTTTGCCGACGAACGCGTCGAGGCACCCATCGTAGACAAAGACGCCTGTCTGTTTACCACTCCCTTCTCCTTCAGTGTAGAAATCCCCAAGGGAGCTACGCTCTACTACACCACCGATGGCACCACCCCGACACTCACCAACGGCGCCATCAGCCACGACGGACGATTCCAAGTGAGCACCACCTCTACCTACCGCTTCCGCCTCTTCGAGGAGGGCAAGCTCCCCAGCCAGGTGGTGACACGCTCCTTCCTCTATGCCGACAAGGACTACATGCTCCCCATCATCTCGGTAGTCACCGACCCCGTCAACATCTACGACGACAGCCTCGGGGTCTATGTACGTGGCGTGAATGGTCGACCTGGTAACGGGCAGAGCACTCCCTGCAACTGGAACATGGACTGGGACCGCCCAGTAAACTTCGAGTACATCACTCCCGAGGAGGGCATGGTGATAAACCAAGAGGTCGACTTCGCCATGTGTGGCGGATGGAGCCGTGCCTTCACTCCCCACTCCTTCAAGCTGAAGGCGGGCAAGATCTACGAGGGGCTCAACTCCATCGACTACCCCTTCTTTGCCGACAAGCCCTACCTGAAGCACAAGACCTTGCAGATACGCAATGGAGGTAACGACACCTCTTGCCGCATCAAGGATGCAGCCATGCAGACCATCATACGCACCTCTGGACTCGATGTCGAGGGACAAGCTGTGCAGCCCGTGATGCACTTCATCAACGGAGAGTATAAAGGCATGCTCAACATGCGCGAGCCCAACAACAAGCACTACGCATATGCCAACTGGGGCATCGACACCGATGAGATGGACCAGTTTGAGATGAGCCCCGACTCGGGCTACGTACAGATGGAGGGCACGCGCGATGCGTTCCTCAAGTGGTATGAATTGTCAAAGAACGCAGCCGACGAGGCCACCTACGAAGAGATACGCCGCCTCGTGGACATTGACGAATACATCAACTACATGGCCGTAGAGATGTATATCGGAAGCGTAGACTGGCCCCAGAACAACATCAAGGGCTTCCGCCCGCGCACCGAGGATGGCCGCTTCCGCTTCGTGCTTTTCGACCTCGACAGCTCCTTGGGCACCACCAATCCCTTCTCGGGATTTGAGAGCCGACAGACGTGGACCTTCGACTACCTCTACGACACGGGCAACCGCTTCACCGAGGAGATTGAGCTGGTCACCATCTTCCTTGGTATGCTCGACAACGACTCGTTCCGCAAGCAGTTCATCGACACCTATTGCCTTGTGGCCGGTAGCGTCTTCGAGCCCGAGCGCTGCCACGCCATCGTGGATGAGATGGCAGCCCGCATAGCTCCTGCGCTGGCCTATGAGGGCGAGTCGCCCTACAGTACGGCCAACAACATCAAGAGCGGCCTCACGAGTCGTCAAGGCACGATGATCAACGCGCTCATCAACTACTGGCGCATGGGGCTGAGCTACGACATGAAGCAGTCGGTCTCTGTAGCCTCCAACATCAATGGAGCCATGCTGCGCCTGAATGACATGGCCATCCCGACCAACAAGTTTAGCGGAGCACTCTTTGCCCCCATCACCTTGCAGGCCGAGCCCAAGGCAGGCTACCGCTTTGTCGGATGGGGCAGCAAGGGAGCTACCACGGCCATCCCACTCATCTCGTCCGAGGCCACTTGGGAGTACTACGACCAAGGTTCGCTCGACGGAGAGAACTGGACCTCGCCCTCATACCAGACCTCCGCATGGAGCGAAGGCAAGGCTCCGCTCGGCTACTACACCAGCGACACCGACAACAGCCGTGGCTACAACACCATACTCGACTATGGCAGCGACGCCAGCAACAAGCACACGACCTACTACTTCCGTCACGCGTTCACCTTGAACAATGCCCCCGCAGCCGACGACATCTTCTGCTTCAACTATGCAGTCGACGATGGCATGGTCATCTACGTCAATGGTGTCGAGGCCGAGCGCTACCTCATGCCCGATGGTGCTGTGAGCTACTCGACCTATGCCTCTACGTATGCCTATAGCAACCCCGACCAGGGCACGCTCTACCTCGACGCAAGCCTGTTCAAGAAGGGCAAGAACGTCATCGCCATAGAGGTGCACAACAACAACTCCACCTCGTCGGACATCTACTTCAGCGGTGAGCTCACCTATACAGGCCAGTCGAGCAGCGAGTACAACATCGTGTGCACGGATATGGAGTATGCTCTGCCCGCGGGAGACCACACCTTGATGGCGCTGTATGAGCCCCTCACCGATGCCGAGCTGACCGAGCAGAACTTCCGCCCCGTACGAATCAATGAGGTGAGTGCCGACAACAGCATCTACATCAACGAGTACTACAAGAAGAACGACTGGATAGAGCTTGTGAACACCACCTCCGAGCCCGTCGACGTGGCAGGCATGTACCTCAGCGACAATGTGAACAAGCCCACCAAGTATATGATCTCGGGTGACGGCAATGCCAGCACCACCATCGCTCCCTATGGGCACCTCATCATCTGGGCCGACAAGCTGACTCCGTTGACTCAGTTGCACGCCCCGTTCAAGCTGGCAGCCGAGGGCGGTCACCTCATGCTGACCTCTGCCGACCAGACGTGGAGCGACGTGCTCTACTATGAGCCCCACCTGGGTACCGAGTCGGTAGGCCTCTACCCCGACGGAGGCAATGATGTCTATGTCATGACCACCCCCACCATAGGCAAGGCCAACACCCTCAGCAGCTATGCCGCTTGGCTCGAGCAGCCCGGAACGGGCACTGGCATCGAGACGGTGCTTGCCGACGATGAGCTACTGCGTCTGGAGTACCACGAACACATGCTCCACATCTTCAGCGCTGAGGGCACATGGGCCGACGTGACCATCTACGCCGCCACGGGCCGCGTGTGTGCAAGAAGCACGGCTGCGCTCCACGCCGGATATGCCGCAGTGCCCGTAGCCACACTCGACGAGGGCATCTACATCATCTCTGTCACCGACTCTCGTGGCGAGACTCAAACACTGAAGGTGAGCGTCAATTGACGCTCACCAAAGCTCCTCCAAGGCCGAGCACAAGAGTGTGCAGAGGTGGCCTACAACAGCGGAGGGAGCAGAACCAGTGGAAATAGCAGAGATCGTTGAGATCATAGAAATAGAGAGAGGGAGCACCTTGGGTGCTCCCTCTCCTTCTCTGTTATCCTGTGAGTCAGTGCCGTAAGTCCTAGTGCTTACTTCTTCTCCAGCTGCTCGGCCAGCACGCGTGCACGCTCGAGTGCGATGGTGATGTGTGAGCAGATATTGTCCTTGCCGATGAGGGTATCGAATCCCGACTTGGTGAGCACGGTCAGCACCTTGGGGTTGACGCCCGAGAGGACGATGTGTATACCCTTCTGCATGCACTTCTCGCAGAGGTTGGTGAGGTTGTGCACACCGGTAGAGTCGATGAAGGGCACCTTACGCATGCGTATGATGCGCACCGAGGGGATGGTGCCCACGTCGTTCATCACCTCCTCGAAGCGGTTGGCGATGCCGAAGAAGTAGGGTCCATTGATCTCGTACACCTCCACGCGGTCGGGGATGGCGAGGTGCTCGGTGTTGTCGGGCAGGTCTGTATCGGCGCTGAGGTCAATCTCGCCAGTCTCGACAGATACGTTGGTCACCTCTGTCATGCGGCGCATGAAGAGCAGACAGGCGATGAGGATGCCCACCTCGATGGCCACGGTGAGGTCGAAGATGACGGTGAGGAAGAAGGTCGTGAGCAGCACGATAATGTCGCTCTTGGGGTTCTTGAGGATGGCCTTGAAGCTACGCCACTCGCTCATGTTGTATGACACTACTACGAGGATACCTGCCAAGCATGCCATGGGGATATACTTGGCCAGGGGCATGAGGAAGAAGTAGATGAGCAGCAGCACGAGGGCGTGGATGATACCTGCCACGGGGGTGCGTCCGCCGTTGTTGATGTTGGTCATGGTGCGAGCGATGGCTCCCGTAGCGGGGATACCTCCGAAGAGCGAGCACACCATGTTGGCGATACCCTGTCCCACGAGCTCCTGGTTGCTGTCGTGCTTGTCACCGATGACACCGTCGGCCACGGCAGCCGAGAGGAGCGACTCGATGGCTCCGAGCATGGCGATCACGAGTGCGGGCGACATGAGCTTTGTGAACACCTCCCATGTGATGCGTGGCACCTCGGGCTTGGGCATGTTGGGGTCTATGGTGAAGCGGTCTCCGATGGTCTCGATGGTGGTCACTCCGGCATAGTTCTTGAGGAGCAGCGCCACGACGGTCATCACGATGATGGCCACGAGCGATCCGGGGAGTTTCTTGCTGATCTTCGGTGTGTAGACGATGATGAGGATGCTACAGATACCGATGAGCAGGGGCCAGATGTTCATGGTGCCGAGGTTCTGGAAATAGACCACCCACTTGCTGACAAAGTCGGCAGGCACGTCGGCAATCTGCATGCCGAAGAGGTCCTTGATCTGTGTGGTGAAGATGGTCAGCGCGATACCGCTCGTGAAGCCCACGATGATGGGGTACGGGATGTACTTGATGATGGTACCCACGCGCAGCACGCCCATGAGGATGAGGAAGATACCCGCCATGAAGGTGGCGATGATGAGTCCGTTCATGCCATAGTCGGCGATGATGCCGAAGACGATGACGATGAAGGCACCTGTGGGGCCGCCGATCTGCACCTTGCTACCTCCGAAGACTGAGATGAGCAGACCCGCGATGATGGCGGTGATGATACCCTTCTCGGGCGTTACTCCCGAGGCGATACCAAAGGCGATGGCCAATGGCAGAGCCACGATACCTACGATGATACCGGCCATGAGGTCGGACATGAACGTAGTCTTGTTGTATCCCTTGATGCAAGAGAACAACTTGGGTTTGAATTCAAACAATTTCATAAGTGTGAAACAATCTTTTATATAATAACTCTT
Source organism: Bacteroidaceae bacterium (assembly GCA_017555875.1). GTDB lineage: Bacteria > Bacteroidota > Bacteroidia > Bacteroidales > Bacteroidaceae > UBA1189. The sequence goes on from JAFZFN010000035.1 coordinate 158,685, forward strand.
AATCTCTCATCCTTGACTTCGTGTAGGTGGACAAATAAAAAGTCCTCCCACTCGTTCACTCGCAGCTTTGACTTTTCAACTTTCAATTTTCAATTTTCAACTTACCCACATCGCGTCCCATGAAGTCGACGAGCACGAGCAGCAGTAGGGGGAGCAGCATCCATAGGAGTGTCGTGAGCTTCCGTCCCTGCACCTCGCGGAGCGTTATCGTGAGGGTTTCGTTGTGCTCTATGGGCTGGCCCAGCTGTTGGTCGTGCGGGAGGTCGGCAGCGCTCCACTTGCCCACGATGGTGGCGTCCTTGAGGAGGACGAGTCCGAGGTTGGCTCTCACGACGGTCTTGAGCAGTGTCTCATCGGCACTGAGGTAGGGGTACGCCGCTCCCGTATGCTCGGTCCACTCGCTGATCTCGCCCATGGGCGATGCCGTGACCATATAGAATGCGTGACCACCTACGCGAGCGTAGTCATAGAGGTCGTTGATGATGTCGAGCATACCTTCATTGGCATATCTCAAGTCGCGAGCTACGAGGAGGAAGGTGTAGCCCGACTGTGCGAGCACCTCCTCGGTGACCTCCTCTCCGTCGAGCGTGGCGAGGTAGAAGTCGGTGATGGGGGGCACGTAGCCCTTGCTGACGAGGCGGCTCTCGCGGCGCACGAGGTGCCACGTCGAGTCGGGGTATTCGTCGAAGGTGAAGGTGCGCTCCTCGCCCTCGCGCTCCATGACGAAGAGGGTCTCATACTCGTCGCGCGGAGCGTCGTCGGGGATGGTCATGGCCTCGGTGATGTTGGTCCCTATGCTGTAGGGGCGGAAGTCCCACGTGGGCAGATGGCGCAGCTCATGCTGCATGAAGAGCACGATGGAGGCCGCAGCATAGACGAAGATGAGCCATTGTGTGCGGTCTGAGATGAGGCGTCGTATGCGGCCATAGCCCACGAAGGTGGCGATGGTCATCACGAGCAGACAGACGTTCTTCCCGAAGGTCTGCCAGTGGGTGAGCAGCAGCGCATCGCCAAAGCATCCGCAGTCGCTCACAGGATTGGTGAGTGCTACCCAGAGGGTGAAGGGGGTGGCGACGGCGAGGAAGGCCGTCATCATCGTCAGATAGAAGCGGCGGTAGAGCCCGAAGAGCAGACACACGCCCATCACATACTCTACCCCGATGAGCACCCATGCCCCCACCATGAGCAGGGCGGGATGGGGCGTCAGTCCCAGCACGTCGGCATACTCGGTGAGCTTGTGCACCGTGCCCATGGGGTCGGCCGCCTTCACGAAGCCCGAGAAGGCAAACACCAGTGCCAGTGCGAAGCGCAGGAGGTTGACGGTGACGGTCTTGGCTATGTCTGCAGACTTATTCACCGAAGTCTATCTTGATGAGTCCGAACACGGAGTAGTTGATCATGTCCATATAGTTGGCATCGATGCCCTCCGACACGATGGTGTGTCCCTCGTTGCCCTCGATCTGCTTGGTGCGGTAGATCTTCATCAGGATGAGGTCCGTGTAGGAGCTTATGCGCATCGAGCGCCATGCTTCATCGTAGTCGTGATTCTTGGCCTTCATCAGATTGAGCGCCTTGGTGGCATACTCGTCATACTTGGCCAATGCCATGTCGGGGTTCATATCGTCGGTCTCGGCATAGCCCAGCTCGAGCTGTATGAGTGCTATGATGCCGTAGTTGACGATGCCTATGAACTCAGAGCGTATGCCCTCGTCGACCATTGTCTCACCCTTGGTCTCGATGCTGCGTATGCGGTTGGCCTTGATGAATATCTGGTCGGTCACCGAGGTGGGGCGCATGATGCGCCATGCTGCGCCATAGTCCTTGAGCTTCTTGGCAAAGAGGTCGCGACAGGTGGCGATGACTTGTTCGAATTGCTGATTGGTATCCATAGTGTTTGAGTTGAGGGGAGATAAATCTTACGTCTTAGTACAATCTCAGCACCTGCCCTATGCGCAGTGTCGACTGCGTGGTGATGCCGTTGAGCTTGCACAGCTGCTTCACCGACACTCCCGTGCGCGAGGCTATGCGGCTGAGCGAGTCTCCGTTGCGCACCTTGTAGTAGGTGTCGGGATCCGACGGGTCATAGACCTTCTTCTTGGGCTTCGTGTAGAGGTAGGTGTCGCCCGTGACATCCTGGTTGGGGAAGTCGAAGAAGAGCGCGGGGTTGAGCGCCTTACCCAGCAGGCGGGTCTCAAAGTGCAGGTGCGGTCCCGTGCTGCGTCCCGTGTTGCCTCCCAGCCCTATGGGGTCGCCAGCCTTGACCACCTCGTTCTCCTCGACGAGTCGCGATGTGAGGTGGGCATAGAGTGTCTCCAGCCCGTTAGGGTGGCGTATGACCACATAGTGTCCGTAGCCGCGACGCTGATAGCTGCAGTAGCGCACCTTGCCGTCGAAGGCCGCGCGTATGGTGTCGCCGCGCTCCACCTTGATGTCGAGCCCATAGTGCATGCGTCGGCGGCGGGGGCGGTAGCCGAAGATGTCGTTCACCTTCGTGTTCTCCGTGGGCATGCAGAATCCCGTGAGGTCGATGAGCAGCGAGTCGGGGATGGTCACCCCCACATACTTGTGTGCATAGTCGTTGCTCCACTCGGGATAGAGGTCGTCGGCAGGATATTCATACACCTCGGCCTTGATGAGTCTGCTGAGCACGACAGAGTCGATGCGTGCCATCTGCTTGTCCATGGGTGCCTGCTCGGCCAGCAGGTCTTGTGCGGAGGCCACTGCCGTGGTGCTCATCACCAGGGCCACGAGGAGGTATCTAAGGAGTCTGAAATGCATCATTTTTGGGGTCATTCTTTTCGGGCTGCAAAGGTACGAATAATTTGTGATATATTGAAAATTAAGAATTGAAAATTGAAAATTACGGGTGAGCGAGCGGGCGGAAATTTTATTTACGCACGCAGCGAGCGTAGCAATTTCGACGAAGTCAAAGTTCGTGCCAGCGAGTGCGATGTAAGTGCACTTACAAATCACTCAGCGAGCGTAGCCGAAACTCGCTTGTCATCTAATGACAGTGCAAAGGTACGACAACTATTTTTGGCCGTCCGGCTTACTGCATTCTTCTGCATTCTTCTGCATTCTTCTGCATTCTTCTTTTTGCAAAAGGTTGATTTTGTGTCAATAACAAAATATTTTGTGCAGTGCGCAAATTCGCGCAAATCGTAACTCATTGAGCCGATGATACGCGCATAATGCACGTGCGCCACGCGAGGCTGGGTTTATGGTTTATGGTTTATAGATACATCTGCAATACGGCATTTTTTTTCGCGAGTGAGCACTATAAAGAAAGAGGGCTTATTTAAGTATTAAATATACTACGTATATCTAATACAAAAATAAGGAATTTTATACCTCATCCTTTTCGCACCATCTCGGAGCGCGGAAAATAACTATAAACCATAAACTATAAACCTTGCAAAATCGAAAACTTATCCGTACCTTTACGACTGCGTCGTTTAGGTACTCCCGCTCGCTGAGAAAAATTAAAATAAATTTGATTTTTCGCTCGCTTATCCGTACCTTTACGACTGCGTCGTTTAGGCACTCCCGCTCGCTGAGAAAAATTAAAATAAATTTGATTTTTCGCTCGCTTATCCGTACCTTTGCACCCATCATCAACACACGAGTGCAACATGAGCGACCAATCACAGCAGCCTATCGAGCTGCACTGCCGAGCCATCTTGCACCTCTCTCCCGACCAATTTACTATATCGTCGCGGAGCGTAACCTAATAAACACCCCCGCACCATGAAGGTAAGAACATTCGTCTGCAACATGCTACATGAGAACTGCTACGTCATCTACGACGAGGCATCACACGAGGCAGCCATCATCGACCCAGGCATGTACTGGGCCGAGGAGCAGCGCAAGCTGGCCCAGTATGTCAGCGACAACGGACTGAAGGTGAAGTATCTGCTCTGCACGCACCTGCACTTTGACCATATCTTCGGCACCACATTCGTCGAGGACGAGTATGGCGTGAGGCTCAGCGCCAGCCTCGATGACAGCGCGTGGGTGACGGGATTTGCCCAGCACATCGCCCGCTTCGGCATACAGCCCAACACGCAGCCCCGCCCCGTGGGACACCCGCTGCACGATGGCGACACGCTCACCCTGGGCACCGAGGAGCTCCGGTGCCTGGCCACACCGGGCCACTCGGCTGGCGGCATGTGCTACTACGCCCCCGAGAGCGGGCTGCTGTTCTCGGGCGACACACTCTTCCAGGGATCTATCGGGCGCACCGACTTTGCTGACGGCAACTACGCACAGCTCATCGGCTCCATACGCACCCAGCTGCTCACACTACCCCCCACGACCATCGTGTATCCCGGACATGGCGACCCCACGACCATCGGCGACGAGGCACAATACAACCCCTACGTGTAGGCCGAGAGGGAAAGGACGTAGTGCCCAAACGCTCGGCAAACAGCGGTGTTGTCACCAAAAATAGCCGAAATATTTTGTTCTCCGCTCAGATTGTCGTACCTTTGTAGTGATATGGAGACACTACAACAGATCATCAACACAGCCAACGACGTGCTGTGGACCTACATCCTCATAGCCATGCTGCTGGGATGTGCCGTATATTTTACTTGGCGCACACGCTTCGTGCAGTTCCGTAACCTCCGCGAGATGCTACGCCTGCTCACCGAGGGCGCTCCCGAGAGCACCGACGGGCAGCGTCAGGTGTCGTCGTTCCAGGCCTTCGCCGTGTCCATCGCCAGCCGCGTGGGCACGGGCAACCTTGCCGGTGTGGCCACAGCCATCGCTGTGGGCGGTGCGGGCGCCGTGTTCTGGATGTGGATCATCGCCCTGCTGGGCTCGGTGAACGCCTTCGTGGAGTCCACATTGGCCCAGCTCTACAAGCGTAAGGACAAGGACTCCTACATCGGCGGACCGGCCTACTACATGCAGTACGGACTGGGCAAGCGCTGGATGGGCGCCCTCTTTGCCGTGCTCATCGCTGTCACCTTCGGCTTTGCCTTCAACTCGGTGCAGAGCAACACCATCTGCGCCGCATGGGAGCATGCCTTCGGCATCGACCACACGTGGATGGGCATAGGGCTCACCGTCACGACACTCGCCATCATCTTCGGTGGCATACACCGCATAGCCCGCGTGAGCAGCTGGCTCGTGCCCATCATGGCCGTGGGCTACATCGTGCTGGCCCTGGGCGTGGTGATTGTCAACATCACCGAGCTGCCCTCGGTGATAGGGCACATCGTGAGCAGCGCCTTCGGTTGGGAACAGGCCTTGGGCGGTGGCATGGGAGCGGCCGTGATGCAGGGCATCAAGCGCGGCCTCTTCAGCAACGAGGCGGGCATGGGATCGGCTCCCAACGTGGCAGCTACGGCCACGGTGACACACCCCGCGAAGCAGGGATTCATCCAAGCGCTGGGCGTCTTCACCGACACACTCGTCATCTGCACCTGCACGGCATTCATCATCCTCGTCAGCGACCCCTCGCCCGACGCCTCGCTCAACGGCATACAGCTCACACAGGCCGCCTTCACGGCGCAGGTGGGACAGCTGGGCTCGGTATTCGTGGCCATAGCCATCCTGCTGTTTGCCTTCAGCAGCATCATCGGCAACTACTACTATGGCGAGTCAAACATACGCTTCATCAGCCGCCGACCCATCTACCTGTGGGCCTACCGCATCCTCGTGGGAGCCATGGTGATGTGTGGAGCCGTGATGAGCCTCGACCTGGCATGGAGCCTCGCCGACGTCACCATGGGACTGATGACCGTGTGTAACCTCATAGCCATCGTGCTCCTCGCGCGACAAGCCCTGTGGCTGCTGCGCGACTACACCGACAAGAAGCGCCGTGGCATCGACAGCCCCACCTTCCACCGCGAAGAGATGCCCGAGGAGATGCGCCACGACATCGAGTGCTGGGACTGACCACACCGCGGGAGACGACACACAGGACAATCACTACATACACGCACCACACATACTGGATATGAACAGAAAGGACTTTGAGATAATGGCACCCGTAGGCTCACGCGAGTCGCTGGCCGCTGCCATCAACGCTGGCGCCGACAGCATCTACTTCGGCATCGAGAACCTCAACATGCGCGCCCGCTCGGCCAACACCTTCACCATCGATGACCTGCGCGAGATAGCGGCCACATGTGACGAGCATGGCGTGAAGAGCTACCTCACCATCAACACCATCATCTATGACGAAGACATCGCCCTCATGCGCACCATCGTGGATGCCGCACACGAGGCAGGCATATCGGCCGTCATCGCTGCCGACGTGGCCGTGATGGACTACTGCAACCGCGTGGGGCAAGAGGTGCACCTCTCCACACAGCTCAACATCAGCAATGCCGAGGCGCTCAAGTTCTATGCCCGCTTTGCCGACGTCGTGGTGCTGGCACGCGAGCTCAACCTCAAACAGGTGGCAGCCATCTACAAGACCATCGAGGAGGAGCACATCTGCGGACCGCGAGGCGAGCTCATCCGCATCGAGATGTTCTGCCACGGAGCACTCTGCATGGCCGTGTCGGGCAAGTGCTACCTCAGCCTCCACGAGCTGGGCGCATCGGCCAACCGCGGAGCATGCATGCAGGTATGCCGCAGAGGCTATGAGGTAAGAAGAGTGGATAATGATAACACATCAGTCACCCCCTCAATAGAGGGAGGGGGCCAGGGGGGTGGGTCCTCCACCTACCTGCTCAACGACAAGGAGAGCACCATCGAGCTGGAGGTCGACAATAAATATGTAATGTCGCCCAAGGACCTCAAGACCATACGCTTCATGGACGAGATGATCGAGGCTGGCGTGCGCGTGTTCAAGATCGAGGGACGTGCCCGCGGACCCGAATATGTGAAGACCGTCGTGGAGTGTTACCGCGAAGCCATCGAGAGCTATCTCGAAGGCTCCTTCACCGAGGAGAAGAAGGACCAGTGGGACGAGCGCCTGCGCACCGTCTTCAACCGCGGCTTCTGGAACGGCTACTACCTGGGCCAGCGACTTGGTGAATGGACCCGCCACTACGGCTCCAACGCCACCGAGCGCAAGGTCTATGCCGGCAAGGGCATACGCTACTTCTCCAACATCGGCGTGGCCGAGTTTCTCGTCGAGGCTGCCGAGCTGCACGTGGGCGACAAGCTCCTCATCACGGGCCACACCACGGGAGCCATGTACGTGACGCTCGACGAAGCACGCGTCAATCTCAAGCCCGTCGACACCGTGAAGAAGGGAGCCCACGTGTCGTTCAAGGTACCCGACCGCATACGCCCCAACGACAAGCTCTACATCATGCGCCCCACAGGGATTGAATAAGAGTGAAAAGCGAAGACGAAAATGAAGCATCACCATAATTTCCCATTTCCCATTTTCAATCTTCGATTCATCATGGCGATCGCGATTGCCACGATGCTGTGCCTGCCCCTCGCAGCACAGTACCATACCGTGAGCGGCTACGTGACCGACGCCTCGGCCGAGGAGACGATGATAGGCGCCACCGTGTATGACCACACCAGCGGCAGCGGCACGGTGACCAACACCTATGGATTCTACACACTCACACTGCCCGAGGGCAAGGTGGAGCTGACAGCCTCATACGTGGGATATGCCCAGCAGACACTCACGATGACCCTCACCACAGACACCACAGTCAACATCGCCCTGCACCCCCACTCGGCACTCGACGAGGTGACCATCGTGGGCAACCGACTGGACCTCGGGGTGAGCGGCTCGCAGATGAGCGCCGTAGACATCCCCGTGGCACAGATCAAGGCTGTGCCAGCCATGTTTGGCGAGACCGACGTGCTCAAGGTGCTGCAGCTGCTGCCAGGCGTGCAGAGCGGCACCGAGGGCTCAGCAGGCCTCTACGTGCGAGGAGGTAGCCCCGACGAGAACCTCATGCTCATCGACGGAGTGCCCGTGTACAATGTGAACCACATGTTTGGCTTCTTCTCGGCCTTCAATGCCGACGCCATCAAGAACGTCACCCTCTACAAAGGCAGCTTCCCCGCGCACTATGCCGGACGACTGTCGTCCGTGGTGGACGTACGCATGAAGGAGGGCGACATGCAGCACTACCATGGCAACATCCACATAGGAGCCGTATCGTCGAAGTTCAGCCTCGAAGGACCCCTGTGGAGGGGCAAGACCTCGTTCAACATCTCGGGCCGACGCACCTACTCGGACCTCATGACCAATGCCGCCCTGTGGTATGTGGCCAACATCGAAGAGGAGAACACCAACTATGGCGCAGGCTACTACTTCTACGACCTCAACGTGAAGGTCAACCACAAGTTCTCTGACCGTGACCGCCTCTACCTGAGCTACTACTCGGGCGACGATGAGGTGTACTTCTCATTCAAGGAGAAGGACACACAGCAGCAGACCAGCACCGCCAAGCTCGGCTGGCAGTGGGGCAATGTGGTCACTGCCGCACGATGGAACCACGTCATCACACCACAGATGTTTCTCGACGCATCGGTCAGCTACACCCAGTACCGACACAAGATAGGCATGGGATTCACCGAGCTGGACAAGACCATCGACCACACCTACAAGGCACAGCTCGACATGAAATCGGGCATCTACGACAAGAGCATGAAGACCGAGCTGCACTATAGCCCCACACCGCAGCACGACATGCGCATGGGCATGGCCTACACCCACCACACCTTCCGCCCCGACGTGATGACCATGAACGAGCGACGAGAGGACAAGGAGAACCACTCGCAGATAGGCGAGCCCGACATCCTCGCCCACGAGACACAGCTCTACGCTGAAGACAACATGACCCTGGGCCATGCCATGAAGATGAACGTGGGGCTCAACTACTCCACCTTCACCGTGGGAGGCAGGTTCTATCATGCCCTGGAGCCACGCCTCAGCAGTCGCCTGCTGCTCACCGACGACCTCTCGCTCAAGGCGGGATATGCCTACATGACACAGTACGTACACCTGCTCTCAAACAGCAGCATCAGCCTGCCCACCGACCTCTGGGTGCCCGTCACCGAGACCATACTCCCCGAGCACGCCCATCAGGTGGCTGCCGGTGCCTACTACGAGCTGGAAGGGCTGTGCGACCTCTCCGTCGAAGGCTACTACAAGCACCTCACAGGCATCCTCGAATACCGCGAGGGCAGCTCCTTCATGACAGGCACCACCTCGTGGCAAGACAAGGTGGCCATGGGGCGCGGATGGGCCTACGGACTGGAACTGATGGCACAGCGCTCCATAGGCGACTTCACGGGATGGATAGCCTACACGTGGGCCAAGAGCATGCGACAGTTCGACCGCGAGGGACACCTCATCAACGACGGACGCCCCTTCCCCGCCAAGTATGACCGCCGCCACGATGTCAACATCACCGCCAGCTACAAGCTCACCGACCGCATCGACCTCTCGGCCACGTGGGTCTACGCCACAGGCAACTGCGCCACACTCATCACCCACCACTACGAAGGCCAGCCCCACGAGCCCTACGACTATGCAGGGCAGCTGGGCTACTATGAAGGGCGCAACAACTACCGCATGGAGCCCTACCATCGCATGGACCTCTCGGTGAACTTCCACAAGCCCTTCAAGCGCAACCCCAGCATGGTGCGCACCCTCAACATCAGCGTCTACAACGTGTACAACAACATGAACCCCTTCATGGTGTACCTCTACGAAGGCTACGACTGGAAAGCCGACCGCTACTACAAACAACTGCGCAAGGTGACCATCTTCCCTATCATACCCACGATAAGCTATGGCATTCGATTTTAGCAGAGGCTAAATATAATTATGAATTATAAATTTTGAATTATGAATTATGGGTTGTGCAAATTTGAATTTTCAATTTTCAGTTTTCAATTTTGAATTATGAGTTGCCATCCGGATAGTACTTTACCCCCCAAACAAAGGCACACTAAGACAACGATAAGAACAACGATGACAAAACATTCTAATAATTTTCAATTTTTAATTTTCAATTTTCAACTCATCATTGTGCTCGCGAGCACAATGATGTTCACCTCCTGCATCAACGACATCCCCTACGATGCTGAGATGGGCGCTCCCAAGCTTGTGCTCAATGCCCTGCTCCTACCCGACAGCACCCTCAGCGCCATGGTGAGCCGCACCTCCCACTTCCTCGATGTCGAGGAGCCGCAGCGACTGGCCGATGCCACCGTCACCGCCACCATCGACGACACACCCTGCGCCCTCACCTATGACTCCCACACACAACGCTACCTCAGCTCCCACACCCTCAGCGAAGGCGACAGGGTCACCCTCACCGCCACCCATCCCCTCGGCACAGCTACAGCCTCACAACAGGTAGCGCGAGCCATACCCCTCACCATCACCGACATCTCCACACAGCCCTTCAGCAACCCTGGAGACCCTGTGAGCCTGCTCATGCTCAACGATGTGGACAGTGCCCTACTCGTAAGCCTCCGCATCGACGACCCTGCCGACGAGCACAACTACTACCGACTGACAATAGACTACACAGGCACCTATGAGGTGATGTGGAGCGACAACATATACCATGCCCCCACCGCCCTCGACGCAAGCATGGAGAGCACTTCCACGACAATCACCGAGACATTCTACCCCCACTACCTGCTCACCGAGAGCAGCACACGCCTGCTCATTGACAGCGAGAGCGCATCGCAGCTCATGGGGAGCCTGCTCTACATGTCCTCGACCAACTCATTCATCTTCTCCGACGAGCAGCTGCGCGACAAGGAGGGGCATCCCATCGTGGACCTCCTCATGCTAATGGAGTCGCCCAGCCGAAGCTCCATGTATGACCCCGAGAGCGGATGGGACGACACAGACATATGGGGCGACGAGGACTACATCTTCCCCTCCGACACCGTGAGCCACGCCACCTACCACTACCACTTCCTGCTCGAGAGCTTCAGCGAAGACTACTACCGATACCTGCAGACCGTGGCCTCCTACGAGATGCTCGGTGGCGCCTTCGTGGGCGAGCCCACCCCCATACACAGCAACGTCAGTGGCGGACTAGGCATCGTGGGCAGCTATGCCCCCGCACCATGGGTCGGCGACTCTCTGCGAGCATCGCTCACGCGATAGGAGGTAGCTGAGTTAGATGAGTCATCTGAGTTTCTGAGTCATCTGAGTTTCTAAGTCATCTGAGTTCTCAGAGTCATCCGAGTCCTCTGACTTCCTCCACCCCGAACAATCCCCCGCCCATCGTCGTTTACGACTGGTATGAGCACCCATCGTCGTAGACCCCTGCGATGGCTAGGACTGATAGCCCTCGGCCTCGTGCTGCTGCCCATCACCGTGGGAGGCCTGCTCTATGTCCCCTACATACAGGGCCTGGCGGTGGAGTGGCTTGCAGCCCGACTGACCCTGCACACGGGCATCGAGGTGAGTGTGGGCACACTGAGGATACGGCCACCTCTGCGCATCGTGGCGAGCGACATCCACGTAGGGCCATCGCTCCACATCGAATCCATCAAAGGACATCTGCCGCTGCGCCCCCTCATGCAAGGAACCATAAGCGCCAGCCACATCGACATCCGAGGCGTCGATCTCCACAGTGTCGACCAAGACAAGCCTGCTGATGTCACGCTGGCTCATGCTGAGGTAACGGGCATCGCCTACAGCCACGCTGAACGCAAGCTTCGTGTCAGCTCCATCGCACTCACCGAGGCAGACATAAGCCTCACAAAACCGCATAGCCCCACCACAAAGGACGGACAGACGAGTTGGCTACCCTTCGCTCTAGAGATAGATGAACTACGCCTCCTTCGCTCTGCTGCTCATTACACCGCTCCACAGATGGCACTGGAGGCACGAGCAGAGACGCTGACATTGCGCACCATCGCCACCGACACACTGCAAAGGGTAGCACTGGGAGACATAGCGCTGGGAGGAGCCACGATTGCACTCACCCGCGAAGGCTCTCCGAGATGGGAGGCGACCCATATGGCAGCGCAAGCCACCGACATTCACTATGCCCCAAACGACGTCAAGGGGCAAGGGGTCAGACTGACACTGATCGGGTCGCACGGAGTAGAGCTACAGGCAGAGGCCTCGACATGCACATGGGATGAAGGACAGCTCAGCATACCCAGCTACACCCTCCGTACCCAGCACTCTGTCCTCAGCGGACATCTGCTCCTATCGCCCCGAGACATAGCTAACAGACTCATCGACTGCGAGGCTACTCTGAGCATGGGCTACCCCGACGCTGCATTGCTGATGAGGAGCATAAAGTCACTCCCCACGGAGCTGGCACACCTCTACCCTACCGAGACACTCAGCGTGCATGCCGCACTGAGAGGCACGGCAGAGCATCTGCAGCTATCAGCATGCAGGGTATCCATGCCTTCAACCCTCGACATTGCTCTAGAGGGTACGCTACGCCACATAGGACACCCTCGACAGCAAGAGCTGCAGCTCCGATGGTCGGCGTCTACAGATCGTCTCGATGGTCTAGAACAACTCATAGCAACAGAAGACATAGACATAGACATCGCCATACCCCACCCCATCGCATACGAAGGCATGTTACACTACACCCCCGACACGATGTACACACAATGCCTATTTGCTCTCGACAAGGGCACAGCATACGCCGAGGCCAGCTATCGCCCCGACAGCCAGACCTATGCTCTAAGCGTCAAGACCGACTCGCTCGACCTGAGACAGATACTCCCCCATGGCGATGCGAGCACAGCAACCCTGCAGGTGGAGTTGCGGGGACACGGGCTGGATTGGTCAGATGAGCACTTCACGCTCCACAGCAAGCTACACCTCGACGCCCTGCGATGGAGGGAGCACTCCTTCACTGAGGCCGATGCAGAGATAAGCATTGTGCACAACCAGCTTGCTGCCCGAGCCGAATGTCATGACTCACTGATGAAGTGGACTGTTGCCGCTACAGTGGAGCATAGCGATGAGGAGCTACACGCAGACCTCTACGCCCACATCGCTGAGCTCCACCTGCAACCCTTGCGACTGACAGGCAAACCTCTGTCTCCAACGCTCAAGTGTCACACCACACTACACATCGACTCGACCCAAAGATACCAGCTACAAGGCGGGCTCACCGACATTGCACTCACCACATCCGATGATACCCTACACCTGCAGCCCATCACCTTCGATGCACTGTATACCCACGACACAGCCCTGCTCAACCTCCACACTGGAGGCATAGCCACATCGGGGCTCAAGAGTTCGGCCATTGCCGTGACCATCAGCCATACCAACAGAAAGACATGCGCACGGCTACACTCCACCGCCATCACATGGCAAACCCCACAGGTCGCTCTCAGCGGCAAGGCAAGCGCTACGGTGCAATGGCAGGACAAGTTGAGCCAAGAGACACTATCGGGCAAGCTACAGATAGAGTCCCTGCAAGGTAGCATACCCACCTACGGCATCGAGCTACACACTGCTGACACCCTATCGATACCCTTCGACAAGGGGGCACTCACCCTCGCCAGCACCCCTCTCCATACAAATAGCGGACAAGCTCTGCTACTGGAAGGACAAGTATCACACCTCGAGAATACTCCCCACCTGCTACTGCGCCTAAGCGCCCAGAGCGCAAACTTATTGAGCTCCACACCCACAAAGAAAGCCATGCTCTATGGAGACGCAATCATCGATGGTGAGGTCACACTGAGCGGTCCATTCAACAGCTTGATGCTCAGCGGAGAGCTGGCATTGCGAGACGCATCATCTCTTCACTACACCTACAAGAAGGCTATCCTCACGACCAACAACCAGCTGGGCAACATAGCCACTTTTGTCGGCTGGGCAACAGACTCTGTCACGACACCTCCTACACGGAGCAAGCGCACGACAAGCTCCTTTGCCATGGATCTCGCGATTGCCATAGCCCCCACCGCCAAGCTGGAGGTAGCCTTTGGCACCAGCATGCAAAACCTCATTGCAGTGCAAGGGGGAGGCACACTGACACTGCAGTACTCCACTAGGGACGGCATGCGCCTTATAGGACGATACGTCATCGAGACAGGTGACCTCTCCCTCAACATACCCCTCCTCCACACAAACCACATGAGCATACGCCCTGGGAGTAGCATCACATGGGCTGGCAAACCCTCGAATCCCTTGCTAGACATCACTGCAGAGGAACACATCCGCGCCTCGGTCACCCTTGACGGAGAGACCGAGTCTGTGCTCTTCACCACAGGACTATCCGTCACCGACACGATGGATAAGCTGAACATACACTTCACGCTCTCGGCCCCAGAGAACGTGACGATGCAAAACACGCTGACCACCCTATCTGCCGAGGAGAAAGGCAAGCTAGCCATAGCGCTACTGACCACAGGGCTCTACCTCGGCGAAGGAGGCAAGGGCAACCTCATGAACACTGCACTCATGAGCCTCCTGCAGACACAGCTCGACAATATCTCACGCGATGCCTTCCACACGGTCGATGTAAGCATTGCCATAGAACCCCTAACAGATGGAGTCAGCGGCATAAGCACACGCACCAACTACTCCTTCAGTTTGGCCAAACGGCTATGGGACGATCGCATACGCATCATCATAGGAGGGCGCGTCACTGCCAACAACGAGCAACTTGAGAGCGATGGTGTCATCGACAACATCAGCATCGAGTGGCGCATATCGCCCATAGGGAACCAGTACCTGCGCATCTTCTACGACAAACGCTACGAAAGCATCCTCGAAGGCGAGATCCGCGAGGCGGGTGTGGGCTATGTGTATAGGAGGAGTTTTTAGAATTAGGAATTAGGAGTTAGGAATTGCTAATTACGAATTGTGAATTATGGGTTTTCGTTATCATCTTTGTACTATCATAGTGTCGTGTGCTACATTAGCATCATGCTCCAGCATAAGCCACATCCCCAAGGATGAGCTCCTCTATACGGGAACACGAAGCATTGAGGTAGAGGAGAGCACCCCTTCGGCCCTGCTCAGTCAGGCCGTCAATGAAGCCAAAGTAGCATTTGCAGCCCCGCCCAATAATGCACTGCTCGGCAGTTCGCGCTACCGTACCCCCTTCCCCATAGGGCTATGGGCCTACAATACCTTTGCAGATGACAGCACCGGATGGCGGCATTGGTTGTACAAGACCTTTGCCACACCACCCATATACATCTCCATGGTCAACCCCAAGCTACGCACAGAGGTGGCCACAAACACGCTACACAACTATGGCTACCTGGATGCAGACGCAAGCTACAGGATTGACACACTCGCTGGGGGACGAAAGGCTAAACTCTCCTACACCCTACGTCCTGGCAAGCCTTGGCGCTATGGAAAAGTAGAGTATCGTGGATTTGAGACAATCATGGACAGCCTCATCCACTCCACCTGGAGCCAGCGATTGCTGCGCGAAGGCGAGCAGATGAGCTATGCCACACTGAGCGGTGAGCGCAGTAGGCTCTTCACCCTATTCCGTAATCATGGGTTCTACTACTTCCAGCCAGAGATGATAACGCTCCTTGTCGACACCAGCTACGTGGAAGGAGAAGCACAAGTGCGCCTGACACCTCAAACCGACATTACTCGCGCAGCCATCACGCCATGGCATGTAGGGCACACCTACCTCAGACTCAATAAACCCCACACTACCCGACAGGCCATCCATCAGGACACCTTGACGAAGGACTTCATCACCTACACCTACGAAGGCAACCGCATCCCCATACACGAAAGACTACTAGCCTCACGCATAGCATACAACGTGGGCGACCTCTATTCGTCCAATGCACAGGACATGACCCTGCGCGAACTCTATCAGATGGGCATATTCAACTCTGTCAGCATAAACTATGCTCCACGAGATCATACCGACACACTCGACGTACACATCAACACCATGCTTGAGCTACCCTACGAGTATACTCTCGAGGCCAACCTCACAACCAAAAATAATGGGTTGGTGGGTCCTAGCATCGTCACATCACTCTCCCGTAAGAACCTCCTACGCATGGCCGAGGTCATCAAACTAAGCCTTAAGGGGGCCTACGAGTGGCAAACGGACCGAGTCCTGCGCAACAGGGGGAGCGACAACAACTCCTTCGAAGTGGGAGCCGACCTTGTGCTATCTATTCCCCAGCTACTCAGTCCTATCGGGAAGGGCAACGACTACACTCGGCCCGTATCCACCACAGCCCGCATCTATGGGGACTGGCTTCACCGTGGCGGATACTTCCGCATACTGGCACTAGGAGGCAATGTGACCTACTCTTTCGGCTCGACAGATTGCATGACACACAGCCTTACCCCCTTTGCTCTTACGTTCAACACACTGGAGCACAGCACCGCACGATTTGACTCCATCATGTCTGCCAACCCCGCCATCGGACTCTCCTTTCGCAATCAGTTCATACCTGCTGCATCGTACTCGTTTACCTACGACAACACCAGCTACAATAGCAGAATCCCCTCTCGAGTGATCCTCTCACTCACCTCAGCAGGAGTCGTCACGACTCTACTCTTTGCCGCCACAGGACACCCATGGGGAGAAAAGGACAAATCCTTATGGGGCACCCCCTATGCGCAATTTGCCAAAGCGACCATCGAGGCCTGCCGCTACTACAACATCACCCCACGCCACACTCTGGCTACACGCCTTATCTTAGGAGGCATCTATGCCTATGGCAACAGTTCTACCTCTCCCTTCCGCGAACAATTCCATATGGGAGGCTCCGATGACCTTCGAGCTTTCCCACTCCGCAGCATAGGCCCTGGGAGCTATCACACCACAGGTCGCTACGGATATGTTGACCACGCTGGAGATCTCAAGTTCGAAGCCAACATCGAATGGCGCTTTCCCCTACTGGGAGAGCTGAGCGGTGCTCTCTTCGTAGATGCCGGCAACGTGTGGCTCCTGCGGGACGACTCCTCACGCCCTGGCGGACAGTTCCAATGGCACAAATTTCCACTAGAAATAGCTCTAGGCACCGGCCTTGGCTTCCGTTACGATCTCAAGCTGCTACTCCTCCGCTGCGATGTAGGCATCCCCCTCCACATCCCCTACCCTACGGAGCGAACGGGCTATTACAACATCCCTCATTTTACGCGAAGCCTCTGCTTGCATCTTGGAGTAGGGTTCCCGTTTTAGCCAGTTACCGCAGCTCACGAGAGTCCTTCACACATCCCTTTCCCTCAAACAACAATGTAGGCAGCAAACCCATGTCTGCTGCCTACATCATTCAGATATTCTGCTTTTACTTGATCACCATCTTCTTGCCTCCTACAACGTAGATTCCCTTAGGGAGATTCTCTACGCTCCCCTCGAGGCGCACGCCCTGAAGGGTGTATATGGCATCGTTCTTGGGTTCTTCTTGCTCCACTACAGAGATAGCATCTACCACTCCATTCGTGTTGCGCATACCATCCTTCTGGTACACACGTACCCAGTCGAAGCGGGTCTCATAGGTGTGAGTGATATCAGCATTAGCAGCCCATGCACCATTGCCTACGCTCTGGTTGAGGATGAGGTGGAAATGCTTGTCGAAGGGCCATTGACCTTCGTCGAGGTGCGACTTGTTGGTCGACTTGGTGTAGCGACCCACCTCCTTACCATCAAGATACCAGATGAGAGCCTTGTCAGTCCACTCGAGTCCATAGGTGTGGTAGCGGTCATAAGAGCAACCAGTGCTGAAGCTCGACTGAGGCTCGTTCTTGTGACCGAGATCATAGGTCCAGTTGCTATGCACAGTGTGGTACGAGGTGTTCTGGGTATCGATAACCTCCCAGATGTCAATCTCACCGCAGTCGGGCCAGCCGAGCGACTGGTCTTCGGGCATCATCCAGAAGGCGGGGAAGTTACCAATCCAAAGATTGTTATAGATACGCGCCTCCACATAGCCATAGGTGAAGCCAAACTTACCCATGCTCTTGATACCACCCGTGATCATGTCTACAGGGTCAGAAGCCTTATCGGGATTGGGGATAGCACGGGCCACGAGGTCGCCATCTTCGAGGTAGATGACCTCCTCGCTATCGCTGAGCCAGCGGTTCCATGTAGCGCCATAGCGCTGGCAGCGCATCCACTTCGCTGCTGTGGGCTGCGACTTGTCGGCTCCGTTAAACTCATCGCTGAAGACGAGGCTCCACTCCGTGCCCTCCTTACGATCGAAGGTGGCATAGAGGTTCACGTCACCCTCGGTCATCTCAGCAGGTATAGTAGCCTTGCCGCTCTTGGCAGCCACATAGGTCTCAGTCCACTGACGATTTCCCTCAGCATCAAACTCGGCACCATCGAGGTTTTGTCCGTAGCGTACGGTGAGACCCTTGGCTGCATAGCCTGGAGCACCACGCAACACCA
Organism: Bacteroidaceae bacterium; assembly: GCA_017555875.1. Classification (GTDB taxonomy): domain Bacteria; phylum Bacteroidota; class Bacteroidia; order Bacteroidales; family Bacteroidaceae; genus UBA1189. The sequence continues at coordinate 176,966 of JAFZFN010000035.1, forward strand.
CATCGAAGGCCATGCCTGGCATCACCTTGCTGGGGAGTGCAGTGTAATCAGGTCCGTCGATGCTACCATTGGTGGTATACTGACGCAACACACCAGGCTCGGGGTCGGGACCTACATATTCGCCCTTGGGCACAATCTTGATGACATAGCTCGACGAGCGTCCGAGGTTCTCGCCTTCCAAGCGATCGCCCTTGACATTCCACCACCGTTGTCCGAGCTGACTAGCAGCCGATTGGGTGATCTGTATGGAGCACATGCCATCCATGGTGAGGATGAGGTAGGTGTTCCAATCTGCGTAGTAGGGGTTAGTACCAAACACGCCATGCTCATTGACATAGCGTCCGTCAGCTTCGCTGGTGAGCTTATAGTGGTTCTTACCTGCAGGATCGAAGGTGAAGCGCCACTCCTGAGCTTCGCCCGGTGTAGTAACCTTCTTGAAGATGGGGTGGCTACCTGTTCCGTGAGGATTAGTGTTGGTGAGATAGCGGTCGCCATCCATGATGTAGTAGACGTCACGTGTGTTGGAGATGGGAGCTACAGGTGCCTCGCCCGCTACAGGTACAAGGTCGAAGATGAACTGGTCAGGCTCGATGCTGTTGCTGCCGCTCTGCACGACACGTGAGTTGCTCACGGTCCAGAACTTATCTCCTGCTTTGCCACCATTCTGTATGCAATACTTGCCGTTGGCCATACGTAATATATAATAGGTGTGCCATACTGGTTCGTAGGGATTGGTGCTATTGTCTTTGGTAAATTGTCCCAGCTCATTGAGGTAGCGATTGTCGAGCATATTGATGATCTTGTATCGTCCCGTCTCAGGGTCTATGGCGATCTGCCACTCCTGACGTTGTGGCTTCACATCGTCGCGCTTATCAACGAACGTGGGAGCCGTTCCTGCCACACCCTCACTCTGATTGGAGAGGTACTTGCCTTCGTGCATGATGAAGTAGGTACCATTCTCTATCTCCTGTGCAGGGAACACATCGGTGCGATAGTCATAGCTGCCCTTATACTCAGCCACCAGTGTGGCCAGTGTGGCCTTGAGGAAGGGGGCTATGTGATAGGAAGCCACGACGGGATTGGGGGTCTTGATAGAGCCCTCGAAGTCACGTGAGCGCACTGCACTCTGTGCAGCATCGTAGTCCTGATAACGGAGGTAGCTCTCGATGAAAGCCTCGGGTTGCTTGGCTGCCAATGCCTCGTACATGTTCATCAGCTCTGTACCCTTGAGCGCCATGTAACGCATCACCTCACACCAGGGTTTGATCTCGGCAACGAGGGCAGGGCTCTCCTTGCTGCTCATGAGGGTAGCAGCGGCGTCAGAGAGGAGGGTGAAGTGGGTGCGCAGCACGGTGGTGGCAGCAGCTACGTCTCCCTTCTTCATGAGGGCATTGAACTCATCCCTTGCCTTCACGAAGCGGGGCGATTCATCGGTGCGACGCAATCCATGCACGGTCTCGCCAAGGTCCACATTGTTCTCACAGAAGAGGTGGAACGCCTCGCTATGTTCGGGCATGAGGTAGCGGATAGCGCTCTCCCACGAAGCATTGGCATCATAGGCATCCATGTTCCAGCAGTAGTCTCCTATGCTATAGAGCGACACCTTGGAAGCCTCGGCATACTCCATGGGGTTCGAGGTGAAACCTGCGAGTTGCGAAGCGATGTTAAGGTCATTGCCATAGGTGGGACCCATGAGCATGTGGTCGATACAGTAGTCGGTAACGGGATAGTTGAGCCAGATGTAGGCATTACGCTTGATGCGTGTGTTGACCCAGTTCATGTCATCCTTGCCTATCATGTCCACCACGCTGTTTCCAGTCCACATGATGTGCATCTCCTTGTCGAGAGTGCTTCCCAATGCATTGAGATAGGTGTCACTGCCACCAGTGTAGGCTCTATTGTACTGTGTGGGGCACATGATGATGGGGGTCACATCACCGTGCTTCTTCACAAAGTTCTCGTTGAGGTAGTTGAGGTACTCGGCCTGTCTGTCACCCTTGCTCTGCTCATCACCGAAGATATCGTCGAAGAAGATGGCAAAGTCGCGCACACCGAGTGCATACATCTTCTCCAGCTTGGTGATTGAGGCCTTGCGGTCAGCATCAGTCCACTGGATGTCTCCACCCGGATGCATAGCCCACACGAAGCGCACCTTGCTCTTGGCAGCCGCTTCGACCAACTTGGCTATACGCTCACCCTGTGCCTTGGGATAGGGCTCGCGCCATCTGCCACGGTGATACTCGTCGTCCTTGGGACCATAGATATAGACATTCATCTTGGTGCGGCCAAAGAACTCAAACAAGCTCTTGCGGTCTTCATCACTGAAGGGATTGCCATAGTATCCCTCTACCAATCCGCGGTCAGCTACTTCGGGCCAGTCGGTGATGGTCACGCTCTGCACTTCGGGTTGCTCGGCCAGCTGCAAGTAGCTCTGCACGCCATAGTAGGTACCCGAGGCATCGTTACCCGCGATGACCACGCCATCTGCAGATACACTGAGGTAATACCCCTCAGCCTTGGCAGGAATCATGCTCTCATAGGCAGCCACAGCCGCATCGCCACGCTCACCGATGGTGAGGTTTATCGTGCCCCCCTCGGTGGTAAAGTGCTTGGTAAGCAATGCCACCGCGTCGGCATCAGCATCAGCAGCCCCCACGAGGGTGTATGCAACCGTATTGTCAAAAGCCTTGGCTGTGCCCCACTCCACCTCTTGTGGTTTGGGGAAAATGTCTGTTTTTTGTGCCATAGCGCCCATGGTCGTGAGGGCGGTGAGGCCAGCAAGAAGGAGTTTCTTCATATTATTCGTGTGTTTTAGCATTTTATTTTACAATCTTTTTTCCTCCACGGATGTACACACCAGGCTGTGTGAGGCGACCCACTCTGCGTCCATGCAGATCGTAGGTGACACCCTCTGTGCTCTCATTCACGATGGGAGCAATGCCTGTCTCCACCTTGACATTGCTCTTTTGGAACTCCCACACGCAAGCACCCCAGAATTCTTTCAGCAGGACATACTGCCATGAATTGGGGTTGGTGTACCAAGCTCCCGAGGCATTGTTATTGATGATACAGATACCAGTCTGGCCATCGAGCGTACGCTCTTCGAGAGTCCAAGCATACTCCTCACCTAGTTTGATGGCTTGATCGCCATTATGCGTTGTAGGATAAGCAGCGGCGCCTGTGGCCTTGTTAATGAGGTATACGGTACCTCCAGGACGCTTCACGATTTGCCATAGGAAGTGGTCGCCATTAGCCTTGGACATGGGGACAACCATCGCCTTACTACTGTCGTAAGCAGCACAGGGATTACCCCAGAACAGATTGCAAATGTAGTAGTAGTATCCCTCATCGAGGCTCTGCGCAAATCCTGTGCGCTCCATCTGCTGGAACTGCAGATACAGTGCCATGTAAGCCGCATATTGTGCTTCGGTAACAGCACCAGCAGCGAGTGTCTCCTTAGCCGCATCGATGACCTCCTTCTGGAGGAATGCCAATGCTTCCGCAGTGGGTTGGTTTGACTCACCAGGCTTAGCCGTCAGGATGATGTGCTCGCACTTCTTCACCAATCCTTGCAACCATGCAGTATAGTCGGTCACCTCCTCGATGCGCCATGTGCCATTGTAGCAGAGGGCCGCCTCATCCTTGGCAAACACGACTCCTGTGCCCTCGGCACTGAGACGCTTCACACTGCCTGTCACCGCAGCGTTGTATCCCTCAACGGCAGAGATGGTCACCACACCAGGGATATAGGAGTAGTTCTTGGTAGCGATGGTAGCCTTGTCGACACGGAGAGCCGTACCCTGCTCGGTGATGCTGACAGCCTTGTTGTAGCCAGTCATGGTGAGCTGACCCTTGCTGTAGCAGTTGGTCAGGATGTAACCGTCACCACTGGGAACAAACTGCCACAACTCCTCGGGCTCGGTCTGCGGGGTGTAGTGGAAGTTCACTCCCGTACCCTTCTGATACATTGTAGAGCCCTCGTACTGACGCTTAAAGTAGGTCGATGCCGAGAGGATGCGATAGGTCTTACCTGCCTCGGGCTGCACGATGGGTGCGGCCTTATAGGCTGCGATGGCCTCCTTCAGCGCATCGATATTGAGCGCCGAGGCCTTAGCCGTATTGAGCACCTCCTCCAGTGCATCATAGTTCTCTGCTGCAGGATAGCCCACACCACCGCGGATGCTGGCAGCGAGGATCTCCTCGGCCTCCATGATGGCCTGCTCAGCCTCGGTGTACTGCTTGGGCTCTATGTAGTGCTTGGCATAGGTATATCCGAGCTGGTCGAGGATCTCGTCGTGTGACTGCAGTCGACGGTAGAAGCTCACCCAGTTCTTCTGGCTATTAGGCAACCAACCCACCTCGGCCAACGCGAGGATACGGGGCAGGAGGCAGTACTCGAGCTCCTCATTGTCGTTGAGCGTCTCAGCCCAAAGGTTGGCCTGTGCACCCATGCAGAACTCCTCCTGTCCGCTAAGGTAGGCCACGGGATTGAGTGAGTAGACGCGCTCAAGGGTATTCACACCCCATCCGCCATAGTAGATCTCATCGACGAGCGCATCAGCGTCACTCACCTGGGGGAAGTCGATATATACATGTGAGTAGGGGCAGAGGATGCTCTTGAAGCCGAGGTCAGCAGCCTTCTTCGAGAGGGCACCGCTCTGGTTCCATGCCATGATGACGGGAGTGGTGGTGTTCTTGGTGTCCCAGTGGGCGAGCACCTCGTCCCATACGACGATATCCTTACCATAATCATTCTTGAGGTAGGTACCGAGCTTCTCCACGAGCCATGACTGCAGCTCGTGCACACCAGCCAAGCCCTCCTCCTGCACGCGACGCAAGCAGTCCTCATTGGTGGCCCACTGCTCTGTGGGGCACTCGTCACCACCGAGGTGGATGTAGGGGAAGGGGAACACCTCGGCTACATGACCGAGCACGCACTTGAGGAAGTCGATGACCTCGTCCTTGCCCACGTTGAGCACGTCGTGTGAGATACCACCGTCGATGCGCACCTCATACTTCTTCGTGGGGTCGCAACTGAATTCGGGGTACGAAGCCACTGCAGCCACCATGTGACCGGGAAGGTCTATCTCGGGTAGGATATCGATGTTGCGCTCAGCAGCATAGGCCACGATCTCGCGCAGGTCGTCGAGCGTGAAGTACATGCCACGTCCATACTCGGTGTCGTCGAAGAACTTCACCCCGTCACCATTATTGGTAAATGAGCCCGCACGCACGGCGCCCACCTCAGTGAGCTTGGGATATTCGGGAATCTCGATACGCCAGCCCTGGTCATCGGTGAGGTGCCAGTGGAAGCGGTTGAGCTTGTAGAAGGCCATGATGTCGAGCACCTTCTTCACCTCATCCTTGTCGAAGAAGTGACGGGCCACGTCCATCATGAAGCCGCGATGCTCAAACTGCGGTTTGTCCTTGATGCTCATCAAGGGGATGTCCCACATGGCGCTGCAGCCCGAGTTACACAGAGAGCCTGAGAAGAACTCGCGGGGCAACAACTGCATCAGCGTCTGCAAGGCATAGAGCTCGCCACCATAGCTGGAGGTCTTGATCTCGATGCCGTCCTCCTTCACCAGGAGGGTGTATCCGTCGCGGGGCAGGGTTTCGTCGGTGCCAAACCATATCTCGCCCCATGCAGGTGTGTCCTCAGCCTTCTTCACCTCCAGTGTGATGCCTGCTGATGTCTTCAGCTGTGCAGCAAAAGCCTCGGCATGCTCCTTCATGGCATCGCTGCCATAGGCGATAGCGTTCAGTGCAGCAACGTGAAGTGCCCCTCCATGTATCACAACAAGCTCGGCGGGATAGGGAATGATGGCAAACTTGCTCATGTTCTCCACCGCCGTAGCATCGACAAACTTCACGGGGTTGTTCTGGTCCCCATTGTTCCACAGGCCTGCACCACGATTATCGTTGGGGCCGCCCCAGAGGTTGATCGAGATGCCCGAGTTACCCTTAGGATGCACCTCGTAACCTTCACCAGCCTCAGTGATGGTAAAGCGGCTCACGCCCGACGCTGTGGCCGACGCCTTCACCTTCTCGTTCACCGCGGCCGAGCTCACATAGAGCGTATAGCCCTTCTTGTTCACAAACTGATACCCCTCGGTACCATTACCTGTCACCTTCCACAGCTGAGCCTCGTTGCCCACCGCTGCCCCTACAGAGATCTCCGCATCGGGTGTATCGGCAGTGATAGCCTTGCCGCCGTTGACAAACTGGATGAGATACCACACCGCATGATCATCGGTGCTCACTGTGGGGAAGCCCTGTGCGAGCGCTCCCAGCATACTCATGCCGAAGCAGAGCAATGCAAGAAAATGTTTTTTCATCGATTTATAATTTGGGATTGATTAGTAGTCATGGCATTCTATCTCACTTATAGGTGCAAAGATAAGTATTATTTGTAATATTTACAATATTTAAGATGACAAATCCCTCCACGAGAGACAGAAAGAGGCCTCGCCGCTTGTTTTGCAACGCTTTTTTTTGCACGTCCAGTTTTTTTGTGTAAGTTTGCGGCTATTAACAAAACGTTAAAACCAATTTTATAAATCATAATTCACGAAAAGACTATGGCAAATAGTAAAGAAAAACTTTTCAGCGAGTTTGCACCTGCCACCACTCAGGAGTGGAAGGACAAGGCCGTTGCCGACCTCAAGGGTGCCGACTATGAGAAGAAGCTGGTGTGGAAGACCAACGAGGGATTCTCCGTACAGCCCTTCTATCGCCAGGAGGACATCGCCTCACTGGCTACCACCGCTGCGCTACCGGGCGAATTCCCCTATGTACGTGGTAACAAGAAAGACAACAATGAATGGCTCGTGCGCCAAGATATCGACGTATGTGACTTCGCCGAGGCTAACGCTAAGGCTTTGCATGCCGTAGAGCGTGGTGCTACATCGCTGGGCTTCAAGATTAAAGGCAAGATGCTTTCAGCCGAAGGTATCGCTACCTTGCTCGAAGGTATTTGCACTTGTGTAGAACTCAACTTCAGCACCTGTCAAGGTAAGTGCGTTGAACTTGCCGATATCCTTATCGCTTACTACACCGCTAAGGGTTGCGACCTCGAGACCTTGCGCGGCTCTATCAACTACGACCCCATGAGCAAGCTCCTCGGCAAGGGTAAGGAGATTGGCGACTATGCCGAGACCCTGAAGGCCCTCGTGGAGAAGATGCAGGCGCTGCCCAAGTTCAAGTGCGTGGCCGTGAACGCCCTCGCGCTCAACAATGCCGGTTCGTACATCAGCCAGGAGCTGGGCTATGCCCTCGCTTGGGGTAATGAGTACCTCGGCGCTATGGTCGAGGCTGGCGTACCTGTCGATGTAGCAGCCAAGAAGATGAAGTTCAACTTCGGTATCTCAAGCAACTACTTCATGGAGATTGCCAAGTTCCGCGCTGCCCGCATGCTGTGGGCTACCATCGTGAAGCAGTATGAGCCCCAGTGCGACTGCTCATGCAAGATGACCGCTCATGCCGAGACATCGACCTTCAACATGACGCTCTTCGATGCACATGTAAACATGCTGCGTACCCAGACCGAGGCCATGAGTGCCGCCATCGCTGGTGTCGACAGTATCACCGTGTGTCCCTTCGATAAAACCTACGAGACTCCCGATGAGTTTGCTGAGCGCATCGCCCGCAACCAGCAGCTCCTGCTCAAAGAGGAGTGTCACCTTGACAAGACCGTAGACCCCGCCGCAGGCTCATACTACATCGAGACCCTCACAGCCTCTATCGCCCAGCAGGCATGGAAGCTCTTCCTCGAGGTAGAGCAGGCTGGTGGCTTCCTCGCAGAGGCTAAGGCTGGCAACATCCAGCAAGCCGTAAACAAGAGTGGTGATGCACGCCGCGAGGCAGTGTCAAAGCGTCGCGAGATCTTGCTCGGCACCAACCAATACCCCAACTTCACCGAGACTGCTGGCACCAAGCGTCCTGTAGGTAAGGCTTGCTGCTGCGGTGGCAATGGCGAGTGCGAGGCACCCTATGCTAAGCTCGACCAGAGCCGTCAGGCATCAGCCTTCGAGGCATTGCGTCTCGAGACCGAGGAGAGCGGCCGTCGTCCTAAGGCCTTCATGCTCACCATTGGTAACCTCGCCATGCGTCAGGCCCGTGCACAATTCTCATGCAACTTCCTCGCTTGTGCTGGCTATGAGGTAATCGACAACCTCGGCTTCGCTACCGTTGAGGAGGGTGTTGAGGCTGCTATGGCTGCCAAGGCCGACATCGTGGTACTCTGCTCAAGCGACGACGAGTATGCCGAGTATGCCGTGCCCGCCTTCAAGGCTGTGGATGGTCGCGCCATGTTCATCGTAGCTGGTGCTCCCGCTTGCATGGAAGAACTCCAGGCAGCCGGCATCGAGCATTTCATCCACGTACGTTGCAATGTGTTGGAAACCCTCAAGAAGTTTAATGGTCTTCTGAATATATAATCAATTTACAATTTGACCATTTACAATTTACAATTTATTTACCATTTAGTTATTTGACAATTTATGGACAAAGTGGAGTTGCAGGGACGGATGACAACCTTTGCGGTACGCATCGTGAAGATGGTCGACTCTATGCCTTCTACGGTAGCAGGGCTTGCCATTGCACGCCAGATAATCCGCTCAGGCACCTCTCCCTCGGCCAACTATCGCGCTGCTTGTCTTGCCAAGTCCGATAAAGACTTTGTCAATAAGATGAAGATGGTGGAGGAGGAGCTCGATGAAACATGTCACTGGCTTGAAATCATCATGCGCAGCGAGATTATGCCGATAACACGCCTCCAACCACTTTATCAAGAGAGCAAGGAACTGCTGAGCATCATAGTAAGGTCCATCGTGACTACGAAGACACGAATGAAGGTTGACACTGATTCACGGAAATTGTAAAATAATCCAATTGTAAATCAATGGTAAATTGTACATTGTCCAATTGTACATAAAATAAGAAATCATGCGTAAACAATTCAATAATATCGATATTTTTGCTGGCATCCAAGCTCAGAATGGTACTGAATGGCAGCAAGCAAATAACATCACAGCCAACTGGAAGACTCCCGAGCTGATTGATGTGAAACCCGTATATACGAAAGAAGACCTCGAAGGCATGGAGCACCTTGACTACGCAGCTGGTTTGCCCCCTTACCTCCGTGGCCCCTACTCGGTGATGTATGTGCTCCGTCCCTGGACCATCCGCCAGTATGCAGGCTTCTCTACCGCTGAGGAGAGTAACGCCTTCTATCGTCGTAACCTTGCCAGCGGACAGAAGGGTCTCTCTGTAGCC
>JAFZFN010000007.1 GCA_017555875.1 Bacteroidaceae bacterium
AAGGGAGTTAAAGGGAGATATCGCTTCGCTCGGGAGTTAAATGCCAATAGCTTAGTACACCGCGTACAAACATTTGGCCTTTATCTCCATTTATCTCCATTTTACTTCTCATCTCCTCAATAAATTCATCATGCAATTCTTGCGCGTTTAATCATAATCTTACCCACCATATTGATGGCAGCAGTGATGAGGAACAGGATGAGTCCGATGGCGATGAGCGATGAGAGACGCAGTCCGTCGGCCTCGCCAAACTGATTGGCGATGATGGATGCCATGGAGTTACCCGTCGAGGTGATGGAGTCGGGGATATTGTTCGTGTTGCCGATGAGCATGGTCACAGTCATCGTCTCACCCAAGGCACGCCCGATGGCCAGCACATAGGACGAGAAGATGCCCGAACCTGCTACAGGGAATACCACCTTGCGGATTACCTCGGCACGCGTAGCTCCAAGGCTATAGGCTCCCTCCTTCAGGTCGTTAGGCACCATCTTGATGAACTCGGTACTGAGCGAGGCGGCATAGGGGATGATCATGATGGCCAGCACCAGCGAGGCGGTGAGTATGCCCGACCCTTGTGGCGAGATGTTGAGCGCCATGATGATGGGGCGCAGCGTGTAGAATCCCCACAAGCCATAGATGATGGAGGGGATACCTGCGAGCAGGTCGGTGACCGTGCTGAGCACAGCAGCCACGCGCGAACCCTTGAAGTACTCGCCCACGAAGAGCGCCACAGGCAACGAGAAGGGAATGCAGAAGATGAGGGCCAGCACCGTCGTCATCAGCGTACCCGTGATGAAGGGCAGCGCGCCATACTGCTCGGCGCCCTCGGTGTAGCTCCAGTCTGACGAGGTGAGGAAGCGGAAGAAGCCGAAGTGGTTGAACGCATCATAGGCATCGGTAACGAGGGCATACACCACGCCACCGCACACGATGGGCATCACCATTGCGGCTACGAATAATAAAATGCGGTATAGTTTGTCGTTCATAGAGATTAGGGGTTGATAAATTTACATCTCATAGTCTTTTTTCTAATCAGGGTGCATCCTTCGCAATTGAGCTGCAATGGTTGCGCCAGCGAGTGAGCATTGCTTGCATTTGCTCTCAACGAGCGCAGCCAACCTTCGCAATTGCGTTGCAAAGGTACTGCCTCAATGTTTCATAAATGTTGCAAACCTGTTAAGTGAATGTAAAAAGAGCCAGCGAACTTCGTTCCTGAACGATAGGAAACAACCTTTAGGTCGCCGTTAAGGCAATCTCGCAAACATCTCATGCACGGGCTCAATGTGGTCAAGGTAGGCATGGCCATGACCGCCCTCGGGCATAAGCGCATCCGACTACACGGGAAGTTTGGCTACCGTGTGGTAGAGTTCACCAGCACCGACATCGAGAACCGCCAGCGCATGCTTGCAGATATGGTGACCAATATTGAGGGGGAGAACACGCCTAATCAAAATGTTTCTACAGAAAACGAACAACAAGAATTGCCGTTTTGACAACTGTGAGATAGCAAAAAACCCAAAAGGTGTATAGGGGTATACCCCGGTATACCTTTTCTATAAAACCCTATACAGAATAAAATAATTAATTACCTAAGTGCATTCTACATAATTATTTATTTTTCTCTATGGAAGTTGTAAAATACCTATACAGGGGTATACCCCAAGAGAATAAAAATGCATAGAATGGACTATTTATATTCAAACTTCCTGTTGATCATTCATTACATCCCCAATCTTCTCCACTGAAAAATAATAGCCATAAGTAGTGATTCCGTTTTTTTTATTACCTTTGCAATACACTTCCAATAAATGAGTATGACGAACATTAATCAGAATAATACACTTGCACCTATCAGCAGCCTTAGTATCAATGGTAAAGACTACCTCGCACTTGTACAGAAAGCTGTCAAGGAGTTTTGGAACACCAAGAAACAGCAACTTTCGGTGAGCGGTGACTCCACTAATCGTGGTGCTGTTGTTGGTGGTAAGCAGATGGATGGCTTCATCAGTTTGCTATGCAAGGTTGCTCAAGATGCAGGCGTGCCAGTCAACTGCATCGTTACAGACAAGAACTATCTGCCAGGATATTTTCGTTCGTCAAAGGATTGGGATATGCTCATCATTGCCCCATCGGGTAAGCTCGTGGCCGCTATAGAATTGAAATCGCAGGTCGGCTCATATGGTAACAATTTCAACAACCGCACCGAGGAGGCTATAGGCTCGGCCGTTGACCTTTGGACTGCATTCCGCGAAGGACAGTTCCCCAATCAGCAAGCACCTTGGGTAGGCTGGCTTATGGTGGTTGGACGCGACGAGGCTTCTGAACGACCTGTGCGTAACTATGAACCCCACTTCCCCGTGCGTCCCGAATTTGACGGTGCCACATATATCGACCGATATCGCATCCTCTGTCAGAAACTGATACGCGAACGCCAATACTCATCCGCAGCATTGATTTGGACAAGCGATGCCGATAATTTCGGTGATGTGGCCGATGACATCTCTATCTGCTCGTTCCTCGCTTCATTTGTCGGACATCTAAATGCTGTTTCCAATGAGTTCAAATGATATGCTATACGGAAACCGCACCTCGGGCGGAGCACACGGCGATGTGTTCACCGCGCCTGAAGTGGTACGATTCATGCTGGACGAGGCAGGATATACCTCGGAGTCAAATCTCAAAGATGTGAGCATACTTGAACCTTCGTGCGGTGAGGGCGAATTTGTCATCGAGATAGCCAAGCGATTACTGCTGTCGGCTGTCAGTTTCGACTTCGATGCCGAAGCTGCATTCCGTCGTAATGTACACGCTTACGATATCGACGCTGACAAGGTGGAAGTTTGCCGAACCAAGCTGCGCAAACTCGGATACAAAGCCGTGGAGAATATCCAAGTTGCCGACTTCTTGAAGGCTACACCCGAAAAGGCAGACATTGTTGTTGGCAACCCTCCATATATCCGCTACGAGAACATCCCTGAAGATATACTCGAACACTGCAAACGGAAGTTTGCCACATTCCACTATCGCAGCGACTTGTATGTACCCTTCTTTGAGAAATCCCTATCGCTGCTCAAAGAGGGAGGCAGGCATTGCTTCATATGCTCAAACCGTTGGCTGAAGAACGAATATGGCAAGAAGCTGCGTGCCTACATAGCCTACTCATACCAATTACAGCTTATCATCAATATGGAAGGGGCCAATGCGTTCCAAGAAGAGGTGTTAGCTTATCCAGCCATTACGCTTATCTCTGCAGAAGTGCCTAAAGGGACATTTCAGTACGCCGAAATCGATGACGTAAGGAATCTCAATACGCTCGCAACTGTACATAAGAACATGCCATCAGGAGCCGACTGGACCGAGACATTCCTAACTAACACATCTTATTCGGCATTGTACCCCATCGAAGAACAAGGGTTCAAAATAGGCATAGGTGTAGCAACTGGAGCAGATGCTATATTCATCTCAGACAAACTGCCTGATGAAGTGGAAAACAAACTCATTATACCTGCAATCAGTGGTCGTGATCTCAGAGGCGACCAATTGGATTGGCAGAAGAAATATCTGCTCAACCCCTATAATGATGATGGTACACTCATTGACCTTGACAAATATCCACGCGCCAAACAATATCTCGAAGGTCACCGTGAAAAACTCTCTGCAAGACACATCGCAAAGAGAACACCTTCGCGTTGGTACCGTACTATAGACCGCGTAATGCCAGTGTTGCAAACCGAGCCTAAAATACTCCTTCCCGATATGTCGGGGAATACTTTCGTCTTTGTAGACGAAGGGAAGTATTATCCGCTTCACAATATCTATTACATTACGGGACGTCCTATTAAGGAACTGAAAGTTCTAGCAGCTCTATTGATGTCAGATTTCGTGCGTTCTCAACTTGCTTCCGTCACTAACAAAATGAACGGAGGATTTGCACGTTGGCAGAGTCAACACCTACGCAAGTTGCGCTTGCCCGATATCCAGTCAATGTCAGAGAATGACCTCCAATCACTCCTCGATGGATATTCTAGACGAGATACATACACTATAAATTCTGCGGTTGAAAAGATTCTTGCTACACCTATCAAGCGTCCATTACGCAAGATATATTCCACATCAGAACCAACCTTGCAATTTGCCTATTAAGAGAGTGTTATGAATTAAGCAATCACATTTGTGGTAGGCTGTTGAAAAGGTTTTTATAACGACTCTTACTTGTCTACTATCTTTGCTGTCTGTTTGAATTTAATGGCATTCTCCAAAAACCAATCATAAGCAGACTGCCAAAGCGATTCGTCTGATATGTCTATAGATCTGTATATCATAATGCGAGTAGCTTTTGCTGCTTCTTTCCAATCTCCTTCTTCATTAAAAGCCTTGAAAAATAGATCTTTGTTTTCTTCAAATAAATGAAATAACTCTTTATTATCTGGTATATAAATACCACAGCTCAATCGTTTCTTTTGAACGCTTGCCGTCATGCAAATGTGATAAGAAGAATTACCAACACTCAAGTCATACCAATGCTGTGCCTGAGCCTTACGAATAGTAAAATGCTTGATATATTCGCTATTTTTACTCATGTAATCATTAAAGTTACTCCAAAACGAGAGTAACAACTGCTCTCTGCCATTCAAGTTGGTTATTGACTTCATCTGCTTTCCCCAATCATTAGGACGCTCAATAACACTGAATTTAGGAGCTATTGCAGAATCATCAATTTGCCACAATTCAATTTCAACGAGAAAGAAACCTAGATTAGAATCTGTGTGTTGGTTGAGCCATTCTATCGCCTGACGGTGCTCGTCACGACCACGCTTAACAACCCAAACAATAACCTCTGCCCCTTTACCTGAAGCATAGGTGATGAGTTTTCCCAAATGATCGTGGTCGGTATCTTCCAACTGATTTTCAATGATAACTTTTCGTCCTGTGCTTTCCTCGGTTGCAAAAATATCAACACTAAAACCTCCTACAGAAGATTCTCTCTCTTCTAGAACAAGATCGATACCAATTTCTTCTCCTAACTTTGACAAATTTGCTTCTTGTGCAAGCCATTTGGTAAAACTATTAGCCTCGTGAGGCCATATTGTGCGTAAATCGGTAATGCGTTTAATTTTCCCCAATTTCATAGTATAATTATATTTACCCTGATGTCGTTGACTTAATATTCCTGTTTATTGGGTATTACACCACGCATACAGCTTTGATAATATCTGCAGTTTTCTTGATTATCGACATTCAGTCCACACTCCTGAAGGATACCTACGATGTCATCGGTAGAGGTATACGATTTTTCAAAGTTTATTGCCATGATGGTATATAAAAAAACGACCCCCGATTTGAGCATTGTTAAGAGGCTTGGGGGTTCTGGTGCTGCAAAGGTAGATATTCTTTCCCTATCTACCAAATATCTAACAAAAAATATAAGGTAAGAGTTTTTGTATTGTATCTGCTTTACTGGAGGAAACGATAAGGAGATATAACAAAAAAAAGGAAAATAGAAAAACAAAGCGAATAAGCCGCCTGGACTTATTCGCTTTTATTATACCCTTCGAGGGTGTATCCGTTCTGATGATTATTTCAAAATGGTTTCCCCGTCGTAGGTCACCGTCTTCAGGTTGGCGATGCTCAACTCCTTGGCCTTGGCAGGAAGGGGAGCGTAGTGCACCTCAGAGGTGATGCTCTGTGCCTCGTCAGAGAGGATATATTGGAGCAGGTCGAGGGTAGCAATAGCCTGGTCCTTGCTGCGGTTAGAGTAGTTCTGCTCCTTGTAGATAATCATCCAAGTGAAGGTAGAGATGGGGTATGCACCTGCTGCGTCGGCATTGGTGATAGAGCAGCGTGTGTCGGCAGGGATGGTGCCCGAAGCGGCGGCAGAGATGCTGGCTGCTGTGGGGGCTACGAACTCGCCACGCTGGTTCTGAAGAGTAGCATAGGGAATCTTCTGTGCGAAGGCATACTCAGAGCCTACATAGCCGATGGCGTTCTTGGTCTGCTTGATGACACCAGCTACACCGGGGTTACCCTTGGCTGCCTGTCCTGAAGGGAAGTTGACTGACTTGCCTGCGCCGAACTTCTCTTTCCACATGGGCGATACCTTGGTGAGGTAGTCGGTGAACACGAAGGTGGTACCTGAACCGTCGGAACGGAACACAGGGATGATAGCCTCGGCAGGGAGTGCAGCGCCGGGGTTGAGGGCTGCGATGCGAGCATCGTTCCACATCTTGATTTCGCCAGCGAAGATGTTGGCAATCACCTCGCCCGAGAGGTTGAGCTCGTTTACACCTTCGAGGTTGTAGGCAAGTACTACGGCTCCCATGCAAGTGGGCACATGGATCACTGAAGGCATATCGGCCATCTCCTTCTCTGAGAGGAACGCATCGCTACCAGCGAAGTCCACAATCTTGTCGCGAAGGTTGCGTACGCCACCGCCTGAACCGATACCACCGTAGGCTACAGCGTCGCCATTAACCTGGGCAAACTGCTCGAACACTACATTATAGAAGGGCAAGGGGAAGGTAGCACCGGCACCTGAGAGCTCCTGTGCCTTGCGGGCGCTATTGGCACCTCCGCCACATGATACCACTGCAAGGGCAATGGCCAAGGTCATAACTGAAGAAAATATCTTTTTCATAATCTTTTAAGGACCCCCTCTGCCCTTTGGGCATCTCCCCCTCTATGGGGAGAGCCATCCGGGCTATTTCGGGGATTTTTTAATTTGTAAATCTTTGAATTTGTAAGAAATAATAGAAAGTAGAGTCTGGAATCCTCCCCCTAGAGGGGGAGTTAGAGGGGGTCTCCTTAGAGTCCGAAGTACCAGCTTACATATCCCTCGCAAGTGTTCTTACCTGCCTTGCGGTCCATCTGCATGCGTACGTTGGGAGCAACCTTAATGTACTTGTTCACCTTGAACTGTGCACCCACGATAGCAGCTGCACTGTCCCTCTTCAAGGGGGACGAGCCCGAAGGGCGGAGGGGGTCTGATACGGTGTTGCCAGCGAATACCTCATCCCAACGAGCGTAGAGGTTGGTGTTGTCGGCCACGTTCACTGTAGCGTAGGCTGAATAACCGCTCTGCTTGCTGCCTGCCTTGTCCATGTAGTTGTACTCGGCACCGAGGCTGAAGGCATCGGCCTTGTAGCCCACGAAGGCTGCGGTGTTCACGGTGTTGGCATCGGCCGTAGCACCTTGGTTGAGACCACCATAGAGGCGTACCTGCAAGCCCTTGACGGGAGTGAGCGTAGCACCCAAGCCGTAGCAGAGACCTGTGCCCTTCTGCACTTTCTTGTAACCCTCACCGTTGACGATGATAGCGTCGGCAGAGAGCCAATCGGTAGCCTTGTAAGCGGCAGAGATACCGAGGTCGGCACTGCTACCAAACTTGTAGAGGTCTTGGAATGATTTCAATACATAACGGTAGCCCCAGAACTTCTCTTGGAAGTTGAACTGTGTGGTCGAGATCAAACCACCGTTCAGGGTGAGGTTGCCCCTCTTCCACGACAGCATTGCGTTCTTTATATATGCCATACGCTGGTAGTCGCTCACATCAGAGGACTTGCCGATGTCCATCACCCCCTTCACCGTGAGTCCGCCGTCGAGTTTGTACTCGTAGCCGAGGTAACTGCGCTCCAACTCGAAGCCCAGGCTCTCAGCATCCTTGCTGAAATCGGCGTTGAAATTACTGAACACCTGCACGATGGCCTTACCCTTCGGCTCTGCCGCCTTTGTCTCTTGCGCCTGTGCTGTGATTCCCACGCAAGCCACGAGGCTTGCCACGATAAACTTCATCTTTTTCATACTTTCTTTTTGTTTTGTGTTAAACTTTTCAGTTTTCGTTAATCACTAAATACTCTTTTCTCTATCTGATCAGATTGCGTTGTTTTAGTTTGACGCTGCAAAATTATGCCTACGATGTTTCATAAATGTTACGAAGCCGTTAAGTGAATGTAAAATGTGGGGAGAAGTATCGCAATTCTATTAAATACGGTGAAAATGCCGCACTACAGAGGAGTAAAGAAAGAAAAAGAATCAAAAACAATAACATTTTCTACAAAACATAGTTTTATATGGATATTTATTTCTATTTTTGCGTAGAAATGTCAATATATGACTATATTATATGGATAATTTTACTACGAATCAAGACTTTATTGCACTCCTTAGCAAACGGCTGAAGGAGTACCGCCTTGCCGCTCGCATCAGCCAAAAGGAGATGGCCGAGAGGTCGGGTGTAAGCTTGACTACCATATGTCATTTGGAGCAAGGGGTAAACCGCAACATCACGCTCAACAATTTCATTTCACTCCTTCGTGTAGTCGGTATGGAGCAACGTCTGAACGACTTGTTGCCCGAACTCCCCATGCCACCGATGGCATTGAAACAGATCAATAAGTACATTCCTAAACGAGTAAGGAGAAATAGCGATGATACAGAATCTTGATGTATATCTATGGGGACGTAAGGCCGGTTCATTGGTGACCTATAAAGAGCGCTATGCCGAGAAGATATGTTTCTACTTTGACCCTGCGTTTCTCAGTGCAGGTTATGACATAGCTCCACTCAGAGCTTCTGTAAATAGCACCTCTGTGAAGAATGGCTTGCCCGTGTATGCCGACAGTGAGAAACTCTTCGGAGGCTTACCCTCATTCATTGCCGATTCACTGCCCGACCACTGGGGTAACAAGGTTTTTAATGAATGGGCCAAGGCACATAACATAAGCACGAGGAATCTCTCGGCACTCGACCGCTTAGCCTATATTGGCAGAAGAGGTATGGGAGCTTTGGAGTTTCTTCCTCCCGCAGCCGTAGATTTGGAAGAGCCCTTCAAGGTTGAGATAGCCGAGCTGTATAAATTAGCCCAGTTGGCGCTCAGCGAAGCCAAAAGCTTCAAGTCTGCGATACATCCCGACTTGATGATAGAAAGCCTGTTCAAGGTGGGCACATCTGCAGGTGGTCGCAGACCTAAAGCCATCATCAACCTTAACCAAGAAACAGGAGAGTGCTATTCGGGCCAGGTAGCCACGCAGATGCCTGGGTTTGTACCGATGCTCATCAAGTTTGACGAACATTCAGACATCCCCACCACTCGCATCGAATACAGCTACTACCTCATGGCAAAGGACGTAGGGCTCAACATGATGCCGTCCTTCCTCATGGAGGGTGATGATACAGCCCATTTCTTGACACAACGCTTTGACCGACAGGATGGTAAGAAGATTCATACGCAGACCTTGGCTGCCATGAAGCCTGCCGCATCCAGTTATGAAGATTTGTTCGAAGTAGCCTACCGCATCAGCATCCTCCCTGTCGAGATAAAGCAGCTATACCTATTGACGACGATGAACGTACTGGGAGGCAATGTCGACGACCATACCAAGAACTTCAGTTTCATGATGAACGATGATGGAGTTTGGCATATTGCTCCAGCATACGACTACACCTTCTCGGTCGACCTTTCCGCTCCTGGCTATATGAACCGCCACAGCATGACTATCAACAATAAGAATGCCGACATACAGCGCACCGACCTACTTGAATTGGCTAAGCGTTATAACGTAAAAGGGGCAGATTCGATTATAGGTAAGGCGATAGCTGTTGTGAGCAACTACGAGCACTATGCAGCGCAAGCAGGTGTTAGCCCACATTGGGCTCAAACGATAAAAGAGGAAATCGCCTTTCGAGTACAAGGATTAGATCTATAATTCGCTTTCTACCAGAATACAAAGAATCAATAGCAGAAGCTTCTGCTGACTTCAATTTGAACTTGTGCAATTTTTGCATAGGTTGCTTCTCATTCTAGTTCCTCATCTTCCTCTCGTCCGATTCCTATCGAAGGCCTTCTGTGGTGTTTATGCCCTTTCCCCCGATTGTTACATTTCTGTTAAATCTCTTTGCGAGGGGTACAGCGTATCGCTTTTATCCATACTTTTGCATCGTAATAGATTAGGATATGACAACCGAACGCATATTGATAGTAGATGATGAGGAGACCCTGTGCGAGGTGCTCAAACTGAACCTTGAGAACGAAGGGTACGATGTGGACATTGCCTTCAGCGCCGAGCAGGCATTGACGCTCGACCTGAAGAGCTATGCGCTGATATTGCTCGACATCATGATGGGCGAGATCAGTGGCATCAAGATGGCCAAGATGCTGAAGGCCGATGTCAGCACGGCTGGCATACCCATCATCTTCACTACGGCACGCGACACGGAGGACGATATGGTGATGGGACTCAACATTGGGGCCGACGACTACATCATGAAGCCCTACACCGTGCGCAATGTGGTGGCGCGAGTAAAGAGTGTGCTGCGCCGTACCTCGGGACAGAAGAGTGCAAGCGCTCCCGTGGCAGCACCCGAAGTGTTGCAGGTGGAGGGGTTGCGACTCGACCTGGAGTTTAAGCGCTGCACGGTGGACGGCACAGAGGTGAAGCTGGCCAAGAAGGAGTTTGAACTGCTGGCCTACCTCATCAAGCACCGCGGTAAGATATGTTCGCGCGAACAGATACTAAGCCGCGTGTGGAGCGACGAGGTAGTGGTACTCGACCGCACCATTGATGTCAACATCACCCGCCTGCGCTCGAAGATTGGAGCGTATGGTTCATACATTGTTACACGTTCAGGATTTGGCTATGGCTTCCGCGACTAAGAAATCATATCACAAGCAACTCTTTGCCATTCTCATAGCCTGCTTGTGGGCTATCATCTTGTGCTTCATCGGCTTCCAGTATGTGAGGGAGAAGCAGTACAAGACTCACTTTGTAAATGCCCAACTGCAGCTCTACAATAGCCACCTGGTAGGTGCCATAGATGATGGTGAGGCTTATGAGGAGTGCATCAATAGCCACGCACAGCCCTTTGAGGAACTGCGTATATCGGTCATCGACCTCTCGGGAACGGTGGTGTATGACAATATGCTGCCGCTCGACTCGCTCGACAACCACCGCCATCGCCCTGAGGTGGCAGAGGCGCTGCGCAGAGGACTGGGCTACCACATCGGGAGACAATCGACCAGCGATGGGCGCGAATACTTCTACTCGGCCACACGAGGCGAGAAGGCTATCGTGCGCACGGCCATACCCTATAGCGCTACCCTACGCGGATTGCTTGAGGCCGACTGGACATTCCTCATCGTGATGATCTCCGTCAGCCTTGTGTTCAGCATGTTGGCTTACTTCATCACCCAACGCATAGGCAAGAGCTTTGAGCGCATCAATGAGATGGAGGCCGAGCAAGAGAAGACACGACTGAAGCGCCAACTGACCAATAACATCAACCACGAGCTGAAAACCCCTGTGGCCTCGATGCAGGTGTGCCTCGAAACGTTGCTCTCGGGCATCAACCTCAGCGAGGAGAAGCGTCAGGAACTCATCGAGCGCTGCTATGCCAACACTGGCCGCCTGCGCCGACTGCTCGAAGAGGTGTCGCTCATCACACGCATGGAGGATGGCAGTCAGCTCATCGGCAAGGAGCCTGTGAACATCAACAGCATCATCCATGAGATTGACTGCGAACTGGCCATTATGCCCCGTGAAGAGCGCCTCACGCTGCATGCCGATGTGCCCGAACAAGTGGTGGTAGAGGGTAACCTATCGCTCATCGGCTCTATCTTCCGCAACCTTACGGAGAATGCCATTGCCTACTCGGGTGGAAAGAATATCTACATCACCTTGCTTCAGAATAACGACCACCAATGCTGCATCCGCTTCGAAGACGATGGCTGTGGCGTAAAGGAAGACCAGCTCTCGCGCCTCTTCGAGCGCTTCTACCGCGTAGACAAAGGTCGCTCACGCCAGATGGGTGGCACAGGACTCGGCCTTGCCATCGTGAAGCACGCCGTACAGTTTCACGGAGGCACCATCACCGTAACCAACCGCCCCGGAGGTGGCCTGCGGTTCGACTTCTCGCTGCGCAAGCAGGTTCGGTCGTAGCCAGTGACCAGAGCATCTACCTGAAGTCCGCCCTATTTCCCGAAGAATTTCAAGTTATCGAAGCAAGGCTTCAGTTCGCCACGCTCAATGCGATGTATAATCTCCACCACGCAGTCGTTGGCTGGGGTGGGGCAGTGCACCTTGCGTCCGTAGGCCGACACGGCACCGTTGATGGCATCCACCTCGGTGAGCTTGCCCTTCTCGAGGTCCTGCAGCATGCTCGCCTTCAGCTTGGCATGCTTGCGTATGGCGATGGGGATGATGAGGAAGGCAATGGCCTTCTTCACGGCGTTGTGGTAGTCGAGCAGCTTCACGATGTCCTTGCCCTGCACCGGCTCGATGCGTATGCCACCCTTGGCACACACGTCGATGCACTCCTTGATGAGAGCCTGCACCACGCAGCGCGATCGGCGGTTGCCCGCCGCCTCACCGAACGTGCATCCCAGCACCGCGCTCATGCCCGAGAATGCCGCGTTGATGAGCAGCTTGCTCCATCGGGTACCCAGGAAGTTTTCCTCCACCTCCACCGTTCCCATCAGCGTGAGCAGCTTTTCCAGCTATTGATAAGGTGAAGCAATGCTTCTTGTCAATGGATATAATCGAAGTCAGGCTTCAGTACGTCTATGTTGAGTTTTGTTCCCTCGATATGTCCTGCCATGTGCTCATCGGCTCGGCGCACGTCGAGCAGCACCACGTTGGTGTCGGCTATCACTTGTGCAAACTCGCTCGCCCCTACACTGCGAAACTCCTTGACCTCCTCTTGTGGAGAACTTTCCGGTGATGTCACTTTCGCCTTCTGTCCTTGACATGCCATGCACATTAGGGTTGCCACAATGGGGCATAAATCTGCTTTATCTGTGAAATCTTCATTGTCATTTATTCAGTTTTAATGTATCCGTTCTTCTGTAAAAACTCGTCGGGCATTATCACTTGGTCATTTTGACGCACACCCATGAAGTGGGGTGACATCACCTCGATGCCCGCTTCGTGGAAGATGTCTTGAATATTTGCATGGAGCTGCGAGTAGATACCTGCCATCAGTTCGGGGTGGCGGGTGTAGGCATTGATTTGGTACACTACGTACCAGTCATCCAATTTCGTCTGCAACACGAAGGGGCGTGGCTCGGCTTCAATGTGTGGTGTGGCCAGTGCCGCCTGTATCATCAGTTGGTGTACCTGTTGCCAAGGCACCTCGTATCCGAAGGTCACGTCGGTGTGTATGATGAGTCCATACTCTTGTGCTGATGAACTGTAGTTTGTGGTCATTGATGACATGACGAATGAGTTGGGCACGGTGACAATCTCGTTCTTTGGCGTTTTTACGCGTGTCACCAGTGGAGTCTTCTCGATGATGTCGCCCACGGTATCGTTTAGTTTGATGCGGTCGCCTAGGCGGAAGGGGCGCATGAAAGTGATGACCAATCCCGCCATGAGGTTAGCAATCAGTGTGCTCGAACCTAGCGAGATGATAAGACCGATGAACACCGATATGCCTTGGAATACACCCGAGTCTGATCCTGGCAAGTAATTGTAGATCATGGCAATCATGAACGTGTAGAGCAGTATGCGCACGATATGGAATGTGGGCATTGCCCATTCGGGGAAGAAGTTCTTGATTTTGAGTTCACCCTTTTCAATCTCGCCAGCCACATAGCGTGCTAGTTTCACAAGCGATTTTGTAGCGTACCATATAACGATGATGCTGATGAGGTTAGGGATGTATCCGATAACACCGAAGACAATTTTCTTGATGGGAACAAGGAAATAATCGAGCAGTTGCAATGCGAATCCCTTTGTGCTGGGGAATATACCAAAGATGATGGGCAGTGATATGAGCAGCTGCATCAGCACCACGAGCCATTTGACCACCTTGCTTGCCACCACCAGGAGCGACACTTGCTGCTCCGTGTCGAGGATTTCGTATGACTGTATCTTGATAGCCTTGAGTTTGGTGTCCTTGAGTGTGCGTATTTTTGTTTCAATCCTTGCAAATCCCCAGCAGGTCAGTCGGTAGAGGAAGAACTGTGCCACGAGTACCAATATACAGTAGAGTACGCTCTTCACCGTGCGCCATATGCCATACTGTCTCTTCATTTGCTTGAACTTGTTCACCACGATTTGCTTGCAACTTGCCACAAGCGAGTCGCGGCTCATGCCTTCCCACATGGCATCGGCATCGGTGAACGATACTAGGACTTCGGTGTCATACATGATGTCCGAGAAGATGTCTGTATTCTCGATGTACACGCGGTTGGGGTCCAAGTTTATCTTCTTGCCAATCAGTTCCATCAACTCGCTTGTCTCTTGTGCACGTTGCAGTGCTGACTGTCCTCCTTTCTTCGTGTAGAGTTGGAACAGTGTGTCACCATCGACCATTACGGGCGAACCCTGTGTGGTTCTTCTGAGCGAGTCGATGAACCGTCTCTGCTTAGTTCGCTTGATGGAGTCGCTGGCCAAGATGCTGAGTTTGAACTGCTCGAACTCGAGCCTTAGGTTCGCCTCGTTCAGTTTGGCTTCTTCGAGCGACTGTTGCAGTTTTGCCTCACTCTGCTTGGTCTCTTCGAGTGACTGTTGCAGTTGGGCCACCAACGATGAATCAGTATCAGCCACCGTCATACTATCGGACGCCACCCCCATCGAGTCGCGTTCAGTTTGGAATATTTCACGAATGGCGCTGCCAATTTGTGCTTCCATGTTCATGGTGCACAGCACTGCCAAGCATAGGGTAAATACACGTAGTGATTTCATTCAATTCTTTTTTTAAAACATTAGGGCAAAGTTATTAAAAGTTAGTCAAACATCCCCCTATCCAATATCACATTTTTTATTTTTTTTGTTTAGTGTTATTTTTTTGAGATAATATCGCTCACTTGCATTGGATAAAAGACTTCTTTTTTCAAACTTTCAGCAAAAAGTCTGTTTTTATTGTTATATGGTTGGTATAAAAAACAGATTGCCATGAGACCTTTTTATGTTTGTGTCTCTCTCTTAGGAGTGATGACTGCCTGCGTCTATAACGACGAAGTGTATGAGATGTGTCCAAATGGGATGGCTGATGATGAAGACTCAGCAATCGAATGCAATCTGTCTCCCGTGATTTATTCGGATGGTGTGTATGATGATTTGGCAGTTCCTAAAGGGGCTTTGGCTCATGTTGCAATTAGCATAAGAAATGCTATGCCTGACATGCGATTGACGGTGGAGGAACTAAAGATTGTCAATGTTCATCTTTCGGGGGCATATCATTGGGGTACCGACGAACGACCTGCTTATTGGACAGTGGATACAGTGAGAGCCGCACTCACGATAGCGATGGGGCATGTGGAGGTGGGGTATGGTGAAGGGGTGGCATTCCCCGCATTGGGACATTATCTTTTCATCCCACAAAGGCAGAGAGCATGGCCTGCATCGGGGGTGCCTCAGGGTGACACGCGATGTTACATGTTACTGAAGTGCTGTGTGGCTCAGATGTCCTCGTCGCGTGAGGGTGTAGTCGAGGAGGTTCTGTGGGGCGATGGTGAGGGTGGCTGTGCTGAGTTGGCTATCCCGTTGAATGTTGACTTTAAGTGCGGCGAAGTTGCTCTCATCGTTTTGACTATGGCGGCTGATTGTTCTTGGTATGATGTCAGTGGGGAGAGTCCTCAGCCCTTGTTTGTCCCCATCACTTTCGATGCTGATGTCGATGGGTGGATGGAGGCTACTTGACCTGACGATAAATGGGCGAACTCATGACTTCCTTCTGTTTTGGTCGTGTCTGCCACTGACGGAACTTTTGTCGTTCTTTTTCCGTTTCCTTAAGACGTTTTTGTCAGTTCTCGTGCCCCGTGTGCGTTTGGCCTATGGTTTGCCCTACGGCTATTGGAAATTAGCTATTAGCTTAAAATGAACTAACCACTTAAAACTCTTAAAAAAAGAAACGTATGAACAGTAATTTTGCTAACAATCAGAACGAGAAGAACAGTTTCTTGAACCGCTTTGCCATCAACCTCAATGAGGCGGCAAAGAACGGTAAGCTAGACCCCGTGATAGGGCGTGACGAAGAAATACGCCGCATACTGCAAATCTTGAGTAGGCGAACAAAGAATAATCCGATATTAATAGGTGAGCCTGGTACGGGTAAGACGGCCATCGTTGAGGGTCTTGCACACCGTATACTGCGTGGCGATGTGCCCGAGAACCTCAAGCGCAAGCAGGTGTACTCGCTCGATATGGGTGCTCTTGTGGCGGGTGCTAAGTATAAGGGCGAGTTTGAGGAGCGCCTCAAGGGCGTGGTCAACGATGTCATTCAGTCGGCTGGCGAGTGCATCCTTTTTATCGATGAGATACACACCCTCGTGGGTGCTGGTGCCGATGGCACAGGGGCTATGGATGCAGCAAACATCTTGAAGCCTGCCCTGGCACGTGGCGAGCTACGCTCGATAGGTGCGACCACACTCGATGAGTATCAAAAGTACTTTGAGAAGGACAAGGCATTGGAACGACGCTTCCAGACGGTCGTGGTGGATGAGCCCGACGAGGCGAGCAGCATATCTATCCTGCGTGGTATCAAGGAACGCTATGAGAGCCACCACAAGGTGCGCATCAAGGATGAGGCTATCGTAGCTGCCGTGGAGCTGTCGAGCCGGTACATCACCGAGCGATTCCTCCCCGACAAAGCCATTGACCTCATGGATGAGGCGGCGGCCAAGCTCCGCATGGAGCGCGACTCGGTGCCTGAGGAACTGGACGAGATCACGCGCCACCTCAAGCAGCTGGAGATAGAGCGCGAGGCAATCAAGCGCGAGAAGGACGAGGCCAAGCTGACACAGCTGACCGAGGTGATCGACGCGCTGCGCAAGGAGGAGCACGAGCTCACGGAGAAGTGGCAGGCCGAGAAGCGACTCATCGACGAGATACAACAGAAGAAGCAACTCGTGGAGCAACTCAAGGTGGAGGCCGACCGCGCTGAGCGTGAGGGTAACTATGGCCGTGTGGCCGAGATACGCTATGGCCGACTCAAGGAGGTGGAGGCACAGATTGCCGCTACCGAGCAGCAACTGCATAGCCGACAGGGTGGGGGAGCGCTCATCAAGGAGGAGGTGACGGCCGACGACATAGCCGACGTGGTGAGCCGCTGGACGGGAATCCCCGTGAGCAAGATGCTCGAGAGCGAGCGCCACAAACTGCTCCACCTAGAGGATGAGTTGCACCGACGTGTCATCGGACAGGATGAGGCCATCTCTGCCGTGGCCAACGCGGTGAGACGAAGCAGGGCGGGCATGCAGGACCCTAAGCGCCCCATAGGATCGTTTATCTTCCTTGGCCCCACGGGAGTGGGCAAGACGGAGCTGGCACGTGCCTTGGCCGACTATCTCTTCAACGATGAACGACTGATGACACGCATCGACATGAGCGAGTATCAGGAGAAGTTCTCGGTGACGAGGCTCATCGGTGCGCCTCCCGGATACATCGGCTACGACGAGGGTGGACAACTCACTGAGGCCGTACGCCGCAAACCCTACTCGGTGGTGCTCTTTGACGAGATAGAGAAGGCTCACCCCGACGTGTTCAACATCCTGCTACAGGTGCTCGACGATGGTCGCCTCACCGACAACAAGGGACGCACGGTGAACTTCAAAAACACGATCATCATCATGACATCGAACCTGGGCAGTGCGCTGATACAACGGGCGATGGTCGATGGTCAGCAGTCGACGGCCGATGGTCGGATGGAGAAGCTCCGTGGCGAGCTCTTCGAGATGCTCAAGCAGACCATCAAACCCGAGTTTCTCAACCGTATCGACGAGACCATCATGTTCCTCCCTCTCAGTCGAGAAGAGATAGCACAGGTGGTGCGCCTGCAGATAGATAATGTGTGTCGCATGTTGGCGGCCAACGACATCCGTCTGCGTCTCACCGAGAGAGCGGTGGAGTATATCGCTGCTGAGGGCTACGACCCTGAGTTTGGTGCTAGACCCGTGAAGCGTGCCATACAGAATCTCTTGCTCAACGTGCTCTCGACAAAGATCCTGGGCATGGAGATTGACCGCTCGCGTGAGATTGTAGTCGATGCAGGCGAGGATGGATTGACCTTCACGAACTGAGTGAATGGGCGTAAAATACAGATTTTTGCCCTCATCATTGGTCGATTCGATAAATCTTTGTACCTTCGTGGTTCGAAATAAAATCACGAAGGTATGAAACGAACTTATCGAATGGGGTTTCGTGTGCTGGCAGCAGTGGCGCTGGTGGCATGCATGAACTGTGGCTCGAAGCCCTCAACGACGACCGCACAATCATTAAAAACAGATACGACAATGCAAACAACAACTCCCCTGGTACGCATCAGTACCAACCTTGGCGACATCGTGGTGCGCCTCTATGACGAGACTCCCGAGCATCGTGACAACTTCCTCAAGCTGGCACGTGAGGGATACTATGACAGCACCTTGTTTCATCGTGTGATCAAGGACTTTATGATTCAGGGAGGTGACCCCGACTCTAAGGGCGCCCCTGCAGGCAAGCGTCTCGGATCTGGAGGACCTGAGTATACTCTCCCCGCCGAGTTTGTCTATCCCCAGTACTATCACAAGCGTGGTGTGCTCAGCGCAGCTCGCCAAGCTGACCAGGTGAACCCCGAGCGTCGCTCGTCGGGATCGCAGTTCTATATAGTGTGGGGTAAGACCTATAGCGAGAAGGAGCTCACTCAGCTCGCAGCACAACTCGACGGGCAGCGTGGCCAACAGATCTTCAATGAGCTGGCTTCGCATCACCGCGACTCTATCCAAGCCATGTACAAGGCTGGGGACCAGAAGGGACTCATGGCACTGCAGCAACGATTGGCTGCAGAGACCGACAAGCTGCTGAAGGCAACACCGGGATTTGCCTTTACTCCCGAGCAGGTGAAGGACTATACTACCATCGGTGGCACTCCCTTCCTCGATAACCAGTACACCGTGTTCGGTGAGGTGGTCGAGGGTCTCGACGTGGTGGAGAAGATCCAAAGCGTAGCCACGGGTAGTGCAGACCGCCCCAAGGAGGATGTGGTGATGAAGGTGACCGTAGAGGAATAATACACGACTATAAAAATATATCATAAGGCTATGTATACTGTAGTAAGCAAACAACAGTTCTCGGAGAAGGTGTTTAAACTCGAGATCACCGCTCCGCTCATTGCACGTTCACGCAAGGCAGGTCACTTCGTGATTGTTCGCCTCGGCGAGAAGGGTGAGCGCGTGCCCCTCACCATTGCTGGTGCCGATACCGACAAGGGCACCATCACCCTCGTCATCCAGAAGGTAGGCCACTCATCGTCCCAGATCTGCGACCTCAACGTAGGCGACCAGATTGCCGACATCGTAGGTCCTCTCGGCCAGGCTACCCACATCGACAACTTCGGCACCGTAGTATGTGCCGGTGGTGGTGTAGGTGTAGCTCCCATGCTCCCCATCATCCAGGCCTTGAAGGCAGCAGGCAATCGTGTCATCTCGGTGCTCGCCGGTCGTTCCAAGGACCTCATCATCCTCGAGGACGAGGTGCGCAAGAGCTCTGACGAGGTAGTCATCATGACCGACGACGGCTCATACGGCACCAAGGGTCTCGTGACTGAAGGTATCGAGAGCATCATCCAGCGCGAGAAGGTGGACAAGTGCTTTGCCATCGGCCCCGCCATCATGATGAAGTTCGTGTGCTTGCTCACCAAGAAATATGAAATCCCCACCGACGTGTCGCTTAACACCATCATGGTCGACGGTACCGGTATGTGTGGTGCCTGCCGTATCACCGTAGGTGGCAAGACCAAGTTTGTGTGTGTCGATGGCCCCGAGTTTGACGGCCATCAGGTGGACTTCGACGAGATGCTCAAGCGTATGGGCGCCTTCAAGGACATCGAGGTTATCGAGATGGAGAAGCCCGAGCATACCCACCCTGTGCTTTTGGAGAACTCGGACTGCTCGGAGAACTCGGAGTGCTCAGAGAATACAGCTGCCGCTCCCGTCGACATCGACCGCAATAGCGAGTGGCGCGAGGCATTGCGCAAGAGCATGAAAGCCAAGGAGCGCACCCAGATAGAGCGCTGCGCGATGCCAGAGCTCGCCCCCGACTACCGCCGCCATCAGCTGCGCGAGGAGGTCAACCAAGGCCTCACCATGGAGCAGGCGCTCACCGAGGCCAAGCGTTGTCTCGACTGTGCCAACCCCACCTGTATGGAGGGTTGCCCCGTGGGTATCAATATCCCCTCATTTGTGAAGAATATCGAGCGTGGCGAGATCCTCGAAGCAGCACGCGTGCTCAAGCTCACCTCGGCACTCCCCGCCGTGTGTGGTCGTGTATGTCCGCAGGAGAAGCAGTGCGAGAGCCGCTGTATGCACCTCAAGATGGGTCACAAGCCCGTGGCCATCGGTTACCTCGAGCGCTTCGCTGCCGACTATGAGCGCGAGAGTGGCAAGGCAGCCAAGCCCGCCGTGGCTCCTGCCAACGGCATCAAGGTGGCTGTCGTAGGCTCAGGTCCTGCCGGCCTCTCCTTCGCTGGCGATATGGCCAAGCAGGGCTTCGATGTCACCGTCTTCGAGGCATTGCACGAGATTGGTGGTGTATTGAAATATGGTATCCCCGAGTTCCGCTTGCCCAACCATATCGTAGACGTCGAGATCGAGGGACTCCGCCAGATGGGCGTACACTTCGAGAAGGACTGTATCATCGGCAAGACCATCACCGTAGAGCAGCTCGAGGCCGAGGGTTACAAGGGAGTCTTCATTGCTTCTGGTGCCGGCTTGCCCAACTTCATGAACATCCCCGGTGAGAACAGCACCGGCATCTTCTCATCCAACGAGTACCTCACCCGCGTGAACCTCATGGATGCTTCGAACCCCGAGACCGACACTCCTGTCATCTTCGGCAAGCGCGTAGCCGTCATCGGTGGTGGCAACACTGCCATGGACTCTGTGCGCACCGCCCTGCGCCTCGGTGCCGAGCGTGCCATGATCATCTACCGCCGCAGCGAGGAGGAGATGCCCGCCCGTCTCGAAGAGGTGAAGCATGCCAAGGAGGAGGGCGTAGAGTTCCTCACCCTGCACAACCCCATCGAGTACATCGCCGATGAGAAGGGTCGCGTGAAGCAGGTAGTGCTGCAGAAGATGGAGCTTGGCGAGCCCGATGCCAGTGGTCGCCGCAGTCCCGTGGCTATCCCTGGTGCCACTGAGACCATCGACATCGACATGGCCATCGTAGCCGTAGGCGTATCGCCCAACCCCATCGTGCCCACCTCGGTGAAGGGTCTCGAACTGGGTCGCAAGAACACCATCGCCGTGAACGACGACATGCAGTCAAACATCCCCACCATCTATGCAGGTGGAGACATCGTGCGTGGCGGTGCCACCGTAATCCTCGCCATGGGCGACGGCCGTCATGCCGCAGCTGCTATGGCCAAGAGATTGCGTGGAGAGTAATACGCGATAGCTTACCCTAGAACGGGTCATCAGAACACAACCAAGCGTAGCACCATAAGGAATGACATCCTTGGTGCTACGCTATTTTTATGAGCATTTATACGCAAGCATACGTGCATGTTTGAAAGAAAATCTCTGGAATGACGACTCAGAATGTAAGTCTCATGTGACAATCTGTAGTCATTGCCGTGCATGCCTTTTGTGTAGTGGTGGATTTTTTTTACATTCTCTTGCGAAAATATTGCTATTTTAGTTAGGAATATGAAAAGAATATCTTAAATTTGCAGAGTAATAATAAAAAGGTGGAATATGAACTCACGCTATCGCCGACTGCTCTATATCGCGCTTGCCCTCCTCATGGTGGCTTGCAGCGCTGCCAAGAGGTGTAACTGCGGATGAGGCTGACCATCGAAAAAGACAGAGAAACGGAAACGAGATTTTATTTTAATTATAAACGTTTTAATTAAATTTTTAGTACAATGATTAAACTTGGTATTAACGGTTTCGGTCGTATCGGCCGTATGGTATTCCGCGCTGCAGTGAAGAACTTCGCTGGCGACATTCAGGTAGTAGGTATCAACGACCTTCTCGACGCTGATTACTTGGCTTACATGTTGCGTTACGACTCAGTACACGGTCAGTTCGACGGTACAATCGAGGTAGAGGGTAACAACCTCGTAGTAAACGGCAACAAGATCCGCCTCACCGCTGAGATGGACCCCGCTAACTTGAAGTGGGACGAGGTAGGTGCAGAGGTAGTAGTTGAGTCTACTGGTTTCTTCCTCACCGACGAGACCGCTCGCAAGCACATCACCGCTGGTGCGAAGAAGGTTATCATGTCAGCTCCCTCTAAGGACGCTACTCCTATGTTCGTATACGGTGTAAACCACGAGACATACGCTGGTCAGGACATCATCTCTAACGCATCTTGCACCACCAACTGCTTGGCTCCTATCGCTAAGGTGTTGAACGACAAGTTCGGTATCGTTAAGGGCTTGATGACTACTGTACACGCTGCTACAGCTACTCAGAAGACTGTAGACGGTCCCTCTAAGAAGGACTGGCGCGGTGGTCGCGGTATCCTCGAGAACATCATCCCCTCTTCAACAGGTGCTGCTAAGGCTGTAGGTAAGGTTCTTCCCGTTCTCAACGGTAAGCTCACCGGTATGGCATTCC
>JAFZFN010000036.1 GCA_017555875.1 Bacteroidaceae bacterium
GATGGCTGTAGAGCGCGGTCGCGCTGTACGTCCCGAGCTCAAGTGCGGTATCTGTGGTGAGCACGGTGGTGAGCCCTCATCAGTTAAGTTCTGCCACAAGGTAGGTCTCAACTATGTATCTTGCTCTCCCTTCCGTGTGCCTATCGCACGTCTCGCTGCGGCTCAGGCAGCTGTTGAGGAGGCATAATCTGATACAAGATACCTCTAAATAAGAAAGGGTCTGCTCCTTGTGGGGCAGACCCTTTTGTTATTAAAGTTTGATGTGTTGTCTACGTCACATCTTTATTCAAAAGAGATACTATGGAGTGATACTAATCAAGTCGTTACCTCCACTATCTCATCGAAGTATTCTGCCCATCCGAGGTCGAAGGCCTGGCCTATCTTGAGGCCGTAGAACTTGGTGCCTTGGCGGCGATAGTTGAGCAGTTCCTTGCGTTGTGCAGCGTTGCTCAGTGGGATGCGGAAGTCGGTACACCACAGCACGTCGGCCGACATGTAGTGCCCTGAGGCAAGCAGGGCAAACACCTGTTGCAGCATCTTCGTGGCGTTGGTGTCGCCTACGGACTGTTGGCGGAAGAAGTCGAGCACAGCGGTTCTGTTCTTCCTGACCTCGATGGGGGTTGCGTTCACCGAGAAGGAGATGAGGTAGAGGTCGCGCTTCTGTCGCTCGGCAAGGAGGAGGAGGCGCATCATCAGTGAGTTGACCAGCTGTTCGGGCAGACCTGCCATACTTCCCGAGCGGTCTACGCACACAATCATCGGTCCTTGCAGACGTGCCGGACGCGGAGCCACATTGCGCGAGGGCTTCAGCAGCTCGCTCTTGTGGCGGAAGGTCTGCAGACTGTTCGTGGCATATTTATATAGGAACACATCGTATAGTGCCTCGTCGCTGCATTGGGCCAACTCGAGTGGTAACATCGCGTGTATGTCCTGACTGAGCGTGACGCCCAGGATGTCACTCTTGGCTGCATGCTCCATCTTCATGTTGCCGCCTATGGCTACGGGCATGCGCTGGGTGGCATCGTCGTCGGCTAGGCGGCCCATCTTACCCGCTATCAGCTCCAGTTGGGGGTATTGCTTCTGCAGCTTGGCGATGCGCAGGTGTTGGTCGAAGATAAGGCTGTTCCACTGTCCGCCCATGAGTCCCCACACTTGGTAAAACATCTCTTTCTCTACCCCTTTCTTCTTGAGGTGCTCGGGGATGTCCTTGATGTTTTGCTTCAGGATATTGCTGTTGTTGTCCTTTATCTCGTCAATGTCGCGCTGGCGCAGTTGCTGTTGCTTCCGGTCGAAAGCCTTGCTCCAGTCCTCAATCATATTCTTCCAAGTCTCCTCGTCGGCCAGCTCGCCTTCGCCCTCAAACTTGTCGCGGTAGTAGCGCTCGTCGAAACCAAACTCCTCGTATTCGTCACTAATCTCCGATAGCAGTCGGCTCCACCCATCACGTTTCTTGCGCTCGCTCCATTGCATGGCCTGCCTCATCTTCTGTGTTTGTCCTTGCGCGCATGTTTTTCTGAAGTTCTCGCGAGTGATAATCTGCTTGATGAATGCCAACATGTTGTCGTAGAAGATACGTGCTTTCACCTCATCGCTCAGGACGCTGTAGGCCACGAAGGGGTCGCCCATCACCTCGCGAAGGTACTTCTCCAGATATTCATCCTCCCAAGGTGCAGCGCGGTCGGGTGCTTGACCTGTTCTTACGAATTCATCCAGGATGTTGATATAATGCTTGGGGTCGGCAAAGTAATATTCACTATAAGGGTCTCCAATTTCTTGGCACACCAACTTCTCTAGTTTCTTATCATTTTCGGCAGTCGGTTCCCACGTGATATCATTTTCTTTGGCATAGGCATCTAGGGTCATCCTATAGTGCAACCCGCTATCATTTATATTGCTTCGAGGAATTTTTCCTGTTCGTTCGTAATACCTTTGGGACTCCTCGTGCAACTCTTGAAAATATTTGCTGCGTATAATTTTAGCCATACAACAGGTCGCTAATGTCAGCACGCGTTTGCGCCACACTCTTCATATATTCATTCACCATCGCTTGTATGTAACGCCTGTCTTCGGGAGTGACAAACAGGTTGCTGCCAAGATTCATGATGATGCCATTGAGCAGCTGAGCGATCTGTTCGATGGTGGTTTCGTAGTCGTGCTCCTTAAACTCCAGCACCGTCTCACTCGCACTCTTGGCTGCAGCCATCTCGCGTGCCGAGTAGCGCTCCAGTTCGCAGCGCACCCCATCGATGTACAAGTATTCACGGTCGCGCATGAGGTGCACCTTGCGTCCATCGTTGAAGTCCACTCCTTTGAGTCCTGGTTTTTCGAATGCTCTGATGCGTTCCTTCTTCGGATCGGTCTGGTCATTGTACAAATGTCCGAGGATTGATCTCCGCTCGCTCATATCGGGCAGGCGATGAAAGTCCGAAGCGAAGATATAGGTGTTGCCCGTGTTGTATGTCGAGAGTCGATAGTAGAAATCGTCGAATAGGATGAGGTTCCTGTCTTCCATCCGTGCCAACTCCTTCGAAGCCCTTAGTGCCGCCATGGCCCGCTTGTTGCGCAGGGCCTTGTTTACCTCATGTTGTAGCTGTTCGTGCATGCGGCTTACCTCGGCGAATACCGACTTGGTGACAATCTCTCTCACCACCTCGCGCTCTATGGGCTCGTTCCACAGGCAGTATGAGAGCACGGCAATGTCGGTGGGGTTCGTCTGCTTGCGTCCGTGCACGAAGGCCGATGCTCGCAGCAGGTTCACCGCCTTCTTCCATCGGCGGTCGCTGACATAGATGCTGAATGCCGTCTCGCCAGTCTTGTCGGCCACATGCTTCAGCTGCTCCCGTATGTAGAGGATGCTTGCCTGCACGGTCGAGTCCACCTCCACCTCGGCAATCTGTTTGCGCCATTGGGCATACTCATCAGACGTTATCTGCAGCTCCTTCAGACGGTCCGAGAACTGCACCTCCTCGGTGTCCAATATCATGGAAAGGAAGGTCGCCTTGTCCTTCACCGGCTCC
Organism: Bacteroidaceae bacterium; assembly: GCA_017555875.1. GTDB lineage: Bacteria > Bacteroidota > Bacteroidia > Bacteroidales > Bacteroidaceae > UBA1189. The sequence continues at coordinate 3,018 of JAFZFN010000036.1, forward strand.
GATACATAGCGCACCAGGAAACGGTCCCACAGCGCCTCCAGTCCCTCGCCCTCGGCAGGCAACTCGTTCGATGCGGCCACCAGCAACTTGAGCGGAAGCTTCATCTCCCTGTCGCCATTGCGGAATACCTTCTCGTTGAGTGCCGTGAGCAGCGTATTCTGTATGGCAGGCCCCGCTTTCCATATCTCGTCGAGAAACACAACGTCGGCCTCGGGCATATACCCCTGTGTCACGCGCTCGTAGGCATCGCTCACCTTCAGTTTGCTTATGCTCACGGGGCCGAAGATGTCGTCGGGTGTGGAGAATCGCGACATCAGGTATTCAAATGAGCGTGCATCGCTGAAGGCCTCCTTCAGCCTTCGTGCCACCATGCTCTTGGCCACTCCCGGAGGGCCCAGCAGGATGATGCTCTCGCCAGCCAATGCCGCCAGCAAACCAAGGCGCAGCTCAGCCTCTTTCTCGTACAGACCTTGTCCTATTTCACTCAGCAGAGTGACGATTCTATCTTGTATGTTCATTTCATTGAATAGGTTAACTCATCTTTAGAATTTACTCATCAAAGTTTTAGCACCGCTCGCTGCTTATAGTGCATAGTCCAGCCGCATCACCTTCACGGGGCGTTCGTCGCCGTGGTAGAGGTGGCTCAGCCAGTTCACCTCGCCGGTGTCGCGGAAGCCGCATTTCTCCATCACGCGGCCCGAGGCGGGGTTGTCTACGAAGTAGTCGCTCCACAGGGTCTCGTAGCCCACGGTGTTGAAGCAGTGGTCCACCATCGCCCGCAGCGCCTCGGTGCACAGCCCTCGGTTCCAGTAGGGTTTGCCTATCCAGTAGCCCAGCTCGGCATCCATCTCGCCAATGCTTATGTTGCTCTCCTCGTGGGTGTAGTAGCCCATGCATCCGATGAGCTCCTCGGTCTCCTTCAGCACGATGGCCCACGTGTGGTCGTTGGCAAACACGGTGCGTATCACCTCGCGGCTCTCCTCTACCGACTGGTGGGGTGGCCATCCCGCGCGAGGACCCACATCGGGGTCTGAGGCCAAGGCAAAGAGCTCCTCGGCATCCTGCTCCGTCCATTGGCGGAGGCGCAGCCTTGGGGTTTCTATGGTTTTCATCTTCGTTTTCGTTTTTCGTTCATCGTGTAAAATTACAGACTTTGTCCGAGGTGTACAAATTTTCTTCGTCATCGGCCAGTATTTCTATTGTTGGCAGTTTCTTGGATGAACCTTGATGGGGAAAAAGCGTTACTACGTTAGAGAAAGATGCGTTCGATGCAGATGGCCATCGATCTGTCCGTGGAGAACATCGACACTGGTGGCGCCCCTAGCCGCCTTCCGCAAGTGGGACGCGAAGGACGATAAGGTGCGGTATTGACCATCGTTTCCCTACAGATTACATATTGTCAAATCATCACCCCATCTTTCCTGTGAGGTAGGCGCGGGTGCGCTCGTCGGTGGGGTTGGTAAACATCGTTTCGGTGTCGCCATATTCGACCAGTTCGCCAAGGTACATGAACATCGACTTCGATGAGATGCGCTTGGCCTGCCCCATGTTGTGGGTGACGATGAGGATGGTGACCTCCTTCTGCAGTTCGAGCAGCAGCTCCTCGATGTGCTTGGTGGCGATGGGGTCGAGGGCCGAGGTGGGCTCGTCCATGAGCAGTACATCGGGCTTCATGGCCAGGGCGCGAGCGATGCAGAGGCGCTGCTGCTGTCCGCCCGAGAGGAAGGTACCCTTCTTGTTGAGCACATCCTTCACCTCATCCCACAGAGCTACGCTACGCAGGCAATGCTCCACGGTGGCGTCCTTCTCGGCCTTGGAGAGGCGGATGCCGTTGAGGGCAAAGCCCGAGAGCACATTGTCGTAGATGCTCATCGTGGGGAACGGCGCAGGGCGCTGGAACACCATGCCCACGCGGCGGCGTACATCGATGGGCTCCATAGAGAGGATGTCGGCTCCATTGAGCAGTATCTCGCCACCCACACGGATGTTAGGATAGAGGTTGTGCATGAGGTTGACGGCACGCAGGAGGGTCGACTTACCGCAGCCCGAGGGGCCCATGATGGCGGTGATGGTGTTGCGCTCGATGGCTGCCGACACATACTTGACGGCCATCGTCTGCTTGGTATACGATACGCAGGTGTTCTTAAACTCGAGTATAGGTGTTACTGATTCCATTTCTTTGCAAGATACTTAGATAAAACATTCAATGTGAGTACGAATAGCAGGAGGAAGAGCGATGCGCCCCAGATGAGATCCTGCAGGTTGGGGTCGTTGAAGAACTCCCAGATGAGCAGAGGCACTGCCGAGATGGGCTTGTCGATAGACCAGCGGATGAGCGAGCAGCCGAGGGCGGTGAACATGAGCGGGGCGGTCTCACCAATGACACGCGAAATGGCGAGCAGCACACCGGTGAAGATACCTCCGAAGGCGGCAGGGAGCTGTACCTTGAGCATCACGCGGGCACTGTTGGCACCGAGGGCGAGGCCAGCCTCCTTGAGCGATGCGGGGAGTATCTTCAGTGTCTCCTCCGTAGAGCGGATGATGAGCGGAAGCATCATGATACACAGCGCCACGCTACCGGCAATGGCCGAGTAGCCCTTCATGGGCACTACCACCCAGATGTAGGTGATGATACCGATGATGACCGAGGGTGTGCCCTGCAGCAGGTCGGTGAGGTAGCTGACCACCTGGGCAAAGCGGCGTTTGCTGTTCTCGGCCAGATAGGCACCACACAGGATACCCACGGGCACTGCCACCACGATGGCCATGCCCAGCATGATGAGGGTACCGATGATACCATTGGCGATACCGCCCGGGATGGGCTCGCCCGCGGCGATGGCTTTCATGGCCTTGTAGGCCGTAGGAGTTGGCTCGGTGAAGAACGACCACGACAGCTGATCGTAGCCACGCAGCAGCACCTCGCCCAAGATGGCGAGCAGGGGCACGGCGGTGAGTCCGGCAAAGAGGCATATGCCCCACAGCATCACCTTATCCTTGAAGAGACGGTTCTTGGTTTTTACATTCATATTTTATTGTTTTTGTAGTTAAAGGGAGTTAAAGGGAGATATCGCTTCGCTCGGGAGTTAAATGCCAATAGCTTAGTACACCGCGTACAAACATTTGGCCTTTATCTCCATTTATCTCCATTTATCTTCTTATCTCCTCAATAAATTCATCATGCAATTCTTGCGCGTTTAATCATAATCTTACCCACCATATTGATGGCAGCAGTGATGAGGAACAGGATGAGTCCGATGGCGATGAGCGATGACAGACGCAGTCCGTCGGCCTCGCCAAACTGATTGGCGATGATAGATGCCATGGAGTTACCCGTCGAGGTGATGGAGTCGGGGATATTGTTTGTGTTGCCGATGAGCATGGTCACGGTCATCGTCTCACCCAAGGCACGCCCGATGGCCAGCACATACGATGAGAAGATACCCGAGCCTGCCACGGGGAACACCACCTTGCGCACCACCTCGGCACGCGTAGCACCCAGGCTGTAGGCACCCTCCTTCAGGTCGTTAGGCACCATCTTGATGAACTCGGCACTGAGCGAGGCGGCATAGGGGATGATCATGATGGCCAGCACCAGCGAGGCGGTGAGTATGCCCGACCCTTGTGGCGAGATGTTGAGCGCCATGATGATGGGGCGCAGCGTGTAGAATCCCCACA
>JAFZFN010000037.1 GCA_017555875.1 Bacteroidaceae bacterium
ACTGTTCGTCGAAGAACTCTACCTTGATATCCTCGGGCTTGGCCTTGGGAGCAAGTTTCAAAATACTCTCCTCAATATATGCCTTCACTGCTTCAAAGTTGGCACCTTCTGTGGTACGAATATAGAGCTGGGGATAATAGACGTTCTGTCCATAGATGTAGAAGCCCATAGGTTGAGTCTCATACTGCAACGGCTGCATTTTAGCATCCATGCAGAAACCTGCTACCTCAGCTACACCACCCTGCCATTTGATTTGTGTATCCATTGTGAGGTTGTACTTGCGGCGTGCAGTCTCATTATAGATAATGGTTCCATTAGGATTCTGCATATCACGCGGTTCGAAGTTTCGTCCTTCGGTAATCTCTATGCCCATTACTTCTAAGAATTCAGGTGTTACAATCTGCACATCAACGACAACTTCATCCTTACGTTCCTCGCCTACGACCTCGCGTCCCCATCCTTGGCGAGCATCTTTCGATACCATGCGGTTTTGTGAGAAAGTAACCTCCTTGATCATCGGGTTCTCCTTGAGGAGTGACACAAGAGATGGGCGTTGGCCATCCTCGGTGGGAACCATAGCTTGTCCATCGAGCTGCGCTGAAAGCAGATATTCTCTATTGAATCCCATGTCATAGTTCATCATAAAGGAGTGTTGCATCTTGATGAACATGGTACAGATGATGAGCGCAAGCGAGATGAAGAATTGCAAGCCGAGCAGAGCCGAACGCAAGCGACGCCCTTTGGCCGTGTTCCCAAACGAACCTTTGATGGCAAAAGCTGGAGATACCGAAGTGATGTAGTAGGCAGGATAGATACTGGACACGATGGCAAGCAATACGCCTATACCCATCATCATCAACACCACATCCCAATTCTCCTCCAAAGCGATAGAGGTAGAGATAAAACTACCTGCGCTCACCTCAGGAGCAATCATAAAGATGATGTATGCAGCCAATATCAAAGAAATCATGACCAATCCGATGGCCTCACCTACAAAACCAAGACGCAGGCGACGGGCAGTGCAGCCAAAGATTTTCTCCGTATTGACACGGCGTATGCGGCGAGGCACCATCGCCATAAAGAAGTTGATGAAGTTAACAAAGGCGATGATAAGGATGACGACACCAATGGCCAAGAGGGTGTAGGTAGTAGTAGCATTGCCTCGCTTGTTTTCGGCATCAACGTCAGCAAAGTGTATGTCACCTATCGGGGTCAGGAACAATTGATTTTTCTCATCAGCACGGAACTTCTCCAAGGTCATCGTATCGGGATATTCCTCTCCCTTCCACTCATAGTACATCTTCATTCTTGATTCGTTGAACTCATAGTACTTGGGATATAGACTTTCAATGAAAGCATCTTTCATCCATGCCCCTTTTAACTTATAGAAGTAAGCATAGTTCCAGTTGCCAGCCTGCTGCCACCCATCGGGGTCAACGCTGCAGAACATCTGTATGCCATAGAAGTCGCAGTTCTTGGAGAAGTCCTCATAGACGCCCACAATCGTGTACGATTCGTCCTCTTCGTCCTGCACCACATCGTCCAACTGTAGACTGTGAGTCTTTGCAAACGCCTTACTTATCAATACGCTATTAGGGATGCCTAGACGCTCAAAACTACCGTTAACGAGTTCAAAGCCTACTGTCTCGGGGAAACCTTTCGTTCCCTCACAAGCATTAACCTCCACATGGTGCTCTGCCCCATCGGTGTTTAGCTTCAATGTAACGGACAAGGGCTCGAACCTTGTTCGGCCGAAGGCCTCTACCATCGTCGTGTCATCACCGAAGGTCTGTCCCAAATAGTCGTTCATTGAGTCGCTTGTCTTACCGCCATTATACTCCGAGAACATTGCCGTTTCCAAGCGGAACACACGCTCCGCATCCTTGAGCGAACGGTTAAAGCCAAGGTCATAGTTCACTTGCACCAAGATGGCATATGCTGCCGCAAAGGCGATGCTCAAGCCCAAGATGTTGAGCACGGACGATACCTTGTAGCGGCGCAGGTTCTTAAAAAACTCTTTCATTGTCGTTGTATTTTATTTTGTTAGCAAAGTTAAAAGTTCATACAAGCATTTATCATACATAAATTGCTAAAAATGCTTTATCCGATAAAAATTGTCTAATTTTTTGACACTTTTTGGGAAAATTCTACCCCCTCCGCTCCGCTTCATTACATTCCGCTCTGCTCGTCCCCCTAATATAGAGGGACAATTCTTTTCAGTCAGTTTCATCGCGGAGCCTAATTTTCAATTATCAATTTTCAATTTTCAATTTATTATGATTTCCTCCGCCTCCCCGAACGCATCGTATCCTGCGGTGATGACGCGGTCACCAGGCTGCAGGCCATCGATGACCTCGTAGTAGAGCGGATTCTGGCGTGCCACGCTGATGGCAGTGCGTGTGGCGCGTGTGCCGTCGGCATTGAGACGGTATATCCAGCGACCACCCGTGTAGGGATAGAAGTTACCCTTGGGTACGAGCACGGCAGGCACAGCCGAGGAGAGCTCAATCTTAGTCTGGTAACTCTTGCCGATGCGGGCATTGTCGGGCACGGAGTCGGCAAAGAGCATCTCGATGGAGAAGGTGCCGCCGCGCACCTCGGGCACTATCTTGCTGATGACGAGGCTGTACTCGTGGTTCTCGTAGGTGATGGTGGCAGGCTGCCCCTGCGTAAGCTTGTCCACGTAGTATTCGTTGAGCTGAGCCGTGAGCTTGTAGCGGTCCATAATCTTCACCTCACCGATCTCGGTGCCTGCACCTATCTGTTTGCCGGGAGTGACATCGATGCTGCTGAGCTGTCCGCTGATGGGCGCTGTGATGACCAGGTCGGCGAGGCGCTCGATGCTGCGGTCGAGCTTCTTCTGCTCGGCAGCGAGGTCGGCTTCGAGCATCTCGCGGCGGATGACATTCATCGCCGAGTCCTGCAGGAGACTCTTCATCTGCAGTTCGGCCGACTGCTTGCGGTAGGCATACTCATCCTCGGCCAGCTCCAGCTCCGCCTTGCTCTTGATGCCCATGCGGTACTCCTCGCGCGAGAGTGTGATCTGCTTCTCCAGTCGGCGCAGGTCGTAGGCCGTCTGCAGCGTCTGCTGGCGCAGGGTGAGGCTCTGCTGCTCCATCTGTATGAGGCGCTCGCGGTACGAGTTGTACTGCTTGCTCCATGCGTCGCGCTCGTCGTCGATGGTGCGCTCGAGCTGCACGTTAGAGAGGATGAGGATGGTGTCGCCAGCCTGCAGCATGCTACCCTCCTCGGCCACGATGCGCTCCACGAAGCCTGCCTCCTTGGTGTTGACCTTGATGGTCTGTATGGGCTGCAGGGTGCCGTCGGCATTGACATACTCCACGAAGTCCATGCGCACCACCTCGGCTATGCGCAGGTCGGCAGC
>JAFZFN010000038.1 GCA_017555875.1 Bacteroidaceae bacterium
CTCGGCAAGGTCTATCATATAGTCATACGCGTCGCGCGCCATTTCGGCATGGTAGAGTTGGCTTTCAAGTTCCTTGATGCGCAGGCGCAGACGGAGGAGTTCCTCCTCGGTCCCGTTCAAGGATGAACTGTTGGAACGGTTAGCAGTGTACTGAAAAAGTTGACAGATTAAATTTAGAATCCTATATGAGTTTACGCCACCGCCAACCGATTTATGAACTTTTATCACCTGAAAAGGCCGCGAAATCCCCCATTTCATCGGGAAACGTTGTTTTAGGATAAAAAAGATGTGTGCCAGGGGCTTCAGTAAAGAAGCCTCCTGGCACACGGATAGTTAAGGTTGGTTAGTTTTTTTCTTAGAATCTGAAGTCAAGGCCGATACCTACGGCGTGCGATGTGCGGCTGTAATGGTCGGTGAAGTCGAGGCCTGATGCCTTACCCTTGGCAGTGGCTGTGTCGTAGAGTGTGGGCATGTAGCCGAGGTTGAGTCTCATGAGGTCGCAAATCATATCTGTTAAGATTTAAATTCGCCGCAAAGGTAGAGCACCCTCTCATAACGGCAAAATCATTGTGGCAAACGACTCCCGTGGAGGTTTGAGGGGGATAAAATGCATGGATGTGTAGCGAAATGACGACTCTCGCGAGAGGAAAAAGCTCGCTTCGGACAAGAATGTCGGGTAGTCTATCACCCATCATCGCGAAGCAAGAAACAAAAAAGGTGCAGCCGTACGCTGCACCTTATCAGAGTAAAAATTAGATCGTTTTAACGGACCATTCGGGATGAAAGGGGGTGTTCATTTTGGTACGATGATATTGAGATAGCCTAATTCTGTCCTATAATGTAATCTCAGGAATGATGTAGTCTGCATCGTCCGAAGACTTGTCACGGCCGTAAAACATACAGTAATAAATCGGTTGATAGATGATTCCGCCCTTCTCACGTACCTCGCGTTCATTGCACAGTACTACGGCTTTTTTGATGTGATAATCTGCTGTACTGACAAATTTATCCAATGCACTGTGCACGGTATAGTCTTTGCCCGATTTTACTTCGATGGGAAGTACCGTCAGATTATCGTAATCATCTATCAGGAAGTCCACTTCACCTCGTTGCTTGTTGTCGTAGTAATGTAGAGGGTATCCGTGAGCATGCAACTCTTGAGCTACCACTGATTCGTATACCGAACCGAGGTTTACGCTTCGCTCATCCCGCAATACGGCATTGATATTGGTGTCATATAGAAGGTTCGTCAGTAGCCCGACATCATTCATGTAGAGTTTTATCAGGTTTTTGCTCTCCGACTCCAATAATGGAAACTTGGGGTTACTCACAGCCTGTACCGAGAGAGCGATGCCTGAATTGGTCAGATACTCGAACTCTTCAGCATAATCGCTGAATTGCTTATGTCCTTTAGTGTCCTCGATGTGCTTTACGATGATACGCTTCTTCTTGTTTTCCATGTTCGAAGGTATCATATCGTAAATCTTGCGTATCACCAGTTTCTTTTCTTTGTCATATTGCGATGCGTCTATCCTATACAATGCGTGGATATCGCGTTGTACCTTACGCACATGCATCATGTTTCTGTTTTCCAGAAACTTGTTTATAGCTTCAGGCAATCCGCCTACCAATAGATATAGTCTGAACTGCTGCAACATATAGTTGTGCAAAGACTCATTGAGTGATTCGCCTGCAAGAAACTTCTCCCTCACTCCGTCAATCGTCTCCTTGCCACATCCCATAGCGAGTAGAAATTCCTCAAAGTCGAGCGGATACATCTCCTCTATCGTCACACTACCGATGGGCACTGATGCCGACTGAGCCAACGCCACCCCTAATTGTGAGCCACTGGCTATGTATGTGTAGCGGCCCTCTTGACTAAGAAATTTCAGCATCGTCATCAGGTGTGGATAACTTTGTATCTCGTCGAGGAATACAAGTGTATTCTCCCTTGTGCCCAGTTTGTTTCCTGCTATTGTACCCAATTGCAGATAGAAGTCGGCTGTGCTCCTAACGGTTTCAAATATACCGATGCTCTCCTTGTCTTCTTTCAAGTTGATCTCAATGTAGTTCTTGAACAACTTCTTCCCTACATAGCGTATCAGATACGACTTTCCTATTTGTCTCGCTCCGTTGATGAGCAGGATTTTCTTTGGCTCATCTTTAAGAAATTCCTCTATGCGATGAGCAAATTTACGATACAGCATATTACATCTCTTTATTTAACCGCAAAAGTAAGTGTTTCAGTCTATTCAAACAAGTAATCGGGACTTTTTCTGTTATAATAACCTATAAAATCGGGACTTTTTCCGTTAAAAGACGGTGTGAAATCGGGATTTTTTCTGTTTTTTATTCCCTTTACAGATCGATAGTCTTCCCAAATACAAAAAAAGTAAAGGTGCAGCCGTGAAGCTGCACCTTATCAGGGTAAAATTAAAATCGTTTCAACGGCTCAGACGGCTCACTTGATGGGGATTTGAACCTCTGTGAGGTAGTCTGCTGCGGCCTGCTTGTTCCACGGGCCATCGAGGTAGCAGAAGCGGGGGTTGCCGTTGAGCTGCATTCCCTGCTCTTCGATATAGGCCAAGGCCTCGGTCATCGTCTCAGAGAATCTGTCGTACGCACCGTGATGCAGGAGGCAGAGCGCCTTCGGGATCTCGGGTGCTTCGTAGAAACGCAGGATTTCTGTGTCGGGGTGCATCTCCCCTACTGCCTCGCAATACTCCAGGTCGATGTTCTCGTCGCGGTGCTCGGAATCGTGCTCCATGGTGTAGCAGTACTGCGGCTCGGGGCAGGTGCAGCCCACGCGCATCATCTCGGGTCCGATGACATTGACACATAGGGAGCTCAGTTCATCGTAGTTCTTGATTACCTTGCGGTAGCTTGCCACTATGCGGCTTGGGATTCGTTTGATGGTTGTTTTGTTCATTGTTTTGTTTGTTGTGGAGAGCTGTGCCAGACTTTCCAGCTGCTTCAGTTGCTGCTGCAGGCGGGCTATCTCGGCACGGCATTGTGCCATCCTCCGCTCTATCATCGCTGAGTCGGGCCTGTAGTCTCCTCGGTCAAGGATGTCGGCAATCTCATCGAGTGATAGCCCCATGCCCTTCAGGTGGAGGATCCGATACAGTCGTTGCGACTGGCTTAGGTCGTATTGCCTGTAGCCTGTCCATTCGTCGACAACGGCAGGCTTCAGCAGTCCCTTCTCTTCGTAGTGTCGCAATGCACGCACGGTGACACGGCACAATTTGGAAAACTCTCCGATTTTTAACTTTGTTTTTTCTCTCATAATCGTACGATTTATTGCTAGCGAATGCAAAGGTTGTGCCAACGAGTGAGCAATGCATGCAATTGCTTGTAACGAGTGCAGCCAACCTTCGCAGCTTTCAAGTGCAAAGTTAAATACTTCCGTAGGGTACGAGTCAAGAGAAATCTCAACTTTTTTTGAAGAACTACTTAAAAAATCCAAGTGCTTTCCGAAGAAATCCCCTACCCTATTTCATGCTCCGCCTTCACCTTGCGCGGTATCTTTTTATATACCTGCTCGTAGGAGTGGTCTATGAGTGAGCGAATGAGCGCTTCGGGCACATCGCGGTCGAGGTAGACTTGATTCCAGTGTCGCTTGTTCATGTGCCATGCTCCTTCGATACCTTGATATTGGTCGCGCAGCTCGAGCGCATAATCGGGCTCACACTTCAGCACCACGAGATTGGGGCGTTCAAGGTTGAGGCAAGCGAATATCTTACCCATGAGGCGAAATACCAGTATGGTCTCGTCGAAGGGGAAGGCCTCATCCGTATAGGGTTTCTGCAGGCAATATTCGCGGATGTTTTCGATGTTCATGGCATGATAGTTTTTCCAAAAGTACAGCAAAAATCGTTTTGCCCAAAGTCTTTGGCCGATTTTTCGCAAAGTTAGAGTGTGAATGAGCTACTCTATTCTTCAAACTTATACTCTTTCTAAATCGTTGATGCGAGGAGCGATTCTTGCCAGTGATTTTTGCGCACATCGAGCAATATGCCTACATTTGTACGATAAACGAATAGTGGATATAACCTATCTATGAACCAAACGACCGAGCGAGAAAAAGGAATATACCGAGTGACCATCGTAGGCGGAGTAGTCAATCTACTGCTGCTCGTGCTGAAGTTTGTGACGGGTATCATCAGCCACAGTGCTGCTATGGTAGCCGATGCGGTGCACTCGCTATCGGACTTCGTGACGGACATCGTAGTGGTCATCTTTGTGCGCATCTCATCGAAGAAAGAGGACGACGACCACCACTACGGGCACGGCAAGTTTGAGACTTTGGCCACGGTCATCATTGGCGTCGTATTGGGCCTTGTGGGCATAGGCATCCTACGCGAGGGCTTAGGCTCCATCGTTCGTGCCCTACATGGCGAGGTGCTCCCTGCGCCAGGCATAGCCGCACTGATAGCCGCCATCGTGTCTATTGTGAGCAAGGAGTGGCTCTACCGCTACACCGTGCGCAAAGGCAAGCAATACGACTCATCTTCCGTGATGGCCAACGCCTGGCATCACCGCAGCGATGCCTTCTCATCTATCGGCACGGCCATCGGCATTGGTGGCGCCATACTCTTGGGTGAGCGTTGGCGCATCCTTGACCCTATCGCCGCAGTAGTAGTGAGCGTATTCATCCTCAAGGTAGCGTTCGACCTTGCCAAGAGTGGCTTGGACGAACTCTTGGAGAAGTCGCTACCAAGCAGTACCATAGAGGAGATACGCCGCATCATCCTCTCCGTCGAAGGTGTCAGCGCCCCGCATCACCTGCGCACCCGCCGCATAGGCAGCCACTATGCCATCGATGTACACATCCGCATGAATGGCGACCTTAGCCTACTCCACGCACACACCATCGCTACCGAAGTAGAGCGCAAAATAAAGGCCACATATGGTACTGACACCTACATCAACATCCATATGGAGCCAGTGAAATAAAGAATTAGCGCTTTGTGAGTCCTTTGCGCAGGATGGCGAATCGCTTGATGAAATGCCCCAAGCAGAGGGCGGCAAGTGCGAGGCCAATGACATAGTGGTGGAGGCCATCGTGAGTGCCCTGTCCCTCGGCAAAAAGTAGGAGGCAAATGCCCGTAACAGCAGCTGCGGCAAAGAGGAGACTGACGGTAAGGGTAACCTTGCTTTTGCGTGAAAGGGAGGTCATGTTCTTGAAAATCGACTTATACCACGCCCAATGATGCTTGCAGTGAAGGAAGCAGGCGATGAGCCAAGCTACATTGATGACCACATGTACCACGCTCCATCCGTGCCACACGGAGTGTCCTTGGAAGTGCCCAGCATAGTGTATTTCGATGCCCGTATAGGCCGATGCAAAGCCAAATACGGCCATCAGCAGGTCTACGATGAAAAGGGGCTTAATTCGCTTAGTTTTAGTTTTCATATCCTTTGTTCGCTTACGATAAATGTGCGACAAAGGTAGTGAGCGTTCTTCCCTACGGACGATAACAATTGTTAATAAATCACTTCCGATTGCGTATTCTGCTCAATGACACGGGCGTGATGCCGAGATAAGAAGCAATGTAGTGTTGCGGGATTTGTGTCACAATCTCGGGGTGCTCCCTTACCAACGACTCGTACCGCTCTTGCGGAGTTTCCTTGATTCTTGAGAGGAACAACTTCGAGTAGCACACCATGCGCTCAATGGAGAATTTCACCATCTCACCCATCCGTTCCGGATGACTCTGAATAACCGCCTTGATGTCCTCGCCCTTGATGACATATACCTCAGATGGTAGCACCGTCTCAAGCGTATACTCGCTGGGAACGGCATTTATCAAACTATCGATGCAAGCCACCGGACTTCCCTCGAAGAAGAACTGGCAAGTGATATCCTTTCCATCCGCATTGTACCATTGGCGGATGCAGCCCTTGTGTACAAGAAACACCTTGTTGGCCGTCTTTCCAGCCTCCAGCAAAACCGTCTTGGCGGGCACTGACAGAATCTCGTACGGAATCGTTGTGAGTAGTTGCTTGACCATAATGTTCTTTACCTATGGATGCAAAGATACTATTTTTTTGCAATAAAAGAGTGGAGAAGCATTACTATACTCCTCCATTCCTTCATTTCTCCAGTTAGTTACTCTATCGGAATCTGAATCAGCGAGAGCCACTGCTCGGGGTCCTCTTGGTTCCAGGCACCGTCGATGTAGCTTGTGCGCGGATGCCCTGCCATCTTGTAGCCCTGTTCCTCCATGTAGGCGAAGGCCTCGGCAAACGACTCATAGAAGCGCTCGTAGGGGCCCACATGCTTCATGCACAGCGCCTTGGGCACGGCAGCGAGGCACTTGAACTGGATGATGTCGCTATCCTCGCCCATCTCCTCCACCTGCTCGCAATACTCGATGTCGAGGTCCGTGGGGCTGTGCTCCTTC
>JAFZFN010000039.1 GCA_017555875.1 Bacteroidaceae bacterium
AAGTCAATCGAGGTTATCCTCGACGCTTGCTGCGCTGCTATCGCTGAGGGTCTCGAGGAGCGTAAGGCTGAGAAGGTTGACATGGATGCTGCTGGCGAGGGTGAGGCTGAAGAGGCTCCCAAGGCTGCTCGTCCCGCTCGCAAGCGCACTCCCAAGGCTCGCGTAGAGAAGACTGAGGAGTAAAAATAATTAGGAGTTAGGAATTAGGAGTTGGGAGTTTTCTCTTAGCTACCCTAATGCCCTAACTCTTTTGTTTTAATTCAGAATTCATAATTAACAATTCAAAATTTAGAAACATTATGGCTGTAAGTATGGCTGATATTACCAAGCTCCGCAAGTTGTCAGGTGCTGGTATGATGGACTGCAAGAAGGCTCTCGAGGAGGCTGAAGGCGATTTCGATAAGGCAATGGAGATCATCCGCAAGAAGGGTCAGGCTGTTGCTGCAAAGCGTTCAGACCGTGAGGCTTCTGAGGGTTGTGTTTTGGCAAAGGCTGATGGCAAGTTCGCTGCTGTTATCGCCTTGAAGTGCGAGACCGACTTCGTTGCAAACAACGCTGATTTCGTTAAGTTGACTCAGGATATCCTTGATCTCGCTGTTGCTAACAAGTGCCAGACCCTCGATGAGGTGAAGGCTCTCCCCATGGGCAACGGTACCGTACAGGACGCTGTAACAGATCGTTCTGGTATCACTGGTGAGAAGATGGAGCTTGATGGTTACATGACCATCGAGGCTGAGTACGTAGCTGTTTATAACCACCAGGGTAAGAACCAGCTCTGCACACTCGTAGGCTTGAACAAGGAGCACGAGGCTGCTGGTAAGCGTCTTGCTATGCAGGTAGCTGCTATGAGCCCCATCGCAGTAGATGAGGACGGCGTATCTGAGGACATCAAGAACCAGGAGGTCGCAGTAGCTGTTGAGAAGACCAAGGCTGAGATGGTACAGAAGGCTGTTGACGCTGCTCTCTCTAAGGCTGGCATCAACCCCGCTCACGTTGACTCTGAGGATCACATGGAGAGCAACATGACTAAGGGCTGGATCACCGCTGAGGATGTAGCTAAGGCTAAGGAGATCATCGCTACCGTATCTGCTGAGAAGTCTGCTAACCTCCCCGAGGCTATGATTCAGAACATCGCTAAGGGTCGTCTTGGCAAGTTCTTGAAGGAGGTTTGCTTGCTCAACCAGGAGGACATCATGGAGGCTAAGAAGACCGTACGCGACGTATTGAAGGAAATCGATGCTGAGCTCAAGGTTGTTGCCTTCAAGCGCTTCACACTCCGCGCAGAGTAATCCACTCCATAGGATTTATCGTTTAACAAATAGACAAGGCTCGCCGCAAGGCGGGCCTTGTTGCGTTAGTCTCAGAAAATCCCTTTGTAGAAAAAATCTCGTCTAGCCCTAGACGAGATTTTTTGTAGGGCAAGACGAACTTTCATCTAGGGCTAGACAAGAACCGCCGTAGGGCTTGGCATGTGTCTGCCCTAAAAGAAATGTTTCCCCTTTTATGCCGTAGGTGTCGGTAGTTGCTTGTAACAAGTTGAATCATTGCGTGTTATCGACCGACACCCCTGTTGTGGGGTATTGGTCATAGAAAATCATGTCCCACCGACACCCTCCATCGGGGGTGTCGGTGGGCAACGTTCACGTCTACTGTAAGTTACGACCAACTACCGATACCCGCAACCTAAAAGGCCGAAACTTTTTTTTCTTACGTTTTTATATATGTCTTGCGCGAAGCCTATCGCCATAAATATTGAAGCCCTGCAATAAATCCAACGGACGGCTCCATCAGTTTTATCGCAAGGCTCCGTTACGAAAAAAGCCTTTGTCTGATTTCTCCACTATTACAGAGTACTATCCCTATGAGTAAAAAAGTTTCATTTTTGCCTTGGCAAGGGTTATAAACGAAAACCACGATGTAAGTTAATTTTCAATTCACTCCTTCCTTGCCAGGGCAAAAATCAAAATCGTTTACTCTGTGAGATTTACACACTGCTCCACTATTCGTGTGAAGTTATTCCACCCCGGTGTGCGGGCATAGGTGCTCTTGGCACCGCGGGGAACGTAGAGCGTACAGTTCTTGTCGATGCGGTCGAAGGTGCTGCAGTCTATGGCAAAGAGCTCGCTTGCGGGAATGTGCGATACCACCTTGTTTAGTCTGCTGCACCCTGAGATAAATTGTTTTCTCTGGTGCGATAATCTTTTTACGTGGGCGAGAATATCTTGTATAAAATTACCTACTTTGTATTCGTGTACCCCTCCTTCACGAGCAATTCGATGACTTTGGGCTTGAAGTCGCCCTGGATGATGATCTCGCCCTCCTTGGCTGAGCCGCCTACGCCGCAGCGGGTCTTGAGGAGTTTGGCGAGGGCTTTGAGGTCGTCGTCGGTGCCGACGAAACCACGCACGATGGTGACGGTCTTGCCTCCACGATGGTTCTTCTCCATCTGTACACGTAGCTTCTGTTGCTGCTTGGGGAGGGTCTCGGCTTCGGGCTCATCGTCGGTAACATAGTTATAGTCGGGGTTGGTAGAGTATACCACCTGCAGGCGGCTCTTCCAGTCGTTATCTTTGGCCATATGATTGAGTTTTTAGTTTTTTACGTTTTTAGTGTATGGGTTGGGAGGAACCCAATGGTTGGACAAAATTAGTAAAGTTTTTAATGCGTTTCGCTATTCGTAAGAGAAAATATACTATTTTTGTATTGAGAACTCACAAACTAATAAACTCGCAAGCTCATGAAGATTATCTGCGTAGGCATGAACTATGCCGAACATAATAAGGAACTGAATGGTGGCACACTTGTGAAGCCCGAAAGTCCTGTGATATTTATGAAGCCCGACTCGGCTATCTTGAAGGGAGGAAAACCCTTCTTTATCCCCGACTTTGCCGAGCGATTCGACTATGAGGCCGAGCTGGTGGTGCGCATCAGCAAGTTGGGTAAGAACATCGCTCCGCGATTTGCTCATCGCTACTATGATGCGGTGACCGTAGGTGTGGACATCACGGCTCGTGACATGCAGGAGCGCTTCCGCAAGGAGGGGCTGCCCTGGGAGCTTTGCAAGGGATTTGACGGCTCGGCGGTGCTGGGCGAGTTCATTCCCGTGGAGCGGTTTGCCCACATGCAGAACATCCGCTTCCATCTTGACATCGATGGTCAGACGGTGCAGCGCGGACACACCGTGGATATGCTCTTCGGGGTGGATGAGCTGGTGGCTTATGTGAGCCAGTTCTTCATGCTCAAGACGGGCGACCTCATCTTTACAGGTACTCCCGTAGGTGTAGGCCCCCTGCAGATAGGACAGCATGTGGAGGGATTCCTTGAGGGTGAAAAGGTGCTGGCCTTTAATGTAGGGTAAAGCAGTTGATTGATAGGCTCGTGAATCAGTCTGTACAATAAAGCACCCGATTGTACGTTTCTCTCTATAGTAAATGATGTGTTTATGTCGAATATACGATATATATTGCTATGCCTTCTGATGCTCTATTTGAATCCTGTCGGAGCACAGGAGGAGATAGAGGTGGATTGGGGTGCCTATGCGCAGGATACGGTGTTGCCAATGTATGTGCATAGCATAGACCTTGGCTACGATCATGAGGGAGAGCATACGGCAGTCATCGAGTATCCCGAGCTGGTGCCGCTTACTGCCGCAGAGATTGTGCGTTATCGTTTGCCTAAGGAAGGAGGATTCCCCGATTGGCCAGAGATAAAGCAGTACAAGGGTATCAGTGCCAAGCGTGCTCAGCTCGATGTGTCCTTTGTCCCTATCGTATGGCGCGATGGGAGGTATTGGCGCATACAGTCGTTTACGCTGAAGGTGAAGCGGACGGCAATGGCTCCTCAAAAGAACAAGCCAATGGGGGGCGAACGTTATGCGGCTCACTCGGTGCTCTCAGAAGGGCGTTGGGTAAAGTTGCGCGTGTCTGACAATGGAATGCATATGCTGACACACCATAAACTGAAGCAGATGGGATTCAGTGACCCGAGCAAGGTGCGTCTGTATGGATACGGAGGGCAGCTGCTTTCGGAGAGTGAACCAGACCTATGGTGTGATGACCTGTGCGAGATGCCTCTATATCGTGGCACCGACCGCATTCTCTTTTATGCTCATGGCTCGGTGAAGTGGACGCTGGAGGATGACAACACATTTACTCATCAGCGAAACCCCTATTCTGACTATGGTTATTACTTCCTTACCGAGGGTGAGGAGGCGTTGTCCAATGCGACTCCAGAGGCCGTCGCTCCATCCACATCAGAGGGCGTAGTGGAGACTACTCCAGCCTATGCGCTGCACGAAGTAGACGGCTATGCCTGGTATCATGGCGGACGACAGTTGGTGGAGGACCACGACTACATCAATGGCCCCTCAAAGAGCTACCCGATGGACCTTCATGACTATTGGCCGCTCGATGATGCGGTGCTCGACGTGCGCTTTACTCACAACGGTAATGCCAGTAGCCAGGTAGCCGTGCTTGTTGACGATGAGCATGTGGGAACGCTCACCATGGGTGCAGTGGTGCCTCATAGCGAGGCCGCTGGTGCTGAGCGGAGCTTTGTCATAGATAATACGTTGCTGCATCAGCAGATGCCGCGACATGCTGTGGAGCTCTATCATAAGCGCGGGGCGGGTGTGTCGGGTCGCCTCGACTACCTCAGATTCAGCTATACCCGACAGATAGGTGCAGGCGTGCCCATCTATGCCACTCGAGCAGGCGTTCAGACCTATGGCTTAGGGATATGGGCCGATGATGACGTTGCGGTATGGCACATCACGAATCCTTCATGCATTGAACCTATTGCTTACGACAAGTCTACCAGAACCTTTACGGCAGACGGCAAGCAAGGCGATGTCTATGTGGCCTTCGACACGAAGGGCAGCTATCCCGTCCCTGAGGTCGTGGGCGAAGTGGCCAATCAGGACCTGCATGCTACCGAGGCAGTGGATTATGTGATCATCGTGCCCGCTAGCGGCAAGCTGACGGCGCAGGCTGAGCGTTTGGCTCGGCTGCATCGTGAGAAGCGCGGACTCAAGGTGAAGGTGGTGCGTGCCGATGAGGTGTACAACGAGTTCTCTTCTGGTACGCCTGACGCTACGGCTTATCGTCGCTACTTGAAGATGCTCTATGATCGTGCAACGTCAGTTGATGATGCTCCCAAATATCTCTTGCTCTTTGGCGACGGAGCCTGGGACAATCGCATGCTGACATCGGCATGGAAGGGGCAGTCGCCCGACGACTATCTGCTCTGCTATGAGGTGGAAGAGTCGTTCAACGCAGTCTACTCGCATGTCGTGGAGGACTATTTTGCGCTACTCGACGATGGAGAGGGAGCCAATCTGCAGCTCGACAAGGTCGATGTGGGTGTAGGGCGATTTACAGTCACCACTGCTGCCCAGGCTAAAGAGGTGGTTGACAAGGTCGAGGCATATATGAACAACGATCACGCTGGGGCGTGGAAGAACACGATACTCATGCTGGGCGATGACGGTGACGCCAATCGTCACATGGGTGATGCCGAGTTTGTGGCTCAGATGCTTGAGGCGGAGTATCCCGATTATATGGTCAAGCGCATCTATTGGGATGCTTTCCCCATGGAGGTCACCTCTACGGGAAATAGTTATCCTGCTGTGCGCAAACGATTGCTCGAGTTATTCAACGATGGTGCGCTCATGGTCAACTATAGCGGACATGGCGCTCCCGACGTGATCTCTCACGAACTGGTCATCAATAAGACCGACATGGAAGAGCTGAGCTCGCCCCGCTTGCCGGTGTGGGTCACCGTGTCGTGTGACATCACTCCGTTTGACAACTCCGTTCAGTCGTTCGGTGAGTCGGCCTTCCTCAATCCCAAGGGCGGAGCCATCGGACTGCTGACCTCTACGCGCACTACCTATGCCGAGTACAACAGACGTATCAACTATTTCTTCTCAAAGTATGTGTTTGCTCGCGAGGCCGATGGCAGCCGCATGAGTCTGGGCGATGCCTTGCGCATGGCCAAGTGTAGCTTGATCACTACCGACAACCCCTCACTTAGTGACGAGTGGGATCGCAACAACAAACTCAACTATGTGCTGATAGGCGACCCTGCATTGATAGTGGGCAACACCGATTATCACCTAGTAGTGGATGAACTCAATGGTATCCCCATAGGGCAGGCTGACGAGGTGCTGCTCAAGGCTGGTGCCGAGGTTTCGGTGAAGGGACATGTGGAGACGTTGGGTGATGTTTCGGCCACGGACTTCTCGGGTGTGTTGTATGCCTCGGTCTTCGACAATGTCGAGGAGGTCACTTGTCGCAACAATACGCACGATGCAGAGTTGACTCCCTTCGTCTATCATGAGCGCACAAAGCGCTTCTTCGTTGGCTGTGACTCTGTTCGAAATGGACAGTTTGCCTTTACTTTCCGTGTCCCCATGGACATCAACTACTCAATGGAGAGTGGACTTGTCAATCTGTATGCCATCAACTCTACTAGCGAACATGAGGCCAAGGGCATGTATGCAGGCTTCCTTCTCGGTGGCACGGAGGGAGACCTAAATGACGATGGATTGGGTCCCAATATACAGCTTTATCTCAATACTCCTGATTTTGTCTCGGGCGGACAAGTCAATGAGACCCCCCTCTTGGTGGCGCAACTCAACGATGCGGATGGTATCAATACTGCTGGTGGACTGGGACATCACTTGATGGCCGTGATTGATGGAGAGGCTGCAATGACCTACACACTCAACGATTACTATACCTCAGATATCGGGTCCTACACCCGAGGCGCAGTGTCGTATGTACTCCCTGAACTTCCCGAGGGACGTCACTCGCTTATGTTCCGTGCGTGGGATATGATGAACAACTCATCCACAACTACGATTGAGTTTGAGGTGGTCAAGGGGCTGACTCCCCTGTTATTCCATGCTCAGGCCCACACATCACAGGGCTCCACCACGTTTGTGTTGAGTCATGACCGACCAGAGAATGAGGTCGAGGTGATCATCGAGGTGTTCGATTTCTCGGGTAGAACCTTGTGGATACATCGCGAACAGGTCGTGTCGGAGGAGGGAAGGTATTCTTGTACGTGGAACAATAGCACATCGGCTGGCAGGCCACTCGATGCGGGAGTCTATCTCTATCGTGCCACGGTGTCGTCGCTCACGGGGCAGTCGTCGAGTCAAGCGCAAAAAATCGTGCTTAAGCGATGAGACTTGTGCAATAAAAAGTAGCTATTGCAGTTAATAATATATTAGAAAGGTAAAAAACAGAAACATACAGATTATGAAAAAGTATCTCGTAATATTCGCCCTGCTGCTGAGCATCAGCACTACGCTCTTTGCACAAAAGGAGTCGGGTGACATACAGATGTTCAATCCCGTGATGACGGGCGTGACCTCGCTTACCATTGCTCCTGACTCTCGAGCTGGTGCCATGGGTGATGTGGGTTCCGCTACTGATGCCGACGTCAACTCGCAGTACTGGAACCCTGCTAAATATCCCTTTGCAATCAGTCCCGCAGGATTCTCCTTGGCCTACACCCCTTGGTTGCGTCAGCTTGTTAGCGATATCGACCTGGCCAATCTCGTAGGCTATTACCGCATCGGTGATTATCAGGCCATCAGCGGTTCGCTTACCTATTTCTCCTTGGGTGAGGTGTGGGTAGATGATTATACCATCAAACCCTATGAGATGGCTGTTGATTTTGCTTATTCACGTATGTTGTCGGAGACCTTCTCCGCCTCGGTAGGCTTGCGCTACATCGTTTCCGACCTCAACTACAACTTTGACGAAGACACCTCAGTAGGTCAAGCCTTTGCGGCTGACATCTCCATGTTCTACTCCAATTACATCTTCCTTGGGCGTCGCGAGTGTATGCTCAACCTCGGTCTCAATGCTTCTAACATTGGTAGCAAGATCTCCTACGATGGAGGACAGACCAACCAGTTTATCCCTACCAATCTGCGTGTAGGAGCCTC
Organism: Bacteroidaceae bacterium; assembly: GCA_017555875.1. Lineage (GTDB taxonomy): Bacteria > Bacteroidota > Bacteroidia > Bacteroidales > Bacteroidaceae > UBA1189. Next base: position 7,961 of record JAFZFN010000039.1, read on the forward strand.
GGTGATGATACCTGTCGACGAGTACAACGTGTTCAGTATCAGTGCTGATGCAAACAAACTCATGGTTCCCACCAAGCCCACCTATCGACAGTTCCTTGCGGAAAATGAGCTTGAGGATCCCGATGGTAACACCTACTACTCAGAGTACGAGTCATACCTCTCAGAGATAGGATATAATGATATGTCGCCCATTGGAGGCATCTTCCGCTCATTTTCTGACGCGCCTGGCGGTTTGCGTGAAGAGCTTCAGGAAATCTATTGGGGTGTTGGTGTAGAGTATGCCTATAACAACCAGTTCTTCCTCCGTGGAGGTTATCACTACGAAAACGAATATAAGGGCAACCGTAAGTATTTCACCTTAGGTACAGGTTTCAAGATGAGTACCTTTGCGCTAGATGCAGCGTATCTCATCTCTACGGCGCAAAGCAATCCTTTGGACCAAACACTGCGCTTTACCCTCTCGTTTGATATGGATGGCATACGTGAGATAATGGGAAGATAATGACAATCTACAATTTGACGATTTACAATTTACTATTTATTGGGTGATTGAGCGATTTATGATTTTGTCATCGCAGTGCTCCGAATTGTTAAATTGTCAAGTTGTAAATAATTTGTAAACAGTAAATTGCTAAATAGTAAATGAAGGTGCGTGTAGGATTTGGATTTGATGTCCATAAATTTGCCGAGAACCGCGAGCTGTGGTTGGGCGGTATTCGTTTGGAACATGACCGCGGTCTCCTCGGTCATTCAGATGCAGATGTGCTCATCCACGCCATCTGTGATGCCTTGCTTGGTGCAGCCCACATGCGTGATATCGGCTATCACTTCCCTGACACTGCAGGCGAGTTCAAGAACATCGACAGTAAGATATTGCTGCGACAGACGATAGAGCTGATAGCTTCGAAGGGTTATCGCGTAGGCAACATCGACGCAACGGTGTGTGCCGAGCGTCCTAAACTGAAAGCTCACATCCCACTCATGCAGCAGACTTTGGCCGATGTCATGGGCATCGATGAGGAGGATGTCACCATCAAGGCTACTACCACCGAGAAGCTTGGTTTCACAGGCCGTGAGGAGGGCATCTCTGCCTATGCTACGGTGCTGATAGAGAAACATTCTTGATGACCATACAGAAAAATAATGGAGGAACCTACGTGTAGGCTCCTCCATTATTTCTTTTATGCGTGTGGAGATTATTCTCCCTTTTTCTTCTTTTCCACGATGGCGTCGATGACAGCTACGGCGGTGACGTTCACGATGTCGCGTACCGATGCTTCCCAGTCGGTGAAGTGGATGGGCTTGTTCAGACCCATCTGAATGGGGCCTATCACCTCGCCTCCGTCGCCCATGGTCTGCAAGAGCTGGTAGGCCTGGTTGGCACTCGAGAGGTTGGGGAACACGAGGGTGTTGACCTCCTTGCCCTGGAGCTTGTTGAACGAGAATTTCTCGTCGCGTAGCTTGCCGTTGAGGGCGAACTTCACCTGCATCTCGCCGTCGATGTCCCACTCGGGGTACTCGCGGTGCAGGTACTCTACCGCTTCGTGCACGCTGGCGGGGCTACCGGTGGTGTCGGTACCGAAGTTTGAGTATGACAGCATGGCGGTCACGGGCTTGTGGTTGAAGAACTCTACCGTGTGGTGTGCCAGGCGAGCCACGTCGATGAGTGTCTCGGTATTGGGATGGCGGTTGATGAGCGTGTCGGCTAGGAAGTAGGTACCCTTCTTTGAGTTCACGATATGCATGGTACCGAAGGTATTGTATTCGTCGCGGATTCCGATAACCTCCTTTGCTACCTTGATGGTGTTGCTATACTTGGTGTAGAGTCCTGTGATGAAGGCATCAGCATCGCCCGTTTCCACCATCATCATGCCGAAGTAGTTGCGCTCAAACATCTTGTCATTGGCTTCCTGGAAGTTTACTCCCTGGCGAGCACGCTTCTCGCTTAAGATGCGTGCATAGCGCTCACGACGTTCAGCCTCGCGGTCGTGGCGAAGGTTGATGACCTCGATGCCTTCGAGGCTGAGGTCCAGTTCACGAGCGAGTTTCTCGATGCGCTCGTCGTTGCCCAAGAGGATAGGGTGACAGATGCCTTCTGCCTTGGCCTCTACGGCAGCCTTGAGCATGTTGGGGTGTATGCCCTCAGCGAATACCACGCGTTGGGGGTTGCTGCGTGCGGTGTCGTAGAGCTGGCGTGTCAGTTTGCTCTCTTGTCCCATCAGTTCGCGCAATTGGGTAGCATAAGCCTCCCAGTCGGTGATGGGCTTGCGTGCCACACCACTCTCCATGGCTGCCTTGGCTACTGCCATAGACACTTGGGTGATGAGACGGGGGTCAACGGGTTTCGGGATGAAGTATGAGGGACCGAACGAGAGGTTGTTGACATGGTAGGCCTCGTTCACTACATCGGGTACGGGCTGCTTGGCCAGGCCGGCGATGGCACGTACAGCTGCCAGCTTCATCTCCTCATTGATGGCGGTAGCCTGTGTGTCGAGCGCACCGCGGAAGATGTAGGGGAAGCCGATAACGTTGTTGATCTGGTTAGGATAGTCTGAGCGGCCCGTAGCCATCAGTACGTCGGGGCGTGAGGCCATGGCGTCCTCGTAAGAAATTTCGGGTGTGGGGTTGGCGAGGGCAAACACGATGGGCATCTCTGCCATCGAGCGCACCATGTCTTGAGACAGCACATTGCCGCGTGAGAGGCCGAGGAACACGTCGGCGCCCTTGATGGCCTCCTCCAAGGTGTGTACGTCGCGGCGGTCGGTGGCAAAGAATTTCTTCTCCTCTGTCAAGCCTGGACGATCTGAGGTGATGACTCCTTTACTATCGAGCATGAGGATGTTTTCGCGGCGAGCGCCGAGGGCTACGTAGAGCTTGGTGCATGAGATGGCCGATGCACCGGCACCATTGACAACAATCTTGACCTCTTCGATCTTCTTGCCTGCCACCTGTAGTGCATTGATGAGGCCTGCTGAGGAGATGATGGCTGTGCCGTGTTGGTCGTCGTGCATCACGGGGATGTCAAGTTCCTCCTTGAGGCGACGCTCGATCTCGAAGCACTCGGGTGCCTTGATGTCCTCGAGGTTGATGCCTCCGAAGGTCGGGGCGATAGCCTTCACGGCTTGGATAAACTTCTCAGGGTCCTTCTCGTCGACCTCGATGTCGAATACATCGATGCCTGCATATATCTTGAACAGCAGTCCCTTACCTTCCATTACGGGCTTGCCTGCTAATGTGCCTATGTCGCCCAGTCCAAGTACTGCGGTGCCATTTGAAATCACAGCCACGAGGTTGCCCTTGGCGGTGTAGTCATAGGCTGTCTGTGGGTCTTTTTCAATCTCCAGACAAGGCTCTGCCACGCCAGGAGAGTAGGCGAGTGAAAGGTCTTTTTGTGTACTGTAGGGCTTGGTGGGAACCACCTCAATCTTTCCTGGCTTACCCTGTGAGTGATACAGCAAGGCAGCCTCTTTGGTTATCTTTGTCATACCTTATATATAACTAATACAAATACGGAGTGCAAAATTAGTGCAAGGCGAGAGAAAAAGCAAGTTTACTTGCATTTTTCCGAGCCGCAGCCTAATTTCATGCTGCGGAGCAGATTAAAATAGTGCAAACCGAGAGAAAAAGCAAGTTTACTTGCATTTTTCCGAGCCGCAGCCTAATTTCAAGCTGCGGAGCAGATTAAAATTAATTGTTTTGTGTGAAATGATTGTGCTGTTTTTTTGAAAAATTACTATATTTGTGCTCTCGAAGTGAATGTACGCATGGTTATGACCGATATCGAACACTTGTATCGCTGCTTTGTGCAGAGCTGTGGCATCACCACCGATACTCGCCAATGCGAGGCGGGGATGATGTTTGTCGCTTTGCGTGGGGCAAACTTTGATGGCAACAGCTATGCTGCCAAGGCTTTGGAACTTGGTTGTTCCTATGTGGTGGTGGACAATCTGGACTATGCCGTCGAAGACGATGGGCGAGTACTCCTGGTGGATGACTCACTCAAGGCATTGCAGCAGCTGGCACGTCATCATCGTCGTCAGTTGAAGACCCCTATTGTGGGCATCACTGGCACCAATGGGAAGACCACGACCAAGGAGCTGGTGGCTGCTGTGCTGGCAAAGAAATACCATATATTATATACGCAAGGCAACCTGAACAACCACATAGGTGTGCCACTCACGCTGCTTGCCCTTACGAGCGAGCATGAGATGGCTATTGTGGAGATGGGAGCCAACCACCCTGGCGACATTAAGGAGCTTGTCGATATTGCTGAACCCGATTATGGACTCATCACTAATGTCGGGATGGCCCACTTGCAAGGCTTTGGCTCCTTTGAGGGAGTGATGAGCACCAAGGGTGAGATGTATGACTATTTGCGTACTACACCTCAGCGGTCCATATTCCTGAATGTGGATAATCCACACTTGACGAAGATGGCCGAGGGACTCGATGCCGTGACCTACGGACAGACCGTTGAGGCTGATATACAGGGCTTACTGACTGCGTGTGATCCCTACTTGAGATTCCGTTGGCAAGCGTGTGGGGGAGAGTGGCACGAGGTGGCCACACAACTCATCGGAAGCTACAACCTTGACAATGCCTTGTGTGCCGTAGCCGTAGGACATCGTTTTGGAGTAATGCCCGAGGAGATTACCAATGCTTTGGAGACATACACTCCGCAGAACAACCGTTCGCAGCTGACCATAACAGCTCATAATCGCCTCGTGGTGGATGCCTACAATGCCAACCCTACGAGCATGCGTGCAGCGTTGGACAACTTCGCTCGCATGGAGGTTCCCCATAAGATGGCTATCCTTGGCGATATGAAGGAGCTAGGCGAACATACGGGAGCAGCGCACCAAGAGGTGGTCGATCGACTCGCTGACTGTGGCTTCGAGGAGGTGTGGCTTGTGGGCGAAGCTTTTGCTCAGACCGAGCACACGCAGCGCACCTTTGCAGATGTCGAGGAGGTCAAGGCTGCATTACAGCAGTTCCCGGTTGAGGGACGTTGCGTGTTGGTCAAGGGATCAAATAGCATGAAGCTTGCCTCGCTCGTGCAGTATTTGTGATGAGAAGATGATTTGTTAGAAAAAAGAATATAAATATGATAAATAATCCAGACTTTACGACACGTTATTACAAGGTGGCTGGGCACTCCTTTACTGTTGCCATGCCCTGTAGCGAACAGGGGATAGCGATGCCGTCCTACGAGCCCTTTGCTGTAGATGCAGAGCGAGCAGGTGGACTGCTTTTTGCGCTCACCGTGGACGATACGTTCTATCCCTCTGCAAAGGGAGCGCTCATAGGCGAGTTTGATTGTGGAGCGGCCGACTTCGGTGTGTACCAGTTGCCTGACGGTACCTATCAGATACTTATCAGTCTGCCCGGCGGTGCCTATTGCGGCTTGTTGCAAGCGAGCGCCGACTTCAGCGAGGCTACCATCGCCACACGTGGTGATGATGGTTTGCGTACCTTTGCTGTGAATAACTCCTTGATGTTGCTCTATGCCTTTGCGGCTGCCGATAAGTATACCTTGTTGGTACACGCTTCGGTCATTAAGAATGCGGGATGGGGCTATCTCTTCTTGGGACGCAGTGGTACGGGTAAGAGCACCCATAGTAGTCTCTGGCTCAAGCATCTGGAGGGAAGTGAACTCCTCAATGATGATAACCCCGTAGTGAAGATCGAGGAGGACGGAGCACGTGTCTATGGCTCTCCCTGGAGCGGAAAGACTCCTTGCTATAAGAATGACAGTGCGCCTATCGGGGCATTTGTCCAAATCAAGCAGATGCCTGAGAACCATATAGATCGCGAACAGCCCTTGCAGGCCTTTGCCATATTGCTCCCGTCCATGTCGACGATGAAGTGGGACAAGCGCGTCTACAGTGGTGTATGCGACAGCGTGGGTCAATTGATTAAACATACTCCATTATTTACTCTCGGATGCCGCCCCGACAAGGAGGCTGCCGAGGTGTGTTATGCAGAAGTGACAAAGCGATGAGACAGGCTCCACATAAGACCGCTTCGGTAGAACTTCCTAACGATAAGTTTCTTAAGGAGGTGCGCACACTCATTGCTGCAGGGCATGACGTGACGCTTCGTGTGCGTGGAGTGAGCATGCGTCCCTTCTTAGAGGATCGTCGCGACCAGATTGTGCTCACACAGCCTGGCGTGGTGAAGGTAGGCGATGCCGTCCTTGCCGAGATTGCTCCTGGTAAGTATGTCTATCATCGCATTATCTCCATCGAGGGCGACAAGGTGACTCTCAGGGGCGATGGAAATGTGTATGGCACCGAGCAGTGCCGCCTTGCGGATGTCGCTGCAGCCACCAAGGAACTTATACGCAAGGGCCGTAGCTACTCCGCTCAGGGTAAGGCTTGGCGTTACTATTCCGCATTGTGGCCTTCGTGGTCCTTCGCTCGGCGCGTGTTGCTGAAGCTATATCGCATGCTCAAGCTATACAAGTGATAATGTCAGCTAGCCAGATTTCCTAGACATCCTAAACATCCTAAATTCCTAGTATTCCCTAGACTCTCCTAGGCCTTCCTAGAAAATACATAACCCCAAAGAACCAAACCAATCAAAAGAATACAATATGAAAATCAACAAAGGATTCGAATTGCGTGAGATGTGCGGTGAGCACATCATCATCGGTACAGGAGTAGAAAACATTGACTTCAGCAAGGTCATCAGCCTCAATGAGAGTGCAGCATGGCTGTGGCGCGAAGTTGAAGGTAAGGAGTTTACTCCCCAGTCACTTGCCGCCTTGCTCATGGAGCAGTATGACGTCGATGAGGCGACAGCACTTGCCGACGCGACGGCACTTGCCGCTCAGTGGGTAAGCGTAGGCATTGTGGCTGAATAACAAAAACTGCGTAGTTTGTTAGGCAGATTAAGATATTTTAGTATCTTTGCATCAAATTAACAATAACAGTTATTTATGGAAATCTTTTATTTCGCGATTATTTGCGTCCTGTTTATATTCGCGGTCATCGACCTCAACGTCGGTGTGAGTAACGACGCCGTAAACTTTCTCAACTCGGCGGTAGGTGCCAAGGCGGCATCGCTAAGAACAATCTTGATTGTGGCAGCAGTCGGTATCTTCATTGGTGCATCAACTAGCAATGGTATGATGGATATTGCTCGGCATGGTATGTTCCAGCCCGAGCATTTTTATTTCCGTCAGTTGATGTGTGTGTTCCTTGCAGTGACGGTGACCGACGTGGTGTTGCTCGACATCTTCAACTCGCTTGGTATGCCCACATCGACCACCGTGTCCATGGTGTTCGAACTGTTGGGAGCTTCGTTTGCCATCTCGCTCATCAAGATTGGTTCCAATGAGGGGCTGGAGGGTGTCAATACCTTGGCTGACCTGCTCAATACGGGCAAGGCGTTGGAGGTGATTGCCGGTATCTTCCTATCCGTAGCGATAGCCTTCTTCTTCGGTATCATCGTGCAGTGGATCTCGCGCCTTATCTTTACCTATAATTATAAGAAGGGGCTCACAGCCAAGATTGGCATCTTTGGCGGTGTTGCTGTCACCTCCATCATCTACTTCATGCTCTTCAAGGGCATGAAGGGTGCTGCGTTCATGACTCCCGAGATTAAGGCCTACCTCAGCGAGAACACCTTGATGCTTCTCGGTATCATCTTCGTGGTGAGCACCGTGCTCATGCAGCTCTTGCATGCTCTGAAGGTCAATGTCTTCAAGGTGATCATTATGATTGGTACCTTTGCCTTGGCTATGGCCTTTGCGGGCAATGACTTGGTGAACTTTATCGGTGTCACGATGGCTGCGCTCGACAGCGTACTCCACTTCGCACGTGAGGCCGTTCCTGCAGGTATCTCTGCCGATGAATATATGATGGGCTTCCTCAACGAGCCCGCCCAGACCTCGGTATGGTTCCTCATCGGTGCGGGTGCAGTGATGGTATATGCCCTCTGTACCTCTAAGAAGGCTCACGAGGTGCTGAAGACCTCCATCAACCTCTCTCGTCAGGACGAGGGTGATGAGATGTTTGGCTCGTCAAGCATGGCCCGTAAGCTGGTGCGTGCAGGCATGGGCTTCATCAATGGTGTCAATAAGATTAGCCCCAAGAGCGTGAAGCGTTGGGTGGCCAAGCGCTTCGATCAGGAGCATGCCACCTTGGATGAGGGTGCAGCCTTCGACCTTGTGCGTGCCTCTGTCAATCTCGTGCTCGCAGGCTTGCTCATCGCTCTCGGTACTTCACTGAAGTTGCCCCTCTCTACCACCTACGTGACCTTCATGGTCGGTATGGGTTCGTCGTTGGCCGACAAGGCTTGGGGACGTGAGAGTGCTGTGTTCCGCATCACAGGTGTCATCTCCGTGATTGGTGGATGGTTCCTCACCGCAGGAGCAGCGTTTATCCTTGCTGGCATCGTAGCCTCAATCATGTATTTCGGTGGCCCCGTTGCCATGGTTGTCATGGCTGCCCTCGCTCTGTTCCTTCTCATCCGTAGCCATATCTCTTACAAGAACAAGAAGAACGAAGAGGTGCGCGACGTCAAGATGGATACCGTACTCAATGCCGAGGATCCTCAGGAGGTGTGGGTAGCGCTCAGCAGCCACACTGCCGACACTCTGTGTCATGCGCTCGACTATGCCGCCGACACTTACGATGGCGTGATCCGTGCTTTTGCTCGTGAGGATGTGCGCAAGTTGCGCACGGCACTCGACAAGATTGTCGAGGAGAAGGCATGGCTCAAGAAGCAGCGTCGTCACGAGACACTCGGCTTCCGTCGTATCGACAAGGGCTTGGCTTTCGAGAAGAACACATGGTATTACCTTAGCAGTAATAATGCGCAGCAGATTCTCAATACGCTGACTCGTATCACCAATCCGATGAAGGAGCACACCGACAATAACTTCCGTCCGCTCTCTCCGCAGTATCTTGAGGAGTTTGCTCCTTACCAGAAGCGCCTCGTGGCTGTGTTCCGCGGCATCAGTGAGGTGATTCGTACGGGCGACTTCACCAATGCAGAGAAGCTCTCTTCTGAGGGTAAGTGGCTCAAGAAGGAGATTTCCAACCTCCGTCGTGTGCAGACCCATCGTTTGCAGGAGGATGCGGATAACATCAAGGTAGCGTTCGTATACCTCAACCTCATCCAGGAGTCACACGAGTTGCTCTCCGAGGTACGTAACGTGCTCCGTGGTTGTGAGAAGTTCTTCATCGACCAGACCGATTGTGCTCTTCCCGAGCGTAGTCTCTAAGTAGATTCAGACCTTAATCTATAGTGATGAGGGCGCACCTGTGGGTGTGTCCTCATCTTTTTGGGGTGGTTTGTAATGTGTGTTTTCCCCTAGTTTTTGTGGTTTGCAGCAGATTATTGCCCCAAACCGATACACATTTAAGTTTTTTTGTGTAAGTTTGTCCGATGTATTAATGAAAACCTCAAGGCTTTGATTCATTTTAGTACCATATCTCGTGTCATAGGCTCGTTGCTCATGTTGCTTTCGGGCATCTTCTTCCTTTTCAGCATCGCCTCGCCATTCCTGGAGGGCAACGACTTCTTCGGATTCCTGGCTTCAGCACTTTCGACCCTCTTGGTGGGTCTGTGGTTTTGTGTAGCAGGCAAGGGTGGCAAGGGTGACTTCTCCCGTCGCGACAGCTACATCACCATCACCGTGTGCTGGACCGCTTTTGCCCTTTTCGGCTGTCTGCCTTATTGGTTGGGAGGTCACATTCCCAGTTTTACCGATGCCTTCTTTGAGTCCATGTCGGGCTTTACCACTACGGGAGCCTCCATCCTCGACAACATAGAGAGTCAGCCCCATGCCCTGCTTCTTTGGCGTAGCCTCACCCAGTGGCTTGGTGGTTTGGGTATCGTCTTCTTCACCGTAGCCATCCTCCCCATGTTTGGTATCGACAAGGTGCAACTCTTTGCGGCCGAGTCTACGGGTGTGAGTCATCGTAAGATACACTCTCGTGTGTCTGTCGGTTCACGTTGGATATTCAGTATCTATATGTTGCTCACCGTGTCGTGTGCCATCTCGCTCAAGGTCTGTGGCATGGACTGGTTCGATGCCGTCAATCATGCCCTCACGACCATCGCGACGAGCGGCTTCTCCACCCGTCAGGCCAGCATAGGAGCCTTCCATTCGGTGCAGATAGAGTATGTCATCACACTGTTCATGTTTCTCAGTGGTGTCAACTACACGCTGCTCTTTCTCCTCTTGTTCAGGGGTAAGCTGCGTGAATTGTATCGCAACACCGAGTTTCGTGTCTACCTCTTCACCGTGCTTGGCTTCACGCTTGTGATTACGTTAGGGTTGCTGGCTCAGGGTGATATTCGTCTCGAGGAGGCCTTCCGTGTCTCTCTCTTTCAGGTGGTGTCGTTGCAGACCACCACGGGTTTTGCTACGGCCGACTACATGCAATGGCCTCCCTACCTCTGGATGTTGCTTAGCTTCGTGATGTTCTTCGGTGCCTGCAGTGGTTCCTCTACAGGAGCCATGAAGTGTGGCCGTGTGGCTATCCTTGCCAAGAGCATACGCGGTGAGTTTCGTCGCATCCTGCACCCCAATGCGGTGATCCCAGTGCGTATGGATGGCAATTCCATTAGTCAGGACACGCGAGCCACGGTGCTCACCTTCACCTGCCTCTACTTCCTGTTGATTTTTGGTGGGTGGTTCGTGTTTATGGTTCTGGGGCTCGACTTTGTCGAGGGCTATAGCATCTCGGTCAGCTGTGTGGGCAATATCGGCCCAGCTTTGGGTACGCTGGGGCCTGCCTACTCTTGGAGTGCGTTACCTGCTTCAGCCAAGTGGATCAGCACGCTGCTTATGCTCATTGGTCGTCTTGAGCTCTTCACCATCTTGCTGATGTTCACTGCTTCGTTCTGGAAGAAGAGGTAAGGGGCACAATTGGCCTAAAACGGAGGCTAAGAGATTACAAGGGACGTTTGGTACAATATTTATATTGTTGCTTTATTATTATAACAATCGAGGGCACGTCATGACGTGCCCTCGATTGTTTTTTACACCATATCTCGTCTTACAACGACAATGCCAACAGGTAGATGATTACCGCGGGGATGGCGAAGAGCATGCTGTCCAGGCGGTCGAGGATACCTCCGTGGCCGGGGAGTATGTGTCCCGAATCCTTGATGCTCAGGTGACGCTTTATCATCGACTCTGTGAGGTCGCCAAAGGTGCCAAAGACCACGACCACGAGTGCCATGCCGACCCACTGCCACACGTTCATGAAGGTGAAGAAGTGAGCCACGCCAAAGGCACTGGCTATGGTAGCCAGGGCGCCGCCGATGGAGCCCTCCCATGACTTCTTGGGTGAGATGCGTGGGAAGAGCTTGTGCTTGCCGTTGCGTCCTAGGGTGATGCCGCTGAGGTAGGCTGCAGTGTCATTGATCCAGATGAAGACGAAGATGCTCAGGGGGATGGCATAGAATGCATCTGCTGGCTTGTCGGTGAAGCAGGCAAAGGGAGTGAATGCCAATACGTTGATGAGCGACAGGGGCAACACGATGTAGAACTGGCTGAGCATGATGATACCCAGGTTGGAGATGGGGTTTTCGTGCTCGCTGTACAGCTCTTTAATGTACAGATACAAGAGGAAGGCCAGGTAGGGCACGAGTAGGATGAGCGACTCGCCCTGTGTCATGCAGTTGAGCCAGAAGGCGAAGAAGAGGTAGCAGCTGCCCACGATGATGATGGGGCGGTTTACCTTGACCTCGCCTCGGAGCGATATGATCTTGATGAACTCATTGACCGTCAGTGCTGTGAACAACAGGAACAGCGCAGCCAAGCTGAGTGGGCTGTAGTAGGTGCAGAGCACCTGTACGGCTACGATGCCGATCGCAGTGATTGTGCGTAGGATGAAGTTCTTCATGTCGTGCAGTGTTTCTTGGGGTGAGTGTATCGTTATTTGTTGTCTCCGTCCTCTTGGTCGAAGTCGAATCCGCCGAAGAGGTTGTCTTGTTTACGTTTGCGGGTGCGCTCGGCCTTGGGCTTGGCGGGTGCTGCGGGCTCTGAGGATGCAGAGGACTGAGAGGATGCAGAGGACTGAGAGGACTGAGAGGATGTCTTTTCAGAGTTCTCTGAGCTCTCTGAGTGCTCAGAACTTGCTGAGTGCTCCGAGTGCTCAGGTTTCTCCGAGGTAGCTGAGATTGTTGTGCTCTCCGGGTACTCTGCGCTTGCTGGCTTCTCTGAAATCTCTGTGCTTGCCGGCTTCTCTTCCTTTGCCTCTAATGGCTCCAGTATCTCTTCGCTGCGCGATGCCCAGGGGCGCTTGCCGAAGATTTTTTCGGCATCTTCAGCGAAGATGACCTCGCGCTCCATGAGCAGGTCGGCCAGTTGGTGGTGACCCTCCTTGTGCTGCAGCAGGAGGCGCTTGGCGCGTTCATACTGCTCTGCGATGAGGGCTTTCACCTCGTTGTCGATGAGCTCGGCGGTCTTCTCGCTATAGGGCTTCTGCCACTGCTCCTGACTGTTGTAGTAGCAGATGTTGGGTAGCTTGTCGCCCATGCCGGCATAGGCTATCATGCCATAGGCCTGCTTGGTCACGCGCTCGAGGTCGTTCATGGCTCCTGTGGAGATATGTCCTGTGAAGAGCTCCTCTGCGGCGCGTCCTCCGAGGATGGCACACATCTCGTCGAGCATCTGCTCCTTGGTGGTGATCTGTCGCTCCTCGGGGAGGTACCATGCAGCGCCGAGGGCTTGTCCGCGGGGCACGATGGTCACCTTGATGAGGGGGTTGGCATATTGCAAGTGCCATGAGAGGGTGGCGTGGCCAGCCTCGTGGAGGGCTATGGTACGCTTCTCCTCTGCGGTGAGCACCTTGGTCTTCTTCTCCAGTCCGCCGATGATGCGGTCCACGGCAGCGAGGAAGTCCTCCTTGTCCACCTTCTTCTTATTATGGCGTGCTGCGATGAGGGCTGCCTCGTTGCACACGTTGGCGATGTCGGCTCCTGAGAAGCCCGGAGTCTGTCGTGCCAGCAGGTCTACGTCCACCGTCTGATCCAGCTTGAGTGGCTTGAGGTGTACGCCGAAGACCTCCTTGCGCTCGTTCAGGTCGGGCAGGTCGACGTGTATCTGTCGGTCAAAGCGTCCAGCACGTAGCAGTGCCTTGTCGAGGATGTCCACGCGGTTGGTGGCTGCGAGGATGATGACTCCCGAGTTGGTGCCGAAGCCGTCCATCTCGGTGAGCAGCTGGTTGAGTGTGCTCTCGCGCTCGTCGTTGCCTCCCATGGCGGGGTTCTTGCCGCGTGCACGGCCTATGGCGTCGATCTCGTCGATGAAGATGATGCAGGGAGCCTTTTCCTTGGCTTGGCGGAAGAGGTCGCGCACACGCGATGCGCCCACACCCACGAACATCTCTACAAAGTCTGATCCCGAGAGCGAGAAGAAGGGCACGTCTGCCTCGCCGGCCACAGCCTTGGCGAGCAGTGTCTTACCTGTTCCCGGAGGGCCCACGAGGAGTGCTCCCTTGGGTATCTTACCTCCCAGCTCGGTGTACTTCTCCGGCTTCTTGAGAAACTCCACGATCTCCTGCACCTCCTGCTTGGCCTCGGCCTGTCCGGCCACGTCCTTGAAGGTGACGCGGTTGGCCTCGCCCTTCTCGAAGAGCTGTGCCTTGGACTTGCCCACGTTGAACACGCCGCCGGGGCCTCCGGCTCCGCCGCCACCCATGCGTCGCATGATGAAGAACCATAGGCCGATGAGGAGTATGAAGGGGAAGAAGTTCCAGAAGAGGTTGCTCAGTGTGTTGTCCTTCTTCTTATAGTCGAGTCGGCCATTGAAGGCGCCCACCTTGTTCTGCTCGTCGAGGAAGCGGTCGAGCGACTCCACGGAGCCTGTCTCGAGGAGCAGCACCACGGGCTGACCCTTCTTTATGGCTCCCTCGCCAAAGATGCGTGCGGCCGAGTCGGGGATGATGGTGAGCTCCACCTTGTTGTCGTCATAGGCCACCACCTTCTCGGCATAGCCCTTGCTCACGTAGTCCTTAAACTCCGAGTAGGAAATGTTGCGTGTGATGCCCCCCTCGTTGGGTTCGCCACCCTGTATCCACATGTACATGAGGGCGATGGCTATGATGGCATAGACCCATGAGAGGCTAAACTTGGGTCCTCTCTTCTGTCCCTGTCTCTGCTGTCCGGGGTTGGGACCCATGGGTCGGCGATGTTCTTGCTGGTTGTTCATTGCGGGTTGTTAGTCAAGGTTAGGTATCTCGGTCAGTTCGGCATCGGCCCACAGGTTTTCCAGGTTGTAGAAGTCGCGCTCCTCGGGCACGAAGACATGTACCATCACGTCGCTGTAGTCCATGGCCACCCATCGTGCCACGCGCATGCCCTCCACGTGTATGGGCTTCTCGCTGGCGTGTATGCGCACATAGTCGCTCACCGAGTCGGCTATGGCTGCCACCTGTGTGGGAGTGTTGCCTTCGCAGATAACAAAATACTTGCACACAGTGTTGTCTGTCGCTGTGAGATCTGCCACTACGATGTCCTTACCTTTTTTCTCTTGAATGCCTTCGACGATTCTTTTTACCAGTTCTTTTGTTTCGTTCATTATGTTGTGCTTGTTTTTATATTCATTTAACATGCAAAGATAGGATGTTTTCTTGATAACTGCGGCTTTTGTGTCGTTAAATTGCACTGAAGGATGTAAAATTCTGCTAAAAGCCCAGATTTTAATCTTGACTTCTCGCTGCGGATGGCTTGCCTTTTCAGCCACGAAACTTGCGTGTTTTATTATTTTGACCACGAAATTTCACTCTAAATTAAACCACAGATTACGCAGATTACTCAGATTTAACACGAAACGAAGTTCGTCGCCTGTAGGGGGGATGAAAGTGTGAGGAATATCGCACAAACTGCAGATTCAGTATTTGTGCCATTCGAAATGGCACAAATACCAGAAGTTCTCTTTTGTACAGGATGGACTAATCACCAAATCATATTGAATAGATGCAAGAGCGAGGGTGCTCACGCATCCTCGCTCTCAGGAATCAAATTTTGAGAAAAAAAATTACATCTCGCGCATCTCGCGACGAGACTTTACTGTTTATGTAGGCGTGTGTGCCCCGTGGAGCACACACGCTGTATGGT
>JAFZFN010000040.1 GCA_017555875.1 Bacteroidaceae bacterium
ACTTGAGTGATGTACCGGTGATGCGACGGGGAAGGATCTTACCCTGCTCGTTCAAGAACTTCTTCAAGAACTCGGGATCCTTGTAGTCAACATACTTGATACCGCTCTTCTTGAAACGGCAATATTTCTTCTTCTTAACGTCTACTGTAGGGGGGGTCAAGTAGCGGATTTCACCATTCTGTGCTGCCATAATTATGCCTCCTGTGCTTTAGCTTGTTTAACACTCTTTCTCTTTGCTGCGTACTCAGCTGCATACTTGTCAAGCTTAACAGTGATGTAACGGATTACGCGCTCGTCACGACGGAAGTTCAACTCCAACTTGTCAATTACTGTGGGCTCAGCCTTGAACTCAAGCAACTGATAGAAGCCTGTTGACTTCTTCTCGATGGGATACGCCAATTTCTTCATACCCCAGTTCTCTTCATTGATAATCTCGGCGCCTTCGGCAACAAGAATACCCTTGAATTTCTCTACCGCTTCCTTCATCTGAACATCAGATAAAACGGGAGTCAAAATGAAAACGGTTTCGTACTGATTCATAATACTCTTTTAATGTTTAATAATTATAAAAAACCAAATCGGGTGCAAAGGTAGTGCAAATCGAATGAAATTCCAAATTATTTTGAGAATTTCTGAGATGCAGCCTACCTTCAACTCACGGAGTGGGTTAAAATTAGTGCAAACCGAGCGAAAAACAAAATTATCCCCAAAAAAAGACACGCCCACTTCGCGAGCGGGCGTGTCCTTCGTTATTTTAGCTGACCAAGTATCTTACTCGGCCTTCTTGGCTTTCTTGGCGGGTGCCTTCTTGGCAGGAGCCTTCTTGGGTTTCTCCTCTGCCGCGGGAGCTACACCCTTGATTTTCTCCAACTCCTTGTTGAGGGCCTCGATCTCCTCACCTTGGTTCTTGATGGTGGTGAGCAGTGCGTTGAGCTCTTCATTGTCGATATCGACAGGATAGAGAGCGTTCACGCGGTTGATGAAGTCACCGAGGATGTTCATGTAGTTGGTGAATGCATCGTAGGGTGAGTCGTAGATACCGCGATCCATGCCTACCTTGTTCTGCTTGGTGGTCATGAAGCGGAAGTTGTCACTAGCCTGCAGATAATCCCAGTCTTGCTTGATGCGCTTGTCGAGGCCGATGAGCACGCGCTCACCAACGCTATAGAGCTTGTTGAAGGCCTCGCGTTGCATGGTGTTACCGAGCCATGAGCTGATGTCGCGCTCCTCGTCGACCCATGACATGGGGTAAGGCACGTTAACGGCGTCTACAGACTTGTAGTTCTTGATCACCTCGCTCGGTGTAGAGAATGAGATGCCACGCTCACGAGCACATTCGGGCAATGCCTTGAAGAACTCGAGGATGTTTGAGCTCAGAGGCTGATAGATGCCGAGTGCTGAGAGCTCCATGAAGATATTGATCACCTCCTCCTCGGCGGGTGTCTGAGCGATCCAATCGGCGTAGGTGCCAGCCATCAAGGGGTATGCGCTCCATGAGGGGTTAGAGAAGCGGAGTGAGATATCGTCGGAGAGCTTGTAGTCGCGGAGGAGCACCTTGAGGTTGGGGTTCACATTGGCGTGATAGAGGTAGTGGGGGCTCTTCCATCCGAGGATGTGCTTAGCACCTTCGGTGAGCACTCCCTTGAATCCCATGGCGGCTACCTGAGCGGCAATCTCGTCGCTATAGATAAGGCTTGAGTTGCGGAACACCTTGGGTGTCTTGCCAAACACCTGCTTGATCTTCTTGCACATGCGGTCAACGTCGCTACGGAAGCACTCTTCGTTGGCGAGTGATGAGAGGCCGTGTGAGTAGGGCTCGGCGAGGAATTCGCAGCATCCGGTCTTATTGATTTCCTGAAGGAGCTCAACTACCTGGGGAGCATAGCGCTCGAGCTGCTCGAGGCCTACGCCTGAGAGCGAGAAGGCTACCTTGAAGTATCCGTTGCTGCTCTTGATCATGTCGAGCAAGGTGGTGAGAGCAGGTACATAAGAGCGCTCTGCAATGTCGCTGATACTACTCTCGTTGGCATAGTCATCGTAGTAGTAGTGGTCGGTACCTATGTCAAAGAAGCGGTACCTTCTCAGATGAACAATCTGATGTATCTCAAAATATAGACAAATTGTTTTCATGACTTGAATATTTAATCTTTTTTGAATTCTTTTGTTTTTAGCGTAACCGCCTCTTTATTACTTTATATCTTTTACTGCCTCCAGGTAGTCGTCGTTATTGAAGTAGCCACGTCCACAGAGCTGATTGTAGCACTCGCGTATGCGCAAGCCTACCTTCTCCCATGTGATGCGGTCAACTTCCTTGATGCCCTCCTCAGAGAGGTACTCGTACAAGGCTTCGTTGGTGCATACGCTATACATGGCATCGGCCAAGGCATCGATGTCCCAATAGTCGACCTTGATGACATTGTCCAGGATCTCGCCACAACCTGATTGCTTCGAGATGATCGAGGGGCAACCGCATTGCATAGCCTCCAAGGGTGCGATACCGAAAGGTTCTGATACGGATGGCATCACAAACACGTCGGAGTTCTTGTATGCCTCGTACACTTGACGTCCCTTCTGGAATCCGGGGAAGTGGAAGCGGTCGGCAATACCGCGCTCGGCGGCGAGATGAATCATGGCGTTCATCATGTCACCGCTACCTGCCATGCAGAAACGGATGTTGCGTGTGCGCTGGAGCACCTTGGCGGCGGCCTCCACGAAGTACTCGGGGCCCTTCTGCATGGTGATACGTCCCAGATAGGTCACCACCTTCTCGTGGGGGTTCTTGTTGGGCACGATATCGAGCAATTCCTGGCTGAGGGGATACACGGCATTGTGCATGGCCACACACTTGCGTGGGTCTTGGTGATACTGATGGATCACCGTCTGACGGGTGTGCTCTGACACGCACATGATGCAATCGGCGTGATCCATACCGTTCTTCTCGATGCTATACACGGTGGGGTTGACCTTACCGCGTGAGCGGTCGAAGTCGGTAGCGTGCACGTGGATGCACAGGGGCTTGCCGCTCACCATCTTGGCGTGCACACCAGCGGGGTATGTGAGCCAGTCGTGTGCGTGGATCATGTCAAACTCTTCGCTACGTGCCAACACGCCTGCGATGATGCTGAAGTTGTTGATCTCATCGTGCAGGTTGCTGGGGTAGCCACCGGCAAACTGTATGCATCCGAGGTCGTCGAGCCCCTGCAGGTAGTTGAAGTCTGCGTAGAGGTGATCGCGGAAGCGGTAGTAGTCCTCTGCCGTGTGGCCTACGAATCTGTCCTTGATCCAGTCGTAGTTGACGTCGCGCCATACGACGGGCACCTGACTCATGTTAATAATCTTCAGGAACTTCTCCTCCTCGCCCGTAGGCTTGGGCAGACAGAAGGTGGTTTCCACATCGCCCTGAAGGCTCAATCCCTTCGTGATACCATAACTGGCAACGGCGAGACCTCCATATATCTTAGGAGGAAACTCCCAACCGAACATTAATACTTTCATACTTGCGTTCCTCCTATATATTATATGTCATACTCATTTAACACATCCAATATGCGCAGTATCTCTGCCACGTTCATGGCGAAGGCTACGGCACCTCGTCCGAGGTAAGGGGGATTACCATCGAAGAGCTCGGGTATAGAGCCGATACAGTGTGTGGTCATCTCGTCCTCGAAGCCGATGAGCTGGCGCTCGACGAATGAGAGGCCGCTCATCTTGTGGATGCGCAGGTAAGCCTCCATGTAGAATCCTCCGAGCCATGGCCATACGGTACCCTGATGGTAAGCATAGTCGCGCTCTGTCTGCGGGCCCACATAGTTGGGGTTGTAGCCGAAGCTCTTGGGGCTGAGCGAGCGGAGGCCCTTGGGTGTGAGGAGCTCCTTGGTGACGATGTCGAGCACGCTCTTCTGCTGCTTGCGGTCGAGGGGTGAGTGGTCGAGTGCTACGGCGAAGATCATGTTGGGGCGTACGCTCCAGTCGGGGGTGTCGCCATCGACGTAGTCGAACAACCATCCGTGCTCGTTGAGGAACTTGCCCACGAACGAGAGCTGGCAACGTTGTGCGAGGTCGTTGAGTGTCTCCGACATTTCCTCATTGCCACCTACATGGCAAAGTTCAGAGACGAATCGGAGGGCGTTGTACCAGAGGGCGTTGATCTCTACGACATAGCCTGTGCGCGGCACTACGGGGCGTCCGTTGGCCACGGAGTTCATCCATGTCACGGCCTTGTCGCGTCCGTTGGTATAGAGCAACGCGTTGTCGTGGAGGAAGAGGTTGTCGTGCTTGCCCTGACGGATATATTCGATGATGTCCTGCAAGAGCTGGCCATACTCGTCCCAGCACTGCTTCATCGAGCTCTTCTTGGCATATTGTTGCAGTGTCCACACGGCCCAGAGGAGTACGTCGGGGTGCTCCATCTCGTAGATCTTACATTCGCTGGGGCGCTCGTTGATGAAGTCGTTGATAGCCTCGGCGGCGGTCTTCATCGCTGATTGGAACTCGTCCATCTCGCCGGTGGCCAAGGTCAAGCCGGGGAGCGACACGAACATGTCGCGTGCGCGGCACTTGAACCACGGGTAGCCAGCCAGGATGTAGTGGCGGTCGCCCTGCAGGTTGTGGAACTGGTGGCCGGCGATGACCATGCTGTTCTTGAAGGTGTCGCGCGGGGGACGAATCTCATACTCGTGCTCGAACATCTGCTTCAGCTTGCGTGACGAAGCCTCGGAGATACCTGCCGAGAAGATGATGGTCTCGCCCTTCTTGATGGGCACCTCGAAGTAGCCGGGCACGTAGAGGTCCTCGTTGAAGTGGTAGCCACGCTCCTGCTCCTTGGGGTACTCCATGCCGCGATACCAGTCGGGGTTGTAGACAAACTCGTTCTTCTTGTTTGTCTGCATATAGAGCTCGGGGTATCCGGGGTACATGCATGTCTTGATACCGTTGTCGATCTCCTGGTAGCTCTTGTTGACCTGCCAGTTCTCGTGTGTAAACTGACGTACGCTACGGAAGGCCATGAAGGGGCGCAGGCGCAGGATCGTGGGTGAGTGAGCGTCGAGCAGGGTGTAACGGATGAGGATGCGGTTCTCGTGATGTACGAAGGCCTTCTCCTTCTTGAGGATGACGCCACCGACGCGGTAGATGGTGGTCGGCACACGCTCCCATTGAAACTCTCGGATATACTTGTGTCCTTGAGGACTGAAGCTGTTACCCGAATACTTGTGGACACCAAGGTTAAACTCGGCTCCATGCTGAATCACCGTCTCGTCGAGTGTCGATAGGAGCACGTGGTTCTCATCGTCCATCTCGGGGAGGGGGATGACGAGCAATCCATGGTACTTTCTCGTATTGCAATCAATGATGGTAGAGCAGCTGTAGGCGCCCGACCTATTGGTACGCAATATCTCGCGAGGGAGCGACTCTTCTAAGTTCGTCATTAACGTCTTGTCGAATCTTAAATATCCCATAGCTTAGATTATTAAAATGGTGTATCTATATAAATTGCCCAAAAGTAGTGAATTTTATTTGTAATTCACCAAATTTTTTAAGTTTATTTTGCAAAAATGGCTTTTTTCCTCTTTTTCCCTCTGTTTTATCCATTTTTCGCACGCTTTTTCGTACCTTTACACGATGAATACTACGCAACGGCCCTAAACGACTATAAACGGTGCCTACACATTATAATATATATAAGCTATGAGAAAGAGAATCCTTATGACCTTGGCGGCCTCAGTGCTGCTGACGCTCGGCCTGCAAGCGGCCGAGGAGATCACCATCCGCAAGATGACGAACGGTGAGTACAGTGCCCACGGCGTGGGCGGCATGCGCTCGATGAACGACGGCGAGCACTACATGATGATCGGGGGCGGAGGCACCTGCATCGTGCGCTACGCCTTCAAGACGGGCGAGGTGGTGGACACGCTCTTCAGTGTCGACAATGCCCGCGGATGCGACTTCAAGCGATTCGACGGCTACATCATGTCGCCTGCCGAGGACCGCATCCTCATCCAGACAAAGACCAACCCCATCTACCGCCACTCCTTCACGGCCGAGTACTACATCTACGAGGTCAAGAACCGCAAGATGGTGCCCCTCTCCACAGGTGGCCCCCAGCAGGTGCCCTCCTTCTCGCCCGACGGCAAGATGGTGGCCTTCGTGCGCGACAACAACCTGCACCTGGTGAAGCTCATGTTCAACAATAGCGAGTCACAGATCACCACCGACGGCAAGTTCAACGAGGTGCTCAACGGCATCCCCGACTGGGTCTACGAGGAGGAGTTCTCGATGAACAAGTGCTACGACTTCAGCGCCGATAGCAAGATGATCGCCTACGTCAAGAGCGTCGAGAGCCACGTCCCCTCCTTCTCCTTCGCCATGTACAAGGGCATGGCCCCCAGCTACGAGGCCAACGCCCTCTACCCCGGTGCCTACACCTACAAGTACCCCATGCCCGGTGTGGCCAACTCGAAGGTGAGCGTACACACCTTTGACATTGCCAACAGGGTGACCCGCCAGGTGGACCTCCAGATCGACGAGGAGGACTACATCCCCCGCATCCACTTCACCTCCGACCCCGAGAAGCTCGCCATCATCACCCTCAACCGCCACCAGAGCCGCATGGACATGTACATGGCCAACCCCCGCTCCACCGTGTGCAAGCTCGTGTTGCGCGAGGAGTCGCCCACCTACATCAACGAGGCCACCTACCAGAGCATCCACTTCTGCGAGGGCGGCTTCATCCTGCAGAGCCAGCGTAGCAACTACAACCACCTCTACCACTACACCCTCAACGGCCAGCTCCTCAAGCAGCTCACCCAGGGCGACTACGAGGTGACCGCCTTCTATGGCCAAGACCCCAAGACGGGCGACATCTACTACCAGAGCAATGAGCCCAGCCCCCTGCGCCGCGCCATCTACCGTCAGGACAAGCGTGGCCGCAAGACCCGCCTCACACCCGAGACGGGCACCAGCAGCGCCACCTTCAGCAAGAGCATGCAGTACTTCGTACACACCCACTCAGACCTCCATACCCCCAACGTGATCACCGTTGAGAACGTCAAGGGCAAGGTACTGAGAACACTCGTGGATAACAAGGCCCTGGCCGAGCGCCTCAACCAGCCCGGCATGCCCACCAAGGAGTTCTTCCAGTTCACCACCTCCAACGGCGACGTGCTCAACGGATGGATGGTGCGCCCCGCGGAGAATTCAGAATTCAGAATTCAGAATTCTAAACTCCCTGTCATCATGTACCAGTACAGCGGCCCCGGCTCACAGGAGGTGCTCGATAGCTGGC
This sequence comes from Bacteroidaceae bacterium, assembly GCA_017555875.1. Lineage (GTDB taxonomy): Bacteria > Bacteroidota > Bacteroidia > Bacteroidales > Bacteroidaceae > UBA1189. The sequence continues at coordinate 7,283 of JAFZFN010000040.1, forward strand.
GCTCGGGCTTCTACGGAGGCCTCGTGTGGGAGTCGTTCCTTGCCCAGCAGGGCTACATCGTCGTGTGTGTCGACGGTCGTGGCACGGGTAGCCGCGGTGCCGAGTTCAAGAACTGCACCTACCTCGAGCTGGGCCTGCGCGAGAGCACCGACCAGGTCGAGACCGCCCGCTACCTCGCCACCCTACCCTACGTCGACGGCGACCGCATCGGCATCTGGGGCTGGAGCTTCGGCGGCTACAACACGCTCATGTCCATGTCCACCGGCGAGCCCGTCTTCAAGGCAGGCATCGCCGTAGCGCCCCCCACCGACTGGCGCTTCTACGACTCCGTCTACACCGAGCGCTTCATGCGCACCCCCCAGGAGAATGGCGAGGGCTATGACCGCACCTCGGCCATCACCCGCGCGGCCAACCTCCACGGCAGCCTCCTGCTCATGCACGGCATGGCCGACGACAACGTCCACGTGCGCAACAGCATGGAGTACTCCGAAGCCCTCGTGCAGGCCGACAAGCAATTTGACATGCACTACTACACCAACCGCAACCACAGCATCTATGGCGGCAACACCCGCTACCACATCTTCACCAAGATGTTCCGCTTCTGGGAGGACAAGCTCAAGTAACCTCCCCCGCCACCATACACAACGACGAAGCGCACCGGCCAACTTGGCCGATGCGCTTCGCTTCTTCTCTCTCTCTTAAAACAGAGGACTCAGAGGACTCAGAGGACTCAGAGGAGTCAGAGGATTCCGAGATCTCCGAGGACTCCGAGGTCTCCGAGGTCTCCGAATTTTCAATTTTCTCAGCTTCCCGCGCAGCTCATCACACCCAGCGTGCCAGCGATGGCCGTGAGCACGGCGATGAGGAGCCTGAGAAGCTCTTTCCAGTTGATTTTCATAGTAGTGTTTTTAGTGTTTAGGGGTTAGTGGTTAGTGGAGCACTCGGAGGACACAGAGTCATGACTCCGAGCCCCCCGAGGACGGCATCGCTTACGCCATCGCCTCAGAGCTGATGCGCTTGTAGCCGATACCCTTGGCGATATCCTTCTTCAGCTCCACCTCGGGGCGGAAGTGGATGTGATATCCGCGGATCATGGTGCCGGGCACAAACTCCTTGTCGGTGAGCGCCTCGGTGGGGAAGCACTTCGAGCGGATGCCGATGACAAACGAGCCCAGGTCCTCGAGCACCACGCGGCGACCATCGAGGAGCGCCTTCTGCACGAAGGGCTTGATGCTCGAGAGCACAGCCAGCGCGTCGGCCTTGGTGCAGGTGGTAGAGTAAGCGATGTCGGAGGCAAGCTCCTTGAAGGTGTAGTCACTGGTCTTGGCCGCCTTGCAGGAGAAGTAGTCCACGCCATCGGCGCCCTTGGGATTCTTACATTTCGATACTTTGTAGTTGATCATAAGGATTAGATTTTTAAGGTTGTTAATAGGGTTAATAAAAAAACTAAGAGAAGCGGGGAGAGAAGCATTCGGAGGGGGAAGAGAGGAGGAGAACAGGGCCGCGGTTGCCCCCTCACATCTCACACTGCAAAGATACGAAATCGCGACCCCCCTTGTCAAGTCCTGCGCCATAAATTTTTTTCCCCATTGAGCTTTTTCAGGAAAAGACACACGCTCGATTACTCAATTACTCAATTACTCAGTTACTCAGAATATAGAGAAGCACTGCAAAAACTATGAAAAGAAAATTTTATATATATTAATTATAATTAATATATATAAACTCTACTATACCCTATTTCACACCCAAATCAAACAACTGAGTAACTGAGTAACTGAGTTAATGATGAATTATGAATTATGAATTATGAATTTTGAATTTTCAACTTCAATTTCCCTGCCGCACGCAGGTGCGCGCCCCTCGCGCCGCAGGTGCGAAAATCCGCGACCGCGCCTACGCGAAGATGGCCCAGATAAACCACACGGGAGCGCCCTGAGGGGTGCTCCCGTGATGTGCTATGGTGAGTGATGGAGAGGGCTTTGGAAGTCTACGTCATAAAAGAAAGCATAGGGGACAAAAATAGTGAAAGGTGAAGAATAACGCAAATTATTCTGAGGTTTTCTGAAAATGCAGCCAATGGCTGAGAAATATGCAGGCAAGCTTGCTTTTTCTCTCGCCTTGCACTATCTTCGCAGATGGTAATGCTCGAGGGCTATGGAGAGGACTGAGAAGAGGATGAAAAGAGGGCTGGAGAGGATGATAGAGGATTGAAAACGATATACTATGACTGAAAAGGACTATACCGATCATGCCGAGCGGGTGTTGCTCGAGGGGGCCAACTGGAGGAGGCTGCGATTCTATCAGAAGTCGGAGGCGTTGTATCAGATGACCTTTGTCTTTTGCGACCGCTTCTTGCCGAAGCATGGCGACCGCACGGTGGATCAGATGGTGCAGGCGGCGCGCTCGGGCAAGCAGAACATCATAGAGGGCTCTGAGGATGGCAAGACCTCGACAGAGATGGAGCTGAAGCTGCTCAACGTGGCACGCTCGAGCATCCACGAGTTGCGCGAGGACTACAAGGACTACCTGCTCTCGCGCCACCTCGCGCTATGGGACAGGCAGCACCCGCGCTACGCGAAGATGCACGACTTCACCCGAGCACACAACCGCCTCGACGACTATGAGCCCTACTTCGCGAAGTGGACGGCCGAGGAGATGGCCAACATCGGCTACACGCTGTGTTGCCAGATCGATGTGATGATGAACGGCTACCTCGCTACCCTCGAGGAGCGCTTCCGCACCGAGGGCGGCATGAAGGAGCGCATGTACCGCGTGCGCACCGGCTACCGTGCCGAGCAGGACCGCCAGATGCGCGAGATGGAGGCCACCATCAAGTGGCAGGCTGAGAGGATAAAGGAGCTCGAAGCCGAGCTGAAGAGGATGAGAGGAGAATAGGAGAGGACCTGAAGAGGACCTGAAGAGGACTGAGAGGATTGGAGAGGACGGAAGAGGACAGGCGCTACGTCCTCTTTTTCATCCTCTGCCATCCTCTGCTGTCCTCTGCCATCCTCTGTCATCCTCTGCTGTCCTCTGTCATCCTCTGTCATCCTCTGAAAAAACCAAAATATATGTTTTACAACACCCCGAAAAGTTTGAATTTTTCGGGGTGCATTGAACGTCAATCGCTTGCGCGAAGCCCCCGAAAAGTTATCCACCATCGGGGCCCGAAACGGTGGAAAACTTTCTTGTCCGGGACTTGCATGGTATGGTTTTTGGGTGTACATTTGCAAGCGAAAGATGTGGCGGCGAAGTCGGTGTGTGCCCGCCATTGTCTAACCCGAATTATTAACTAAAAAACTTTTCTTAAACGTATGAGTAATCGCAAGATGAAAGGGATGTTCGATATCCTTGAAGAGGAACTTTGTGCCCTTATCGAAGTGGTGACAAAGGTGGATCCGCAAGCGGCTGAGACCTTCAACAGGAACCTGCGCGAGCAGACGCAGAAGCTGAGAAAAGAGGAGAAGAAGATGATGGACGCAATGAATGCAAATAATGCAAAGTTAAATGCCTTGCTGGAGGAGAAAGAGGCGTTGCTGGAGGAGAAAGAGGCGTTGCTGGCCGAGAAGGAGGTGACGCTGGACAGGACGAAGGCGATGCTGGCCGAGCTGAAGGCGGAGCTGGATGAGCGTGAGGCGAGGATTGCACGGCGTGAAGCGGAGCCCGGCATTATCAACATCAACAAACTGACGGGCATGGCGCAGGCGTGATGAACAACGAAAATGATGAATTCTAAACACTAAAAACACGACACAAGATTATGACAAACTATGAATATGACGAATTGATGCTGCAATTTGAGCAGATGCGCGCCCAAGGATGGGACCCTCTGTTGTGTGACACCCCTGTGCCTTACTATGATGGCCGTGTGCCGTGCGGCGTACCCACGGACACGGGCGACATCGTGCGAGGCGAGTATGTGATGATGCCGCTCGAGGTGGCCGAGCTGGACCCTATATACACGCTCACCGTGCGGGGCGACTCGATGAAGGATGCGGGCATCGCATCGGGCGACGAGCTCAGGGTGCTAGCCACCCCGATGGCCGATGACGGAGAGATCGTGGTGGCCATGGTGGATGGTGAGTATACGGTGAAGATGCTCTTTACCGATGATCTGGGGCGCCATTGGCTGGTGCCTCGCAACACCGATTACCAGCCTCTGCTGATCACCGAGGAGATGGATGTGCGCATCATGGGCCGCGTGTTGCAGATAGTGAAAGCGGTGCGCCGTGTGCCGTATGCTACGTTGGTGCGTGCCGTCAACAGGGCCATGGCACAGAAGGCTCAGGAGGAGCAGGTGGCTCGCAAGGAGCGTTTCTCTGACGAGCAGCTTACGGCTCTGCTGGCCGAGGTGTATGGCGAGGCTATGGCTTCGGCTTCGGACTGGATAGCGGTGTATCGTGTGCTGTGCGACAAGTGCGGTGCGCCTACTTCGTACAAGGGCTTTTCCGACTGGGTCAACGCGCTGGCACCCGAGGGTTATCCCCGATGCACGGCCGACCTGTTGCGCAAGGCCGACGCGGTGTATCTGCGGCCTGTGTTTGAGTGGACTCCCGACCTTGCGCCCAGTGTGCGCATATCGGTGCTGGACCGCCGCACGGCCATTGCCAAGCGCTTGATGCAGGCGCTATCGGCATAAGTCCCCACGACGGGAGGGCGGTTACCCCGAAAACCTTCCGCTCGGTGAGATAAATCCTTCCGAAAAGTTTCCGTTTGCGCGGAGAAAGTTTCCGCTTCGGCTCCACATGGGGCAAACACCTTCCAAACATTTTCCAAACAATTTCCTCCCCTGCCGATATGTTCGGTGGGGGAGTTTTGTATGCGTACCTTTGCATTGTCAAAAGGACGAAGACGAAAACTGCCATCCGGAAGGCTCACTAAAACAAAACTCTAAAAACAAACTAACAATGAAACAAATCCTCAAAGTAGTGACACAGAGCGAGACCATCGCCGTGCCCAGTCAGAAGGCCGAGGGAGGCCAAACGTACAAATCCACCATCGTCCTGCAGGAGCCGGGCGGCAAGTATGAAGACACCTATGTGGCCACGATGCTGGGGGCTACGGCGCAATGCCGCTTCTATGCGGGCGAACTGGTGGTAGCGGCGCTCCGCTTCACGACCCGCGAGTATAACGGGCAGGTGTATCAGGATATCGTGGTGGCGGACATCATTAAAATTGAAAACTAAAGAGACCCCCTCCAACCTCCCCACCACGAAGACCCCCTCCCGACCTCCCCCTCTATGGGGAGGGGACAGAGTCCACAAACAAATAAAGTAAACACCCCGGAGGCTCTCCCCATAGAGGGGGAGATACCCGAAGGGAGAGGGGGTCTTCATCAACATTAATCTGAGACGAAAGGTGCGAGGAAACTCGAGTTGCAAGGTGGCCACCTTCTCTAATCTTTCTCTCGCTAAAAAACGTAACAGATTATGATAGTACAGATTCAGATTTCAGACCGTGTGTATACACAACTCTTAAATGGTAACAAACGCATTCAGGGCACACTGGCCTTGGTAAACCCTACGGATGGTAACTTCAACGAACACCGACGCGAATGGCGTCCCAAGCCCGGCACGCGATATATGCGATTGCCTCACGGGCGCGTCACGGTGAGCGAAGAGCAGGTGAGGATGAACCTGCACATCCGACGCGACGAGAGCATCGTACCGGCACGCGCCATAGAGGCGGAGAGTGGCTTGGCAAGTGGGTTCATTCAATTGACAATGGGGGACCCACCCTACCCCTCCCTGTGAGGGAGGGAACTCAGAGTCCGCTGAATAATTTTAATAACTAAAATCTAAACATTATGACAACAAATAATAATTTCCCCGCGATGTCTGTAAAGCCCCTCCATAGAGGGAGGGGTTGGGGAGGGTCTCCTGATGGGGTCCCTTTTGGAATAGCAACAAACATAAGGAGCAAGGTGCAGGTGTGTACGCCTGCCCTGATGGATGAGACACTGGATAGTGCGCATGTGGCGGGCATCTGCGCCGAGATAGAGGATGCCTTGGAGGCCTGCCGCCGTGGGGAGCTCACACGCGACGAGTATGACACGCTGAAGGGGGAGCTGAAGAAGCGATTGCCCATCTTCACCTTCCACGCCACCTTCAAGAACGGCCGCCGCAAGAACGACGAGGCCGTGCCGAGCGGCCTGTCGATCTATGACCTCGACCACATCGCCAACCCCCGTGCGCGATGGGAGGAGATAGCGCCTCGCAAGGAGGAGCTGGGCATCGTGATGGCCCACATATCGCCGAGCCTCGAGGGGCTGCGCCTGGTGTTCACCGTGCCCCAGGGCATGTCGCTGGCCGAGGCACAGGCGTTGATGGCACGCCAGCTGGGCGACGAGCACTACGACGCGTGCGTGAAGGACTATGCACGATGCTCGTTTGCGGTGCCCAGGGGGTATGTGCTGTGCTTGAGTGAGGAACTCTTTATGAGGGAAGAGGGAAAAGGGAAGAGTGAAGAGTTGATGCCTGAGGCTGATTCTCTCCGCGCTACGCTTAGAACGCCCCCGTCGCCTTGCGACACCCCCTCTATAAACAGAGGGGGAATTGTTGAAGCGCCTACCCATCCGGAGGGAATGCAGTCTACTAACTGTCCCTCTGTTTATAGAGGGACGAGCACGGAGTGCGGAGGGAGTTCCAAGCAAAGCGCGGAGCAATACCCTACAGAGTTTGATGGTTTAGAATATGGTGAGATAGTGTCTGTCCTCGAAGAGCAGATGGGCGGCAAGCCCGAGCACGGGAGTCGCAACAACTTCATCTTCTCCATGGCCTGTCACCTGCGCTACGTGACCAACGATGACCCCGAGTGGATAGCCAGCATACTGCCCACCTATGGCGAGGCGCGCGACAAGTGGATGGCCACCATCCGTAGCGCATGCAACCGCAATCAGACGAAGACGATGCCGCGCATCATGCGACGCACACTGGCCATCTGCAAAGAGCGGTTGGAGGATAATTCAGAATTCAGAATTCAAAATTCAGAATCAAGCGTCCCTCCTGCCATGCCGAAGCGTCTGCCGCCCCTCATCAAGCTACTCGTGAGCCGCACCCCGAAGGTGTACCGCGCGGCCGTGGCGCACGCGGTGTTTCCCGCACTGGGGGCGCACCTGTGGAGGACCCACTTCCGCTACATCGACAATGTGATGCACGAGGCCACGCTGATGAATGTGCTCGTGGGCGAGACGGGCGCGGGCAAGAACTGCATCTCGGAGCCCATCAACCACATCCTGCGCGACATCCGCGAACGCGACCGCGACAACCTCGCCCGTGAGCGCGAGTGGAAGCGCGAGATGGTGACGAAGGGGGCCAACAAGGACAAGCGCCAAAGGCCCGAGGGCTTGGTCATCCAAGAGATTGACCCCGACATGACGAACGCGGCCTTCGTGCAACGCCTGGCCGATGCCGAGGAGCGCTTCCTCTACGCAAAGATGAACGAGATAGACCAGTTTGACGCGCTCAAGACCTCGGCACGCTCGAAGGCTCACTTCCAGATCATGTGCCTCGCCTTCGACCCGGGCAACGTGTACGGACAGACGCGCGTGGGCACCTCATCAGTGAGCGAGAGGGTGTGCATCCGCTTCAACTGGAACGCCTCGACCACCATCCGCAAGGGGCGGAGCTACTTCAATTCGGTGCTCACCGATGGGCCCATATCGCGCATCAACTTCTGCATGATACCGCCCCGCGAGATAGGCTCGGAGATGCCCGTGTACGGGTCGTACGACGCGGCCTTCGACGAGGAGCTGCGCCCCTACATCGAAAATCTGTCCAAGGCACGGGGCACCATCGAGTGCCGCCAGGCGATGACGCTGGCCAAGCGGCTCGTGGAGGAGTGTGCCGAGACGGCGCGATTGTCGCAAAACCGCGTGTACGAGAACCTCTCCTTCCGCGCCAACGTGATAGCCTACCTCAAGGCCATGGTGCTCTATGTGGCGCATGGCGAGCGGTGGGACAAGACGATGGAGGAGTTCGTCCGCTGGTCATTGCACTACGACATGTGGTGCAAGATGCACCTCTTCGGCGAGGCCATAGAGACGCAGGAGGCGACGGGAGAGAACAAGAAGCCCCGAGGCCCACAAAACCTGCTCGACCTGTTGCCCGAGGTGTTCACCCGCGAGGAGGCTGGCGCCCTGCGCACCCGTGTGGGAGTACGAGGAGGCTCGCTATCGCAGATGCTGAGCAACTGGAAGAGCCGAGGCTACATCGAGCCCTATGACGACGAACTGACTCACACCGAGGTGGCCAGACAACGATACATCAAGACCGAGGCCTACTTGCGTCGCCATGGCGACAAATTGAAATTGAAAATTGAAAATTCATAATTCATAATTTTCAAACCCATGTCCCGAGGAATCAGAAACAACAACCCGCTCAACATACGCCACTCTGCCGACCAATGGCAGGGGGCGTGCAAGGAGCAGACAGACAACGCCTTCGTGCAATTTGAGACGATGGCCTACGGCTACCGCGCCGCATGGAAGGTGCTGGACACCTACTTCATGCGATTCAAGGCCGAGCACAAGGTGTACAACGTGAAGAACATCATCGCCCGATGGGCACCGCCCAACGAGAACGACACCCATGCCTACACGCGCGCCGTGATCCTGATGAGCGCACTGGGAGGCAACGAGGCCTTCGCACGCCCCGCACGGGCCACCACCTATGACCGACTGGAGCGACTCGTGCGTGCCATGACCACCATGGAGTGTGGCATACCCTACAAGGAGGTCGACGTGGAGGCCATACGCCAAGGATTCGACCTCGCCTTCCCCAAGAGACGCAAGCAGGCCAACGCAAGGCACTAGAGCCCCACACGTCACCTATGCGTGCGCATGGCGAGCATGATGGACTCGCCCACGAGGGCTACATTGGCAAGGAGGTAGTGACGCTGGTGGCCCATCACCACGGTGTGGCCTGCCGCCTCGGCGGTTCTTAAGATGGCATTCTCGACCTTGGTGTCGTCAAAATAGGAAGCAGGCCCAGCAAAGAAGGCGGTGCCCGAGGGGCTCAGCTCGAGGAGGATGGGGCCAGCATCGATATCAAAGCCGAAGAAGCAGGTGAGGTCATGATACTCCTTGAGGCCAGCCACTACCCCACCCTTCCAAAACAGAGTTTTCGTCATCTCATATTGCTTGCGGGCAAAAGCCTCATCAACAAGCGTGAGATAGTAGCAGTTGAGCGCCGAGTAGGAGCCCTTGACGGGCATGCCCTCGACTTGCCCGCCACTCTCTGTGAGGAACGACACGAGCACTCCCGTCGGCGCATCGATCCACTCCCGCTGGGCACGGCTCACCCATCGCGTCACGGTGGAGCGATAGGTGCCACCGGTGAGGTCGGCATATTGCTCAAGGGCCACGATGGCCACGAGCATGTCGGGCACGTAGATGAGTTCGTCCGGGTACGTAGGCAAGTTCAGCGCCTCGCTACGAAGGATGCGACGGTTCATCGCGGCACAAAGCGAGTCGAGCAATTCGTCGTAGCGCCCATCGCCTCCTGCCCTCTTGTAGCCACATATCATCCACGCCAAGTGGCTGAGGTACGACACGTGGCTATTGTCGCCATCGAGACTCTCGAGAGGGTCCTCGCCCCAGCGCATGGAGTCATAGTAACGTAGCTCGGGCGAGAGGACAATCTCTATCAGCTCCTCCATGGAGCGCAGGTTCTCATCGCGTGTGTCGGGGTATGTCGTTGAGATGTTGGTCAATGCGGCCGAGAGCATGGAGCAGGAGTACAGAGCCCATTCGCCCTGAAACTGAGTGCCTACGGCCGAGGGCATCTCGTCTATCACACGCTTGGGCGAGGTGACGAGCTTGCCCAGCAGGTAGTCGCGTCGCTCAAGGATATCGGCACGCTCATCTTCCTTGGCCTCGGCACGCATCCATGCCACGCTCGATGCCTTCAGCAGGATGAAGAACAATGCGAGCGATGTGTATGCCACGACTCCTCCCCATCGGAAGCGATTGCGAAGCTTGCGCACCCCCTTCTTAAATAGTTTTACGCCAACGAAGCAGATAGCTCCATAGAGGGGCAATAGGACTACCTGCCATAGTGATGTGCACCAGTCGCTCGTAGAGAAATACACCACCACACCTATTACTACATAGGCGAGGTAAGGGAGGTACAGGAGGCGCACCTGCTTGCTCGTGGGGACAAAGTTCCAGTACAAGGCATAGAGCATCGTGTATACGAGCATCAGCACCAAGGTACTGGCACTGTACTCGTAGTCCCACACATAGGGCATGAGGAAGAAGAGCAGGGCTTGCAGGGCAAACCACTTGCAGGTCTTCAGCATGCTATCAATCATATAAAGGAAGGAGTCTTCGGGCATGGAGAGTTAGTCGGTGGCGCTTAAGAGTTGTAATGTCTGTTGGTCTTTCACGCCCTCGAAATGCTTCTCCAACACCTCGGCAAAGAGGTCATCCTCGGCAATCTCGGCAAAGAGCGTCATGCAGGAGCGTAGCTTGATGGTGTCGATGCCACCAAAGATCTCGTCAGCCGACTTGTCGGATTGTAGCACCACCGTGGTAATCTCGCGCAATCGTGTCCCGAGGACTGGATGGGCGAGGTAGGCACGCGCCTCGTCGATGCCATCGAGCCCATAATAGATGGATTTGTTGCTATGCCCCAATCCCTTCAGTTGGGGAAAGATGTACCATATCCAGTGGCTCACCTTGCGGCCATTCTTCACCTCCTCCAAGGCACGGAGATACATCAACTCTTGTGCCACGACGAAGCGCTCCAACGAGTGATCGAGGCGCGGCTTGGGCTCGTTGATTTTGGGGGTCTCCTTCTTCTTGAAGAAGGCGAGTAGTTCTCTAATGCTTTTCATTGTCTTTGTTATTAACTTCATTAATATGATATTCCAAAATATCCCGAATATCATCTTCTACATTCTCGGCAAGACGTTTGAATTCTTCAGGTCCCCAACCGAGAGAAATTCCATTATGCCCATTCATACGAATCAGATCATAATGTGGAATCTCATTTTTTTCATCATCTCTCCCCAAAGTACCAGTACCAAAGGTTATATAATTGGCTTCGGGTATGCCAGAATTCTTCATATGCTTCACGGCTTCTCTCGCACCATTTCCAACACCTATAATTAGAATTTTGCCCATAATGAAAATTTATTCGTTATTTTACAACCTCGTTGTCACCCTTGATTTGTAGGTAGTAATATTGCTTATATCCATAAATATATAATCATCGCAATGAGAAGGAGAAACGTTGCCAAGGCAAAACTATTATAAGCAATCTTGATACGCTTGAAAGCCTTTGGACGTGGCGCAAGCTTTTTCTTCATGTAATTCTCCATGAGGAAAAAGAATTGACAAACGAGGGGAACCACTAACGCTATTATCACGAATCCTCCTAACCAACCCACCACACAGATGATATAGGGTATCACAAAACGTGCTAACCTCTCTTCTTTAGGAATAATCAAAGCCAACCAATGATACAACATCGTGAACACCACTATGCATAAGTAGACACTCCATCTTACCGTGAATGCTCCCGGATGGTCTCCGTAGAGATAAAATCCCATGAGATTTACAATCAGTTCAAATAACTCCCAACAAAGGAGTTGGAACACGCACTGACGGATGCCATAGAATGTGGCGAGGAAGAACTGCTTCACAGCGTGAAGTTGAGAGGTTTGAGGTACATTTTCCGTATTCATTTATTGTTTTGCATTAGTGGTTTATTATCATTTTCTTTCTCACGCATTTTGCGTATATATTCCAATCTATTCTGGGCAAACTCCACATCCATTTCGTTCTTAATCATATAGTTTGCCTGATTCTCAGCCTCATCCCATTTGTGATACTCGATGAGGAGGAAGAGGTAGCAGCGCTGAAGGAATTGGAACATAGGCATCAGGTGTTCCACATTATCCTCATCTGCTGTCATCTTCTCATGCACATCCCTGATATATGCAACGACATAGTCATAAGCTTTGATGTCGGACATACGACACAAGCAGCCGATGTAATCCTCTATATACTGGATGCAATTAGACTCCTTGGCAATCTCAAGGTAGTAACTGGCGCGTTCGTTCAGCCCCAAGTGAGCATATATGATACCGATGTAGTAACATACATCGTAGAATAGCGGTTTGATAACCTCATCTACCTCCATAAAGGGCTTAATCTTGAACACGCGATAAACGCGATAGAAATGGCACAACGCCTGGTAGTAACAATTGTTGTTGAAATACTTCTTACCCCAATAGAGGTCGTTGCGGAGAGATGGGTTGGTGTGAGCTACCGCGATGCGTTGCTCATCGGTAAGCTCATCTTCCCTACCATTCTTGACCTTGTCCAGAGCATCATCGAGCATATACTTCACCTCCCACGCGGCCTTATCCTCATCAGTGAGGCGCACTTCAAGCATGGAACGGGTGCAATAGGGGGTACGATTTTCCATAGACTTATCCAACTCGCTACACGAACGCACCACATTGACAACATAGTACAATGTACCTTCAGTAGAACCTTTAGCTTTGGTGAGGTTGACAAAGAGTTCCTGATGCTCAAACTCATAAGTGAGCACAATGCTATTCAACGATGTAGGGGTAGCGTGCTGACGGATATAATTGCTCACATCAAATGCCATGATGGCACTGATATCGGTAAGATGTTCTACCCTATCGCCTTGCACGATCTTCATGGAGAGCAGGCAGCCGAAGTCGGTATTATCGTAGAGCTGCACCATGCGAGACACCGAGAATCGGGACGCGTCATCAGCCTTTTCATTCAGCTCTTCATACATCGATTTCGTTTCTATCTGGCGACTTAGCGTTTGCAGTTTGTGATCAAAGGTTACATTATTAAAGTAGGCTACATCCTTCTCTTCACTCTCTTTTATGGCTTTATCCAACTCGACGGTAAACTCACGTGCCAGTATAAAGGCGTGCGATAACAATATTTGCAACTCCTCTTTCATCTGTTCAAGGTCGCCTACTGCAGAAAACATATAGTCTAGATTGGCAGTAATGGTTGGAGTTCCATCTTCACGCGGTACTCCCCTCGCAATGGTACAATTCCAAGCGCTCTGTTTAAGATGAACCTCATTGGCTGCTGTATAAGCTCTATGCAGGTGTTCATGCGCACACTCCTTGAAGTTGAAGTATTGGATATTGACCCACTGCGAATTGCGACGGAAGACAAAGTTGAAGAATCCACCTTGATACTCTACCAAATAATTATGGAGTTCACCATCTTCACTTTCCTTGTTGCTCTGCAACACGGCACCAAGGGCCCGAAAGATGTCTCCTGGCGTCTGCTCCTTACAAGTATTGTTAGTCCCATCATTCTTATATAGTCTAAAAATCAAAGAAACAACAAAACCTATAGCAACACCTATGATCAATAGATTCTTTCCTGCTTCAATTTCTTCGTATATCATTGTTCTTTTCGTTTATTTGTATCACATCGTCATCAGCATCACAATCAACGCTATGTATATGAACACAGGCACTACCACACATATCACTACGGAGTTGAGCACATAGTTACCACCCCAGCGGTTGAAGTAGTTGAGCAGGTCGACCGAGCGCATGAAGGCCCAGTCGCACCACTCAGAGAATCGTCCCACGGTGCCAATCCTGATGCCTGTCCACACAAGGAGAAGAGCCGAGGTGGTCATCGGGATACCGATGAGGAAGTCCACCATAATGGTCCACGTGAGGGGTATCAAGAGATAGTACACGAGGATGTTAACCTCATTGTAGGTGATACCTAGCCTCTGCGCACCACGATATAGCGCCATAGCCACCTTGACAAAGATCTGTCGTACCATAATAATCAATAAGAGTAAGAAGAATAGCACAACCTTCTCTGACGCTTCTCGGCATGGTGGTCGTAGAGGTTGTCACATTCACCCTTGACCAGTTGCCCCATTTTCGTATTGGGGTACTGCATAGCTACGGTACGGAAGTTGCAGAGGGTGTATTGTATCTCAGCTCCCACCTCATCGTCGGTGACGATACCACAAGCATCATTGATAATCTGCCGCGAGCATCTCATAGCCGCCTCTGTATAATGATCATTCTCCCAATCGCGCTTTTCGCACGCCGACGCGTAGTAGTTTGTCCCCACATAGTATTGCGTAAGCGCCCAGCAGCGTTCAAACGAGTTTTTCATGCCAATCGCATATCGCACCATCAGCTGTGCCCTACGATTAGGATCCTCCATCGTTTTGATACTCTCCTCCAACGAGTGCATCTCACGAGCAAATGCATACTTGAAATCATCGTTATGATAGCTCGCTGCCACAAGGAGGCGCGAATGGTCAGCTACAAAAGGATCGTAGTTCATGTACACATTGAGATGATGACGATAGCGCTTGCTCACTACACTCAGATACCTTACGGCCTCCTCATATCGCATATTGCGCAGGCATTGGGTACCGATAATATCGTATAAATAGTCGCGGTTGATGTATCCTCGCTCGTTGAGGAATCTATCAAAGTCTGTTTCTGGCTTCTCCACACATTCTACATAGGCGATAGCTGCATCGAGGCCGACGCTATCTATGAGTTCAAAGAAGTGGCTACGATAATCCATTCTATTGTAGTCCTTGGCAGAGTAGCGATACTCCTCCATCGTGACATCTTCACTGCTGTATTGATACTCTCCATTTACCTCTTCATAGAATGTCATTTCTTGCCGATCTACGATGCCGAGCAATCTATTGCTTGCCATATTCGCCAGTTGCAGAGCGCGTGTTGTTTTGCCCTTCTTGAGCATCCTCGGGCACACCTCGGCAAGCACGATACGACGCATCATATCATTCCAGTAGTAATAGCTCTCACAAAATCCCAACTTATATCCGTGAGCCGTCACCTCGCGCACCTCGTCGGTGATATGGTGCACAATCTTCTCATCGAGCCACTTCAACTGCCCATACAGACGTTTCTCATAAGACTCGTCATACGGGTTCATTTTGCTATCCAAGTAGATTCGCATCACCCTTATCGACTCCTCCAAATAGATATCCTTGACAAGGCTCTCCGCCTTCTTCAGCCACTGGGAAGCCCCACGGATATCCTCCCTAAGGTCCGACAAGAAAGCTGCTGTATAGCACCATAAGGCAGGCTCGCTTGACCGCTTGTCACTCGCCATATCCAAGCATAACTGATAGAGCTTTACGAGGTCTTCGTTCTCTTCCAACTCTAACTCATAGTGGCTATAGAAACTCCCCTCTGGCTCCAACTTTCTCACACATTCCTGTAATGCCTTGCGTATATAGGGGCTATTGGGGGTGTGTTCACACACCAAGTCCAAGGCATCGATAGCATCTATCGACTCTCCTGCACGCCCTAAGCAGTAGAGCATCGAGTTGATATCCCCAATCTGCGAGAAATACTCCAATGCCTCATCAGTATTCCCAGCATAACACTTGGCACCTGCGATATAGGGGTATATCAATTGCCTCATCAAGTTCGCATCTGGTAATTTTGAAACTTCGTTTTCCCACAAGTCTATGCACTCTTGATAACGTCCAAGTGTAAACAAAGCCCTGACACCTTGTAGCAGGTAACGATCACGCAAGCGAGTCGAACGCATAGTGAGAGCCCTATCAGCCACCTCATCAAGCGACATTCGCGCACCAATCTTCATCGAAGGATAGTACCACCGGGAATTACGCTTAAGACGGATATATTCATTCGTCTTCGCCAATAAAAGGAAATCCAAGATTTCGGTATCGCGTTTGGTTATCCATTCTACAAATCCATTCTCACAGGGGAGCTGACGATTGTCATATATCATCTCAAACTCCTCGAGTGGCATCTTATACACCACCTCGATGATATCCTCCACGGGTATATCTTTTGAAGTAAGTCGCTGCCACTCCCTACAGTTCTCCATCATCGTGGGGTAGCGCCCCGCCCCCCTCTCTTCGTCTTGCGGAGTAGATTCGTATACCCTATACATGTAATAGCCCGACGGCACATACCAATCTACCCAACAAGCCTTGGCGCCGCCAATGCCACTCAATGCCAATAGGCTAACGAGCCAATATCTTATCCACTTCTCCATGCGTATAATGTTTTAGTTGTTCCATATCCAGATGATACAATATATTACCTATCGAAGGCTTTCCCAAATGCTCCTCCACCAAGGCCTTCACTACCAAAATATCCTCGCTTGTAGGTCGCTCGTACCGGATGTACTCACCCTCCTCAGACGCCTTCTCATCCTCAGATACGATAGACACAAACTCGCCATCGACAAACTTGACACCCCAGCCAAAGGTCGGGTAAGCATAGTCGAGAGGTATGGGGTAATCCACGCTTTTTATATAAGGTTTGGCATCTTTGATATCAAGGATAGAGTTCTTCGTATCAATACTCTTCAATCTTCCCGTATTGTATAGCATCAGCACCCCTCTATCAGCTGCTGGTGGCGTCTCTGTCAACTGGTGCAATCGCACCGTGATACTTAGGTCTATGCCCCGCTCGAATAAGACTTCTTTGACAGATTGGCACAGTATGTCATAAGTCATCCTTGTCGAAGCGGTCCAGTCACAATCGAGTTGTATCTCATATATCTCGCCACACTCATTATAAGAACACATAGCCAGCATCCGCTCCGCGATGAGTTCAGCATACTCCACTTCCTTCCCTTGCATCTCACGCAACGCCTCCAGGGTGATATATGCTACAGGCACCACCTCGACACCCTTGGGGACAGCACCCTGAAACCGTGTTGTCGCCACAGGCACCACCTCGGTACAACCACTCACATAGTTCTGTTCCACCACCACATCAAACATCTTGATGTACAGACGCCCGATGTCGTGCCTCTTCATGAAGTCCAGCTCCGCCTTATTGGGAGCAAACACCGTCTTCCAATGATAGATAGATCCCCCACCCGGCTCAACATCCGCCCGGGATCCACATCCCCCACAACTACACAACATTGTGGCAAACATCACATAGCATAATACCTTCTTCATATATCCTATTTTTATCTTTCTTGTACAAATTTCACACTTTCCCACCATATATCCAAACCTTTCGATGCCAACTGTACAAAATGATAGGCTTGAGGTACGAAATGAGACAAACGAGATGATTTGATAAATGCAATCCTTTGCAATGGCAAAGATAGCAACTGCCTCTTCACCATCTATGACATTTCCCATCACAAGCCTTGCGAATGGAGCCCACAAACAAGAATTCGAACCTAAACATTCGGCATACTTCGCTATTTAGAATAGAAAAAAAATCCCAACCATCTAAAATCACACAACATGTTTGTCGATTTCAGAGCACAAAAATACAACACCTCCTCCACCCTGCAATGCCTTTACAAGGGTTGCAAAGATTGATTCTCCCCTTCTCGATTTGTCCTCTCCTTCACCCTTTCGATTAGCAGCACCAAGAATGTAAGTCTAATAGGTTATACGCAGCATGGTATTCAGTAGTGAGTTCTCGTCATCGTTGAGCAGGTCATCCCTATATGGAAATGGTTGGTCAGTAGTTGACGTTCATATTCTTTACTGTTATAAAAAAAATTGTAGTTGTGTTACTATTGTGGTGCAGAAATAGAACACAACTACAATTGTTGCAATATCAATTTTATCGGATGCTTATTTCTTTTTCGTTCTGAATATAATCCAGTTCGTTTGATACTTAGTATCTGTTGTGACAGGGAACAATTCAATGACTTTATCTTCTTCGTCCCTATACCAAGAATAACGCCATCCTCCCATATCTATATATATGGCATCCTTTATTCCTAAATTTTCCAATCCCTGAACAAAAGTCATATATTCCATAGGTTGAGTGTTTTGTATTACACACAACTTATCGTTGTATTTAGCTAGCACACGATAAATGGTAGACCTTGTAAGATTCATCTGCCCCCTTTCTCCATTGCATAGGACATGTTTTTGCATAAAGAACACGCCATTGTTCTTTAATGCACTATCGAGCAAGTCCTTATCCTTACCTTTCGCAAAATATGCAGAATCATTCCAATAAGCAAAAGATGCATCAATATTTGTTGTAATACCAGAGTTCCTATTATATACAATGGAATCCGCTAAATATGTACCGCAAATATTAGAATACTTAAATGTATCCATTCGCTGTCCCGTAAATGAGGCAGCCATGGAGAGCATTATCGTTGAGTCTGAAGTGGCAGGAGGAGTTTCTACAACGTACTCTAATTGGCAATCTATTGGGGTAAAGCAGATGAATTGACTATTATTAAGAATTTCTATACGAATAGATGATTCCTTCTTCTCATTATTCAAGATGGTAGTAGTTGCATCTTGCCTTGTTGAATCACTCTTACATGCGCTTATACTTACAATTGTCAAGAATAGGATTAATGTTTTCATATTATCATTCGTCTTCATACCAACTTTTTGAGGCATTATGTTTTTCTGTCTTAGGTCTTGAAATTTTCGGTATAATCTGAATAACAAAACGCTTGTTGTTGGCCTCGACTTCTTTATCTCTATTAATTCCATTCAGTCCGCTGCCACAAATCTGAATCTCTGTATTGTATTTTCTTAAATTGATGCCTTCCTTTTCCCAAAACAAATACAAAGACATAGCCCTCGCATAACTTAAACAATAATTATAGGGTCTATTAGGATTCCAAGGATTGATAACCCTATTGGCAGACATTCCCTCTATAACTAATAAATAGCTAAATTGAGGATTCTTCTCATGAAGTTGTGCCAACAATTTTTCAATATCTTTTCCTACCTGTTTTACTTTTCCAAGATATATCGGCTTTATCTTATTGTCGTCTGATTCAAAGATTTCAATACCTTCAAAGTCTTTTGCTATAAAAGTTTTGTTCTCTTCAATATATTTAAGAGTAGAAGATTGACTTAAAGTGGCAAATTGTGTTTCTAATTGAGTAATTTGCCTAAGTTGTTCAATGGTAGCAGTAGCTTCTCCTAAGGCCTTTCCCATCTTGCCTATACATACAATAAACAGTACTAACATTATGAAAAATAAGCTAGTCATCAAATCTGAATAGCTAAGCCAAAACGAATCTTTATGTTTTTCTCTTGCCATATTTACCTTTTATCTTTGAGGGCCTTTGTCATTTCTTCAACAGCTTTCAGTGTTGCTTTGTGCAATTCCACAGATTGCAATTGGGCATCTTTATAATCCTTACGAAGATTAACTATTTCTCCTTTCAAATCGTTATAACACTGCGCCTGCACATTCGTATATTGAATCAAAGAAGATAGGACTTCTTGCATTTTATTAAATGTGTTGAAAAACTCCTGATTCTCAGTGATAAAATGTTGAATATGCTCAGTAGATGCTGATAATTGTTCCGATAAACTTTCAGAAACCTTCTTGCCTTCTGATATAAATAAATCAAACTCCTTACGCCAAATTTCTCTTGCATCTGAACCAGTCGGAAAATGTGTCGTAATGGCAGTTTTGAATTCTTGCTGAATCTCGTTAGCTTGGTTCTGATTTCTTATAATTAAATCCAAGCCCGTAGAGAATGAATTAAATCGATTCAGAACATCTTGAATTTGAATTGTTATATTTGAAACATTAGATATAGTCGTATTTAGATCTTGCTGATATTGATGAAAAACAGAAAAAGATGCCGAAGCGTTATTCAATTGAGAGAACACTCTTGCTATTTCATTTGCTGTTTCAGTTAAACTAAGTTGATTTAGTTCATGTAGCACTAAATGTTGCTGTTCCAAATTATCATTCAATAATTCTGCCGAATCAGCATATGCATCTAGATTACGTCCGAATTTATCTACAAAATGGCCTAAAACTCCTTTCAAAGAGTTTAGACTGGCCGCCATACTACTAGATAGCAGCGGCATTAATTCGCGACGCAAGAAATTCATATAGTCTTCTTTGCCGTCATTTGCAGAAGACAGAGCCTTTTTGTAAGAGACTGCGCTATTGTAAACTGTTAAACCAAGTCCCAGAAAACTAGCAGTCATTGCAACAATTATACCATAAAGTAAATGTTGTAAGCCATCTAGATTGCTATTCTCTCCAAAAATCTGACCGAAGTCTATACCGATTAGACCAGTTATGATTCCGATGAAAGTTCCTGCTAGTCCTAAATATAACGGAACATTCAAACTATTATGTATTTCATCGTCTAACGCATCTTTTTGACTATCACAGATGTCTTCCAACACCCCCAATTCTGCACTTGTTCCTATATTTCTACTGAGGTACTCATTTGTTCTATCAAGTATGGAATTAAATCTATTATTGAGGCTAGTCGAGTTCTTTATTTTAGATAATGACAGAAGTGACAGCTCCATTTTTTCATGTTCATCTTCCGTCATTAATTCTTCCAAAATCTCCTCATTAAGTTCTTCATCGCCTTGCACTTCTGCTAAGAACTCTGAAAGACGCTCTTTACTGCGAAGAATGGAAGAAGTTACTGAGAACTTCTTAAGTGTGAGATTCTTAACAGATGCAAATAGCGTCCTCAATTCCTCAATTCTTTTCCGTGTTGTAATAAAACTAGCTATTTGAAAACCAATAACCAACACAACTACGATTACAGCTATAATAAGCCCACCAAACTGTTCCATATATGTCTATCTATTTTATTTGTTATTAATGTCACCAAAAAGCTCTAAGCCCTCTTTGAATATTTTTGCTTTTTTCTTAATTTCTTTCTTTTCTTCTTTCGCTTTTATTTTTTTCTCATCAAGTTCACTTTGTGTCATCGGGGTGTATCCTTCAATTCCTTTAGGGTAGCCCCCTTCAATATATAATTTCACTAACCCCGCGTGGGATAAAGGTTGGGAAATATCTCTGAAATCAATATTCGTATTGTAATCCAGAAGCACAATATCCTGTTTCTCATTTTGCATTTTTATACGCTCTATCACATGGCGCACTTCTGGAACATTTTCTAAAACCCATTTGTAAGAGGGTAGATATATTAACATTCTAGCTTCAAAGTAATTCAATAATTCTTTACCGAATGCTCCTTTCCTATGTCCCTTAGGCCTACCGAATTTACGCACTGTTCGTTTAAGTCCTGCCATTGTATCATTCTTGAAAGCAGAAAAATCCACATCTGCATTCTCAAAGACTTTCAGACCTTGCCAAATTCCTTCAACGCAACTTGCAGTTAAGCCCTTCGTAAAAGGTATAGGAATATTCATATGAGGATAGAATGGGCTGAGAATCTGCGCATACCTCATTTGAGAGGTTGAAGTAATATCCAATATTGCAGCATTAGGAAAGTCCTTCCTTATGTTTTCAATTGTTCGTTTTTTGTTTACAACGTATATCATAATATCAAAAGTCTTCTATATTCAAGATATATTCTTTGGGGATGAAGGTTTTTACCATTACTTCCGCTTGATGAGCTTTGAATTTTGGGTCATCATTTCTCAAATAGTGCATTTTTGTAGCTCCAAAATCTACATTTCGCAGATGTTGTAAAGCTGCCCCATGTGTATGACGTTTATCCGCAGCATTCATATCCGAAAACATAGTGTTCTTTAGAAAAGAAACATCAATCTTAATTTTAAGTAAAACAATATCACTTCCATCCAGCTTTAAGCGATAGGCCATAGGATGGTCATCGCAAAAACTCAGTCTGACATAATCTTCAAGCCCATACTTCTTATCTAAATCTCGTGATTCTTCATCTCCGCCTTGACATGGAATTGTAATATTGTGTTTACGACAATAATACCAAGAGAATAGCCCTCCATGAATTTTTATAGATGGGATATTCCTCTTATCCGTAAAGTGGTATAGGCATCTTACACCATTATCATCAAGTACTTGTTTAAACTCTCGCCAATTCTCTTTCAGTTCAGAAGACAACTTTCTAAGCCTTTCTCTTTCTTGGCGTTCAGCTTCTTCTTTTCGTTTAGCCTCTTCTGCTAATTTCTGAGCTGCAGCTTTTCTTCTAGCAGCTTCTTCTCTTTCTCTCCGCGCTTTTTCTTCTTGTGCTCTTCTTTCTGCCTCTCGCCTTTTTCGTTCTTCCTCCTCTTTACGCAGCCTCTCGAGTTCTAATCTTTCTAGTTCTTCTCTACGTAGTTCGTCTTTAAGATTTCTTAAATCTTCTAGAGACTTATAGTAACGATTCTTTAATGATTGGGATTTGACGACTGCAATCTTTTCGATTAATTCATTTATACTTTTCTGAGCATATTCAGCCTTACGCCCATTAATTATCTGTTCTATTTTGTCAAGTGCAGCTCCAACCTCCTCTTCTGTTTTTCTTAATTTAAGAAGTTCTTGGTGTAATCGTTCTTCTTTCAGTTTTTTAAGAGTTAAAACTTCACTAAACTCGTATCCTCTGTAAGTACTAATCGTTTTCTTTTCTTCTTTTTCTGGAACTAAAATTGCGAACCATTCAGTAGAAAAAGAACTAATTCTTTCCCTTTCCGCTTTGATATTACGCTTCTTATCATCCAAAGTTTTGTATTCAGATGAGAAATCATCATTGTATCCTTCATTTTCGGGAGGATTTTCATTCTTAGGAATCTTTGTGAATATTTTCTTAAACCAATCTAGTATGTGCATATAAATTTTTCGAACTAAGGCTGTAACAAAGATAGTAAAGCTAAATGATTACGCAAAATGTTTGATTGATAAATGTATGAAATTGTTTTCTGGGTGTATGAAAACATGCTTTGCGTGTACGATAACGTTAACGTTGACGAAAACAGGGCAGCGGAGCTGCAGGTTGAGGGTTAACTACTTCGTTGTTGAGCTTCGACTGCGCTCGCTGCAAGAGTTCAGGCGAGTTTGACTCTCGCTTGCTGGCACGAACCTTGAGGGTTTAGAGTGTAGCGTTTATAGATGAATGCAATAACTCCCGACCTCGAAGAAGTCGGGAGTTATTGCATAATGAATATAGAGTACGATTACATGTCTTCTAAGGAGAGGCAAATGGTGTCAATCTTATATTTGAAGAATAGTTTGGTGCGGATGGTCTTATTTATCCAGTGCAGTTACCCGATAGCTGATCTCTTCTTTTATCTGCTGAGTCCACTGATCGTCGATGCCTGCCTTAGCCGCAAAGTGTTCAAACTTGCTCACTGCATCAACACATTTATCTATGAGTGCGTCGGCTCCTTTGATATTGTAACGCTTGGCCAAATCAAGCAGGTCGCGTCGTTCAATGTCGGCATTCTTGTTATTGATGGTCATGCTATGACGATTCATATATCCTGGAGCGGACAGATCAACGGAGAAGGTGTAGTCGTAGGCTGGGGCTATGTGCCAAACTCCATCATCAGCCATCATGAAACTGAAGTTCTTGTTGTGATCATCCACGTTGCCTCCCAATACATTCATCGTCATCAGTAGGAACAGTTGTTTCAGTTCTGAAGGGATCACTCCAAGCCGGCAAGCCACATCGAACAATTCCTCGTAACTGCTTGCCGTGGGCTTCATGGCCGCTAAAGTCTGTATGTGTATCTTCTTCCCGCTTTGACGGTCGAAACGTTCAGTCACGAAGTGGGCAGTCTCTTCGCCCTCTACGAGATAAGACGGCATCATCTTTAGTCCTGCATCCTTGGCCATCAGATGATAACTATATTCGATGCGTGTGGTAGGCACACTCGAATGTTCGTCAAACTTGATAATCATCGGTACGAAACCCTCCATCGGGGTAGCCACCTGTCCAGAGTAGCATTCGTTTGTCTCTAAGTTAATGTTGATGATGGCTTTGGGTCTGCGACCTCCTGCAGAAGTACCCACCTTGAATAGGCTTTCTATCATCAGGTCGGGCTGCATTTCTGCCTTGAAACTTTTTGCCTCGGTCAGTGCGGATTGGGCCAACTTATAGAGCTCTGCTATCTCAACCTTGAACGGTTGTTCCAAATCCTCAGCTGCAGGAGGGAGGAACTCCAAGGCTCCCATGCCTCTACGACCGATATATGCTAAGCGGTCGAGGGCCGATAGGTTTCTCGTGCTGATGCCATGCGCCTTGGTCCACTCATTGAACACCCGATTTCCCCAATGGTCGGGCAGCGAATCGGCAATGAAGGAGGGCAGACCGCCAAACAGTTTGTCACCATCGGCATACACAGGCAATCCATTTCTCACGGATGGACTATTGACGGATGCCCGCAGTGGAGCTATATCATATCCTAATGTAAGGAAAGCGCGGTCATAGTAGAAGCAAATCTTCTCGGCATAGCCATCCTTATAGGTGACGAGCGAGCCTACTCTATGCCCCCATAGAAACACATCAAGATTCTGTATCATCGTTATTTCTCCTTACTCTTTTAGGGATTAACTTATTTATCTGTTTCAATGCCATGGGTGGCATGGGGAGCTCGGGCAAGAGGTCTTCGAGACGTTGCTCCATGCCGACCACGCGGAGGAGCGAGATGAAATTGTTGAGCGTGATGTTCCTGTTTACTCCCTGCTCCAAATGACAGATGGTGGTCAGGCTCACTCCAGACCGCTCGGCCATCTCTTTCTGACTTATCCGCGCCGCAAGACGATACTCCTTCAACCGCTTGCAGAGAAGGGATATTATATCCTGATTTGTAGTAAAACCTTCGCCAATCATATATCCATATATTAATATTATTCCGCAAATATAACAATAAATATCCATATATTGATATATCAACAATGATTTTTTAATAATTTACCTGAAACATATCCTCCAAGGAGAGGCTGGCAATATATCTCGCCTTTCTAAGAAGTGGATGACAAACGAGTCATCTCACCCCTTAATAGAGGCTTTCGCCACGCGCCATGCCGTTTTGGTGAGTAAACGATTTTTATTTTTGGCCTGGCAAGGATGAGAACAGAAGGAATATATGAGCGGTTTCCCGCATGAGTCGTTATGCGACAGGGGTTGCTTCGCAACATGAGCCACTCCACTACAGAACATTTTTTAACTACGAGACATTCATTCAGGACCTCTTGTCGCAACGAAACCTGCATCGTAAAGACAATCCTTCTCAGACAGAATTCACAAGAGTCGTGATGTAACATTCTTATCATTCCTCATGCGCGAAGCGCTCACACCGCATTGCTGTCCATGTTGCAAAGCAACTCATTACTCCCTAACAGGGATATAAGCCCGTGTATTCTGCTTGCCTATGACTGCCAACTTGCCGGCTTTGACGAGGGCTTTCAGTTTGGCCAGTGCGGCATAACGGCTACATTCGCACACGCGCTCAAACTCGGAACGCTGGATGCTCTGATGGGTGGTGAAGAACTCCGCGAGGCGTTTCTCGATGACGGCGTCGGTGAGTTGCTTGGTACCCGTGGGGCCTCCGCTCACGATGACGGCTCCGCGCATCGTATGTTGCAGCTCGGCGCAGGGGCTGAAGACGATGCGGCTCACCTCGATGTCCTTGCTCGTGATGTGATCCTCCTTGCGCTTGTTCTTGCAGGTAAGCGAGAGGCTGAAGGTGCCTATGTGGTCTATCTCCACACGGTTGCCATCGAGCAGGGCTTCGCCAATGCGCTGCCCCACGGCTTGCAGTACGGCCAGCACATCAGATTGGGTGATGCTACAGGCGTGGTTGATATCCTTGGCCAGTTGCTCGGTGGTGATGACCTCACTATTCACGATGCTCACCGCCATCGTGGGGTTCTTCTTGGTCGACTTGCCTTGCAGGTCGTTTCTCACATGGAGTTGGTAGGCAATGGTGCCCGACTTCTTGGTTGCGCTTCCTCGTTTCATCTCTGAGATTTACAATTTACGAATTTACTATGTACTATTTATTTACAATTGAGCCATTTGGCGATTTGAATCCATCGATCTTTTTTCACCTTCTCAATTTGTTTATCGTACGATGGCCAACATTCAACTGATTGATGGTCATCGGTCAGTTGAATGATGACGGTCGAACGACTGTGCGATGCCCATCGTACGATAACTTCCGTTTGTGCAAAATTACGAAAAGATAGAGTGATTTGCAAGCTTTTACACGTAGAAATTATGTTGTTGACTTCGCTTTCCCTATGATGTATCTTCGCATCCGAAATGAGGTGAGTAGTATGGTTAACGTTATCGTCAAGGTTAAAAAATATAGCTTGCTATTTTTCCTCTCGTAGCGTATCAAATGCAGAACAAACGCTTTCAGTGGCATCGTAACTTTGCAATCAGTTGACAAAGAATAAACACTAAACAAAAGAGATTCTATGAAGAAGTTATTACAAAAGGTAAGCAATTGGCTGCGAAGCAGAGTAACGGCCATCGTGAAGGGTAAAGGTGATGGGGTAAAGGTTAAAAGCTGCATAGCAGCGGTTAATAGCGACGATATCGCTGGTGAAGGGTTTAGGGATAATGACAAACAAGGTTCATACCCCCTCCCCCTACGGGTACTCCCCCTGTCTCAGAGGGAGAGTGCAAACATCGCGAGCAGCGGGATAGAAACTTCCAACTCAAAAGAAGACCCTCTCCTACTCCGCATCGAGGAGTTCATCGACGAGCACTACCGCGTGCGACTCAACTTGCTATCGCAACAGTATGAAGTGAGTGAGCGCGGCACGGAGCGGTGGACATCGGTGAACGGCACGCTATGCAACCGCATACTGATGGAGCTGAACCGCGCGGGCATCATCCTTGCCAAGCCCTATCTGGTGAAGACGGTCATCGAGGGTGGCACGCTCGCCACGCCCTATCATCCCGTACGCAGTTACTTGGAATCGTTGCCCGAGTGGGACGGCGCAGGACACATCGAAGCCCTCTTCCACCGCGTGACCAACGACGAGCAGCTGCTCCGCTGGCTGCGCAAGTGGTTCATCGCCATGGTGGCCCAGGTGACTGGTCGCATGGGGACCTATGGCAATAGCGTGTGCCCCATACTCATCAGTAGCGTGCAGGGCTGGGGCAAGAGCCAGTTTGCCAAACTGCTGATGCCTCCTCAGCTCGGTGGTTTCTTCACCGACACCTTCAACCTACAGCAGGAGGATGGCTGCCTACGCCGCATGACGGCCTACATGCTCATCAACGTAGACGAGATCGACCGCTTTAGTGACCGCCGCATGGCGACATTCAAGAATATGGTGCAGCTGGCCGTGGTGTCGATGAAGCGTGCCTACCACCCGCAGATGGAGGAAAAGGAGCGCATGGCTTCGTTCATCGCCACCAGCAACCGTCGCCACCTGTTGCACGACGAGAGCGGCAGCCGCCGCTTCATCTGCGTGGAGCTGACTCATGCCATCGATGTGGACACTCCCGTCGACCACGCCCAACTCTATGCCGAGGCACTGGCCGCCCTCGATGCGGGCGAGCGCTGCTGGTTTGACGAGGCGGAGACGCGCCTACTCGAAACACATAACGCGCCCTTTGCCGTGAGCCAAGGCGTGTGGGCACTGATACGCCGCACGCTCACCCTGCGCGACATCCCCAGCAGCAATGAAGAGCGCCTCGCCCACCTGCACTCTGCCGCCGAGGTCTACGACTACCTCTGCCGCCAGTCCCCATCGGCCATGGCTGGCATCGAGCGCAGCACCTTCGGCTACTACCTCACAGAGTACGGTGCAACCCAAGTGAGGGTCAACAACAAACGGCTGTATGGAGTGGTTTTTAATTGAAAATTGAGAATTGAGAATTGAAAGTTGCGGGTGAGCGAGAGGGCTGGAATATATTAAGATTACAAGGAAGCAGCGGAGCGTTTTTGCTCCGCTGCTTCCTTGCCAGGCCAAAAATCAAAATCGTTTACTCGGCAAAAGTGATCACGTAATTCTTGTCAGCGACAACATTTCAGCCAAGACTGCTCCCTACTCCTTCAAATAATCTATCGGATTCAGATAAAACGCTTTTTGGTGTCCCAGCGGAGCATCGTCGATGCGCCAAGGATAGGGAATGAGGGTGCCTATGCCATAGTGCAGGTGGGCGGGTGTGGTAGCGGCATTGCCTGTGTTGCCCACGGTGCCTATCTGTGTGTTGTGACCCACGAGGGCGAGGGGTTTGGTGGTGATCTCGTCGAGGTGAGCATAGTAGTGGAGTCGCCACTTGGGGCCAAGCACGATGACAAACTTGCCTCCCTTGCCATACTCGGCGGTGAGGAGCACGATGCCTATGGTGGCGGAGTTGACCCGCGTGCCTCGACGGGCAAACACATCGATGCCCTTGTGCACGATGGAGGTCCCCCACCCCTCGTACCAGAAGGTCTCGTGATTGTAGCTGTTGCTGTCGGCCCCTACGACGGGCATCTTCAGATTCTGTGGGATGAGCATACCGAGGATTACGATGGCCACGAGAGCCAAGAGTATGCGTGATAGGATTCGTTTCATGTTGTTTTCGTTATTTCCACCACAAAAGTACTGCAACAAAACAATACAGCCAAGCATTTCGTGCTCGGCTGTATGAAATGGTGGGGTTGGTGTATGAAATGCATCCTTGAGTGCCAGAAAACAGTTCAATACACAAATCCAAACATCCACAAGGGGATGGAGTTTTGATACACATATTCTACATCGTCTTTGACAACGAAACCTTTATCTATGGGAAGAGTGGATAATTGCTTCTTCCCCTTGTTCTTTCCACCAATCTCGAAAGTCAGGCCATCGACCTCAAAATCTGAAACAGCAGACGAAGAGATGAAATGTCCAACACGCAGCCACGCGAAGAAGATAGTCTCACGGATAGTGCCGATATCGGGAGTCTTTTCTGATAGCACATACGCTTCATTGGGATTGTTCAAGTAGATCTTTTCTATCTTCTCCAGCAACTTCACGCCTGTGGCCTTCTCGCGGAGCACACCTATAAGACCTGCCTTCTCAAGGTAGAGCATATATTGAGGCAAGGTGTTTCTTGATATATCCAAGTCGCGCTCCAGCTTGGAGTAGTTAGGTTTGAAGGGTACGCTTTGCGCCAACACATAGAGGAGTTTCTTGAGCTTCTGGGCCGAAGCCACCTCTATCTCAGCAAACTTTGGGATGTCATCTTCTACGATCTGCTTGATGACACCATTCAGACGCATGGAATAGTTGCCCTCACGGAAAAAGGGATAGTATCCTTCGCGCAGATACTGAGCAAACAAGGGTAATGGCCGTTCTTGAGTATAAGGAAAATCGACCTTGCCTGCCACTATCTCCTCCAAGGTGTAGCGAGGGAGGTTCCAGCCCTGCGAGATGTTGAGATATTCGCGGAAGCTTAATCCCGGAAGCACATATTCCAGTTTTCGACGGCTGAGGTCAGCTCCTCCCTTTTCCAAATCTAAAATAGAGGAGCCACTATATACCACATGCAGGTCGGGCATCTTGTCGTATATGTTCTTTATCTCCGTGGACCAACCTTTGTATTTGTGAATTTCATCAATATAAAGATGTTTGCCCCCTTGCAACATAAACTGATGGGCAAGCTCTTCGAGCCGATGTGTGGTGAAATAGAAATCATCGGCCGTCACATACAAGGTTTGCGGTGTATTGTCGTACAAACGGATGTGCTGGAGCAGCATCGTAGTCTTGCCCGTACCACGAGCTCCCAAGATAGCTATCAAACGACTGTTCCAGTCTATCTCCTGATGTTTATCACGGACATAACTCGTATCTACTCTGCTGATCAGCTCACGGGCTGTCGCAAATAAGTTTTCCATATCTCATATAGTTGAAATTCATCGCAAATGTACGAAGAAAGAACAAATTGCACAATCAAAAGTGCAATTATTTGCAAAAGTTGCACGTTCAACCATGCAGAAACTGTTATTTTCTGCACAATCAAGCATGCAATTTTACACCAAGAGCGACAAACTCCACATCGAGCACCCACTTGAAGTGCGGTTTGTGTTAAGGATAAACGCTTTATTATTTATGGTCATTCACGGGTTCTATTTATGAATATTTATGTCAACTAAATAGCATTAGGATTATTTTTGAACATAAACACCCATAAGCCCATAAATTTCCGTGAATAGTTGCAGTCTCCGCCAGTCGAAGGATTCGTCTGCACTTCTTTCACATTGCAAAGATGGTGAAAACGAACGCAAAGCCAATTTATTGGCATTTGTTCAATGAGTGCAGCCTATCTTCGCTTTCCCAAATGCAAAGTTCATTAAAAATCCCCATACAGCCAAGCATTTCCTGCTCGGCTGTATGAAATGGTGGGGTTGGTGTATGAAATGGTCGGCGAAGAGAGGATTATATTCTAAACGATTATAAACAACAAATTCCTAATTTCTTTCTTTTACAATCGATAAAATTACTACCTTTGTCATTATTATCAATATACGATACACAAGGAAAAACTTTGTCGGTTTAAAAGAGACCGAATATCCAACGCATAGGAGAAAGAAAGGGTGCACATTCTAAAACTTTTACATTTATGACAATAGGAAAATTTTTCGACGACTTCAAGGCTCTTGGTTTCACTCAGGAGGAAATCAACGAAGCGAATGAACGAATGGTCAAACGCGCGTTCTTCAGCACGGGTAAAATCTATGGTGGTCCCAAAGATACAGAGGGCGGAAAGTGGGAAGCCAAAAAGACCGCGTATGTGGTCTTTAAAGACTTGTCTACCGAAAAACCGGTGTTCTTGGATGACGACAAGATTACGGCTCTTGTAGCTTCTGTTGGTGCGCCATTAGAGCAAGGTAAATCCTACGAAGTAAATGGCAAGACGCTCATACTTAAAACAAAAACTCTTGTTTGGCGACCTACTTATATCATCAGCGATAATATCAAGGATGCTTTAAGCAAGTCGTTCTTGCTGAATACAAGTACGACCGATGCAAACAACAACGTCGTGAAATATCAAAGTGATGTTCACGAATGGGCAAACGCTCACATCGTGGATAGGGTACTTGACCGCGAGTGGTCAAAAGACCTTGCAAATCTGCTCAACGAGCGAGGATTGGTGTTCACTGAAGTAAAATTTCCTCGTAGACTAAACGATGGAACAGGGACTTTCACCGCGAAAGTACTAAATCCTTTCTTTGCTGATACCTACACGGATGAGTTATAGTATAGGCCATAATTTTTTACCTATCTACATTAATACCGCAATCTCACAAAAACCTACACCATAAACATAGGAGTATGATATTAGAGACTGAGTTAGACGGATTGCTCTATTCGCTTGATACCGATGAGCAGGAGGCAACGGTGAAGAAATGTGTGGACAGAGAGCGCACAGGAGAGGTTGTTATTCCCGAGTCGTTCTTTTATGAGGGGATTGTTTATCGGGTGACGAAGATTGGTAAACAGGCTTTCTGTGGTTGCACTGACATTCAAAGCATTATCGTCCCTGAGAGTGTAACAATCATCGGGTCTTGGGCTTTCTGTGGTTGCATCAGCCTAACCTCCATCACTATGCCTAAGGGCATCACGAATATTGAGTACGAGACATTCTATAACTGTTGTAATCTTACCTCTATAATCATTCCTGAGGGCGTGAAGAGTATAAAAAAGAATGCATTCCGTGATTGCAGCAAAATCATATCCGTCACAATCCCTAAAACTACAACAAGTATTGGAGACTGTGCATTCTACAATTGCATCAACCTTACTGCTATTAATATTCCAGAGAGCGTAACGAGTATTGGCGACCTAGCTTTCTTTAATTGCAGCAGCCTCATATCGATTATTATAGATAAAGAAAACTTCTCGTATGATTCACGTAATGATTGCAATGCTATCATAGAGACGACAAGCAACACCATGATTCTGGGTTGTTCAAATACCATCATTCCCGAGGATATTACGACTATTGGAAAGTATGCTTTTTCTAATTGTAGAAGACTTACCTCCATCGTAGTCCCCGAAAGTGTAACAAGCATTGGGAATGGTGCTTTTTATTGTTGTTATAATCTCAAAACCATTAGAATACCCGAAGGTATTACAATCATTGGAGAGCATGTTTTTTCTAATTGTAGCAGCCTAACTAGCATCAGTTTACCCGAGAGTGTCACAAGTATTGAATACTGCGCTTTTTCACACTGTAATAGCCTCACAGACATTAATATCCCCGAGAACGTTAAAAGTATCGGAGATAGCGTTTTCAACGGATGTTGTAACCTCACATTCATAACTATTCCCAATGGTGTAACCCAAATTGGGCACTATGTTTTTTATGGTTGCAGAAGCCTCAGTTTCATCAATATTCCCAAAAGATTGACAAGTATTGGAAAGTCAGCTTTCCGTGGCACTTGTCTCACTTATGTCATTATCCCCAAGAATGTAAAAAGCATTGAATCCTGGGCTTTCGATAATTGTAGGAACCTTAAGCAACTTACTATACTTGGTGCCACTACCATTGAGATAGGAGCCTTTGCTCAAATTACGCCATGCGCCGATGTATACTGTTATTCCGAAGAGGTACCACCAACTCATGAAGACGCTTTCGGACACTGTGGACTTTACTCCTCCACCCTACACGTTCCCGAGAGTGCTATCGATGCATACAAAAACACTGAACCTTGGAGTGAGTTCGGTACGATTGTGGCGATTAAGTGAGCGTCAAGGGGGATTTCCCCAGTTTGAAGAGTCTCATGTTTGCTTACTTTTCATCATAGCACACCAACTTATAAGGATGTAAGATGCCAACCTTTTCGAGTTCATAGAAGAGTTGCCACTCAACAACGATAACGAAAACGATAACGAAAAGACAATGCCACCTTTACCGCAAAGACCGATAGACTACATTGTTGCTTCGTTTCATTCTATATATATCCAATTCGTCTGCTTGTGTTGGGTGAAGATGGCCGGGGCGAACAGGGGAATGGTGATAGGTCCCTGCTTGATGTAGCCGTAACCATATTCGCCCATATCGAGATAGGTGGCATTGGTGCATTGCTTGCTACACTCAAGGGCAAAGCGGGTGAGCGTCATCGGGTAGTTGGACTCCAGAATGAAGGCTCCCTTGGCATCCTTACACAAGGCACGACGCATGGATTTGTCTTGGCTCTTGAACTTCATGGCTCGCGAGTTGTACACCAATGCGAGTTGCTGAAAGCCGTTGTCGCTCACCCACCGAGGACTGATGTAGAAGATGTTGCCATTGAGCGATACCTTCATCTTGTACACCTCCTTCTGATGGGTCTTGCCACCGAGTCGGTAGGCGCCCGCCACCTTGCCTTCCTCGGTCGTGAAGGCTGCGGGGATACACATCTTGGCATCCTTGGGGCGTACGTTAGTCCAGCGCAGCTCTCCCTCGGGCAGGTCATAGCGCGTCACATGCTTACTTATCTGTGAATAGGTCATAGTGAAGCCTACACAGAGAAGGGTCAATATAAGTATGATTCGTTTCATTGTTGTTGTCTTTTGTTCTTTATTATTCGTTTCACAACGCCAACCACTACAAGCACCACTCCCCAGAGAAGCATTAGGTAAGCGCACAAGAGAATGGCTACGAAGAGGAAGATACCCTCCGACTCGTCCACCGTATAGGTCAGGTAGGCGTAATCATGGTGTATCTCACAATCGATAGCATAGAGTTCATCTACCCCACCCTCTGCTGTATATCGGTAATATCCTTCCTCGGCATTCTTCAGCCAATGCTGGCTATCGTTATGGCAGCGTTGATCCAACTTCTTGATGCTCTCCTCGGACAAGGCATCGCCAAACTGAACGAGATGCGTATACACATCCCAGCGCGACGAGCCACGGTCTAAGTTGTCCTCCGACTCTACCTCTACAATCTCGGGCAGGTCTACCTTCACTATGCGCTCTATGGCATAGGGGTCGCGTGCCAGGTCGTGATGCGAGGGTATCACCATAACAGCAGCTACGGCTGCTATGGCCGCTGCAACTAGCACTACACATGCCCACAAATAAATCTTCGATGCTTTCTTCATTATTTTCTATTTTGAGCGGGACAACATCTATATTATTACCTTATTTTATGCATACTTCTTTATCAACCTCTTCGCCCCCCAATTCAGAAACAACACCAACAAGTAGAGCACTACGAAGAGGATGAGGTTCACGATATAATACTCCGTCCATCCTTCCGTGTAGTAGGGCAATGTGTCGGGGATATTAAGATGTGTGCCCAATGCCAGGAGGTCATCCTTGCAGAGCGTAAAGGCTGCATCACAGCTCATTCCACCATATCTATTATATAGGAATGCACCCAGCCACACAAAGGGGAGATTATAGATCACTGTCAGCGCCAACACCACCCATCTACGCCTTGTCACCTCCTGAAACAGCATCCTTGCTGCTACAGAAACAACAGAGAGAGCCGACAACATCAGCACTACATACTGCAAATACAGATTGAAGTACACGCAAGCCTCCGTGTAGGTCCATCCCAACCACTTTGCCAATAATTCAAGAAATCCACAGCACGCGTAAAAGACGAGTGCAATGATGTAGAAGAACCAATTTGCCATAGTAGTTCTTTAATAACATATTCAAAGTTTCACATGCAAAGATAGTGCAAACGAGCTCAAATCCGATTTATCGGTATTAGTTCAGTGAGTGCAGCCTATCTTCGCTTCTTCAGGTGCAAAGTTCATTAAAAATCCCCATACAGCCAAGCATTTCCTACTCGGCTGTATGAAATGGTAGGATTGGTGTATGAAAAGATCTCTTGAAACACCATATGTACATGGATACGCAAAACAGAGGATATATGATTCCTCTGATGCTGGCATCAATGAGTAGGAGACAATATAGGGATAAAAAAAAGACCGCTTGTAGCGGTCTTCTGCTTTGAGTGACTCCAATAGGATTCAAACCTATAACCTTTTGATCCGTAGTCAAATGCTCTATTCAGTTGAGCTATGGAGCCGTGTTGTTTCTCAATTGCGATGCAAAGGTATAGCGTTTTTTTGATTCCTCAAAATGTTTCTACGTTTTTTTTCAAAAAAAATGCATTTTTCTCGTTTTTTACCCATTTTTTGGCTTTCCACCACGAAATCTCATCGATTTTGACCTATTTTCTCACCACTTGGTGTACACTAAAGAAGAACACCCCACCCCACACACTTATTGCTCAATGAAGCGACCACTCATCATATACCATCCCAATGAGATGCCTGCACCGAGGCTTCGCGGTGCCGAACTGTTGTGGTTGAGATAGGCGCTAACGACAAAAGTGGAGAAGCGCCCCACGAGTGAGAGTTCCTCAACATGGGCCATCGTGGAGAAGGGACGCCCATAGTAGGCGCGGCCCTCGGCATTGGAGACAATGGGATAGATGGGAACGAAGGCATAGGCCTCGAAGCGAAGCTGCAGGTAAGACGAAAACATATAGATAGGTTTGATACCTGCCGCCACATACTGATTGGCACGAAACGTGGGATTGTAGGCAAAGAGCATGCTGGGCGTGGGGGCGAAGACACCTGCCTCGAGCATCGTGGCCGTGTAGTCGTAGGCGAGATTGCGCGACGAGTAGTATCCCTCGGCATAGGTACCCAAGGTAAAGTGTGGACTCATCGCGAGGTAGTGCTGGTCCTTGATACCTATCTGCAACCACGACACAGCCTCCTCGGTGGACACTCCTGGCTGCTCCACGACGGGATGATAGGTATTGGTACCAGTAAAGATCTGAGCCAGGATTTGCTGAGCTACTCCCTTGGTGGCATATTGAGGAGTATTGAGCGAATTGCGCTTGAAGAGTACCGATCCTCCGAGCAGATGGTAGGTATTGGTATTGTATTGCAGGTTGGCTAGGTCGATGGTATTGTTTTGGATGTAGTGGTCGACAATCTTTCCGTAACCCAAGCCAAGCTCCACCTTATGCTTGGTCATAAAGGGAAGAGCGAGCTTCACCTTACCAAAGGTCTCGGCTTGACGGTTGAGGGCTGGCATTGCGTTGTCAGAGAAGAGGAAGCTCTGCTTGTAGTGATTGAGCGTCGAGTAGGACCCTATTGTTCGTATGGACATGGGGATATCGGTGGAGAGGTTGATGCGCCCCATGAGTTGCACATTGTTATACATGCGTCCAAACTGCCCATCGAAGAGCACCTCGGTAGAGTGACGACCGATGTGATTGTAGTTGAGTCCGTAGTAGATCTGATTGATGTTGTTCGTGGAGAGTCCTCCGCCAAAGGCCAGATTGAAGTTGTCCTCCATCGACACGTCGAGGTGAAGGCTGAAGGTCTTGCTGCGCGGATCATACGTGGCCGTAGGGAATATCTCCTTGATGGCATTCTCGGACATAAGGCGGAAATAAGCTTTCTTAAAGTCCTTGAAACGTATGTAGCGATGCCCCACAGGACGCACCTCACTGAGGATATACTGTCGCTGGCGGTTGTTGGCCCCACTGATAGTGATGTCTCGAAAGACTACATCGGGGAGCGTCTGCTTGTAAGCTCTGCGACGCTCATTGACCTGCTCGAGCGGCACCGTGCGGGGCACACTACGCTTAATAGAGTCGATGAGCTGAAGCGTAGTGCTGTAACCAAGGTCAAAGAGGTATTGGGCCTTATCAAAATCGAGTAGACCGACTTGACCGTTGAGGTCAAAGTCGAGGAGGATACCATTGGAGTCGGGCAAGGCATAGTTGCTCGTCTGCATGATGAGTGCCTCGACCTGCGCAGCTAGATTATCTGCCGAGGGTTGCTCGCGATTGGCCGAGACCACACTACCTATAATATAGTCGGGGGCAAAGTCACGCTTCATCACATCGGCTGGGAAATTATTATAGATGCCTCCATCATAGGCCAGCACTCCATCGACCTCGATAGGACGAAACACCAGTGGGAAGGTCATCGAAGCGCGTACCGAATTACCCAAATCTCCTCGACGAAAGACAATCTCATGCTTGTTGTACACATCGGCAGCCACACAACGGAAGGGGATGAAGAGACGATCAAAATCCTCATCACACGCTGCCGTAGCCTGCACACACAGCTCCATAATCTTTATGTTCATATGTATGGGATCGATGAGACTGAGCGGCAAGGCCTGCACAGCTGTCACCGAGTCGCCCAACGTGGCCTTGAGCGAATAGAGTTCGGGAGTGGGGTCATTCTGCTTTATATAATAGGTATTGTCCTTGTCGACCTCTCCTGAGTAGCATTGCTGAAACTCCCTGGATGCCAACAAATCGAGCATCTCTTGAGGAGTGTACCCCATAGCATAGAGTCCACCGACAATAGCGCCTATGGAGGTGCCTGCGATGTAGTCAATGGGGATACCATTCTCTTCGAGGGCCTGAATGATTCCGATGTGGGTGATGCCTTTGGCGCCTCCACCGCTAAGCACAAGGCCTACCGACTGGGCGCTGAGCATGCTCACACCGACGAGAAACAACAATATGGAGCCGAAGAATCTTCGCATAACAGGGTATCTTTTCATCTAAAACACGATATCAACTCAATATTCTCTCCAAAAGTAGTGAAAAGTTTCGACTAGACGAACATCTATGCCATTTATTTGACCACAAAACACAAAAAATGAACAAAAAAAGAGCGTGTTAACACCATGACGTGAATGCATCAAGAGATTATTCCCTGGAAAAGAGAACAAAATAAAAACAGATTGTTGGATAATGTCAACGAAAACCTTTACCTTTGTGGAGGATTACAGACTGACGCAAACAACATGAGTAAAATAAAAGAGACATGGCTCTGGGTTAAGCAACATAAGTATGCGGTGACAATCATCGGATTCGTGTTACTCGTATGCGTGATTGACCCACACAACATGATAAAGCGCATGGAACACCGGCGCCAGATACGCGAACTAAAAAAAGAGATCGAACACTACACCGACATACTAAATCAAAGCGAGAGGGGTCTACAGGTGCTGGCCAACGACAGCAACAATCTAGAACGCATAGCACGAGAAAGATACGGCATGCACCTCCCAGACGAAGACGTTTATATCATAAAAGAATGAAAAAGCTACAACAGACCATCTATATCCTAGGAGGCATACTCCTAGTGGCGGGCGCAGCCCTATATATCACCCGATGGGCATGGGTTCCCTACATGTATACCATCGGAGCATTCATGTTTGGAGCCATGCAGATGCTCGACCGTTACACAGGCCGCAACCTTGTGCTGCGCCGCCTACGTCGTCAACAGCTCTTGGGTGCCATCGCACTGATGCTCACCGGAGTACTCATGTTCACGTGTAAGCACAACGAATGGATCGTGTGCCTGCTCGTAGGATGCCTCGTGGAGCTATACACAGCATACCGCATTCCACAAGAATATGAGAAGGAGAACTCCTGACCAAAACGAGACACGCCATATATACAAACAACGAGAGCGAGATGACTATGAACATCGAACAGAGCTGTATTGAGCTGAGAGGGTTAGCCTTCTATGCCTACCATGGTGTGCTTCCCGAGGAGAGACAGAGGGGAAACAACTTTGTCGTGGACCTCACGATAGAAGCCGATATCAGCAAGGCCATCAGCACAGATGACTTGGACGACACGGTAAACTATGCGGCCGTCTACGACGTGGTGAAGCGCGAAATGAACGTTCCGTCGATGCTGCTCGAACACGTCTGTGGACGCATTGCTACCGCTCTGCTTGAGGAATTCGAAATGCTTCTGCGTGTCAGTGTATGCGTAGTCAAGAAGAACCCACCCATCGAGGGAGCAGGTCCATGCGAGTCAGCAGTGAGGCTCACGATGGCTCGCTGAGGAGATGACGACACACACGCCACATACAAGTACACCTATTATATATAATATAGAACAATGAAAAAAACACTTATCGCTATGGCCATTGCTGCCCTGACAGCCTGTGGCGCCAAGCACGACAATCCCGTGCTGGCTGAATCGGCTCTGCCGTTTGGTGCCCCCGAGTTTTCAAAGTACAAGTCGACCGACTATGAGGCCGCCTTCATGGCAGGCTTCGAGGAGCAACGTGCCGAGATTGACGCTATCGTAGCCAATCCCGAGGCACCCACCTTCGACAACACCATCGCAGCGCTCGAGCGCAGCGGCAAGAAGTTGGCCAAGGCTACGGGAATCTTCTTCAACCTGAGCGAGACCGATGCTGACGACGTGATGAGCGAGACCGAAAAGAAACTCTCACCCCTCTTCACCGAGCACAGCGCCTACATGACGATGAACGAGGCTCTCTTTGCCCGTATCAAAGCGCTTTACGACACCAAGGCGGAGCTTGGCCTCAGCCGTGAGCAGGAGATGGTGCTCGACAAGTACTACCGCATGTTTGTCAAGGGCGGTGCTCTGCTCGATGCCGAGAAGAAGGCCCAGCTGATGGAGATTGAGAAGCAGCTCTCACTGGCCAGCATCGAGTTTGGCGAGAATGGCTTGGCTGAGACCAACGCCTTCGAACTCGTCATCACCGATGAGAAGGATCTTGCTGGTCTTCCCCAGAGCTCTATCAACGCTGCTCGCGAGGCTGCTCAGGCTGCAGGCAAGGAGGGTTGGCTCTTCACCCTACATAAGCCCAGCTGGATTCCCTTCCTGCAGTATGCCGACAATCGTGAACTGCGCCGTCAGATGTACCTCGGCTACATCAACCGTGGCGACAACAACAACGAGAACGACAACAAGGAGGTCATCGCACGTATCCTCAAGCTACGCCAGCAGAAGGCACAAATCTTTGGCTATGAAACCTTCGCCGAGTTCCAGCTCGAGGACAAGATGGCCCAGACCCCCGAGGCTGCCTACAACCTCCTCATGACCATCTGGAATGCCGCAGTACCCAAGGCCAAGGCCGAGGCTGCCGAGCTGCAGAAGATGATGGATGCCGAGGGCAAGGGAGAGAAGCTCGAGGCATGGGACTGGTGGTACTACACCGAGAAGCTGCGCGAGGCGAAGTATGCCCTCAGCGAGAGTGAGCTGCGTCCCTACTTCTCACTTGACAACGTACGCAAGGGTGCCTTCATGGTATCGGAGAAGCTCTTCGGCATGAAGTTCCAGCCCATCGAAGGGCTCGACGTGTACCACCCCGAGGTGGAGACCTTCGAGGTGCTCGATGCCGATGATTCACACCTGGCCCTCTTCTACACCGACTACTTCCCCCGTGCCACAAAGCGTGCCGGTGCATGGATGAACAACATCGTGGATGCGTCTAACATCGACGGCGAGAACCAGCGCCCCATCATCGTCAACGTGGGCAACTTCACCGCTCCTACCGCTGACACCCCTTCACTCCTGACTATCGACGAGACCCGTACCCTCTTCCACGAATTGGGTCACGCCCTCCACGGTTTCTTGACACAGACCCACTATCCCACCGTGAGCGGTACCAGCGTAGCACGCGACTTCGTAGAGCTGCCCTCACAGATTATGGAGCACTGGGCCATCGAGCCTGAGGTGCTCAAGATGTATGCTCTCCACTACGAGACTGGCGAGCCCATCACCGACGAACTCATCGCCAAGATGCAGGCCGCATCATCATTCAACTCGGGCTTCGAGACCATGGAGCTCGTAGGTGCCGCATTGCTCGACATGGAGTTCCACATGCTCAAGGACTACACAGACTTTGACGCCAATGCCTTCGAGAAGAGCGTTGCCGACAAGATTGGACTCCTACCTCAGATTGCCTTCCGCTATCGTGGCCCCTACTTCAACCACATCTTCAGTGGTGGTTATGCCGTAGGCTACTACAGCTACCTCTGGGCCGAGGTACTCGATGCCGATGGCTTCGAGGCATTCCGCGAGAATGGTATCTTCGACGAGGCCACTGGCCGCAGCTTCCGTGAGAACATCCTCGAGATGGGCGGTAGCGAAGAGCCCATGACCCTCTACAAGCGTTTCCGTGGCGCTGAGCCCAACCCCGAGGCTCTGCTCCGCAATCGTGGACTGATCGACTAAATCTCTCGCCAATATCATACAAAGCGTGCGCGGCAATAGCTTCGCACGCTTTTTTTATGCACAAATATCCGTATTATCTTCGCTTAACCATTTTTTTGCACTAATTTTGTGGCTTGTATTACTTATACTAGGAATATTATGAACAGACTATTCAGACGCATCCTGACGATACTAATCCTTGCCACGTCTACACAGTGGGCCATGGCACAGAGCGAGAGCTACTTCCTCCACACAGTAACCAAGGGACAAGGCTTATACTCTATATCCCGCATGTATGGAGTGACTGAGGCAGACATCATCCGCCTCAACCCAGGGAGCGAAACGGTAATCAAGGTCGGTGAGCAACTACGCATACCTCAAACAAAGCAGGAAAGCACCCATGCCGACACCCATCAAGAACAGTCTTCCGGAGAGCGTTTTCACACGATCAAGGTCGGCGAGACACTCTATCGACTGACCGTCATCTATGGACTCACAGCACGCGAGATATGCAATGCCAACCCTGGTCTGAGCGCTGAGAACTTCAAGGTAGGCCAAGTGGTTGTCATCCCTGCAAAAAAGGAGCCACAACAGCCCACACAGTCCATCGCTACAGAGCCTAACCCCATAGCCACACAGAACGCGAGCACAACAGAGGAGCTTGCCGACTTGGAAGAGATTTCTAATTGCCGTACCGAGCACCTGGTGAAGCGTAGAGAGAACATCTACCGCATCAGCCGCACCTATGGCATCACAGAACTAGAACTAGTGGAGGCCAATCCTGAGCTGCGCAAGCGCAAGCTCAAGGTGGGAGAGATCCTATGCATTCCCTACACCAAGGCCGAGCAAGAAAAACGACAAGCAGCGCTTGAGGAGCAACAGCAGAACAAGAAAAAGGAGGAGACAGCCCCCATCGTTGTCCCCACCGACGAAGACCTCTTTGCCGAGTTGCGCACTATCCCCGAAGACATAGAGCAGATCAAAGCCGCTATCATATTGCCTCTCATGCTCGACGATAGCATCTCGAGCGACCAGATGAAGATGGTGGAGTTCTACGAAGGTGTGTTGCTAGCTCTCGATAGCCTCAAGAAGCAGGGGGTATCCATAGACCTCCACGTCTACGACTCTGGCGACAAGAACACCTCCATACGCCCTATCCTCGCCAAGCCCGAGATGCGGGAGATGAATCTCATCATCGGCCCCGTGCACGACAGCCACATCGACGAGGCATCCGCCTTTGCCGACACTACAGGCATACGCTTAATCGTCCCCTTTGCCCGTCAGGTCGATGCCGTATTTACCAACCCCTATATCTATCAAGTCAACACCCCACAGAGCTACTTCTACTCTGAGGTTTACGAACGCTTCTTCACCAAGTTCCCTTGTCCCAAGGTAATCTTCTTCGATGATCCCGAGGAGGAAGACGACGACTTGATTGACGGACTCAAGCGCGAACTGACCTACAGAGACATCCCTCACACCGTATTGATGGCTGACACCGCCACCAACAAGGACACCATACTGGCTCACCTCGACACGGAGAGACACAACATCCTTATGATGACCTCGGAGAAGAGTGGAAGCCTCAACAACATGATGCCCATCTTCCAGCTCGTGGTACGCGATACAGCCTCTGCGAAGTATGACATCAGCCTCTTTGGCTATCCTCAGTATCAGGTGTACACCAACAACCACTTGGCATCGTTCTATGAGATCGACACCTACTTCTACACCTCATTCTATACCAACAACCTACTGCCCGCCTCCAAGGCATTCCACCAGAAGTATCGCCGCACCTATAGCAAGGAGATTGCCAACCGCTACCCGAAGTACGCCATCCTGGGATTCGATATAGCCTACTACTTTCTCAAGGCTATGCACCTCTACGGCACCGACATGGACAACCGCATCCACGAGATGGACTACACCCCGCTACAGACAGGCTTTAAGTTTGAGCGCGTCAACCACTGGGGCGGATTCATCAACCGCAAGGTATTCTTCGTGCATTTCTCACGCGACTACCAGTTGCAAACCATTGACTTTGACCGATGAAACGCCTACTCTTACCTCTCGTATCCTTGATACTGAGCATGGCATCGCATGCTCAGGTAGGCGAGTTGCGAGACAACCTCGCCATAGGCTTCAATGGAGGCTACAACTTAAGCCGTGTCGACTTCAGCCCCACGATCAAGCAGGAGCTACAGCCTGGCCTTACCGGAGGTTTCACATTGCGCTACACATCTGAGAAGTACTTCTCGCTCATCTGTGCAGCACAAGTGGAGGTCAACTTTGCCCAACGCGGATGGAACGAGCTCATCGAGGATGGCAGCAACAACACCTACCACCGCACGACCAACTATATCGAGATTCCTTTCTTTGCCCACCTTGGATGGGGAAAGGAGGAGCGCGGCTTACAGTTTTTCATCAATGCAGGCCCTCAGCTAGGTCTCTTTCTCAGTGACAAGGAGCACTATGGATTCACCTCCGAATATCCATGGAATCCCAATAGCAGACCAAACTATATCAACGAGCAGTATGGCAAAGCCATAGAAAACACCCTCGAATATGGTATAGCAGGAGGCCTCGGCATGGAGCTGAAGACCTCTGTGGGCAACTTCATCATCGAAGGGCGCTATTTCTTCGGACTCTCCGATATGTTTGGCAACTCCAAGGCAGATCCCTTCGGACGATCAGCCAATACCACAATCACCGGTAAGATTTCCTACCTCATAGACATCACTAAATAAAGATAACAAATAACACCTTATATATATAATATGAAGAACAACAAGCGACACGGTAAGAAGGGCCCCAACCAAATATTCCACTACTCACCTGCAGAGGAGACCACATTGCTCAATTTCCTCTACACCATACTTGCCCCGAAGAGCAAGAGCGACATCAAATCGATGCTCGCCCATCACCACGTAGCAGTAAACGGACAACCCTTGACCCAGTTTGACACTCCGCTCACTCCACGCGACAAGGTTTCGGTCAACTTCACCCGCCCCTTTGCCGTACTTCGCAGCGGACAGCTTCATATCATCTACGAGGACAAACACCTCGTCGTGGTGGAGAAAGCAGCAGGACTGCTCTCCATGGGCCGCGACACAAACAAGAAGACAGCCCAAAGCCTTCTCACTGACTACCTGAAACAGAAAGATGCACGCGCCATGGCCTACATCTGCCATCGC
The DNA here is from genome assembly GCA_017555875.1 of Bacteroidaceae bacterium. GTDB lineage: Bacteria > Bacteroidota > Bacteroidia > Bacteroidales > Bacteroidaceae > UBA1189. Next base: position 51,080 of record JAFZFN010000040.1, read on the forward strand.
CTGGACCAATACACCTCAGGTATCCTCATCTTTGCCAAAGACCCTGACACTCAGCGTGAGCTACGCTACAACTGGGACAACTACGTACGAGAACGCTCCTACACTGCAGTCGTAGAGGGATGCCCCGAAGAGGAGCGTCAAGAACTGCGCCACTACCTCGTAGAGAACAACACCAACATGAAGGTATACGTAGCCCGCAAGCCCGAAGAAGGACGCTTAGCCGTGACACGATACCATGTGGTGCAGCAGGGCGACTATCACGCACTGCTCGATCTACAGATCTTCACTGGCCGAAAGAATCAGATACGCGTACAACTGGCCGAAATAGGATACCCCGTAGCTGGCGACCGCAAGTATGGCGGACGCACCAACCCCATAGGCCGACTCATGCTACACAACCACCGCCTAGCTATCACCCACCCCATCACAGGCCAATTGATCCGATTCGAAGCCCCCATCCCCGCTTCATTCCGTAAGGTAGTACAGACCAAGGAGGCATAAACAAGAAGTGTCCCCAATAATAAATACGAATTAGAATCCATAATTCAGAATTCATAATCCCTAATTCAACAATCCCTCCCATGACCACCCTCATACACCAAGCCACCATCGTCAACGAAGGCCAACAGTTCATAGGTAGCGTACTCATCAAAGATCAGCGCATAACAGCCATCATACGCGGCACAGATGTCACAGGGCTCACCGCAGACCACATCATCGATGCCAAGGGACAATACCTCATCCCCGGATGCATCGACGACCACGTACATTTCCGCGACCCGGGATTAACCCATAAGGCAGACATGCACACCGAGAGCAGAGCCGCTGCACGAGGAGGAATAACCTCGGTGATGGACATGCCCAACTGCAATCCACAAACCACCACGATAGAGGCTTTAGAGGCAAAGTTTGCCGACGCTAAGACGAAATGTCTCGTCAACCACTCCTTCTACTTAGGCGCCACGACCAATAACATCGACGAAGTGCGCCAGGTAGATCCCCACACCGTGTGTGGCGTAAAGCTCTTCATGGGGAGCAGCACTGGAGGAATGCTGGTAGACCAAGACGAGCGTATCGAACAGATTTTCAGAGAGTCGCCCACACTGATAGCCCTACACTGCGAAGACCAAAGCATCATATCTGCCAACACCGCCAAATACAAAGAGGAGACCGCAAGCGATGACCCCGACGTATCATACCATCCGCTCATCCGCAGCGAAGAGGCTTGCTATCGCTCTACCGCCAAAGCCGTAGCACTCGCACAGAAGACCGGAGCCAAGATACACATCATGCACATCAGCACCGCCCGCGAACTGGACTTGCTCCAGCACGGACCTGTTGACAACAAACAAGTGACTGCCGAGGTCTGCTTACCCCACCTCTACTACACCGATGCCGACTACGCTACGCTAGGCACCCGCATCAAGTGCAACCCTGCCGTCAAGACATTCACAGACCGCGATGCTCTACGCCAAGCACTGCGTAGCGGACTCATCGACGTCGTAGGTACCGACCATGCTCCCCACCTCCTCACCGACAAGATAGGCGGTTCGCTCAAGGCTGCATCGGGCATCCCTACCATACAATATGTGCTTCCTGCCATGCTCGAGCTCACCGATGAGGGCATCTTCACCCTTACAGAGGTGGTAGAGAAGATGGCGCACAACCCTGCCACACTATACAACGTCAAGGAACGCGGATTTATCCGCGAAGGTTATCATGCCGACCTCGTGCTCATCTCTCCCAATGCAGCACATACCGTCGACACCGAGGATATCCAGAGCAAGTGTGCTTGGAGCCCCTTCGAGGGACACACCTTCCACTGGGACATCACCCATACATGGATCAACGGACATGCCGTATATGCCGACGGCACGTTTGACGAGAGCGTGATGGGCGAGAGGATGGAGTTTAACTGATTGTCTATGAACCAATAGCGCCATGAGAAGGTGTCTGACCTACACCGTCCGCGAAGTAGCGCCCTACATCAACTGGCTCTACTACTTTCACGCATGGGACATGGAGCCACGCTTCTCTACGGTGGTCAACATACACGACTGCCCCTCGTGTCGTGCCTCATGGATAGCATCATTTCCTATCGCCGAACAACCCAAGGCACAAGAGGCTATGAGGCTCTACGACGAGGCTATGGCACTACTGCGCACATGGGCAGATGAGTCCATGTGTCATGCTCTCTTCCTTCTTGCCGATGCGCATAGCGAGGGAGACGACATCATTATCAACAACAAGACACGCATTCCCCTCCTCCGCCAGCAACACGAAAGCGCTTCGGGATATACGCTCTGCTTGAGCGATTTCATAAGAGGGGGAGACGCTCCTTACCTTATAGGCCGAGAGAGAAAAGAAGACACCTCCAACACTATAGGGATATTTGCCTCCACAGTCTCTCTGCCTGAAGGATGTCAATCATCGACACTTAGCCTCCAACACTCAACACTTGCCGACCGACTTGCCGAAGCCACAGCCGAGAAGATGCACGAGGAGGTACGCAAGCACTATTGGGGCTATGCCAGAGAGGAACATCTTACGATGAGTGAACTTCATGACGAAAAGTTTCAAGGCATACGACCTGCCGTGGGCTATCCTAGTCTCCCCGACCAGTCCATCAACTTCATCATCGACCATCTGCTCCACCTCAGCGATATCGGCATCACACTCTCCGAGAATGGAGCCATGTCACCACACTGTAGCGTCACGGGGCTCATGATAGCCCATCCGCAAGCCCGCTATTTCTCTGTAGGAAACATTGGTGAAGACCAATTGACCGACTATGCGCACCGACGCAAGATGAGCAAAGAGAAACTACGTAAGTTTCTTTCTAATCTACAAACGCTTTTCTTCTAGTGAACAAAGAGAACAATTCTTCTCTCCGCAGAGATGTAATCATCTCTCCGCAGAGGTGATTATCTTTCTCCGCGGAGACATTTGTACATCTTCGCAGAGATATTAGCATTTGTAGACTAGCTTTGAGAAAAATGTTAGGCTGCAATAATGCTGATATAGATGTTCTCTAAAAGGTTAGTTTCATATAGAATTCCATACGTTTTGTTGTGTGATTTTGTACAAATACACATATTGCAATATTTGCATATAAATACAACAATATATTTCATTACAAACATTGGTTTTCAATGTATTATAGAACATATATAAACATGATTATTGTACATTTTCAAACAAAACACGCAAAGCAAACACCAATGCCATAATACACAAACACTAATACCTTTCACGAGGTGTATATTTGTACAAAAAACAAGCGACAATGACGAACAATTACAACATAGAATATAATACACTTTGATCACAACTTATAAAAACACGCCGCAACTTCACAGTCACGGCGTGGCAATCTTAATCTCACAACTATTAACTTATTTGCTCAATATCCTAGCCTCTTTACTTGCGAGCCTCGTCTCTATCAATGGCATTGTTGGAGCATAGATCCTTGACGTATCTCTTTAGGTAGATTTCCAATCGGGCGCAGTCATGGACTTCACCCTTAAAATCCATTTCGCCAGGGAAGAAGATGCGGACGGAATCAACATGTTTCTCTAACACGTTGAATCCTGCCAAGAACTTTTTTCGCTCTATGCCTCCATTCAAGAACGACTCTATGGCACAAGCATTGGAGGTACCTTGAACCATCACGCATTGGCTTCTTTGCCACCAGACACCGCGGTTGAATTCTATTCTGACTATAGGATCTTTGCCAAAATCACTGATACAATATTCGTTCACATCATCCCTGCCTATTCTGACAGGGTATTGCGATTCGCATGAAGCCATGATGGAGAGACCTAGAAGGAAAAGGATTGTCTTTTTATTCATAGGATAATGCACTTTTGATTGTCATGAACTAGATTTTCTGTTCCCTATTCTCATACAACTCGCGCAGCTCATCGAAGGAGATCTTCAGTGAGTCCATCTTGCGGAAGAGCTCAGGGAGCTCCTCGGTGAGGAAGGTGCGCTTGCGCTCCTTGGTGATGCGGCGCACGGCTCCCTTGGCCACGAAGTAGCCGAGGCCGCGCTTGTTGTAGATGACTTCGAGCGACTGTAGGTGATCGAAGGTGCGTACTACGGTGTTGGCATTCACCTCCACCATCGCGGCATATTCGCGCACCGAGGGGATGCGGTCGTCTTCACTATAACGGCCTTGCAGTATCTCGTCGCAGATGCGCTCGGCTATCTGCAGATAAATCGGGTTGTTGTCCTTGAAATTCATACCGTAGCCTCCTTTACAACTTCAACCATTGAACAAACTTTGATGTAGGCATCACCACCTGCTTTTGCGTGAAGAAGCGGTAGCTCACACGCCAGTTGAGCACGGTGAGGGCGAAAAGCGCGATGATTAGCACCACACTCCACACGGCCGAACCTTGCAAGAGGTTGCCGTAGGCCGAGACGGTGACGTCACCTGCCGAGGTAATGGCATCGATGGCCTTGTCGCGCAGGACCCACAACGTGCCACCTAATGTAGCAATGGCAATGACCGTGAAGTTTGACCAGCAACAGCCTATCAATAGGAAGAGGGAGTGGGCAAACAGCAGCGACACAACGGCAAACGCCACAACCATCGTACCACGGAAGGCACTAAAGCCGAAGCCTGCCATAGAGATATCGCCTGCGGCATTGACATACTCCGTACCGCCGTGAGTAAACATCTGCTGTATCGTCTGCCACGCATGACCCAGCAGAGCAGGCACGGTGAGTCCCTTGAAGTCGTCCGTCAAGATAGCATAGTCAGGGTTCATGCCCATGCGATAGTTCACGATGCCTATACGCAGAAGGTCGACAACGAGCATAGCCAGTATCACAAACACGACGGGCTCTACGATGGCGATGAGTACGCGCGATACAAACTTCTCTTTATTGGAGGCGGGCAACGAAAGGTAATAGGTGGCGGCACCCTTCTCGCCCATGGCAGACACGGTGGAGAAACTGAACATCAACAGACCCACCAGGAAGGCGTAAAACGTGGGAGCCAATCTGTTGACATACATCGCAAACAGCTGAGACGCGTCCACCACACCCATCTTATAGCTGGCGATACATTGATGGAGGTCGCCCAATTCGCATGCCAAGAGAATGAACAGTACGCCGATATACATCATTCGTGTACCTGTATAGGCTCTGAGGTCGATGCACAGCACATTCCACAAGCGGCGAAGGCTGAATGTATTATTTACTTGTTTCATGAGTGCGCCTTTTTAAAGAAATGATGAGGGTGGTTGCTTCCGAAGAGATGCATGCGAGGAATCATCTGCTTGCGTGAGAAGAGACGGTAGCTGAGCCACCAGTGCAGAATAGTGAAAGTGGCAAACACGACGTTGGTGATGAGGAAAACAAAGCGCATAAACTCCTTCTCTGACTCAGCGACACTCTCAACCCAAGGATAAAACACAATTTCAATCCACTCCTCGCTAGGTATGATTTGGGCAATCACCCAAATGATGAGAAATGCTATCATGAAGACCATGAATATTGTCTTCAAGAGAGCTCCCTTACGCCAGATACATCCTCCCAAGAAGATGATGGAGTGAACATAGAACATAGAGAGTACGAGAGTTGCTACGGCCATGATAGCCATGCTCATCTCCCACTCGGGACGAACTATTTCGTTATCTACAATAACGTAGCCTACACCGCCGTTCTTATATGCCTCGCGCAAAGGCTCGAAGAGTTCGTTCCACACCGTGGGAACGGTGAAGCCATAAAACCCTTCGATATCAGAGATCGCGACATAGAGCATACGTGCCAAGTCGGCAAGAAAGAGTGCCACGTAGGCCATCACGATGACCATAACGACATTGATGAACACGCGGGAGAGGAACTTCTCCATGTTTGTGGCGGGCATCATCAGGTAGTTTGTGGCATGTCCCTTGGTCCTGAAGGGTACGGTAGTCATGTCGGCAGCAGCACACATAAGCGAAAGGGACAGCACACCATAGAAGAGGGGCACGCAATCGATGGCTAACTGCCTCATATACTCCTCCACGGGGAGAGCGCGAAGCGTAGAGAGCTCCACCACATCCTTGATATCGGTAAGCTGGTAGGCTAGATTGGCAAAGAAGAGGATGGCGAACACGCCGACGTAGCGCACCCAGTTCTCCATCAAGTCACACTTCAGCACGGCAGCGAAGCGTGCGAAACTGAATTTATTATTTATTGTATTCATTGTTATTGACTTTTAATTATCCACCGAGATTTCTTACCACAGATTACACGGATTACTCGGATTTTTCAACAATCCGGTATTCACACATTCAATCGTATTGCCTATTCAATAAGGATATAATCTGTGAAATCTGTGGTTTTATTTAAACAACTCCATAAAACGTTCCCGTTCGGCCAACACGCCATTGAAGAGCAGTTCGAGGTTCAATCGGCTCTCCTCGTCGAACTCATTAGGCAGGATGACACTGTTGCCAGCTACGGAGGGCTGCACGAAGAGTGCCCCGTCGGTAGGCTCCGAGATAGGTTGCTCGGCAAAGAGGAGACGACGGCAGATCTCGTCGCTCGAGGCATTGAGCAACACTTGAGAGCCGTCGATGATGACGATATGGTCGAGCAAGCTATCAATGTCGCGCACCTGATGGGTAGAGATGATGATGGTCTTGTCGTCGGTCATGTTGCTGGCGATGAGTCGGCGAAACTCGCTCTTCGAGGGGATGTCGAGTCCGTTCGTCGGCTCGTCCATCACGAGGAGCGAAGTGTTGGTGGCCAAGGCGTAGCACATAAATGCCTTCTTCTGCTGACCCATAGAGAGGTTGTTGAACACCACGCTGTCGTCGAGCCCGAACATCGCGAGGTTCTTCTGCAGCTGCTCGTAGCTGAAGCGGGGATAGAAACCCGCATGCAGCGCGGCGTACCGCTTGATACTCATCTTGGGCAGTTCAAACTCCTCGGGCACGATGAACATATCGCTCAGTGTAGAGGGCAAGCGCTTCTGCACATCCTCGCCCTTGTAGAGCACACTACCCTGCTGCGGACGCAGCAGACCCGTCAAGAGATAGAGCAGTGTACTCTTACCCGTACCATTCAGTCCGAGCAATCCGTACACTGAACCCTTCTCAAAACTCAACGAAAAATCGTTGAAAACCTTACAGCCATTACCGCTATAAGAAAACGCTAAATCGCTAATCTTTAACATACTCACATCTTTTAATCGTTATATTTTTTGTTTATCTTACGTGTACTACCTTAATAGTACACTGCAAATGTATAGCTTTTTATTTAATGTGCAAAGATTTTTTGAGAAATTTCTTTAAAAAAGATTATAAAAGCAAGCTTGATATTTCTCGCTTGCTTATTCACACTCTGCGGTAAACCGCGAAGATACTCTCGCTCGCTGTGAAAAATATTCAAGCAAGCTTGATATTTCTCGCTCGCTTATTCGTACTCTGCGGTAAACCGCGAAGATACTCTCGCTCGCTGTGAAAAATATTCAAGCAAGCTTGATATTTCTCGCTCGCTTATTCGTATCTTTGCAATATGAAAGAGAAGTTTTGGACAATGAAGGCAAAACTGGCCATCCATCTACTCCTATTATTAATAGGGACGTCTCACGCGTGGGGGCAGAGCGAACAGTTTGTCTTCCCTCTTCAGCCACGACAGGAGTTGACCCTATTGTTCGTGGGAGACCTCATGCAACACCAAGCACAAATCGATGCAGCCCGACAACCCGACGGGAGCTACGACTATGAGCACTGCTTCTCATTGGTAAAGGGACACATCAGCCAAGCCGACATCGCCATCGGCAATCTCGAGGTGACGTTAGGAGGAGAACCCTACAGAGGTTACCCACAGTTCAGTGCCCCCGACGAGTACCTCTATGCCCTGCGAGATGCGGGGTTTGACATCCTCGGCACAGCCAACAACCATAGCCTCGACCGCTACCGCCGTGGCCTAGAGCGCACACTGGCACTCATCGACTCAGCAGGCCTGCAGGCCCTGGGCACCTACCGCAATGCTGACGACCGCAGCAGACGCTATCCATTGCTCATAGAGAAGAATGGCCTGCGCGTGGCCCTGCTCTGTGCCACCTACGGCACCAATGGGTTTATTGCTACACCTCCCAATATGGTCAACAGTCTCGACCGCAACGAGCTAGCAGCCGATATTGAGGCTGCTCATGCCATGAATGCCGATGCCATCATTGCGCTCATCCATTGGGGCAACGAGTATCAGCAACAGCCTAGCACAGAGCAACGCGAACTGGCCAAGTGGCTCATCGAGCAGGGCGTAGACCACATCATCGGCAGTCATCCCCACGTCGTGCAGCCTATCGAACTGATACCCCACGCCGAGCATCCCACCGAGCATGTCATTGTGTACTCGCTCGGCAACTACGTATCCAACATGAGCATCACACACGGAGACGTAGGCCTCACCGTAGCGCTCACCCTCGAGAAGATAGGACACACGACCCGCCTGAAGGCCATAGATCACCACTTCACATGGACCGAGCGAGCAGCACTGAGCCAGACGGGAGACTTCCGTATCGTACCCGAAGACACCATCCCCACCGACCTCACCACCGAGGGAAAAGAACGCATGACAAGAGCTATAGAGATGGAAAAGCGCTTTTATGGCCTCCTTCCTACACGATAAGTCAACTATTTTACGTACCTTTACACCACAATTGACACAAGCCTCCGTATGATACAAGAACTACAACTGCGCATTCTGCCCGAGCAGGCAGCCAGCGAGCAGAGCATCAAGCTCTACGTAGCCCGCGAGAAGGGCTTGGACGCTCGCACCATCAAGGCCGTACGCACCTTGAAGCGCAGCATCGACGCCCGCCAGCGCACCATCTATGTGAACCTCACCATAAGGCTATACATCAACGAGCTGCCCACCGATGACGAGTACACCGAGACCTACTACCCCATGGTAGATGATAGTCCCGAAGTGATAGTCGTGGGAGCAGGTCCTGGAGGACTCTTTGCCGCTCTCCGCCTCATCGAGCTAGGATGCAGACCCATCGTGGTGGAGCGAGGCAAGGACGTACATGCACGCAAACGCGACATCGCACGCATCTCTCGCGAGCACGCCGTAGATCCCGAGAGTAACTACAGCTTCGGTGAAGGAGGAGCGGGCGCCTACTCAGATGGCAAGCTCTACACCCGAAGCAAAAAGCGTGGCAACGTGGAGAAGATTCTCAACGTCTTCTGCCAGCACGGAGCCAGCACCACTATACTGAGCGATGCTCACCCACACATAGGCACCGACAAGCTACCACGAGTGATTGAAAACATGAGAGAGACCATACGCCGTTGCGGTGGAGAAGTTCACTTCGAGACCCGCATGGACCGCCTCATCGTGGAGCACAATACCATCGTAGGGATAGAGACCAACACGGGACACACCTTTCGTGGTCCTGTCATCCTCGCCACCGGCCACTCGGCACACGACGTATATCGGCACCTCCACGACTCTGGCATCGACATCGAGGCCAAAGGCATAGCTGTGGGCGTACGCCTAGAGCATCCTTCTGAGCTCATCGACCAGATCCAATACCACAACCGCAACGGACGAGGCAAGTATCTGCCTGCTGCCGAGTACAGCTTTGTGACCCAGGTCGACGGACGCGGCGTTTACAGTTTCTGCATGTGCCCTGGAGGTGCTGTAGTACCGGCTGCTAGTGGACCCGAACAGATTGTTGTCAACGGCATGTCTGCCTCACACCGCGGCTCGCGCTGGAGCAACTCGGGCATGGTCGTAGAGATCAGAGTGGAGGATCTAGCAAGTCTCGCCCCCGGCCTCTCCTTGGGAGAGGAGATCTCAGGCTTGTCCATGCCGCAAGATTCTGGATCCGCCATTCAGGATCCTCTCAGCATGCTCCGTTTCCAAGAATACCTGGAACACCAATGCTGGGTCCAGGGCAACCGCCGACAGACAGCACCCGCACAACGCATGATGGACTTCACGCGCAAGAAGCTCTCCTATGACCTCCCCCCGTCGTCATACTCTCCCGGCCTCATCTCCTCACCGCTCCACTTCTGGATGCCTGAGTTTATCAGCCATCGTCTGCAACGAGGATTCGAACATTTTGGCCGCACCTCACGAGGCTTCCTCACCAACGAAGCCACGGTGATTGGTGTCGAGACACGTACCTCGGCTCCAATACGTATCGTCAGAGACCGCGACACCTTGCAGCACGTCTCCGTGCATGGTCTTTTCCCCTGTGGTGAGGGAGCAGGCTATGCCGGTGGCATCGTCTCAGCAGGCATCGATGGCGAGCGATGCGCAGAGATGGCAGCAGAATATGCAAAAAGCATCCATAAGCGAGCGTAAGCGCGCAGTCCTAACTCATTAAAAGAAAGAAACAAAGGCTATAGCCCCCTAAAAAGACTCAACGATATGGAAATAAGAAGTGCAGAATTTGTCATGAGCAACACCCGCATCGACCACTGTCCACAAACAGGATTGCCCGAGTATGCATTCATAGGGCGCTCCAACGTGGGCAAGTCGAGCCTTATCAACATGCTCACCCACAAGCCCAAGCTAGCGATGACATCTGCCACGCCCGGTAAGACGATGCTCATCAACCACTTCATCATCAACAAAGCATGGTACCTCGTAGACCTCCCAGGATACGGCTATGCGCAACGCGGCAAGAAAGCCAAGGAGAAGCTGACACAGATGATCGAGAGATACATCCTCGAGCGCGAGCAGATGACAAACCTCTTCTTGCTCATCGACATCCGCCACGAACCCCTGGCCATCGACCTCGAGTTCATCGAGTGGTTAGGCGAACACGGCGTTCCCTTCTCCATAGTCTTCACCAAAGCCGACAAGCTGGGCGTACAGAAGCAGCGCGAGAACGTCGATCGCTATCTCTCCCGACTTGCCGAACAGTGGGAAGAGCTCCCTCCCTACTTTGTGACCTCTTCGGAGAAAGGGCTGGGCCGCAACGAACTGTTAGGCTACATCGAGGAGATCAACAAGAGCCTATAATCAAGCTTCCCTCCCCCCTCATCAATGTGAAACAAAGAAAGGAGCCGCCCCGACGGGGCGACTCCTTTTCTATTGTCTTAGCTCAAGTCCAGATCAAGCGCCATCTTGAGCTTTGTCAGCACAGGATAGCGTTCCTCCAGTAGCTGAAACTGCTCCACTCGACTGTAGATCTGATGAATCTTCTGCGTTTCCTCCACCACGACATCAATTCGTAATTGTCTATTTTGCAATTGTTGACGCAGATAGGTCTCCATCTGTGAACGCATAGCGATGAGGTCATCTGCCACCATGCGGTTATCCACAACGACCTTCACTATATGCTCCTGCAACACGGGGCGAAGGATTGTCAGTCGGCTAGCCATGGCCGCCTGTTCCTTAGGAAGGGTCGCTGCAAATTGCTTCCAGCAGATACGCACCCCATCTTCAGAGATGGGAAGGTCGGGGATATCACTCTCTACCGATACGTTACGCTCCTGCTGTTGAGCAGCATTCCGTCCATCATATCCCTCAGCGGTCCCCATGCCGCCTCCCACATGGATAGACACACGTGGTCGTTTCAGGGTGGGAGTAGCTCGCTGAGGAGCCGCAGTCGTAGACACGGTCGGTGCAGCACCAGCCGACGGAGCATTTGCTGTCCCCACAGTAGCCGTAGGTGCCATCTGCTGCTGCGGTGTAGGTTGCGATGCTGGCTTACTATTGTTGGGCTGCATCGCAGAGGCAGTGGCTACTGCCTTTTGGAAAAGAGGTTTCAGTCGCTTAGGGCCACGCCCCGAGCCCAGTTCGTCGGGTTCTCCCGTAAGTTGCGACAGCTGGATCAGTGTGAGCTCCACCAGCAGGCGCTTGTTCTTGCTTACACGATAGTTGAGGTCACAGTCGTTGCATAGCTTGATGGCATGTATCAGATACCTCTCGCTCACCTGTTGTGCCTGTCGCTGATAACGTTCACGCACATCGGCCGATACCTGGAGCAGCTGCAATGTTGCAGGCTCGCGGCTCACGAGGAGATCGCGAAAGTGCGATGTGAGGTTCGTAATGAAATTACCCCCATCAAACCCACGACGCAGCACCTCATCAAAGAGGAGCATCGACTCACTGATCTTGTGCTCGATGAAGAGATCCGTGAAGCGGAAATAATAGTCGTAATCCAAGATATTGAGGTTGCCAATCACTCCCTGATAGGTAAGGTTACCTTGTGTGTAGCTCACCATCTGGTCAAAGAGCGAGAGAGCGTCACGCATACCACCATCAGCCTTTTGGGCAATGACATGTAGCGCAGCCTCCTCTGCTGTGACTCCCTCATTGGCAGCCACCTTGGCCAGGTGTTCCACAATATCGTTCAGTTCGATACGAGTGAAATCATAGATCTGGCAACGCGACAGGATCGTAGGCAACACCTTATGACGCTCCGTCGTAGCCAGGATGAATATGGCATGACGAGGAGGCTCCTCGAGTGTCTTGAGGAATGCATTAAAGGCCGCTGCCGAGAGCATGTGCACCTCGTCGATGATAAAGACCTTGTATCGGCCCACCTGAGGCGGGATGCGCACTTGATCTATCAGTTCACGGATATCATCCACCGAGTTGTTTGATGCCGCGTCGAGCTCATGGATGTTGAGCGAGCGCTGTTCGTTAAATGCACGACACGACTCACATTCATTGCAGGCCTCTCCCTCGGGAGTCAGATGCTCACAGTTGATACTCTTGGCAAAGATGCGGGCAGAGGTAGTCTTACCCACTCCACGGGGTCCGCAAAAGAGATACGCATGAGCCAACTTACCCGTAAGTATGGCATTCTTGAGCGTCACGATGAGCGCCTTCTGCCCGACGACCGTATCAAATGTCGCGGGGCGATACTTACGCGCCGATACTATAAAGTCTTCCATATTGTCTTTCCACAACTTTAGATAATGTGCAAAGATAGTGAAACCTTCGGGGAATTGCAAATAAATGCTCCCCGATTCACATCGAGAAGCATTCCAAATAACACAAACACAAAATAAAACACGACAAAACTACTATGCAATCATTATTGGCTATTGCTTTCTGTTGGTTGCACTGATACAACACTCCATGGTTCCAAAATGTTTTAGCACAGCAGTAAAAAAAGTAACGTCATGAGTGCACCACTACCGTGTGCAACAGCTCTGGACGGAGATAGCGCACCGCCAACTGCTGCAGATGCCCGGCATCGATGTCACGTATCACCTCGAGCATTTGCTCGATGTAGGTTTGCGACAATCCGAGGTTATTAATATATATGTAGGCATCGACCAGCGAGAGGGCACTCTCATAGTTGCGGCAGATCTCTCCCGTCATGTAGTTGCGCACCATCGTCAGCTCCTCGTCTGAGACCCGCTCGTTCTGCAAGCGGAGCATCTCGTGGTGCACCTCAGCGATGACCTCTTCGGCTCTGCCCGCCTGTGCCTCGCAATGCACGAGAAACATCACCTTCCTCGTATTGGTGACAAGGTCTGCCCCGATGTGATAGGTATACCCCTTCTCCTCACGGACGTTCTTCATCAGTCGACTGCCAAAGTAACCGCCCAGCACCGTAGTGAGCACACGCATGGAGAGATAATCCTCGTCGTTCACATCCATCAGCAGCATTCCCATGCGAATGCTATCCTGCACAGCATTTTCCAGTTGACAGTGCACGACGTCCGATGGTCTGCTGCTCTCAGCAGTGTCGACATCGTCCACCATTCTTCTCCCATCGACGGTAGCACCCCACTCTTCCGTTCCGAACAGCTCCTCTACGTGTCGTAGAAGCCCCTCATCCGCATCACCGGAGAGATACACCTGACAGTTGCTCGACCCATAATAGCTCCGATAAAAGTCCACGACATGCTCCACCTGCAGCGTGTCGTAATCCTCGGGCTGTGCATTCATCCCACACGGATGCGCATCGCCATAGACGCTACGCCGCAGAGCACGCATGGCCTGCACATCCCCCTTCTGGAGGTTCACCATCAGCTGTGCCTTATTGTTGGCACGCACGATGTCAAACTGTTCCTTGCTATATGCCGGCTCGGTGAGCATGCGATGCACAAGCTCCAGCGTATGACGCGCATGCTTCTTCAGTGTGTATAGAGCGACAAAGGTTCTGTTCATTGCCACACTGAGGTCGAGCCATGCTCCGTAATAGTCGAGCCGCTCGGCAAACTGGGCCGCGCTATACCCCCGACATCCCTCTCGCAGCATGCGACAGGCAAAGAGAGCCTGCAGCTTACGGGCTTGATACCACTGCCCCGCAGCAAAGACCACATCGATGCGCACCACCTCCACCCCAGGCGCCTCTATGATATGCAGAGGCACCCCATTAGGCATCACGCGCTCCTCAGGCTTGCAGAAGCTCAGCGAAGCAGGTTGGATAGCAGGCGGTGTAGTACGGTCGAGCATGTTTTTTTGAATTGAAAGTTGAAAATTGAAAACTGGAAACTGGAAATTTGCCAGCGAAGATGTCATCCTGAACTCAAGCGATGGATCTCGCCAAGTCCCTTCGCATTCCCAGCGCGGGATCCCTCGGCGCTCCGCCTTGTCGGGATGACACGCATCACGGTTTTTGTTATCGGTTTCGTTAATCTTTAACCCATAACCCTACAAACCAAACTAGAAGCTAAACGACTCGTCCAGTTGCAGTTCCTCTACGGGATTGTTGACCACCGTCTGTTGAGCACAGGGGTTAAAGTCCTCGGGAATGTTAAACTTCTCATCTTCCGAGTATCCGAGCGACTCGTCGGCATAGACCTTCTGCATATACAGTGCCCAGATAGGCAGTGCCATCGAGGCACCCTGGCCATCGCTCATGCTCGTAAAGTGGATGTCGCGGTCATCGCCACCCACCCAGCAACCACTCACCAGTGAGGGCGTATAGCCCATAAACCATCCGTCGGCGTTGTTGTTCGTCGTACCGGTCTTACCCGCGATCTCCGCCTTGAATTGATACTTGAATCGCAGGCGGCGTCCCGTACCCTCGTCGATGACCGCCTTCATCATATCGATCATCTTATAGGAACTCTCCTTACTGATCACCTCATAGGTCTTCGGTGTGAAGGTAGCCACGATGTTACCCTCATTGTCCTCGATACGTGTCACGAAGAGCGGCTCAGTGCGGATACCATTGTTCGGGAAAGCCGTGTAGGCACCCACCATCTCGCCCACCGAGATATCGCACGGACCGAGACAGAGCGACACCACAGGCTGTATATCCTGGTTGCGGATGCCAAACTGGTGTATGAGTCGCTTAAAGGCATAGGGATTGAGCTTGCTCATGAGGTACGCCGATATCCAGTTGTTCGACTGTGACAGTCCCCAGCGCAGCGTCACGATCTTTCCCTTATCCTCTGCCCTACCCGTATTGCGTGGCGACCATATCTTGCCGTCCTCGGTGAGGAGTGTCTGCTCCACATTGCGAGTCTGGTCACAGGGAGAGAATCCATTCTCCATAGCCAAAGTGTAGAGATAGGGCTTGATGGTCGACCCCACCTGGCGACGTCCCACCATAGCCATATCATACTGGAAATGCGTATAGTCGGGACCACCCACATAAGCCTTCACATGTCCCGTGACAGGATCCATAGACATGAATCCCGTACGCAAGAAGTGCTTGTAGTAGCGTATCGAGTCCATGGGCGACATGATGGTGTCGCGGTCACCTCCATAGGCAAAGACGCGCATCTCTCGCTTCACATCGAACGAGTCGCGTATGGCCTCATCCGAGTATCCCTCCTTCTTCATGCCACGATAGCGGTCAGTCTGCTTCATGCTGCGCACCAGGAGCTGCTCTATCTCTGCAGGCTTCAGGTTGTCGTAGGGAGCATTGCGACGTCCCTTCTTGCTCTTGAAGAAGCGAGGCTGGAGATACTCCTTGAGATGCTCGTCCACAGCCTCCTCGGCATACTGTTGCATGCGCGAGTCGATGGTCACATAGATCTTCAGTCCATCCGTATAAAGGTTATAGTTGCTACCATCCTTCTTCCTGTTCTTGTTGCACCATCCGTAGAGCGGGTTGTTTGCCCAATCGAGCGAGTCCTCGTAGAACTTCTGCATCTGCCATCCGCGGTAGTTCTTCTTCACGGGCTCCTTGGCCGTCATCACTCCTCGCAGATACTCGCGGAAGTAGGGTGCCGGTCCCAGCTTATGGTCCACAGGACGATAGTTGAGCACCAGGGGAGTCTGCTGCAGCGAATCCTCCTCGGCACGTGTGATACAGCCGTTCTTCTCCATCTGTGAGAGCACCACGTTGCGTCGCTCGCGCGTCAGTTCCAGACGGCGTCGGGGGTTGTAGAGCGACGAGTTCTTACACATGCCCACCAATGTTGCCGCCTCCTCGACCGACAGGTCCTTGGGTTCCTTAGAGAAATAGGTGTTTGCTGCTGTCTTGATACCGATAGCGTTGTTGCCGAAGTCATACTTGTTGAGATACATCGTGAGTATCTCCTCCTTGGTGTAATACTTCTCCAGCTTCACCGCGATGACCCACTCGATGGGTTTCTGGAACAGTCGTTCCATCTTGTTGCTTGCCACCTCGGTATAGAGCTGCTTGGCCAGCTGCTGGGTCAGCGTGCTACCTCCACCCGAGCTGCTCTGACGCAAGATGCCCGTCTTCACGATTGCACGCAACAGCGCCCTGAGGTCTATGCCCGAGTGCTCCACGAATCTCACATCCTCGGTGCTGACGAGCGCATCGATGAGTGAGCGCGACAGGTCATCATAGTCGGTCCACACACGGTTTTCCCTACTATACGAGTAGGTACTCATCAGCTTACCATCCGCAGAGATGATCTGTGTGGCAAACTTATAGGTAGGGTTCTCCAGTTCCTCGACAGGAGGCACAAACCCTATCCACCCCTTCGTGATGGAGTAAAACACCAAAAACGCAGCGATGAGCCCCATCGCCAGCAAGCCCCAAAGGACATATATGAGTTTCTTCAGCATAGCCTATACCATTTTAGAGGACAAAGTTACAATAAAATATTCAGAATCTGTTTTGATTTCACCTTTATTTGTATTTTATTGACTTAGCCCTCGTATTTTCATTCTCTACCCTATCGTTCATTCCCTTATCACCTTCACCTCGCCATGTGCACCCAGCTTGATGATGCTTGATGGCGTTGCCCCGGCAGGCTCGTCCTGACGCACATTCACCACGTAGTCCACGGCCTGCTTTATCTCTTCGCTGATCTCGGCAAAGCATCGTGGAGAAGGCTCCCCACTGATGTTGGCTGATGTCGACACGATAGCCTTACGGAATCGGAAGCACAGCTGCTTCGAGAACTCCTCACGCGTGACCCGTATGCCCACGCTACCATCCTCAGCCAGGAGGTTGGGCGCCAGGTTGCGAGCGCCATCATAGATGATGGTCAGCGGCTTGGTCGTCAGCTCGATGAGGTCCCATGCCACGGGTGACACCTCGCGCACATAGAAGTCCACCTTCACGTCGCTATCCACGAGCACCAGCATCGCCTTGCTGTCGACACGCTTCTTTATCTCATACACTCGGCGCACAGCCTCCTCGTTGGTGGCATCACACCCGATGCCCCACACCGTATCTGTCGGGTACAGGATGACCCCTCCGTGATACAGCACGTCACACGCGCGCTTAATCTCTTCTCTATACGATTCGTTCATCTTTCTTTTCGGTCCATTTCATTACACATAGATCCCCTCAGGGTAGGTCACATCGACCAGGAACAGCGCATGCCCAGGCACCGAGGTGCCCGCACTGCAGCGGTCCTTCTTCTCTATCACCCTACAAAACTCCTCCACCGTCATCTTGCCTCGCCCCACCTCGAGCAGGGTTCCCACGACAGCCCGCACCATGTTGCGCAGGAAGCGGTCGGCCTGGATGACAAACCGCCACTCATGCTCCCCCACCTGTTCCCATCGGGCCTGCATGATGCGACAGTTGTTGGTCGCCACGTCGGTATGCAGCTTGCTGAAGCTGGTGAAGTCGATATAGTCGAAGAGCCTACCGGCCGCCTCGTTCATGCGCTCAAAGTCTGGCGCATGAAACAGCCGCATGACACGGTGACGGCTGAAGGGGTCCTTGGCTGTAGCTACATAGTAGTGATAGGTGCGCGAGGTGGCGCTGAAGCGTGCATGAGCATCTCCAGTCACAGGCCGCACCTGCTGCACAGCGATATCTTGTGGGAGCAGACGGTTGAGCTTATCGGCCAGACGTACACAGTCGACCTCCTGCTCCGTGTCAAAGTGTGCAATCATCTTCTGCGCATGCACCCCAGCATCGGTGCGTCCAGCACCGACAACAGGAGTCTCCACCCGCAAGAGCGTG
Source organism: Bacteroidaceae bacterium (assembly GCA_017555875.1). Classification (GTDB taxonomy): domain Bacteria; phylum Bacteroidota; class Bacteroidia; order Bacteroidales; family Bacteroidaceae; genus UBA1189. The sequence goes on from JAFZFN010000040.1 coordinate 69,357, forward strand.
GTGAGGGCCTGCTCCAAGCACTGCTGCACGGAGATGCCATTGGGTTGTATCTGCCAACCATGATAGGCTGTGCCATCGTAGGAGAGGGTGATGAAATATCTCACGTTTTTTAAATTCTGAATTTTGAATTATGAATTATAAACATCGCGGAGCCCCAATTCAGAATTCAAAATTCAAAATTCAGAATTCCTTACGTTCATCAGGTGCACCGCCACCAGAGCTGCCGTCTCGGTGCGTAGTCGCGACCTACCCAGCGTGATGGGGCGGAAGCCATGCTCGATGGCCAGCTTCACCTCCTCGGGACTGAAGTCCCCCTCAGGACCTATGAGCACGAGCGCATCCTCACCCGGAGTGAGCGCCTGCATCAGGGGTTCCTTGTCGCCCTCGTAGCAGTGGGCGATAAACTTCTGCCCCGCGAAGGGTTGGGCCACAAACTTGTTGAAGGGCGTCATTCCATTGAGCACAGGCAGCGTAGGCTTGAGCGACTGTTTCATGGCCGACACGAGGATCTTCTCCACACGCTCGGTCTTCACCACACGGCGCTCCGAGAAGCGACAGTCCAGGAAGGTGAGCTCATCGAAGCCTATCTCGGTGGCCTTCTCGGCAAACCACTCTATGCGGTCCATGTTCTTCGTGGGCGCCATGGCCAGGTGCAGGTGTCCCTGCCACAGAGGCTCAGGCGTGGTAGTCTCCACGATGCGCACGTAGCAGCGCTTGCCGCTTATCATATCGATCTGGGCACGGTGAAACGAGCCCTTGCCATCGGTGAGCATCACCTCGTCGCCTTCGGCCAGACGGAGCACACGGATAGCGTGAGCAGCCTCCTCCTGAGGCAGCTCGAGCGTAGTAGCTATGTCGGGGGTGTAGAATAGGAACACTTTATGGAATTTTGAATTATGAATTATGAATTATGAATTA
>JAFZFN010000041.1 GCA_017555875.1 Bacteroidaceae bacterium
ATGAACATCATCCACTACATGCACGACAAGTACTACTACGAGAAGGCTCAGATGGCATTCATCGACACCAACCCCCGTATCAACTTGGCTTACGGTGCTGCAGGTCTCTCTATCGTGCTCGACTCACTCTCAGCTATCCGCTACGCTAAGGTAACCGCTAAGCGCAACGAGATCGGCTTGACCGAGTCATTCGATATCGAGGGCGAATTCCCCTGCTTCGGTAACAACGACGACCGCGTTGACCAACTCGGTGTTGACCTCGTATACTACTTCTCTGAAGAGTTGAAGAAGCTCCCCGTTTACAAGAACGCACGCCCCACACTCTCACTCCTCACCATCACCTCTAACGTGATGTACGGTAAGAAGACAGGTGCTACACCTGACGGTCGTGAGAAGGGTATCGCCTTCGCTCCCGGTGCTAACCCCATGCACGGACGCGATAAGAACGGTGCTGTTGCATCACTCGCTTCTGTGGCTAAGCTCCGCTACCGCGACTCACAGGACGGTATCTCTAACACCTTCTCTATCATTCCGAAGTCACTCGGTCCCACCGCTGAGGAGCGCATCGAGAACCTCGTGACCATGATGGATGCTTACTTCACCAAGGGTGCACACCACCTCAATGTGAACGTGCTCAACCGCGACATGCTCATGGACGCTATGGAGCATCCCGAGAAGTATCCGCAGCTCACCATCCGTGTATCGGGCTACGCTGTTAACTTCATCAAGCTCAGCCGCGAGCACCAGTTGGAGGTTATCAGCCGCTCATTCCACGAGAGAATGTAATAAAACTGGTTTTATAATTCTGAATTTTGAATTATGAATTCTGGCTAGGTCCGGAGGTAATTCAGAATTCAGAATTTAGAATTCAAAATTAATCAACATGATTAACGTACACTCCTACGAAAGTATGGGGACATTCGACGGGCCGGGTCTCCGGCTCGTCGTTTTCTTACAAGGCTGTCCCTTCCGTTGCCTCTATTGTGCCAACCCCGACACTATCGACCTTCAGGGCGGTAAGGAAACCCGTCCCGAGTATATAGTGGATATGGCCGTCGACCAGAAGCCCTTCTTTGGCAAGCGTGGCGGTGTCACCTTCTCGGGTGGCGAACCTACCGTGCAGGCCGAAGCCCTCGTGCCCATCGTGCGCGATCTCAAGAGCCACGGCATACACACCTGCATCGACACCAACGGTGGCGTGTGGAACCAGCACGTGGAGGAGCTCCTTAAGGAGATCGACCTCGTGTTGCTCGACGTCAAGCAGTTCAACCCCGAGCGCCATCGCCAGCTCACCGGTCGCAGCAACGAGCAGACCCTGCGCACCGCAGCATGGCTCGAAGAACACGACCACCCTTTTTGGCTCCGCTACGTACTCGTACCCGGCTATAGCGACATGGAGGAAGACATCCGCGCCCTTGGCGAAGCCCTCGGCAAGTACAAGCAGATACAGCGTGTCGAGATACTCCCCTACCACCGCTTCGGCGTACACAAGTGGGAAGCCATGGGCTGGAACTACGAACTCGAGCATGTGAAGGAGAACACCCAAGAGCAGCTCCAGCGTGCCGAACAACTCTTTAAGGAATATTTCCCCACGGTGATAGTCAACTGACACTGGTACACCAATACACAATCCAACCTTAATGACCGACGCATGCGTTGGTCATTTTTACTTTTTCACAAGAAAATCCCCAAGCAGCCGAAAAACAAAAGAACAAAACCCCGCAAAAATGAGATATCTCAGAGCGCTATCGTCCGAACGACAAACCGCGAAAATAAAGAAATCCTAAAAATGACACTGAAAAAGTCATAAGATTATGAAAAAAAATATCATCTAATGACTAAGCGAAAAACATAAAATTGAAGGAAAAATGAGGAATAAAAGAGGCTTTTTGGCCCATTTTTACCTAAAATGAAGAAAAAATGCATTTTTTTTTAAAAAAAACACAGGAACATTTTGCAGTTCCAAAAAAAGGCTATACCTTTGCATCGCAATTGAGAAACAGATGCACTCTTAGCTCAGTTGGTAGAGCAATTGACTCTTAATCAATGGGTCCAGGGTTCGAGTCCCTGAGGGTGTACATCGAGAAAAGCCGACTTCGAAGTCGGCTTTTTCTTTTATAAGACAAAATGCATTTAGAGACGATGGAAGCACTAAGATCATTCTACGAATCGCAGCTACTCGAATGGCCTATGGCACGAGACAACCATGAGGCCCTATCTTGCGTGTGGTCCCGCGAGTTGACATCGCCAAAGCTCCCCATGCCACTACACGTGCAATGCAATCCAGCACGGATAGTGTCAACAGGAGCCAGCACGGACAAGGCCAGCATTGCATCCCGTCCCTGTTTCCTCTGCTCCACAAATCGCCCCAAAGAACAGGGAAGCCACAAACTTAATGAAGAGTTTGAGTGGCTAGTAAACCCCTACCCTATCCTACAAGAACACTACACCATAGCCGCAAGGCAGCATCGCGCACAACGCTTTCTCGACGGATACGAGACCATGATACAAGCCACGAAGATGCTACCAGAAGGATATATCGTGTTTTACAATGGCCCCAAGTGTGGCGCCTCGGCACCCGACCACCTACATTTGCAAGCTGGATTGGACAACGAGGTACCCTTAGTAAAATATGTCAAGAGCCTACCAGCCGCGCATAGCATGCAGACTATAGCTCCCTTCGGCTATCTAACATACCTAATCCAGGATGCTGAAAACAGGGATACAGTAAACAGACTATACCATTCACTCCCCATCCCCGAGGAGGAATATGAGCCACGCATAAATGCAGTGGCTTACCGCAAGGGCGACAAAGTAAGTCTGTTGATTATTCCCCGTAAGACACACCGCCCGCGATGCTATAGCGCCAAGGACAACACCCAATACCTCATCAGCCCAGGCACACTGGACATGTGCGGCCTCATCATCACTCCTCGACCCGAAGACTACGATCGGCTCTCTACAGCCCGAGCCATAGACATCTTATGCGAAGTAGGAGTACGCACCGAGCCCACCATAGACGTGGGTATCATGCAGGGAAGGGAAATATCATTCACTCTCAACAACGCATACATTGCCAATAACACCTTTTACAATAAGGGGGAGTATACGGCACGATTAGAAGCTGGGAAAATCTGTTTCGACAACAACCTATACAATGAGCTATCCTTCAAATACGCAACAGCCAACCCCTCCACTTTCTCCCTCCATGGCGTCACCATCGGTAAGGAGTTTCATTGGCAGCAGCAGGAGTCGCAGACCTTCCAGGGTTCGCTCATCCTGCGCATCATCGATAGCGAACTGCATGCCATCAATCGCATAGCTATAGAGGATTATCTCACCAGCGTCATCGCCTCAGAGATGAGTGGAACATCATCATTAGAACTACTCAAGGCGCATGCTGTCATCTCCCGCAGTTGGCTGCTGGCACAGATAGGAAGAGATGAAAGAGTAAGGATGAAAGATGAAAGTACTCCAGAAGACAATTCTCAATTCTCAATTCTCAATTCTCAATTTATAAAGTGGTATGACCGCGAAGCACATACCCACTTTGACGTGTGCGCAGACGATCATTGCCAACGCTATCAAGGCGTAAGCCGCAAGGTGACCCCTCAGGTATATGAAGCCATACGTACGACGCGCGGCATCGTACTGAGCTACGAGGGAGAAGTGTGTGATGCGAGGTTCAGCAAGTGTTGTGGAGGACGAACGGAGCTTTACGAGAACTGCTGGGACGACACACCTCACCCCTACCTCAGCGTGGTGGACGACCCCTTCTGCAACACCGACGACCCCAAGATACTCTCCGAAGTGCTGAACCACTATGACCAGCACACCGACTTTTACCGATGGACAGTGGAGTACACCCAAGCTGAACTGTCGGAACTCGTACGTCGCCGCAGCGGATTTGACTATGGCGACATCATCGACCTCACCCCTATCGAACGAGGTCCCTCGGGACGCATTGTACGCCTACAGATCGTAGGAACCAAGGACACACGCGTCATCGGCAAAGAGTTGGAGATACGCCGCACCCTGTCAGAGACACACCTCTACAGCAGTGCGTTTGAGGTAGAGAAAACGGAGTCCTCATTCATCCTCCACGGCTCGGGCTGGGGACATGGCGTAGGCCTGTGCCAGATAGGAGCCGCCGTGATGGGAGCCAAAGGATATAACTACAAAGAGATACTGCACCACTACTACCCCGAAGCCACGCTCACGGAGTGGTATACCCAAAGTCCACAATGCCCTTCCCGAGATGACTGTTAGTACATGAAAAACACTATGGGCCATCAGGGAGGCTTGTGGACCTTTTGAAACGAAAAAGGCTTCCCCTTTCCATGCAAGAAGAGAGGTGATTAAAAGACTAAATAACTAAAAAAACAAATAACTTAAATGATTTCTGTAGACGGATTGGCCGTGGAGTTTGGCGGCACCACCTTATTTAAAGACATATCGTTCCAAATCAACGAGAAGGACCGCATCGCCCTGATGGGCAAGAATGGTGCGGGCAAGAGCACCCTGCTCAAGATCCTTGCAGGTGTGCGTCAGCCCACCCGAGGCAAGGTGTCGGCACCGAAAGATTGCGTCATAGCCTATCTACCCCAACACCTCATGACCGAAGATGGCCGCACCGTGTTTGAGGAGACATCACAGGCCTTTGCCCATCTACACGAGGCGGAAGCAGAGATCGAGCGCATGAACAATGAACTGGCTACACGCACCGACTATGAGAGCGACGAATACATGGCGCTCATCGAGCAGGTAGCTGTACTGAGCGAGAAGTTCTACGCCATCGACATGACCCACTTCGAGGAAGATGTAGAGAAGACCCTCTTGGGTCTCGGCTTCGAGCGCACCGATTTCAATAAGCCCACCTCAGAGTTCTCTGGCGGATGGCGCATGCGTATCGAGTTGGCCAAACTCCTACTCAAAGATCCCGACGTGTTGTTGCTGGACGAGCCCACCAACCACCTCGACATCGAGAGCATACAGTGGCTCGAGGAGTTCATCAAGACCTCATCGAAGGCCGTCGTTGTCATCAGCCACGACCGTAAATTTGTGGACTCTATCACCACCCGTACCATCGAGGTCACTATGGGCCGCATCTACGACTACAAGGCATCATACAGCCACTATCTCGAGCTGCGTAAGGAGCGCCGCGAGCAGCAACAGAAGCAGTATGAGGAGCAGCAGAAGATGATACAAGAAACCAAGGATTTCATCGAACGCTTCAAGGGCACCTACTCGAAGACCTTCCAGGTGCAGAGCCGCGTGAAGATGCTCGAGAAACTTGAGCTCATCGAAGTAGACGAAGAGGACACCTCACGCCTGCGCCTCAAGTTCCCACCCTCACCCCGTAGCGGCACCTATCCCGTAATTGCAGATGGTGTGGGCAAGAGCTACGACCGCCTCATCTATAAAGATGCCACCTTCATGGTAGAGCGTGGCGACAAGATTGCCTTCGTGGGGCGCAATGGTGAAGGCAAGTCCACCATGGTCAAGAGCATCATGGGCGAGATACCCTACGACGGCACCATCACCCTCGGACACAACGTGCAGATAGGCTATTTTGCACAAAACCAAGCCTCATTGCTCGACGAAGAGCTCACCGTATTCCAGACCATCGACGATGTAGCCAAGGGCGAGGTACGCAACAAGATACGCGACCTCCTAGGAGCCTTCATGTTTGGCGGTCCCGAGGAATCCATGAAGAAGGTCAAAGTACTATCTGGAGGCGAGCGCACCCGACTAGCCTTGCTCAAACTACTCTTGGAGCCAGTCAACCTGCTCATCCTCGACGAGCCAACCAATCACCTTGACCTAAAGACAAAGGATGTACTCAAGCAAGCCCTGCAAGATTACGACGGCACACTCATCCTCGTGAGCCACGACCGCGACTTCCTTGACGGACTCGTCACCAAAGTTTACGAGTTTGGACACCAAAAGGTGCGTGAACACCTCTGCGGCGTGTACGAATTCCTCGAAACGAAGAAAATGGAAAACCTGCAAGAACTCGAGAGAAAGAATTCTTAACAAAGATTATGTTAAATAGCTGGTGTGGAACGATTCCCACACCAGTTTTTTTCGTACCTTTGCAATTAAATAGCAAAGGCATACGATACTCACTGCCCATAAAAAAAGTTGTTTATTTGCCTGTTTTTTCGTACCTTTGCACGAAATTTCGCAAAAAGTGGACGTTTTGCCATTTTTATGCATGAAAAGTAGTAAAAAATAAGATGAAAGCGAACAAGATTCTATTTATTACCCAAGAGATCACTCCATTCACCGAGAGTAGTGTAATGGCCGACAGTTGTCGCGCCATGCTGAAAGGCATTCAGGAAAAAGGACACGAAATCAGAACCTTCATGCCCAAGTGGGGCAACATCAATGAACGTCGCAATCAGCTACACGAGGTCATCCGACTGACGGGCATGAATATCGTCGTAGACGAGACCGACCACCCACTAATCATCAAGGTAGCCTCAATGCCTGCTTTGCGTACTCAGGTGTTTTTTATCCTCAACGAGGACTATTTCCGTAACCACTTGAACACACGTGATGCCAACGGTAATGAATACCCCGACAACGATGAACGCACGATCTTCTTTGCACGTAGCGTACTCGAGACCGTCAAGAAACAGTCTTGGTATCCTGAGATCATTCACTGCCATGGCTGGATTGGTGCCCTTGTAGGACTCTACATCAAGACCTACTATAAGGAGGAGCCCGCCTTCCGCAACACCAAGTTCGTATACTCACTCTACGATGACGCCTTCGCCTCAACATTCCCTGAGAGTTACCTCCAAAAGGTAGCCGCCAAGAACATGGAAGAGGTAGACTTCAGCGATATCAACACTCCCGTAGACTACAAAGAGCTCACCAAGATGGGCATCAAGTGGGCAGATGGTGTAGTGCTGAACAGCGAAAACGTAGACGCTTCGCTGATTGAGTACGCACAGTCACTCGAGAAACCCATCTTGGAATACAAGACTGGCGCCGAGTATGCCGAGGCATGCCACGAGTTCTACGAGCAACTGCACGATTGATACGAACATTTCCGACTCCACATCCTTAATATAAAGAATGAAGAAATATTTTGCTTACATACTCATCCTGTTGGTAGGATTGGTGGCATGCGATGATAACACTGGCACATTGGGAGGGAGCATCATTCCCAACGAAGATATCATCTCCATTGACACCGCCACCTATCAGGCTACAACGCGCTCCGTTGCTATTGATTCCGTATTGGGAAAAACGAGCAAGGTGTACCTAGGTCGCTTTACCGACCCGCAGACCGAATCAGTGTTTGAAGCAGACTTTATCGCACAGTTCAACTGCGCTGAGGGAGGCAATGTATTTCCCCCGAGTAAGGATGTAGTAGGAGACAGCATCGCAGTGAAAGCTGAGTTGCGCCTCTTCTTCACCACCATATTTGGCGACCCCACCAACACGATGACTGCCGAGGTATACAAATTGGAGCAGACCCTGCAAGAAGGAAACAAGTACTACACCAACCTTGACCTAGAGCAGTTCTACAATGCCGCAGAGGGTCCCTTCGCCACAAAGGTCTACGTAGCTACCGACTATAGCATCGAGGACAGCGAACGAGAAGACGAGGAGCACTACCCCAACGTCACTATCCCCCTCCCTACCGAAGAGGGCACACGCATCATGGGGCTCTATCGCCGCCATCCCGAATACTTCAACAACGCATCTGCATTTATCGAAAATGTATGTCCCGGATACTACGTCAAGACATCAAAGGGCGATGGCACCGTGCTCTACATCAACCAAGTATCGCTCGAAATATCTTTCCGTAACGCACAGAATGACTCTGTCTACACAACATCATTCTCCAGCTCCGAGGAGGTATTGCAAACCAATCGTTTTAGCACAAAAGCAGAGACCTTGCAACCACTCGTCGATGACAACTCATGTACCTACCTGAAGACCCCTGCAGGCATCTTCACCGAGGCCACACTGCCTATCGAGGAGATTGTGGCCGAGAATGACAGCATCAATGCCGCCAAGATCTTCTTCCAGTGCTACAACGACACATACGACACACCCTACAAATTTGGCACACCCGAGACGTTACTGATGATACACAAGGATGAGATGTTCACCTTCTTCGAGAAGAACAAACTCACCGACGACATCAGTTCATTCTATGCTGCATATAATCACACCTACAACCGCTACGAATACAATAATATCGCTAGCCTCATCACCTACTGCAACAATAAGCGCCAGGCATGGCTTGCAAGCAACCCTGGAGGAGACATCGACACGGAGTACCCCGACTGGAACAAGGTGATGCTGATTCCCGTAACCGTAGCCACAGACTCCAGCAATGGTATCGTAGGTTTCCGTCACGACTTTAACCTCAACTCGGTACGCCTAGTAGGAGGAACAGACAAGATAGACATCAAGGTGATTACGAGCAAATTCAATTAATCTCGCACATCACGCATAGAACTATAGAAAGAAGGCTGCACCCATGGGAGCAGCCTTCTTCTTATTATCTCACATGCTCAATCCTTATTGAGATACCACCATACAGTTCTCAGCCAACATGATCAAACACTCGGCGTCATCTGCAAGAATCAACCATTGCCCTTCATCACCCGCTTCATCCTACCATACCCATCAAAAGCTCGCTTCACAGAGAGTCGTATAGCTATGATGAGCGACAACATCGAAGCCGACATGGTGATGACTACAATCATAATCTGATACTTGATGGCAACGTCAGGCGTGCTACCTCCAAGAATCTGTCCGATCATGGTGCCTGGCAATGACACAAGTCCCATCACAGCCATATTGGCAATCGTAGGGCTGAACGACTTAGCTATAGCCTGACGTACAAAGGGAATCAGTGCCTCACGCTGCGATGCGCCATTGCCGAGCAAGAAATAATAGAGGTTCTGCTCACGCTGAAGCGTCGAGTAGAAGGTGCCTACAGCAATAACATTCACAGTGAGCATGTTGCCCAGCAAGATACCCATGATAGGGATAAAATACTGTGCACTAAAGATATTGTTGAGTTGCAACACGATGCCCAAGAAATAGAGCCCTACTAATACGCTTGCTACCACGAAGCCCACCACAAGAGGTCCCATCAGCACTCGATGCCTGACCTTGGTGCGCGTGATAGCCGTCTCGGCAGCTATGTACACCATGATGAGCACCCACAGGCAGTTGACCCACGGGTTGTCCCACTCGAAGAGATACCTCAGATAGACCCCTATGAAGAGCATCTGTAGGACCATACGCACCGCTCCCACACAGAATCCCTTGAGGAGTCCCGTCTCGTAGCGCCACAGATAATACATCGGCACGAGCAAGAGCAGAAGTCCTACCCCCAGGTAGAGATATGAAATATCTATTGTAGCCATAGTCATCATAGTCTAATTATGACAGAGCATTGCGACGCGAACCACATATCGTGCGACACCGCCACAATGGTCTTCCCCTGTCGCTGCTGCTCGAGCAGGAAGTCTATCACATAATCACGCGAAGCGATATCCAGAGCTGCTGTAGGTTCATCGAGCAGCCACAGCTCACGATTGAGCAATGCCAACACGGCCAACATCAGACGCTGACGTTGTCCACCAGAGATTTCGCACAAGCGCTTGTCAAGCAGATCAGCTTCAAGCCCCAGTCGCTGCAAGTTCGCCACCAGCAGGAGTCGGGCCGACTGGTCAAATCTCATATTCCCAATCTTCAAGATATGCACCGCAGCCTCTGCCACGGTATCGTAGGGCAAGGCCAAGTCTTGAGGCAGATAGGCAACCTTCTTGCGGATCGCATTACAGGAATGCTCATCCAGTACATGCTCATCTATTCTGATGGTCCCCCTACAGAGTGGAGCCATACCCAGAAAAGCCTTCAGCAACGATGTCTTTCCGCATCCCGAAGCACCTGTAACACATGCAAATGCTCCCCTCCCGATATTGCACGAGAAGCTGTCGAGCACATGCTCGTCACCATACTGTATCGTAATATTATCTGCGTGTAGCATCCTTCTGAGTTATTCGTAGGACAAAGGTACTAAAATTTATCGAGCTTACGAAAATTATCCACACCCCGCCCCTCATATCATTAGTCAGGAATCTCACTGAGTTCGAGCCACCTCATCGTCTTCTCGTCCAGTTCTTCATTGATATCAGAGAGCCTGATAGACTGTGCGGTAAGTTCATCTGCAGTCAATATACCCGTACATAGTGCCTCCTCGATTGCTGTCTTTTCTTGCTCCAATGCAGCAATGGTGCGTTCCACCTCGGCAAACTCTTGGCGTTCCTTGAAGGTTTTCTTCTTTTTGGCATCTGCCGTCGATGGCTTCCGGTCAACGGTCTTCTGTTGAGGGCGCACTTTCTCCTCGGTCGCCTGTTGTCTCTCCTTCTCCTCCTTCCACTCGCGATACTGAGTGTAGTTGCCCGGGAAGTCTCGTATATCGCCCTGCCCATTGAACACGAGCAAGTGATCCACTATCTTATCCATGAAGTAGCGGTCGTGGCTCACCACGATAACGCATCCGGCAAAGTCGCGCAGATATTCCTCCAATACCTGGAGTGTGAGGATGTCGAGGTCATTGGTCGGCTCGTCGAGGATGAGGAAGTTGGGATTCCGCATGAGCACCGTGCACAGATAGAGTCGACGACACTCACCACCACTGAGCTTATAGACGTAGCTATGCTGCTTCTCGGGTGGGAAGAGGAAGTGCTGCAGGAATTGCGATGCCGTGAGCTGCTTACCCCCAGCCATAGGGATGACCTCGGCTATCTCTCGAGCGACATCGATTACCTTCATCTGCTCATCAAACTTCAGCCCCTCCTGAGAATAGTAGCCGAATCTCACGGTCTCACCGATGTCGAGCCGTCCACTATCAGGCGCTATCTGCCCCATGAGCAGCTTGAGGAACGAGCTCTTGCCCGTACCATTATCTCCCACGATGCCCAGCTTCTCATAGCGTGAGAAGGTGTAGGAGAACTTATCCAGTATGCATCGGTCCCCAAAGCGCAACGACAACTCATCTGCCTCAAAGATCTTGCTGCCGATATATGACGATTTCACATTGAGTTGCACCCGATCATTCGCAACACGCTGCTTGGCCACCTTCTCCAGTTCGTAGAAGGCCTCTTCGCGATAGCGTGCCTTGTGACCACGTGCTTGTGGCATGCGCCGCATCCATTCCAGCTCGGTGCGGTAGAGGTTGTTGGCCCTCACGATTTCTGTGTTGCGAGCCTCGATGCGCTCCTCACGTTTCTCGAGGTAGTAGCTATAGTTACCCTTATAGGAATAGACGGTGTGGTCATCAATCTCGATAATCTCGTTACACACGTTGTCCAGGAAGTAACGGTCATGCGTCACCATGAGCAGCGTAGCTGTGCTGCGTGTGAGGTAGTCTTCGAGCCACTCGATGAGCGGGAGGTCGAGGTGGTTGGTAGGCTCATCGAGGATGAGCATGTCGGGGTTTCCGATGAGCACGTTGGCCAGTGCCACACGCTTGAGCTGTCCGCCCGAGAGGGTCTCCACCTTTTGATTATAGTCGGTGATGTGGAGCGACGAGAGTATCTGCTTGGCCCGTTGCTCATAGTTCCATGCATCAGCGTGCTCCATACGGTCGAGCAGGGCCTCCAGCCCAGGTGTCCCTGGTGTCTCAAGACATTGCTCATACTCTCTGATAAGCTGTAGCGTGTCGTTGGTCTCGTGGAAACAGGCCTCGAGCACGGTAAGGCCCGCAGGATATACGGGTCGCTGGCGCAGATACCCTACGCGCAGATCATTCTTATATACGATGGAGCCACTGTCGTGCCCCTCGATCCCAGCCAACACATCGAGCAAGGTGCTCTTGCCCGCTCCGTTGCGAGCTATGAGTCCCACGCGTTGCCCTTGAGCCACGCCAAACGAGATGTCCGAGAAGAGCACCAGGTCGCCAAACGACTTGGTGAGCCCATCGACTTGCAGGAAAGGTATCAGCATGCAGCCTCCTCTATACGAGTGTGTATCTCCTCTACGATGTCGGTAATCTCAATTTCAGTGAGCAGTTCGCCTCGCTTGCCAAAGAGGAGCATGGGTCGAGCCACACACACCTCTCCATACATGAGCACGGGAGCCTCCACCTTGCCGTTGACATAGGTCTTCCACTCCAGCCCCTCGATGCTCTCGGTGAGGAGTGCACACAGCACGATACCCATCACAGCGCCAGCATCTGTACCGAGCTGACTGGTGAGTTCGTCACGACGCGCAATCTTCTGCATGAGGCGCAGGTTGTAGTCGAGGTCACGGAAACGCTCCTTGAAGAGCTTCATGCCCATCTCCTCCACCGTAGCGTAGCACGACTCGATGAGGTCGACCTCGGCCACGCGGACGTGAATATATTGATTGTGGAAGCTCTCGCGTGGCTGCAATATCTCCAGCGAGGCAATCAGCGCATTGACCATCCCTAACGCCTCACCGCCTACCTCTTCGGTAAACGAGCACTCCACACAGGTCTGCCCGCATCCGATAGTCCAGCGATGTGTCACATACTCCACCAGCTGTTCGGTGAACGACTCCGAGCTATATATGGTCTCCCATCGGCCCACCTTCTGCAGCTTTGCGCCCGCAGCCTTCAGTGCCTGACGCATCATCGAGTCACCGAATGCCGACGAAGCATCACGATAAGCCGATATGCGGAAGTTGCCGTCCCACTTTTCAGGGTTGTAAAACAGGAAGCAGTCGGCCTCTTCGCTAAACTCAAACCACTCTTCGGGATAGGCAAATGCAAACCATGAGCCAGGAGATATAAACTTTTTCATTGTCCAATGTGTTGTTAGTGATAAAATATCTGGCACAAAATTAAAAAAAAATGGCCAACGTTTGGTCAATATGAAATAAAATATCTACTTTTGTACCGTCAAAATTGACTTCACACAACTTTTTCCCTTATAAACACTAAAAAAACGAGCACGTCATCCATCCTCCGTGGGTTTGGTGTGCATGGTGTGGAGCAACAAATACTACATCACATATTACATATACATATGTACAATATCATTCAACTGACCAGTAAAGATTTGGGCGAATTGCAAGAGATCGCCAACGAAATGGGTATCAAGGGCATCAAGTCCCTCGAGCGCCAAGACCTCATCTACCGCATCCTTGACGAGCAAGCCATCGTCGGAGCACAAAAGAGAGTTGCAGCCGACGAGGACAAGAATGATCGCCGCCAACGCACCCGCATCAACAAGAAAGAGGTAGCCAACAAGGTGTACTCGGCCGACAAGGACAAAGCAGAGAAGATCAACGACACTCCCAAGATAGTAGCCACCCCCATAGCACAGGAGCAACAGGCAACAGACGCTGTTGCGAATGAGCCACAGACAGCAGACAATGCTCCCAAGAAGCGTGGACGCAAGCCGAAAGGCCAACAGGAGACCGACAAGGTAGCCACCGAGCAGAAGCAGAGCCAGCCCGCACAGACTGCTGAGCGCAGCAATGCCAAGGATGCCGACGGTCAGCAGACAGAAGATGCTGCCAACGCGCCCAAGAAGCGCGGACGCAAGCCGAAAGGACAGCAGGGAACCGGCAATGCGGCTGCCCAGCAGGAGCAGGGCCAGCCCACAGGCACTGCCGAGCACACCGACGAAGCGAACGGACAGCAGACTCCTGGCACCGAGCTGCCAGCAGATGACTTTGTAGCTGTCGAGCAACTCCCCAGCGAGGGTGCCACATTGCCAAGCGAACTCGTCGACAAGTTTGAGCAGACCAAGCTCGACAAGCAGCAGCCCCAGCAGGGACAGGGCAAGAAGCGCAAGAACAAGCAGGAGCACACCCAGCAGCCAAGCGCCGACGCAGCCACTGAGCCTACTGTCGAGAGCGAAGCAGGCAGCGAGCCTCAGGCCGAAGACCACAAGCAACAACCCCAGCAGCAGGAGCGTCGCCAACCCGAACAGGAGCGCTACAACTTTGACAACCTCATCGAGGTCAGCGGTGTGCTCGAGATCATGCCCGACAACTACGGCTTCCTCCGCTCTGCCGACTACAACTACCTCGCCTCACCCGACGACATCTACGTGTCACAGAATCAGATACGCTTCCATGGCCTCAAGACAGGCGACGTGGTCGAGGGCACCATCCGCCCCGCCCGTGAGGGAGAGAAGTACTTCCCCTTGATGAAGATCACGCGCATCAATGGTCTCGACCCCAACATCGTGCGCGACCGCATCCCCTTCGAGCACCTCACCCCGCTCTTCCCCGACGAGAAGTTCACCCTCTGCAAGGGCTCGGGTGACAACCTCTCGGCCCGCGTAGTCGACCTCTTCTCCCCCATCGGCAAGGGTCAGCGTGGCCTCATCGTGGCTCAACCCAAGACTGGTAAGACCATCCTCCTCAAGGACATCGCCAATGCCATTGCCGCCAATCACCCCGAGGTGTACATGATCATGCTGCTCATCGACGAGCGCCCCGAGGAGGTGACCGACATGGCCCGCAGCGTCAATGCCGAGGTCATCGCCTCCACCTTTGACGAGCCTGCCGAGCGCCACGTCAAGATTGCAGGCATCGTGCTCGAGAAGGCCAAGCGCATGGTCGAGTGTGGCCACGACGTAGTCATCTTCCTCGACTCCATCACCCGTTTGGCACGCGCCTACAATACCGTCTCACCCGCCTCAGGCAAGATCCTCTCGGGAGGTGTCGACGCCAATGCCCTCCACAAGCCCAAGCGCTTCTTCGGTGCTGCCCGCAACATCGAGAACGGCGGCTCACTCACCATCATCGCCACAGCGCTCACCGAGACAGGCTCCAAGATGGACGAGGTGATCTTCGAGGAGTTCAAGGGAACGGGTAACATGGAGCTCCAGCTCGACCGCAACCTCTCCAACAAGCGCATCTTCCCCGCAGTCAACATCGTAGCATCGAGCACCCGTCGCGACGACCTGCTCCACGACAAGCAGACGCTCGACCGCATGTGGATCCTGCGCAAGTTCCTCTCCGACATGAACCCCATCGAAGCCATGGACTTCACCAAGAGCCGCCTCGAGGGCACGAAGAGCAACGAGGAGTTTCTCCTGAGCATGAACTCATAAGGTCT
This sequence comes from Bacteroidaceae bacterium, assembly GCA_017555875.1. Lineage (GTDB taxonomy): Bacteria > Bacteroidota > Bacteroidia > Bacteroidales > Bacteroidaceae > UBA1189. The sequence continues at coordinate 15,083 of JAFZFN010000041.1, forward strand.
CCCCTCGCAGAGAGCCCTACAGAGCATAGACCGATGAGGGGGTGTCACCACGTGGTGACGCCCCCTCATCTATTTTAACAATCCAAAACGCCACACTATGGAAAAAGTTTCGTATCTTCGCATCGCATAAGCACACCCAAGCAAGATGAAACGACTACTCCCCACCCTCCTCCTCACGTGGCTTGCCCTCAGTAGCCTCCATGCTCAGGACACCTCATCGGCAAGCGAGTGGGCCAAGCTGCGCTACACCCTCCACACCGACATCGTGGCCTCCACAGGCCAGCACACCCCCTTCTGGCTAGTGAGCAATCGCCACGGGCGCTCCTCTCTCACTCAGGGCAACGGACAGCTCAGCGTCGGCCTCTTCCGCGACTTCGACACCAGCCGACGCTTCACCTGGGCCTACGGAGCCGAGCTCACCGCAGCCTACCACCACCTCGCCCCGCGCTACATCCATCAGCTCTATGCCGACCTCAAGTACGGCTGCTGGGAGCTGAGCCTCGGCAGCAAGGAGCGATGGTCCGAGGGCAAGCACCGCACCCTGAGCGGAGGCGGCCTCACCTTCGCCCCCAACGCACGCCCCATCCCCCAGGTGCGCTTCGGCATCAACGACTACGCCATCGTGCCTTGGCTCTTCGACGGGTGGGTACAGGTCAAGGGACACCTCAGCTATGGGCGCTACACCGACAAGCCCTTCCTCCTGTCCCACATGACCGATGCGCCCCGCAACACCCACTACACCCTCGACATCCTCTTCCATGAGAAGACCGCCTTCCTCAAGATAGGCAACGAGAGCAAGCACCCCCTCTCGGCAGAGATAGGGCTCGAGATGTACTCGCAGTTTGGCGGCACCTTCATGATCAAGCGCCCCGGCATGGCCGACTCCGTGCGCCACCGCATCCCCCACACCTATAGGGAGTACCTCAAGGCCCTCATCCCCATGGAGGGCGGCAGCGATGCGCCCGCCTCCGACCAGCAGAACATCAATGGCAACGTCTTCGGCAGCTGGCACCTTGCCGCCACCTATCGGGCCTCCAGCTGGCACCTGCGCCTCTACTACGAGCACTTCTACGAAGACCACTCCGGCCTGCTGGGCTACCACAAGCCCTCCCACACCATCGCCTACTTCCCCTGGCACGACGGACTCTACGCCTTCGAGCTCACCCTCCCCCACAGTCCCCTCCTGCGCACCGTGGTCTATGAGTTCATCACCTCACGCATGCAGAGCGGCCCCATCCTCAAGTATGGCGAAGACCCCATGGTGGGCAAAGACAGCTTCTACAACAACAGCATCTACCAGTCGTGGCAACACTGGGGCATGGCCGTCTGCAACCCCCACCACCTCTCGCCCCTCTATGCCGAGCGCCCCACACAGCGCATGTCACACACCCGCCTCCGCTCCCACCACATCGGCCTGGGCGGCTCCCCCACCCCGCAGACCGACTACCGTCTCCTCTGCTCGTGGACCCGCCACTGGGGTACCTACGACGACCCCCTCCCCGAGCCACAGACCCAGCTCAGCCTGATGGCCGAGCTCAGCTATGCCCCCACCACATGGAGCGGATGGCAGCTCACGGGTGCCATCGCCCTCGACCGCAGCCCCCTCATCGGCAACAACACGGGAGCCATGCTCACCCTGCGCCACCAAGGACACCTCATCAAGCAATAATAAAAAAAAATAGAGACCCATATGAAACGCCTCCCCCACACCATAGCCCTCCTCCTGCTCCTGCTCGCGATCACCTCGTGCGACAGCTACCTCATCAATGGCCCCCTCGACGGGATGTGGCAGCTGCAAAGCATCGAGCGTCACACCCCCGACACGGTCATCCAGACGGCAGGCGACCTCTTCTACTCCTTCCAGCGCCACTCGGTGCTCGTGGGCGACTACATCAACCCCAACGAGCTCGCTGGTCACCTCAAGGAGGAGCAGTACATCAGCCTCTTCACCCTCACCGACGACAGCCTCACGATGCATGAGTTTCACCTCTACTACAAGCGCGAGCACCTCCCCTACGACACCACACGCCTCAAGCGCTTCGGCATATACGACACCCCCGTCTCCTTCCATGTCGAGGAGCTCACATCACAGCGCCTCGTGCTCTGTTCCGACAGCGCACGGCTCACCTTGAGGAAATACTAAGTGCTTCTTTTCGCGGACTTTAAGTTCCCTCTCCTTGGAGAGGGTTAGGGTGAGGCCTCCCTAGCAGGTTTCTCAACCCGATGCAGACCTTCTTCACGAGGTAGGTCGGCATAAACACCAGCCACACATAGAGCCTCGCCTTCAGCGGCGAGTAGCCCAGCACCTTCATGTACATCAGCGCGTTGTGCTTCACCAGCGTATACTTCTTTGCCGACATCGAGCCCCGTCGCTTCCTGTAGTAGGCCAGCGGTTCGCTCATGCCATAGGCCACGCCATGCTCCTTGAGTATGAGCAGGAAGAGGCCCCAGTCCTGTCGCTTGCGTATGGTGGGCATATACATCTTGCCACACACCTTCACGTCATACATTGCCGTGAGGCAACCAATCTTATTGTCGCGCTTGAGTCGGGCGAAAGTCATCCTCTTCGGTGCCCTCACCACGCCACGCACCTCCCCATCGGCATCGCACAGGAAGTACGACGTGTAGGACAGGCACGCCCCGCGCTCCTTCATGAAGGCCACCTGGCGCTCCAGCTTGTCGGGTATCCAGCGGTCGTCGCTGTCGCAGAAGGCGATGTAGCGTCCCCTTGCCTCGGCTATGGAGTTGTTGCGGGCATACCCCGCCCCGCGGTTCTCGTCGAGGAAGAAGATGCGCACACGGGCATCGCGCTCGGCATAGCGCCGTAGCATCTCGCTCACCTCACGATTCGTGGACCCATCGTCCGTGATGAGCAGCTCCAGGTGGGCATACGTCTGCCCCAGCACACACTCGATGCTCTCGGCCAAGTAGTGCGCCTCGTTGAAGGTGGGCATGATCACCGACACCAGTTCCTGTGTCATCTCACACGTCGTTTCGTCCATAGGTGGGCAAAGATAAGCATAAACCCACGAACTACAAAGTTTTGCCCCAACATTTCGCCCGAGGGAGATAAAAAAGGCACGGCAGACGATGGTCTGCCGTGCCACTGCTTGCTTGGGGGAAAGGGACAGATTACTCCCACAAGCTGCCCCAGCCACCGCGGCGCTCGCCAGCGAGCGCTTCGTGCTCGTTGCTGGCCTCCTGGTCGGTGTAGCCTATGGTGCGGGCATCTGAGCCGGCCATCAGTGTAGCGCTCTCCATCTCGATGATCTCGGCGAGCGGGGTCACATACGATTTCTTGTTCATAGGATATGTACTTTTATTATAGGTTACTTACTTGTGTTACTTCCCTCTCAGACAGACATTGATCACGCGCACTGCATCGGCCACGTCGACCACGCCATCTCCATCCACATCGGCCTTGGCCGCATACTCTCCCGTGAGGCAGAGGTTGATGACACGCACCGCATCGGCCACGTCCACCACGCCATCGCCATCGGCATCGCCCGTCGGGGTGGTCTGCACATTGGTCTGCGAGCCGTCGCCCTCAGGCTCGGCGGGGTTCGTGGGGTTGTACTCGAAGCGGGCCACCAGCGTCACGTCACGGTCGGGCATGCTGAACGAGAAGGTCAGGTTCTTGCTCATCAGCGTGCTGCCGTCGTACCATCCGAGAAAGGTGTAGCCCGTGGCAGGCGTTGCACTCAGGTTGCTTACTGTCTGGTCATACTTGTAGCTCTGTCCGCTCGTCTTGTTGAAGGTGCAGGCCGTGAGCGGTTCGGCCACCAGGTAGAGGCGGTTGTCATTGAGCTGCGGCTCGTCGGGCGACGAGGGCGTGAACTCATACACTGCCGTGAAGGTCACCGCATCGTTCTCCATCGTGTAGGTGGGTTGTGCCACATCGCTATACCACTCGCCATTCTTCTCCCAATGCGAGAAGGTGTAAGTAGAGCTTCTGGCATAGCTTCTCAGCGTCACCACCGTGCCCTCCTTGTAGTAGCCAGCACCCGAGAGCGACGATACGGCCTCAGTGGGCCTTCCCGTCACCGTGAGCTTGTTGTACTGGTACGGCTCGGCCGGGTTCGTCGGGTCGTAGTCCTGTGCTGCCAGTTGCAACTGGCCTGCCAGTGCAAGCAGCAGGGTTGCTAGGTATTTCAGATATTTCATTGATATATGGGGTATTTACATTTTCACCACCTTAACTTCGTTTTAGTTGTTCACGTTCGGCTTAGGTCTGCAAGCAGTCCTCTGCGCTCACTTAATCACAACTTTACGGTTCTCCTTGATATAGATACCCTGCTCGGTAGCCTCGTTCACGCGCTGGCCTTTGACGTTGTAGATTTCTGAATTCTGATTTCCGATTTCTGCATTGTCGATACCTGTCTCGCCAGCTTTCATGATTACTGTGAAGCGGTCGTCGAAGGTGCCGGCCTCAGAGGCAAACTCGTAGCTGCCTTCAGCGAAGTCGTGGATGGTGCCCGTGAGGTTGTCCTTTATATATATAGGAGCATCCATGCGCGGAACAGCCAAGGTGTAGTTGCCTGCGGCGGGTGCAGTGTATCCTACGGTTACGATACCCTCTGCTACTGGGCGCTCATTGATGGCATACTTCACGGCACGGCTGTCGATGGTGTAGAGCTGTGCCACACCTGCAGACTCAAACTTGGCTGCGTCGCAAGCGGTCTCATAGCCCATGGCAGCCTCGTTGTTGAAGACTACGCGAGTCTGGTCGCTATCGGCGCCATTGCTCAGGGTGATGTTCACGAGCAAGCGGTCGGGGTCTATAGGCATAGCGCGACGGCGGGCACGAGCCCAAAGAGCAGCCTCCTGTGCCTGGTGATAGGTCATCTGCTGACCAGGGTTGTACTCGATGTTATCTGTGCCATTAGGCTTCTGCACGAAGAAGGCCTCGAACGGAGCCAATTGGTAGTCGTCGTCACCGGGGCGGATAGCGATGTACTTGCTGCCGTCCCATATGGTGATGGGGGCTGAGTAGTCTTCGCTAGTCACTTCATAGTAGCTCAGGTAGGGGTTACCCACAAAGTTCCAGCTGGCGTCGTGCATATTCGCAGTCACGTGTTCCACCAACGCGTTGTACTTCTTCTCCTGCTTGATCTTCTGGTTCTTGGCAGTGAGGATGAGCACATCGTTCTTTGAGCACTGGAAGATGTATCCCGTAGCGGCCTTCAGGTGGTTGCCGTTGCCGTCAGAAGTCACGTTCTTCCAGCCACCCTTACCGTTGTTGGCACGCTCCTCGCCGTCGTAGTAGCGGAACACCCACTCTGCACCATTCTGGAGCACGATATCCTCACGCTTCACATCGAAGGGGAAGCAGAAGAAGTACCAGCGGCCACCCTGCACATTGATGTGGAAGTGCAGCTCGTCGGCATTGACGCAGCCCTCGCCACCGACGATGATGGAGCCACCATCGCTTCCGTTGTGCTCGATGTCCACATTGCCCAGGTCTTGCTCCACATTGTCCTCTACGATGATGCCCGAGTTGCTTCCCATCTCGGCATCGGGAGCATCGTCGCCCTCTCCCTCGATGGCTCCGGTATTGTCATCCAACACCTTGTCGCCCACGAGGTAGAAGTTTTCGTAGGGTTCGTCAAACTCGGCGAAATCTAAGAATCGGTTCCACGGGGTTTTATAGAAATAATTCCAATAACTTACCTTCGGAGCATGTAATGTCGCGATATAGTTATTGCCGTTCTTTGGGAATGAATTTTCTCCTATACTAACTGGCTCTATGGTGTAAACATACACATCCTTTAGTTTTGAACAACCATAAAAAGCTTCATCACTTACCGAGCGAACAGAACTAGGAATGCGGATTTCAGTAAGGCTACTACACCCCGAAAAAGCACTCCCGCCTATAAGTTCTACTGTTGGGGGTAATATTAATTGTTTTAGACTGCTACACTCCGTAAAAGCGTTAGCGCCTATTGATTTCAAGCCTTCTGAAAATGTTATAGAAGCAAGTTTGCCACAATAATAGAATGCCATTTCTCCAATCGTAGTCAAACTTTCAGGAAGAGTAACAGAAGTGAGTCCTCTACAATACATAAAGGCGTTATTAGCGATTAATTTTACACCATTAGGAACAATTACCTCAGAAAGTGAGGTATTATTATAAATTGAACAATACCCAATATAGGTAATATTTTTAGGAAAAATAAGTGTTAACAATTTACAGCCATACAGACCATATGGAGGAAACACATTATCTTCGGTATGATAGCCAGAATAGTGCTCATACTCATTATAAACAATGCTCGCTTCGCTCAAATCAAGATGACGAAGCAATGGCATCTTTACACGCATAATCATAAAGTCATAGCTATTAATGGAACCGCTAATGGTGAGATTGGTCACAAGCCCCAAATACTCATCGCCGAGGGTCTTGTGTAGAGCAGACATTTCTTCTTCTGCGGTGAGCACAACATTCTTTATGCGAGCTTCGTCGTAAGTAATTTGCTTAGCAAAGTCAGACCAATAAGGAGCAGACACGTAATCATTATATGCAACTTGAGGTACAATAATTACAGCGTCTGACGACACTAAACTAGAAGAAGACAAAGTTATGGGACTCTTTGAATTTAAAAAGATTTCCTTACCTGCATTGTAAAAAGCTCCGACACCAATCGAAACAACATTCTCGGGAACATTAATAGATGTAAGACTACTGCAACCATAGAAAGCATAAGTCCCAATCGAAGTCACACCATCAGGAATATTTATAGAAGCTAGGCTACTGCAACCATAGAATGTACCGCCAGAGATTTCCGTAACATTATCTCCAAATTCTGCAGATTTCAACTCCTTACACTCGTTAAAATGGAGAACGAATACTGAACCTTTTGTATGAGCGAGATTACGTCCAATATAAACAGTTTCTAACGGGAGCGCAGAGAAAAGGCCTCTAGTTGTAGAAATGCCACCTGAAGTGATAATGCCGTAGCCATTATCGCCTAAAGTTAATGTATTATGGCTATCTTCTATTATTAATTCTTTTAAACCAGCACATCCTTTAAATGCTTGATTACCAATTGAAGTAACACTCTCGGGGATGGTGATGGAGGTCAAGCTGCTACAACCAGAGAAGGCAGAGCTACCAATCGAGGTTACACCCTCGGGGATGGTGATAGAAGCCAAGCTGCTACAACCATAGAAGGCCTCGCTGCCAATCGAAGTAACGCCCTCAGGGAGGATGATGGAAGTCAGGCCGCTGCAATTATAGAAGGCATAAGAAGGAATCGAAGTAACAGTAGCAGGAATCTCGACCTCAGTGAGTAATTCTCCATCAAGATACAACTTGACATCTTTACCATAATAGTTGGGATGCGAAGAATAATCGGAATAATTTATTTTTAACCACGACTCTATACTACCTATATGTATATCAGCAAGGCTGCTGCTGCAACCATAGAAGGCAGAGCTGCCAATCGAAGTAACACTCTTAGGGAGGATGATGGAGGTAAGGCTGCTGCAACCATAGAAAGCTTGGCCTCCAATGCTCGTCACGCCCTCGGGGAGGGTGATGGCGGTGAGGCTGCTGCAATCTCTGAAGGCATTGATGCCTATCGAAGTCACCGTATATATCTTGTCGTTGTAGGTGACGGTAGCGAGAATGACTACATCGCCGGTGTAAGGTGATATGTACGTTCCATTTACATACTTTTCGTACGTCACCTCTACCGTAAGGGCAGAACTACTCTTGATGTTGTAGAAGATGCCGTCTTTCTCGAAACTGTAGGCACTGGCTACGGTGCTGCACAAGAGCGCTGCTAATGTGAGCAGGGTTGATTTTAGGTGTTTCATATTGATGAGTTTAATGGGTTTGTTTTGCTTTTGTAGAACGTTATGGGTTGAGGTAGATTAAAGGTTTGTTAATACCCCCTCCGCTTCAATCCACTTCGTTCCTTTTCGCTCGTCCTAACTCCGCGCTTCGCTTGGAACGCCCCCGTCGCTTCGCGCCACCCCCTCTATAAACAGAGGGGGGAGTTCGGACAGTGCTTTTTAGTTAGTTTATTACCTTACGACCATTCACGATGTATACGTGGCCAGGTTGCATATTACTTACAGGCTGACCAAGCAAATTGTATACACAATTCTGAATTATGAATTCTGAATTATGAATTGACTCTATGCCTGTGGTGCTGCCTCCGATGCGGAGCGAGGTGACGTTGGTGCCCTCGGGGAGCTCTACGTAGCACTTGCCAGCTGAGAGGGCGAAGGGCACATCGCCTACGCGGTAGAACATGGGGCCGTCGCCCTGGTTTTGCATCACGTAGCTGCCTTCGGTGAGCTCGCAGGGCACGAGGGTGCCCACGAGGTGGCCGCTCTTCACTGTGCCTCCAGCGGGATACTTCGCGGCATCGACAGTGCCAGAGATGGTAGCCGAGAAGCCATTGTCGCTATAGAGGATATAGGGAGTGTAGGCAGCCATCTCGGTGACCTTGGTGAGCACGAGGGCATCGTCGGTGTAAGCCTCGCAGGTGTAGGCCTCGAGGGAACCATCGGCAGGCAAGGCATAGTCGAAGGGGAGGATGCAAGTGCCGAACTTGTTCGCTGCCGACACCTTGAGGGTGAGGGTGCTGGTGGTAGTGGCCTGCACAGCGGTGCTCACATAGTCCTCGGGGAGGTACTTGGTTTCGTCGGGGGTAACGAACTTGACGTTCTTCACCTTAATCTCTACATCGCCGGGCTTGAGGTAGGGAGTGGTTTGGACGTATACCTTGAAGAGGCTGCCCGAAGTCTTGGTGAACACCTCATTGGCGGTGCTCATGACAACCACACGCAAGGTGCTGCCTTCGTTGAAGGCACAATTGAGTGTGTGGGTATAGGATTTGACCTCTACGATCTCGCCCTCCTCATCTTCCTCCTCTTCTACACTGTAGGGGTAGAGGCTAGACTTTACCATGGACACGCGAAGCTGCCCTTTGTTGTTGTATGCCGGCTCCAAGCCTTCGGGGAACTGAAGGTCGACCTGATAGGCTGTGTAAAGTTTGTCAGAACCTTCGAGGCTTACAGTGAAGGAATACACGTCGCTGCTTCCGGGCTCTACCGTCAGGGAACTAATCTCTACCTTATCGGTGGTAGCGACATCAGCTTTTGCTGCGCCCACGGTGCCGAGGAGCAGCGCAATGAATAGGAGTAGTTTTGTCTTTCTCATACGCAAATGGTATCTTTTGCGCCTGTAGAGTCCCCGGATTCGGCAATTGGTGTATTGAGCTTTACAAAAAGAAAAGACGTGGGATTCTGTACTCCTGCTCATCCCAGTCTTCAGGCTCTCGCATTGCCTCCACCTCAGGATAAGCAACGCATCAGCCCACGCCGTGCAGTTTATATACGACCATCACTTACAGGCTTGGAGATTCTTCACTCCGTTCAGAATGACAGAGGAAAATCTTGCGGCCATAGGAAGGGTGTAATAAACGCCCGAAGTGGACGCTTCCGTTGCCGTATCTCTAGAGGTGATTAGTCAAATTTGCGAGATTTGAAGACCTCAAGATAACGTTCGTAAACGTCCTTTCCAATAAGTCTTGCCCCACCCGCCCACTGCGTGGACTGATGAGTCGGTGCAAAGATACGAAGAACTCGCGAGAAAAAGGCAGGAAATTGGGAAATAATGCAAACCGTTGGTAGATTGTTTAATACGCAACGGGCTTCTGTGGTTGTAATGCGGTCCTGAAAGACCGTATATAGATGAGTTAAGATATA
>JAFZFN010000042.1 GCA_017555875.1 Bacteroidaceae bacterium
CGTGGGCGACAACAATGCCAATGTGGAGGAGTATGCCTGGGCATTCCCTTATCCTCAGACGAACCTTTTCCTTATCCTTCCCCAAGAGGATTATAAGGAGTATTTCCACGCCGAGGCTCGCATCTGCTCATACAATCTGCCTCAATTGTTCAACATACCGCTCATCGATGGCAGTTACGAGGAATTGGTGCATCCCAACTCCATCGTGATAAGTGAGACGTTTGCTCAGACGCACAACCTCAAGGTAGGCGATGCCGTGATGACGGGAAACGAGAAAGCACCCAATATGAATGTGCAGACGATACGGGGTATCTATCCGGACTTTCCCGACAACTGCGAATTTGCACGCACCGTGATATTGCAGTTGACCGACAAGGAGATAATGCCAGGCAAGGATGAGTTTTGTTACTCCTACTATTATAAGGTGCACGATGCCGGGCAGAATGATATGGTGCTTGCCAATGGTCTTCGCCTGATAGCGCCGAAGTATGGCGAAGCATACGAGGATTTGCGAAAGGCCTCAGAAGGCGCCAGCCAAGAGCAATGGCTGGAATTGGGGAAAGAGTATTTGCGACTGACGTCGGTCTATGACATCTACTTTGCCAATGATGTGGAGGGAATCATCGGACACGACATTGGTAACAGATCTACCACCTATACATTGCTGAGTATAGCCATACTGATACTTGCCATTGCATTCATCAACTTCATCAACTTCTTTATGGCCATGGTGCCTCGTCGCATACGTCGTGTGAATACGGAGAAGATTTTCGGTTGCTCCACATGGCGACTGCGCATAGGCTTCGTGCTCGAGGCAGTAGGACTGGTATCGCTCGGCCTTCTATTGGCTGCCTACATCGTCTTCATGGTAGCGCCAGAGCTGACGGGGCTGCTCTCTACATCGGCTCTGCTGGGCGACAATCCGATGATAGCTCTGGGCATCGTTGCTGCAGGTCTCTTGCTTGCCGTGGTCAGCAGCATCTATCCTGCCTACTATATCACCTCCGTGCCACCTGCCTTTGCGCTGAAAGGCACGTTTGGCAACACAGCTTCGGGGCGTCGTATGCGTTACGTGCTCTTGGGCATACAGTTTGCCATCTCTATCGCCCTCATCACCTGCACGTTGTTTATCCGCTTGCAGCACACCTATATGATGCGTTATGATATGGGCTTCGACAAAGAGAACGTGCTTGGGGTCAATCTCGGCAGTGCCAGCAAATCGCGGTGGGACTTCAATGCGCGACAGCAGTTCACCAATGAGCTGAAGACCAATCCGATGATTGTAGATGCAGCCTTTGGCTCGGAAAACTTTATCGCAGACACCCGCTCAACGCATAACAGAGTGACGGAGAAGGGTGAAAACATCTTCTTCCAAGCCTATTCCGTGACACACAACTTCCTTCGTGTTATGGGAATCGAACTGATTGAGGGACGCGACTATATGCCCGAAGACGAGCAACAAGACGACAAGCAGCTCTATATCTTCAACGAGAAGGCACAGAAAGAATTTGGCCTGAAGGTCAATGAAGACTTGGACGGAGCCACTGCCATCGGTTTCTGCAAGGACTTCAAGTTCCGTTCCCTGCAATATGAAAGTTCGGCCTTTGCCTTCTGCGTAAGAGAGCATACAGGGTATATCAAGCATTGCTATGTGCGTACTGCAGCAAACGCCGATATTGAAGCCGTGGAGAAGCATATCAAGGATTGTGTCACTAAGATGGGTGATAATGCGGACAAGATTACCATCGAGTTCTTCGACGAAGAGCTGGGACGCCAATACGAGAAGGAGCGCGAGCTGAATCGCCTGATTACCATCTTTGCTCTCATCTCCATCTGCATCTCGCTGATGGGAGTCTTCGGCCTCGTCTTCTTCGAGACGCAGTATCGCCGTCGCGAGATTGCCGTGCGCCGCGTCCACGGAGCGCAGATAAGCCAGGTGCTCGGTATGTTCGTAGGCCAATATGTGAAGATGGTGTTCGTGGCCTTCCTCTTTGCCGCTCCCGTGAGCTACTTGATCATGTCGCGCTGGCTCGAAGGCTTTGCCTATCACATCCCGCTCCACTGGTGGGTGTTCCTCATCGCTCTCGCCATCGTGCTGGTCGTGACCTCGGCTATCGTCGTAGCCCGTGCCTACCGTGCAGCGAAGGAGGATCCGGTGGGGGCGCTGTATAAGGAGTAAAGACAATTGACAATTCAGAACAAGAGATAACATCATCAACATAAATAGATACTTTTCAAATGTGATGGAGGCTGCCCGAGAGGGTGGCCTCCATGTTGTGTGTGGTGTACAATCCTTGCTTCTTCTGCAGGGTCTAAAGCCCAAAAGTGTCAAAAAATTGGACACTTTTCATCGAAAAAAGCATTTTGTTGCATTTTTTTTGTGATGGTGCTTGCATGGGGCGGTAACTTTGCTCACAGAAAATTTACACGCATAAGATATGAACAAGCTAAGTAAACGAATCCTGACGGCTGCATTGGCGATGCTGCCCTTCGGGCTGATGGCTCAGGCGGAGAACCGCACGCTCACGCTGGCCGAGGTGGTGGAGATGGCGCAGACGGAGTCGCCCGATGCCGTGGCGGCACGCAACACCTACAAGGCGGCCTACTGGACCTACCGCAACTACCGCGCCAACAACCTGCCGGAGTTGTCGCTGGGCAGTAACCCCTACCTGAATCGCACGACGGACTATGTGACCTCGGCCGACGGTTCGGTGTCGTACGTGAGACAAAACAATGTGAAGACAGACCTCTCGCTGGCTGTGACGCAGAACGTGTGGTTCACGGGCGGTACCATCCAAGTGAGCAGCACAGCACGCCGCCTCGACCTCTTGGGCACGAAGACGACGACTTACAATGTGCAACCACTCTACCTTACCTACCAGCAGAGCCTCTTCGGCTACAACGCGCTGAAGTGGGACCGCCGCATCGAGCCGGTACGCTTCCGCGAGGCACGCAAGCAGTATGCCGAGACCATGGAGCTGGTAGCGGCACAGGCGGCCAACTACTTCTTCAACCTCGCCTCGGCGCAGACCAACCTGGAGATAGCGCAGACCAATCAGGCAGCTGCCGACACGCTCTACCGCTTTGCCTTAGGGCGCTACCACATAGGCACCATCACCGAGAACGAGCTGCTGCAGCTCGAGGTGAGCAAGCTCAATGAGGAGGCCAACGTCTTGAGCGCACAGATATCGGTGGACAACGCTGCCGACAACCTGCGCAGCTACCTCAACATACAGGAGGCGGTGAATCTGCAGGTGGTGACCGACGACAGCGTGCCCCAGTTCATGGTGCCCATCGCCGAGGCCATGGCACTGGCCATCGAGAACAACCCCGACATAGAATATATGGAGCGTCAGCGCCTGCAGGGCGAGAGCAACCTGGCCCATGCCAAGGCCAACGCGGGACTGAAAGCCAATATCTACATGCAGCTGGGCTTGGCGCAGACGGGCGACGACCTGCGCCATAGCTACAACGACCTGCTCGACGAGCAGTACGTGAGCGTGAGCCTGAGCCTCCCCATCCTCGACTGGGGCAAGGGACGCGGACAGGTGCGCGTGGCACGCTCGAACCTCGAACTGGTGAACACGCAGATGGATCAGCGCATGATAGCCTTCGAGCAGAACGTGCA
>JAFZFN010000043.1 GCA_017555875.1 Bacteroidaceae bacterium
GCTACGGCTCATCGAGCCCGTCTTTATCTGCCCGGCATTCATCGCCACGGCAATATCGGCAATCGTGGTGTCCTCGGTCTCGCCCGAGCGGTGGCTGATGATGGTGGTGTAACCATTACGGCGGGCCAGTTCGATGGTGTCAAGTGTCTCGGTGAGCGTACCTATCTGGTTCACCTTGACCAATACGCTATTGGCGCAGTGGCGCTCGATACCCTTCTGCAGGTACTTCACATTGGTCACGAAGAGGTCATCGCCCACCAGCTGGCATCGGTCGCCGATGCGCTCGGTGAGCATCGCCCAACCATCCCAGTCGTTCTCGGCCATACCATCTTCGATGGAGTCGATGGGATAGAACTCCACGAGGCGCTCCAGGTAGTCGACCTGCTCCTCGGAGGTGCGCTTATGTCCTGCAGGCCCCTCAAACAGGGTGTAGTCATACACGCCCTCCTTGTAATACTCCGATGCCGCACAATCGAGCGCCAACGTGATGTCTACTCCCGGCTCATATCCTGCTCGCTTGATAGCCTCGACAAGGATGTCCAGTGCCTCCTCCGTGCCACCCAGTGCAGGGGCAAAGCCACCCTCGTCGCCTACCCCCGTGCTATAGCCGCGCATCTTGAGCACACCCTTCAGTGCGGCAAACACCTCGGCACCCATCCGTACGGCTTGGCGCAACGAATGTGCCCCGATGGGGCGTATCATAAACTCCTGGAAGGCGATGGGCGCATCGGAGTGACGTCCACCATTGAGCAGGTTCATCATCGGCACGGGCATCACGTGAGCATTCGCTCCACCGATGTAGCGGTACAGCGGCATGCCGCACGCCTTGGCCGCAGCCCTCGCTATGGCCAGCGACACACCCAGTATGGCATTGGCCCCAAGGTGGCGCTTCGTGGGCGTACCGTCGAGCTCCAGCATCAGGCGATCCAGTTTGCGCTGCTCATACACGCTGCATCCGCGCAGCACGGGGGCTATGCGGTCATTGATGTTGGCCACCGCCTTCTCCACCCCCTTACCGCCATAGCGGTGCTTGTCGCCATCGCGCAACTCCAGCGCCTCGTTCTCCCCCGTAGAGGCTCCCGAGGGCACCGATGCACGACCTACAATTCCATTCTCCAATATCACCTCGGCCTCCACCGTAGGGTTGCCGCGCGAGTCGAGGATCTCACGTCCTCGGATATTCGCTATTCTCATATCTTTATTTCATATTAAAGGTTTATACTACAAAAGTGACGCAATGATAGTAACAAACGAGCGAAACACAAAGTTTCTTGGACGAGCCAAGTGCTAAGGCAGGTCCTGTTTATTTCTCTGCCGATGCAGTCTACCATCGCATTCTGTTGCAAAGATAGACATAATGTTACGACATCAACAAACGACACAATCAATAGCCCCATAGAGGTTGCCTATAACGAAGGATATATAACCTCTGACTGTCTTTTCCACTCTACCGGAGACTCCGGCATCTCCGGACATTCCAGAAAATCCAGCAACCTCTTACTATCCGTGACCCCCATCCTCCAACTCCTGCAATCTGCTTCTCAGCCGCTCCACCTCTGCTTTGAGGTAATCGATGATGCGAGCCTGCTCTTCGATACGTCGCGCTTGGAGCGCTATCGTCTCGCGCTGCGAGGTACGTTGCTCCAGTCGGGCAGCCGTCATACGCTCGCGTATGCCACCTTCGGTGACAAACTCGCGGTCGCGACGTTCAAGATATTTCGTGATGGCCTTATCTATCTGATGACAAAGGCAGATAGCCATATTGGCCAACTCTTCATCATTCATCTTGGCAAAGAGGGGCTTGTAGTCGGCCAGTAGGCTATGCTCTCTGCAGAAGTTGTGGAGAGGCTTCGAGCGCGGGTTCTTGCCAAACCACTCCTCTTGATTATGGAAGTTGATGTAGTCATGATAGTCTTCGAGCAGTTCGAGGTTGCTGCCCCGTGCTATTCCCAAGAGTTTGAGTTCCGACTCCATAGAGGTCTGCCCGTCGGAGCATCCCTCGGCAATGTTCTGCTTGGTGCTTCGTGCTGCCTGCACCATCTGGTCCACGGTACGGTCGCCTCGCTCAGGAAGGAAACGCTTGCAGAAGGTCTTGGTAAGATGATACAGCACCTCACTACGCTGATAGAATCTCAGTTCTGTGAACACCACCTTTTTGCGTAGCACGCTGGCCGTCCCATCGGCATAGTGGTTGATGTTGACCTTTTTGTTCTTGTCTTCCATAGCATCCTTTCGTTATATCTTCCGCGAATTTAGTAAAACTTTTGGTCTCATAGAGAATAAATATCGTCTTTTCTGCCGTTAGTTCATCCTTTTACATTTTTTCGGAAGATATGGTAGGATGTTTCAATAAATTGTGTACCTTTGTCCTATTGAAAAGCAAACATAGTATTAACAAACAAACGAATTGCCTATGAAGTAAACCCGGACAGACGCTTTCGCGAAGGTTTGTGATAGTGAGAATATCACTTAAATAGAATTAATAATTCACAATTCAGAATTCAACAACGCGTTCCGTTCGTTCTTGATAAATATAGATATGGAGCTTTTGGCTCTTGTTCTCTTCCTAGTGAATACCGCCAATATTCTGTACCGAGAACAAGCAGACTGGAAGTTCACCCCGATAGGGTGTGGACTATTCTTTGCTTGTTGGTACAAAGGTCACTTGGCGGTAACCTACTAGGAGAGCGAGTAACGGATGGTTTCACGCCTTTTCTTTTATCAATTTAATATAAAAAACTCAGATGAAGAGATTTTATTCATTTTATAGACTATTTGCCTTGTTGCTATGTATGCCATTCATTGCGTGCGAAGAAAATAATGGCATTGATTTTGAACCTCAAACCTACAATGTTGTAGGCAAGGTAGAAAAAGGACCCTTCGTGAGTGGTTCGGAGATTACCATTCAGCCGATGAGTGCGAAGATGCAAGCGTTGGGCACGATGTACACTTCTACGATACAGGACCATTTGGGAAATTTCACTTTCGGCTCCAAGTTGTTTGAGTCACCTTATGCAGAGCTGACTGCTAATGGGTATTTTTTCAATGAGGTGGCGGGAGCGTTGTCTTCAGGCACGCTGTATCTCCGTGCTATCGTAGACCTTTCGAAGAGCGAAACGGTGAATGTCAATATCCTCACTCATATCAAATATCAGCGAGTCCTTCACCTTATAGCGCAAGGGAAAACGTATGCCGAGGCCAATGATCAAGCGCAAAAGGAGCTGTTCAAGGCTTTTGGATTGGAAAAGTACGCAGGGAAAGATGCTTCGCTATATTCGATAATTGAGGGTAGTGACGAGTCAGCAGCTCTTGTTGCCATCTCTTCGTTGGTGTTGGTAGAGCGCACAGAAGCCGCAGTGACCGAATATCTTGCTCGCTTGTGCCGCGAGTTTGGTGAGAATGGAGAGTTCTCGACCGACACGAAAGCGCAGATTAAAGAAGACCGCGAAAAACTTGCCGAAAAACTATCCAATATTCGTTACAACATACGCTCTCGTTACAATGACTTGGGCATTGACGTAGAGGTGCCGCCTCTTGCCCCTTTCTTCGACTGGGATGACGATGGGATTGCCGGTAATGAGACATTGAAGGAAGGAGAAACTATCACTGTAGATAAGAAGTTGCTCGAAGTCCCCAGTGAGGGTGGCACATACACCATTAAGATAGATGCACCGATAGATGTGTTCTTGGAGTCTCAAATCGAGTCGGGGCCCAATGATGAAATGAATAGTGTATATATTGAACTATACAAAGGATATTATAGTGCAAACTTGTCGTATACCGCAGACATTAGCGATAATGTCCTTAGCATAAAGGTAAATCCCGCCAGTTCGCGTAGCCCAAAAACTGCTTACGTTTACCTGTATGACTTCCTCGGGAATACGCTCGATGCGATAAGCATTAAGCAGGATGGAGCGACGAGTATTACAGAGATTCCTCAACTGGGCGAATACGGATGTGGCGCTGTTGCAGCGATGTTCTCAGAACTTGCTGGAGCCATCTCGTACTTCAATTTTATAGAGCAGGGGTATCATTACAACGAAATAGTACAATGTGTAGACGGGCTTGCCTCACCAAACGATGGCGCTATAGCTTATATGTGGGAGTATTTCTATGAAGCCAACAATAGGAACTTGCAGATTCGAGAGGCCGACAGACAGGCTCTCGGAGTGTATGGTGAGGTTCTTGATGTGTTCAGTGCAATGATATATTATAATATGGTGGTAGCTTGGGGAGACGTGCCCTATGTTATCAATTATGAAGACTCTCAGCAAAACCCTTATCCTTCACGAACCAATCAAGATGCAATCTTGGATGATTTGACAAAGAAATTAAATGTTGCTATCGGTTTGCTGGAGGAGAAAAAGAATGAGTCTTTGAATCTGAAGAAGACGGATGATATGAACAAACTCTTTTTCGTTTCCAAAGATGTCGCTCGCATACTATTGGCTGACGTGTATATGTACAGAGGACAGTATGCCGAGGCTCAAAATCTTCTGAAAGATGTTATTGATGCAGGCTTCTACTCTTTGGATGCCACTAACTATAGCAATCCAGAAACCATTGATAACCTCTTGACTACCCGCACAAGCGATGAAATCATTTTTGCTCTTGATGCAAGTGGCGGTACGCGTAGCACTCGTTCAACTAACATCATAATTAGGCAGTCTCCCCTGATACCGATGATGAACTATGCCGAAGTGTTGCTTTCGTACGCAGAGTGTTTATATCATGCAGGAGATACTGGTGCTGCCGAGAAGGTTCTTCGCCAAGTTGTAGATGCAAAGGGAATCGAAATAGTAGAAGGGATTTTTGAAGGGATAATAGACGCTCGCCAACAGCTATTCCTCTACAGCATTGGCAACTTTGCCTTCTATAAACGCAATGGCATAGCAGTGGAAGAACTAGGCATAAAAGAGCATCAGCAACTTCTCCCCATTCCTCAACGAGAACTCCATAGGAACTACAATATGACTCAGAATCCTGGATATGATTCTTAACTCTGTCTAAGGGAAACAAGCAAGAAAGTGATTTTTCGGAACTCCACGAAGTCTTCAAAGAATAGGCGCAGGCGTACTTTGAAGGCTTCGTGGAGTTTGTTCTAATTCCTCATCCTTCCGTTCTTCCCGCCCAATCCCCAAGTCGAACAAAAAGAACGCAGCCACGGGCGATTAGGAAAATGCAGGAAGTAAGCGGAGGATAGGGACCCGATGACAATCTGCCAAGAGAATGGGAAAGTCTATATCTCCGATTCCGATACCGCGTAAGCAAACCGCTGGATTTGCCTACCAATATGCTACAAAATCTTTGTACAGAATTTGGCTGCTTCTCGTTTCGGGAAGCAGGTTTATAGCGTTGTTGAACTGATTTCAATGCTCTGTATCCTTACCCAAACAAGATGCGGAATGCCTCTTCGACTTTGCGCACGGGGCATATCTCGATGCCGAAGCGTGCGGGGTCGAGACCTTGCATGTTGTGCTTGGGGATGATGATCTGCTTGAATCCCAGCTTCTCGGCCTCGGCAATACGCTGTTCGATGCGGCTCACGGGACGAATCTCGCCCGAGAGGCCCACCTCGCCTGCCATGCACACGGTGGGCTCTATCTCGGTATCCATATTGCTCGACAGGATGGCACTGATGACGCTGAGGTCTATGGCGGGGTCGTTGACGCGGAGGCCTCCTGCTATGTTGAGGAACACGTCCTTCTGTGCCAACTTGAAGCCTACGCGCTTCTCCAGCACAGCAAGGAGCATGTTCATGCGGCGAAGGTCGAAGCCTGTGGCCGAACGCTGCGGAGTGCCATAGGCGGCGGTGCTCACGAGGGCTTGTGTCTCAATGAGGAAGGGACGTATGCCCTCAATAGCCGAAGCGATGGCGATGCCGCTCATGCCCTCGTGGCGATCGGTGAGGAGCAGTTCCGAGGGATTGCTCACCTGACGCAAGCCGTCGCCGCGCATCTCGTAGATGCCCAGCTCGGCCGTGCTGCCAAAGCGATTCTTGATGCCGCGCAGGATGCGGTACATGTAGTGCTGGTCACCCTCGAACTGGAGCACGCAGTCGACGATGTGCTCCAGGATCTTGGGTCCTGCGATGCTGCCCTCCTTGTTGATGTGACCGATGAGGATGGTGGGTATGCCCGACTCCTTGGTAAACTTGAGTAGCGAGGCGGCACACTCGCGTATCTGCACGATGCTGCCGGGCGATGACTCGGCGGTATCGGTCGAAATGGTCTGTATGGAGTCGATGACGATAATGTCGGGCTGGGTCTCCTTGACATGAGCGTAGATCTTCTCCAGTGAGGTCTCACACACGATGAGGCAGTTGGTGTCAGCGTGAGCGATGCGGTCGGCACGGAGCTTGAGTTGGCGGGCGCTCTCCTCGCCCGACACATAGAGCACGCGCTGATGAGGCAGACGAAGCATGGTCTGCAGCACGAGTGTGCTCTTACCAATGCCAGGCTCGCCACCGAGGAGGATGAGCGACCCAGGCACGAGTCCGCCACCGAGCACCCGATTGAGCTCTTCGTCGCGCATGTCGATACGCGGTTCCTCGCCTGTCGCGATTTCCTCAAGACGTATGGGGCGGGACTTGTCGAACGTGAAGCCTGGCGCCGCCCGCCGATCTGCCGCTGACGCAGGGCGTATGGTCTGCTCCTTCATCGTGTTCCACATGCCACACGAGGGGCAACGACCTGCCCACTTGGGCGAGTCGTAGCCACACTCGGTGCAAACGTATGCTATCTTCTCTTTTGCCATAGAATGTCTTATTATGGTGCGAAGATAGTGAAAATAATCTAAAACAGGAGTGTCGACGGAGTATTTATTGTCGCTCGTCTTACCTAAAGTCCTTCAACTGCATCTGCAGACGTTGGCGAGTGAAGAAGATGCGACTCTTGACCGTGCCGAGCGGGAGTGAGAGTTTCTCGGCAATCTCGCGATATTTGAATCCCGACACATGCATGGCGAAGGGGATGCGATACTCCTTGGGGAGAGCGTTCACGGCTCGGCGGATCTCCTTGGTGTCGTAGGCACTCTCAGTGCTCTCGAAGCCAGCATCCTGTGGGAGTGAGAGGTGATAGAGGTTGTCGGTATGGTCAACAAAGGTCTGCTCACGCACAACCTTCCTATAGTTATTAATAAAGATGTTGCGCATGATGGTATAGATCCATCCCTTGAAATTGGTATCGGGAGTGTACTTGTCCCTATTATCGAGTGCCTTAAGCGCTGTCTCCTGGAGGAGGTCATTGGCCTCATCACGATCCATGGTCAATTTGTACGCGTAGCGCAGGAGTTCGTCTTGTACTGCTACGAGGTCTTTGCTGAATTTGTCGTTCATATGCTTCCGTTTTTAGGGGGTTAAAAAAACTGCGACAAAGGTAACGGGTGAAAATATGGACGATGGTGGGAAATCTGACAATTGATAAGGGGGAAATTAACATTTGTACAAAACACCCCCTTTTTTAACAGATCCCCCCCCATCACAAAAGACCAATTTCTCTTTTTTTGAGTCAACAGCTTGCATAAAACAGAAGAACGCATCATGGATGCACCATTATAATATTATAAAAAAAATGACTGAGGTTTGTTGGATTGCAAAAATATGGCTAACTTCGCGCTCGGTTAACACACTATTAAGGATAATGCGGCAGTAGCTCAGTCGGTAGAGCATCAGCTTCCCAAGCTGAGGGTCGCGGGTTCGAGCCCCGTTTGCCGCTCGCTTGAGTTTCTCTCGAGTCGACAAGTTTATACGTTATTTTATCGGAAACTCAAGAGGACAAAAGGAACTATAAACTTAAAGATTACACTTTGGACAGCAAGGAAATACAGAAAATCAAACTGAGATTTGGTATTGTGGGCAATGCCGACGGCCTGAACCGAGCCATCGACATCGCTATGCAGGTGGCCCCCACCGACCTCTCGGTACTGGTGACCGGCGAAAGCGGTGTGGGCAAGGAGCATTTTCCCCAGATCATCCACCAACATAGTGCACGCAAACATAATAAATACATCGCTGTAAACTGTGGCGCCATACCCGAGGGCACCATCGACTCTGAATTGTTTGGCCATGTCAAGGGAGCCTTCACAGGAGCTATCGAAGAGCGCAACGGATACTTTGCTGAAGCCAACAACGGGACCATCTTCCTCGACGAGATAGGCGAGCTGCCACTGGCTACGCAAGCCCGACTGCTGCGCGTACTCGAACAAGGCGAATACATCAAGGTGGGGTCGTCAAGAGTGGAGAAGACCAATGTACGCATCGTGGCTGCCACCAACGTCAACCTCGTAGAGGCAGTGGAGCGAGGAGACTTCCGCGAAGACCTCTACTATCGACTGAACACTATCCCCGTAAAGGTGCCTGCACTGAGAGAACGCGCGGGAGACATTGCACTGCTATTCCGAAAATTCGCCGCTGACGTATCGGAGCGTTACACCATGCCTCCCATACAGCTCACCGATGGGGCCAAACGTCTGCTGACTGCCTATCCCTGGCCAGGAAACATACGCCAACTCAAAAATGTAACAGAGCAAATCACATTGCTCTCACCACAACGAGAAATCACCGAAGAGGTGCTGCGTGAATATCTACCCGAAGTGAGAAGCAACCTCCCCATGCTTAGTGGCAATGGAAGCAAGGCTACGCAGGGCAAGACCTTCGAAAGCGAACGAGATATCCTCTACCAAGTGCTCTTCGACATGAGACAGGACATGACCGAGCTAAAGCGCCAAGTAAATGCCCTCATGAAAGGACAGATGCCAATAACTACCAGCACCACGGCCTATGCCCCATCAGAAGAGGTGGACTATGTGGGACACACATTGCCTGGCCCCGCAACAATAGACATCAGCTTGCACGACCATCACGATGATGACGAATTCCAGGACACGGCTGAATATGTAGAAGAACCTCTCTCTATCGAAGATGGGAACAGGGAACTCATACGCAAGGCATTGGTGCGCAACAAAGGCAAGCGCAAACTCGCTGCACAAGAGCTGAAAATCTCGGAACGCACATTGTACCGCAAGATCAAGGAATACAACCTCGAAGAGCTATGACGAACGAGAAGAAAGGTTCAAATCTACTGATGACGCTGACCATGACACTGATCATGGCACTAGCGGGGTGCACCATTTCCTATAAGTTCAATGGAGCATCCATCAATTATGACATCATCAAAACGATAAGCATCGACAACTTCCCCAACCGAGCACTGTATCAATGGGGACCAATGGAGAGCATGTTCAACAATGCGCTGAGCGACAAATATGCCAGCCAGACCAAGTTGCAGCAGGTAAACAGCGGAGGAGACCTCACGCTCTCTGGCGAGATAAGTGCTTACGACCAAATAAACAAGTCCATTTCATCGGATGGTTATTCATCCATGATGCAGCTCAAGATGACAGTCAAAGTCAAGTTTGAGAATGCCAAGAACCCGTCCGAAGACTTCGAGCGCCAGTTCTCAGCGAGCCGCGAATTTGATGCATCACAACAGTTGGCCGACGTGCAAGATGAACTCGTGACACAAATCATCGACGAGATTGTAGAACAGATCTTTAACGCCACAGTGGCAAACTGGTAAGAGATATGATCTTAGGCTCACTCATCAACCATCCTGAGCGGCTCAATCGCGAGACGCTCTACGAGTTGCGAAGCATCGTGGCGCGTTACCCCTATTTCCAGACAGCACGCTTACTGATGCTCAACAACATGTATCTGATGCACGACCCCGACTTCGGCACCGAACTGCGCCGTTCTGTGTTCTACATCGCAGACCGACGAGCCCTATGCCGACTCATCGAAGGAAGGAATCAATGCATCGAGCCCGAAGAGGAGGCCATCACATCCGAGCAGCCTAGCGTAGACCGCACCTTGAGCCTCATTGACGCATTCCTCGACACCCTACCTGAAGACACACACACCGGGCAACTCATCCCCGACGTCGTCACCGACTATGTCAGCCACTTCTTATCCGACAAGGAGGAAGAGGGAATCCTGCCTACAGAAACTGCAAGTCCCAAGGTCATGAACGAGGAATCCCAAACAGACCAAGACATAGATACTATAGCTCGAGCACTCGAACTAGCCCCGCAAGAAGAGGCCCAGTCCATGGCTATCGAATCACCCATCCCCCCTACGGGTGATAGACTTGGAGACGAGAACTCAGCAGTTACCGAACATGAAGAAAATCTACTCGATGAGAGCTATTTTACAGAGACTTTAGCAAAGATTTACATCAAACAGCACAAATATTCACGTGCCCTTGAAATAATTCGGAGTTTATATTTGCAATTCCCCGAAAAAAATGCTTACTTTGCAGACCAAATTAGATTTTTGGAAAAACTGATTATTAACAACAACTTAAAATAGAACATGTATTTACTTTGTATCGTACTCATTGTGATCGTATCGGTGCTGATGTGTGGCATCGTGCTGATTCAAAATTCTAAGGGTGGTGGCTTGGCCTCATCATTCGCTTCATCAAACCAGATTATGGGTGTTCGCAAGACCACAGACTTCCTCGAGAAGGCTACATGGACACTCGCCATCGTAATCGCTATACTCAGCATCGCTGCAGCATGGACTTTGCCCCGCGGCAATGTTCAGGGTCACGACAGCGTGTTGATGGAGAACGCTCTCAACGACAATGCTACAAACCCTGAGACCTACTCTGGATTCGACGTTGTTGACGAAACTGCAGAGTAATCTCTACCCCTCAGAATCTCTTGTAAGACTTATAAGTTAATCAGACGAAATTGGGGCATTCCACTAGGGATGCCCCAATTTTCGTATATCTATTTCACAGATGTAAGACGGCCTCAAATCTTGCCCAATATGCGATCCATAACCCAGTTGGTAGGCGTCGCACTCAAACCATTGCAAGTACACACACCCTCTCGGTTTAGATGGTTTACGATATTCTCGATAAGCGGCTGCTGTACATGCTCAGGATTAGGGACCGAGAACTCGTGATGCCCCGTATGGTCATATAATTCGATGGGCTGGTAAGTAAACA
The DNA here is from genome assembly GCA_017555875.1 of Bacteroidaceae bacterium. GTDB lineage: Bacteria > Bacteroidota > Bacteroidia > Bacteroidales > Bacteroidaceae > UBA1189. Next base: position 11,013 of record JAFZFN010000043.1, read on the forward strand.
CAGAGAAACACAACAGTCCTTGATCACCGATAATCTCGATGCGGTCTTCTCGCGCACTCTCATGAGCGACAAAGCACCAAGAGCCACTACCCACAAGACCATTGTCGAAACGGAATGACGCGCTAATGCTATCCTCGGCCTCATATAGTCCACCTCGATTGGCCGTGTAGCCCTTGGCTTCAATGATATACCCGAAATAATATTGCAGGAGGTCGAGCTGATGAGGAGCGAGATCATAGAAATAGCCACCTCCAGCGATATTAGCTTGCACTCGCCATGGCATCGCATCACCCGTGGAGCCATCAAATTCACGTGGAGGCTGTGCCAGACGGATGTGCACATTGATCACCTTGCCTACACGAGGAATAAGCTCCTCGACCTTCTGAAAATATGGGAGATAGCGGCGATAATAGGCGACAAAACAGGGAACCCCAGTCTCCTCGCTAGCCCGATTGATACGTATGCAGTCTTCATACGAGGCTGCCATGGGCTTCTCTATATATACAGGTTTGCCTGCACGTAGCGCCATGATGGCATAAGTCGCATGCGAAGAGGGCGGCGTGGCAATGTATACGGCATTTACGTTGGGATCGTCGATAATGTCCATCACATTGGTGTACCACTTATCGATGCCATGACGTTCAGCATAGGAGCGTGCCCGTTCAGCGCTACGGCTCATGACGGCCTCAATCTTAGACCCACGAATCTGCTGAAAAGCTGGTCCGCTCTTCTTTTCCGTGGCTTCGCCACATCCTATTACACCCCAACGTATCATATGAGTTGAAAATAAAACAATTAGTAATCAAAAAACTTACTCTGACCTGTCACCCTTCATCTCTTGCCTCCATCTTCTTAATCCCAAAAGTTCCATGAGAATCCGAGTTTAAACATGCGCGGATTGATTGGATAATGAGGCACAAGGAACGAGTTTGTCTGCTTTAAGAGACCTTGTGTCACATGATGATACATCACATAGAAACGCACCTGCTTGAGATGAAAATTGGCATATACATTAATAAAGGGATATCCGCCCACCTCGGTGCGTACGGGCCCCTCCTGCACAAAATATTGGCCCAAAGCAGGGGCGTAGTCTTCAGCATAGTAGCGACTAAACCAGCGTACATCTCCTCCCATCTGTATATGAAGTTCTTTGGCATAATAAAAATCCAGGTAGAGGTTGCTGTACACATTGAGGAGCGGTAGTGGCAACACCTCTTGATTGGAGGAGTACTGCACGGTGGCCTCATTGTCCCAATGCAAGACTCCGAGTTTGAAGTCCTGATATAGCGTAGCAGTAAGGACTTGCAGGTTCTTCGCATACTGACGAGCAGATATCTGGCTCAGACTCAGAGGTGTGGTCGATGATAGGCTCTCGGGATACATATAAGGAGTGCCAGCAAGGTAAGTATAGTTCTTTATGTTCTCCACCCCAGCATAGAGTCGGGTACGCCAGCGGTCTATCGCAACGCTGCCGCCAAGACGTGTACGAAACTCCTTTTTAAGATTATTGTCCCACCAATAATGCTGCGAGTGATACCTTCTGTAATAGAACGAAGGATTGGAGTTCTTCATATACCCTTCAGCTCTGAGCCTTACCGTATCCTTTCCTAAGCGAAACTTGAGATCGGCACCACCTTCTATGCGCAAAGCCCCGAGGTCGGTACCAGCGAGCACAGTCTCTGCCGTGACATCAAAGAGGAATGCCTCTCCCCTCGTGCGTCGCACATTTCCTCCCAGAAGCAGATTATTCTCCCTATAGACATGTGTATGGTCGCGACCCTGCCCACCGACACTATCAGGAAGAGAGAACTGACGATACTCATATGTGGCGTATGCTGAAGCCCCCAGTGGCACCCAACGATTGAAGCCCTCTACAAGAGATAGCCCCACGGTGTTGCGCAGATGCAGATACCCTGTTGCATCTACCGAGTCATAGGGCAGATAGTCGTTCGCATAGTAATTCTTCGTGTTGGCATAGTCTATAAAACGATGACTCTTGGTACTGGCCTCCATCGTATGAAACACTTTGCTCACAGCAATGAAGTCACGATGCACGATGACCGTATCAGGGAGACTGTCTGTGCGAGCCTTATAGTATCCTAGGCTAAAATCTTGCGTCAGAAGAGCGGTGTGAAGCAGGTTCTCATTCCAGGTGCGCTGCAGATTGGTAGGCATGTCTGCGGGACGATAGGTCTTCTTTCCCTCCGCCATTGCTTCAGGATTGGTGATGTAGCGATCGTCGGCGACACCTCCATTCTCGGCCAAGCGCAGCTTGTCGTAACTATAGAGGAGATTGATGCCATAGCGCTCGCCATGGTGATAGCCGTAGAGGCTGCCATCAAAGTAAGCTATAGACTGGTGGTCATATAGGCCACGCCCATAGAGATAGTCGACACTGAAGCCTACGCCTGTGCGTTTCCCGCTATTTACTCCAAAGCGTCCCTTGAAGCGTTCCTCTCCGTTGACTTTGTTTCCTGCTCGGTAGTAACTGATGTTTGACCAAGGCGATTTGGTGTCTGTGAAATGAAACTCCTTTGGTGTCACGATGAAGAAGTCCAGGGCATCGACGAAGAGAAACTGTCCTTCGCTCTTTCTGTTAAAGAAGATGCGCGACTGACGTGGCGATCCCATGTTGCCGAGGTGATTGTACTCTCCGTTCATGCCGTCGGTGAAGTGCAGGTTCTGGAAGTTGTACACCGCCGTATCCGTATCCACAGGGATGATGGTTCCCAGCATGGGGTCAATGTCGAACATCTTCACATCGCGCGGCACGCCACGATCCACCACGCTGCTGTCTCGCCCTTCCGCAGCCCCGTCGACCATGCCATACTGGTTGAGCGTAGTACCTCCCATCCCCATACCTCCTTGCCCATCGGGGCGCCGCAAGGTCTGCTGAGCACTGACACTGAGGCAAAGGCACCATGCAGATAAGATGCTGACGAATATCTTTCGCATAAGGAGAGCGTACGAGGAGATTATCTGAAGTAGCGCACGATGTACTCTGCCACCTTGATTGCCATCGAGACGAAGCACACGATGAGAAACACCGTACGGTCTTCGGGTATGGCGATATAGAGAATGAGTGCTATGAGAAAGCCTATTAGGAAGAGGCTGTTGAGCAGATTGCGCAATTGGTTACGTTTCATACCTTTCTGTCCTGTATTAGTTGTTTAACGCCTCATTCATCTCCTCTACAAGACGAGCGAAGAAATCTATTGTCCCCTTGCGGAACTTACCCTGCTCCTTGAGCAACTTGTCGCCCTTCTTGCTGAAAGCCTGACTGTCGGTGATGAAGTCCTCGGCACTAAATCTCAGACCGCCTTCGCGCTCCTCCTCGTACCAATAGTTGATACGGGTCATCTTGAGTGTGATTGCAGCCTCGGTACACTGGATCTCTACCCAGTAGTTGACACGTGTACGGTCGAGTACAAAGAATCTGTTGGTAAAGACGATGTACTCCTCGGCCGTGAGGCTCAAGGTCTGGTTGGCCTCATCCTGAGCGGTAAACTTCGACACGATGACGTTTGGTTTATTGAAACGCACATCAGCCCACTCACTGATACGCTTGTAGCTCTCAACCCTACCGAGTGTGGTAGCTATGGTCTCTTGGAACATCACGCGGCCATTGATTACTGGCACACGTCCTCTATCGTAGCGTGCTTCTACTTGCGCCCACCCCATCACAAGGCTGAGACTTAGCACAACAAACAAACTGAATCTTTTCATATCCAATCCTATTCTATTTTATCTAGTTTTCATCGCAAAGATAGGAATAATTATTGAAACCTCGCAGACATCAACGTATTATTCGTACGTTTTTCTTAACTTTGCCAGAGCATATTGAGATTTCAGCACGATGAACAGAGAGCAACAAAACGAACAACTGGACCTTGCGTGGCAATTTGTGGAGCGCACAGGAGTGAATGTATTCCTCACAGGCAAGGCCGGCACGGGCAAGACCACCTTCCTGCGCCGGCTCAAGGAGCGCGTCCCCAAACGTATGGTTGTGGTAGCCCCCACGGGAGTGGCAGCCATCAATGCTGGAGGGGTGACGATACACTCCTTCTTCCAATTTCCCTTGGCCCCCTACATCCCTGGCGGATCGTTCAACACCAAAGACGAGAAGTATCGCTTCAGCAAGGAGAAGAAGAATATCATCCGCACGCTCGACCTGCTCGTCATCGATGAGATATCTATGGTACGTGCCGACCTGCTCGACCAGATCGATGCCGTGCTGCGTCTCCACAAGGACCGCCATCGCCCCTTTGGCGGCGTGCAGCTACTCATGATTGGCGACCTCAGCCAGTTGGCTCCTGTGGTCAAAGATAGCGAATGGAACCTCCTGCGAGAGTATTACCACACGCCCTACTTCTTCGGCAGTCGTGCCTTGCAGCAGACCCAGCACGTGACCATCGAGCTCACTCACGTCTATCGCCAGACCGACCACACCTTTATAAACATCCTCAACGAAGTACGCGACAATCGCCTTACCTCAGAGAGTCTGGCGCAGCTGAATAGTCGCGTGGGCAACAGGCAACAGACGGAGGCCGATTCTCAATTTTCAATTTTCAATTCTCAATTTGGTGACGGCACCATCCGCCTCACCACACACAACGCCACAGCCAATCGCTACAACGAAGAACGGATGAATGCCCTAGAAGGCATACGCTTCTCCTTCAAGGCCGAGGTGACGGGCACCTTTCCCGAGTCATCCTATCCTGCCGAGGAGACCCTCACACTCAAGAGAGGCTGCCAAGTCATGTTTCTCAAGAACGACTCCCAAGGCTCACGCTACTACAATGGCAAGCTTGGCATCGTGAGCGCCATCGACGGTGAGCACATCTGCGTGCGTGGCATCGACGATGGCGATGAGATAGAGGTGGAGCCCGACGTATGGACCAATGCACGCTACGTCATCGACAAGGAGACGAAGGAGATACGCGAAGAGATTGATGGAGAATTTCGCCAATACCCCTTACGCCTGGCATGGGCCATCACCGTGCATAAGAGTCAGGGATTGACGTTCGACCGTGCCGTGCTCGATGTCAATGCCGCCTTTGCCTCAGGGCAGGTCTACGTAGCACTCAGCCGCTGCCGCACCCTCGAGGGCTTGGTGCTCACTGCCCCACTGTCACCTTCATCAGTCAAGACAGACGCCATGGTCACCCACTACATGTGTACAGAGTTGGAACAGGCACGCCACACTGCTAGTCACCTCACCACACTCGAGCGCGACTATTACCTCGCCATGCTCACCGAGTTGTTCAGCTTCGCCACCCTGGAGAGCGACTTCAATCGCGTGCTACGCCTCATCGACGAGCATCTCTACAAGGTCTACCCCATATTATTAAAGGAATACAAACAAGCCAAGGAGCGATTAGCCAAGGAGATTACCGCAGTCTCAGCCACATTTCATCGCCAATACACGGCCCTCGTGATGGAGGCGCCCGACTATGCCACGGAGGCCCATCTTGCCGAACGCATACACAAGGCTGCAGCCTACTTCATCAAGTGCCTCGACGACATCATACGTCCGCTAGCAGAGCGTGCATCCCTCGACAGTGACAACCGCGATATCAAGGAGCGCATCACCGAAGCCCTCTACAACCTGCGCCAGTCATTCACACAGAAGCGCCATCTGCTCACTCGCGTTGTCGACCATGGATTCAGCGTGTCCACTTACCTCAAAGACAAGGCCGTAGGTATGCTCAGCACCGAGTCCACTGCCAAGCGGACACGAGAGCGAAAGCCAAGCACAGCGACAGTGACGAAGGTCGACGTGGAGCGCAATGCCGACATCCTCCACCCTCAACTCTTCGCCCGTCTCCGCTCGTGGCGCTCACAGCGTGCCGAGGAGCTGGGTCGCCCAGTCTATGGAGTGCTCACACAAAAGTCTCTCATCGGCATCACAAACAGCCTCCCTACCAGCGAGCGTGAACTCCTCCGTATGCCAGGCTTCGGAAGAAAGACGTTAGAGATGTTTGGCCAGGAGATACTCGCAATCGTGCGCGAATATAAAGAGGACATGGAGCAACGATAGACACCTATTTCTCTACATAACGAAAAGATTTTTTGATTGGTAACAGAATTTTTTCCACAAGGCTACACAAAATCTTCCGCAAAGCGACATAAATAGACAGATTATCTTCGAAGAATCATTTTTTTACACTATTTTTGTCACAAATATCCATTAACATGAGAAGATTCGCCCTTATCATAGTTTGGCTCGTCACTGGTACAGCGACCCTACTGGCTCAGCCAACCCCATTCGAGACTTTACTGACCTATGTGCAAAACACATACCAGTTCAGCCAGATATGTCAACAAGAAAAAGTATACCTACACTTCGACAACACGGCCTATTTCCAAGGCGACGTCATATGGTTCTCAGCCTATGTCGTCAATGCCTCCACTCAGGCTCCTGCCCAGAGCAAGGTACTCTACGTGGAACTCTTGTCGCCCAATGGAGTAGTGCTGCGACAGCTGAAGCTAAAGGTCGTGAATGGCCAGACCCACGGCTCATTGCCGCTAGTAGATGTATCTACCGAGGAGGCTCGCGCCCTGCGTGGCGTGACGGCACTGCCTAGCGGATTCTATGAGGTGAGAGCCTACACCCGTACGATGCTCAACTTCGGCGACGCTGGCATGTTCTCACGCGTATTTCCCGTCTACGAAGCACCAGAGAAGGAGGGCGACTATAGCAACCCCACCATACGTCCGTGGGACAATCCCTACGACAAGCAGCGTCCAGAAGCCGAGAAGGAGCGATCGCTCACCGTCACCTTCCACCCCGAAGGAGGCCACCTCGTGATGGGGCTTCCATGCCGAGTAGCCTTCAAGGCTATCGATGAGAACGGACAGGGTGTAAACATCAGCGGCACCCTACCCAACGCTGAAGGCGACACACCTGCAGCGATAACAACCACACATGACGGGATGGGTAGCTTCACCTTCACCCCGACCAAGAAGCGCCATACGATAGAGTTCGAGCACGAGGGCAAATCATACAGCTTCCGTCTGCCCGAGCCCGAGAACAAGGGCTATAGCCTCTATGCCGACAACATGCGCCCCCACTCACTACGATGCCAGCTCCGTGGCTATCCTGACTGCCCCGACGAACTCTTGGGCGCCATGCTCATCAGTCGAGGGGCAGTGTGTTACTTTGACACCGTATCGATACGAAGCGGTCTGGCTGCACTTGTCATTCCCAAGGAGAAGCTCCCTACGGGTGTACACCAACTGACCCTCTTCAATGCCGAGGGACGCATACTCGCACAGCGACACCTATTTATCAACAACGGGATCGAGACTGGCGGGATTGCTATCCGCGCCACCAGCACACAGCCCGAGCCCTTTGCTCCTGTCACACTGGGCATACAGACAACCTCGCCCGACGGAACACCCCTCCCCGCCACCATATCCGTTGCCGTGCGCGACCAGCAGGATCTGGGCACAGCCTATAGCGACAATCTGCTCACCAACATGCTACTGTCCTCAGAGCTGAAGGGCTACATACACCAACCCGAATACTACTTTGAGAGCCTCGATGCCGATCACACCCGAGCGCTGGACCTACTGATGATGACGCAAGGATGGACCCGATACAACTGGTCACAGATGGCCCGTGTAGAGCCCTTCTACGTAAAACACTATGTCGAGGACGGGCTTGTCATCGATGGCAGCGTCTTGGGCCGCATGCGCGACGTACCCGTCGAGGGTGCCACAGTGAGGATGACCCTCTACTCACCCGACCGTCTGCACAAGCAGGAGACCACCGTCATCACCGACGCGAACGGAGACTTTGGGTTTGCCGTAGAGGAGTTCTACGATAAGTGGGACATGTTCCTCTCGGTCACCAAGGACAACAAGGACCTTGACTGCCGCATCCGCCTCGACCGTGCCTCACGTCCTGCACTACAGGCCTATACTGGTGCAGACACCTACCTACCCACACACATCAGCACTTTCGACACGCTATCCAGCGACACCCAGCCCCACGACCCCTTCCTGCAGGCGATGCCCGATAGCGTTTTCCTTCTCGACAATGTCGACGTTCATGGCCGAAAGAAATACATCGACTTCCTTACCTTCAAAGCCTATAACACCGAAGAGGACACCGAGCTACACCTCGATCAAGGGCAATACACCTATACCGTGCGTGACTACCTCCTCGACAAGGGATACAACATCGACTTGAGCCGCTACGACGGTGTGGTACCCCACAACCTCACCACACGCGACGAAGTGATGGCGTGGTCTCTCGAGCAATGCCCCATCAATAGCCGTCGCGTACTATGGTACCTGCACAACAGCGACAACAAGTGGATGAAGGAGAGTTACATCCCTGGCTTCGACATCGACATGGAGGACGTGAAATCCATCATCGTCTACGACAGCCCATTCGAGTTCGCCAGCCACCCCATCGTGCGCCAAGCACTCTCGGATAGCGTCATCAATCGCTGCAACGAGAACGACAATGACAAGCAAATCATACGCGGACTCTACGTGATAGACATAGCCATGTATCCCAAGGGGCTGCGCCGCTCCAATGCCAAGGGGCAACGACAGACCACCTTCCGTGGCTACAGCACAGTGACAGAGTTCTATGCCCCCGAATATCCCGAAGGTCCCATTAAGGGCGATGTAGACTACCGACGTACGCTCTACTGGAACCCCGCCCTCACCACCGACACTGACGGACATGCCGAGGTCATGTTCTACAACAATGGATACACCAAGCAGTTCACCATCAGTGCCGAAGGCATGACACCACAAGGCATGGTGCTGCAAGGGAAACAATGAACACAAGAAAAACAATCAAACATATTAATAAATTAACAACCAACACAATGAAAAAGTTATTCTTACTCATCGTCTGCTGCGCAGCATGCTTAGGAACCTTCGCCCAAGACAAGAAGATTTCTATCCGAAAAGCAACAGCCAGCAGTGCCGAACCCGGCTACGAGGTGAACAAAGCCATTGACGGAGACAAGTCAACCTATTGGCACACCCCATGGAGCCAAACAGCCACCAAGTTTCCCGTAACACTCACCATCACCTTCAAGGAGGCTACACACGTTGACTACGTGCGCTACATCCCACGACAAGATGGCAACACCAACGGTAACTGGCAAACCGTATACGTGGCCTACAACGCCTCAACATCAGGAAATGATTTCACCTCAGTAGGAAGCTACGAACTCAACGGAAGCAGCTCAGAGAGCAAGCTCTGGCTCACCGAGAACGGCGTCACATGCGGACAAATCAAGTTCACCATCGAGTCTGGCGAAGGACGTTTCGTCTCAGCAGCCGAGGTCGAAGCATACGCCGTTGACAACACCTACAGAGACATGTTTGCACAATACTTCACCGACGAACTCTTCACCGAGCTCAAACCCGAAGTGACAAGCAGCGAAGGCGTTACCGATGCCGAACTGAAGAAACTCATCGACAACCTCCTTGCCGATGCTGAAGGATACCGCAAGTTCCGCGTAGGCGAATACGAGCCCTACCTCAGCACATCAACCTTGCAGAACCTCCTCAAGACCAACAGCGTATACAACAACTATGAGAACCCCACAGGCATATACCTCAAGCAAGGAGAGTCATGCCTCGTAGTAGCAAGCGGCATCGACATACAGTACCCCGTGGGAATCACCATCAAGAACTGGGTGACGAACGAGAACTCAAGCTCATACTCAATCAACAACGGTATCACACAAATCACAGCCTCAACCGAAGGTAACCTCTTCGTGAAGTACTATACCGACGACTATGAGACTGCCCCCAACGTGAAGGTACACTTCATCAATGCACCCGTACAAGGCTATTGGGACCAAGCAACCATGACCAATGAAGATTGGGTGAAACTGCTCGAGGGACGCACCAAAAGCGACAACACAATCCTCATCACCCGCTCAGAGCATGCACAGCTGGCCTACCCCGTATCAGCATGGCTCACCCACTGCCCCACTAACGTAGACTCAACCATGACCCTCTACCAACAGGCACAATGGGCACAACGCGACATACTCGGACTTGAGAAGTATGGCCGTCAGGTCAAGAACCGCCAGCTCTTCTATGCCACCGACTATGGCTTCATGGCAGCTGGAGGCGAGGGAGCATACTGCCACGTCAACAGCCTCGGTAGCCTCATGGTACCCGACGCTGCAAAGTTCGACTTCTGGGGCGTAGGCCACGAGTGGGGACACAACAACCAAATCTACACCGGATTCAAATGGTCAGGATGCGGTGAAACCACCAACAACATCTACGCTTCATGGGGACAAATTCACTTCACTGGCAACCCCAACAACCTCCGTCTCGAAGATGAGGTGACCGGCATAGGCGAATACTCTAACATGCGCGGTGGACGTATGCAGACCTACTTCGAAGAGGGTTTGCGCAAGGGCGTGGCATGGCAGCTGATGGATGGCCCCGACTACCACGGAATCAAAGCTGACAAAAAGAACGTAATGGGCTACGATGCTGATGGCAACTACCTGGGCACTGTCCCCACTACCTCACGTAACTATGACCACTTCGTGAAGCTCTCACCCTTCTGGCAGCTCAACCTCTGGGGTACACTCGCAGGCAAGTGCCCCGACATCATCCCCATGGTTATCGAGAGCATACGTTCGACCAAGAACTACTCATCATACTACGGCACCAATGGTAAGAAACAAATCAATTGGATGAAGCTCGCATGTGACAGCGCGAAGATTGACCTCCTCCCCTTCTTTGAGAAAGCAGGTATGTTGCGCCCCATCAATGCATACATCGAAGACTACAATGCCGGATGGAACATCATCACCGAAAGCATGATCAATGACCTCAAAGCCTACGTGAAGGAGCAGGGCTACCCCGCCTTTACCGAGGAAATCAACTACATCAACGGACATAACTATCACATCTATCGCGACAACCTCAAGCTGGAAGTACCCAAGGAGCTCAACGAAGGCTGCAAGGTAAGCGGAAGTAAAGTAACTGTACAGCACAGCGTGGTGAAGCATGCCGTAGCCTTTGAGACCTACAACGCCAGCGGTGAGCTGCTGCGCATCACCATGTATGGATTGGGCAGCGATAACAATCACTCCTACACTCAGGTGCTCTACCCCAAGAGCAGCAACACCGCCCTCAGCGCGGCCTACATCATGGCTGTGGGATATGACGGCACACGCATCAAGATCTACGAAGAGGGAGGCCTCAGAGATGAGTTCCTCTCGCTCTTTGAGCAAGCAAAGCGATACACCAAGAGGACCGACACCACTGGCAAGAAGGTGGGCTTCGTGACTCCCGAGCACATGGAGGAGTATGCCGCCCTGATATCCAGGATCGACTCACTGATGCAGCACATCGATGCACGCGAGCGCCCCTACAGCACATGGACCGAGGAGCTGAGAGAGGGCATCGCCGCCCTGCTCGTCCACTGCAGCCCCCTGCAGCCCAACAACGTGTACACCCTGTCGACAACCAGTCACGGCGACCAGTACATGGGCATCAACAGCAATGGACTCACCACACACGCCTACACCAAGGAGACGAGGCCCCTGAGCCTGATGTGGAGAGTCATCGAGACAGAGAGCGAGGGCGTGTACCATCTGCAACACCTCACTACGGGGCGTTACCTCACCTCCATGCCCAATGGGCTGCAGGCCAAGGTCGAGTCGACAGACATCGCAGATGCCATGACCCTCACCATAGAGCTGGTGGCACCGGGAGAGTTCTACGTCCAGAGCCTCGACAACGCGCTGATCCGACTCTATGACAATGGGGCATCGGTGTGCGCAGGCAACCAAGTGGCCGACAATGCCAGATGGCTCATCTCCCTCGAGGAGAGCACCCCCGATGCAGACCTGCTCTCACTGCCCCAGACCAGCACCGATGAGCAACTCAGCATCTATCGCCTCATCCGCACCGACAATGGCGACTATGCCTACAGTTCCACAGCACGCAGGAGCGCGGGCCGCATAGCAACAAACATCTATGCCGACGATGAGGACTTTGCCTATTGGTTCTACTTCAAGCAGGGCAGCCAAGAGGGCATGTACACCATCCACAACTACAAGACGGGAAAGGCCATCACCAGAGGTGGCAGCAACGAGCTCTTTGCCAATAAGGATGAGGAGGCCATGGAGTTTGCCATCGTGCCCGACGAGCAAGGCAGGGGACTCCAGATAGCTGCAGCCGAAGGTAGCTGGTACATGCTGCCAGGCACGACCGAACTGCTCACACTGAGCGACGCCCAGTGCACCACTTGGAAGTTGCAGCACGCGTGCACCTTCAATCCCTCCCGTGAGCCTCTGGCGAGCCTTGTCATCAGCCACAGCGAAGCTGTGCTCACCGTGGGCGGATGTCTGACACTGTCCGTAGAGACTGCTCCCATCTATGCCACTGACCACACCGTCACCTGGAGCAGCAGCGATGCGAGTGTAGCCACCGTGGATGCGACGGGCAGAGTCGAGGCCATCGCTGTGGGTGAAGCCATCATCACCGCTACGGCCAACGACGGCAGTGGTCTGACCGCCACGTGCAGAGTCACTGTGACCGAGGACAACACCTCCATATCCGTACAGACCGATGCCCGTCCCCGCGTAGAGAGTCGCGGCAGCCAAGTCATCGTGAGCGGCATCGCTGTGGGCACCGAGGTAGCGCTCTATAGCATCACGGGCCGACTCCTCGCGTCGGCCACGGCCAACAGCGATGTAGCGGCCTTCGAGGTTGGCCTGCCCCAAGGTGGCATGGTCATCGTAGAGGTCGCTGGGCGCTGCTACAAGACGATCTTGAACAGATAAGCAGGGCGTCTTACTCGCCCAACCCATAAGAGAAGGCCCTCTCATGCATCGTCGGATGCTGAGAGGGCCTTCACCGTGATCTTTCTCATGGAGAGGACAAAGAAGATGCTGAGGACAGAGAGGCGTCCCTGTCGCGTTACTCTCTGGCTCCCTTGGCATACTCGCTCGGTGTGATGCCCACGGTCTTCTTGAACACTTCGCGGAAGTGCTTGATGTCGGCAAAGCCGACCTCCTCGGCCACCTCGGTGACGGTGTGGCGCGACTCACGGAGCAGCTCCTTGGCCCTATTGATGCGGTATATGCGGATAAGGTCTGAGGGGGTGTTGCCCGTGAGATGCTTGATCTTATTGTACAGTGTGGTGCGGCTCAGTCGCAAGGTGTAGGCCAGTGTGTCTACTGTGAAGTCGACATCGGCAAGGTGCTGCCCGATGACTTCGCGCATCTCGGTCAGGAGCTGCAGGTCAAGGGCCGAAGCCGAGTCGGAGAGGGCCTCCATCTCGGTGTCTAACATGGTGAGTTGCTGACGCAGCTGGAGGCGGCTCTCCACAAGATTACTAATGGTAAGCAGCAATATCCTGGTATCAAAAGGTTTTGTCACGTAGGCATCGGCCTTCACAGAAAGACCATTGATAATACTCTGTTGGTCAGCCAAGGCTGATACGAGCACCACTGCTATATGCGAGGTGTCTATATTACTTTTGATAGACACGCAGAGGTCATCGCCACGCATCTCGGGCATCATCACATCGGAAAGCACAATGAGAGGTTGCACATAAGGCAACTTCGACAATGCCTCTTTTCCATTAGTAGCCGTAAACACTGCATAGTCCTTCGAGAACAGACGCTTGAGGTAGGCAAGCATTTCGGGGTTATCCTCCACGATGAGAAGACGATGCTGCTCTTCACTAGCGGGTGTGGCATCATTGTACATGGGCAATGAAGGGAGATGTCCTGTGTCATCGGTAGAGACCTGTTCAACAAACTCTGTAGTCTGCGGTTTGTAGTGTGATTTGCCTAAGGGGAACACTACATGGAAATCAGACCCATGGTCTACTCGACTCACCACTTTTACGGTTCCATGCATATACTTCACGTAGCGTGCGATAGAGAGTAGCCCCACTCCACTACCCGAGATTTTAGCATTGATAGCATTGGCTCCACGGAACAGATGCTTAAAAAGCCCCCTCTGCTCCTTTTCACTGATTCCTATGCCATAATCAATCACATGAAATCCCCAATCCCTATCATTGCGATAAAGGACCAACTTGACGGAGCCCCCATCATGACTATACTTGATTGCGTTAGACAGAAGATTCTGTATTATAGAGTTCAGCTTGCGCACATCGACCCAAATATCAAACGGTGCGTCAGGATGTTCGTAGCAAATGGTCTGATGCTTCGTCTGCGCCAAGAGCGACAGTCTATCCACTTGTGCTTGAAAATGACTGATGGCCTCAACACGCCCAATACGCGCCACCCCTTTCTCAATGCTTGACAATTCATACTGCATCACCTTATCAGTCATCTGTGACAACGTGTTGGCATTGCGCAAAGCAAGGTTGACAGCCTCGCGTTCTTCGGTGCCAAGCGTATCGTTCTGGCTGAGTTCCTCGAGCGGAGCCTTGATGAGCGTCAGTGGGGTACGTATATCATGCGCTGTATTGATAAGAAAGTTCACCTTCTCATCCGACACGTGCATCTTGTTCCTCGACTTAAGATACTTACCAACCAAGAACAATATGGTGCCAAGGATGGCCAACTCGATAACAAGTCCACCAAATGAGAGATAGAAGGGTGGAGAGACCGAGATGTCCAATTCCCTCCTATCGAGCACTGTGCCTGACTCATTCGACACAGCCTGCACCACCAACTTATGCCGCCCAACAGGCAACTCGTGCAATGTTATGAAGCGGTCCTCGCCAAGCGGGAGCCATTCATCATCATCACGCAGCCCTTCAAATTGCCACACCACCTTGCAATCCGAAGGGTATATATGATTGACACATTTCACCTTGATGGCAGCCTCGCGCTGATTATTTGCCAAATGCAAGTGGCGCATCTCATCGAGCGCATCAGTCAAAGGAGACCCCTTCGCATCGGGCTGCATGCTCACGTTACCGACATAGAGGTCTGAGAGCACAAGCTTACCTTTATATATATGAGGCAGAGAGGTGCTGATAGGAATTTCAACAATACCCCTATCACTACCAAACATGAGTGTTCGTCGCTGGGTGACCACACCCGCCCTCACATTGAAACTTACGCCCTGCAGGCCTTGATCGCGAGTCCACGTAGTGATATGCCTCGTGTTCTTATTAAAGCGCACAATACCATCATCCGAACTTATGTAGAGGCTTTGGTTATCGGCACCGACAATGCTCTTCATGCAATTATTGGTAAGTCCGCTATTATCTTTGGTGTAGCAACAATAGTAACCATCCGCATCATTAAAGACAAGTAAGCCATGATGATGAGTGCCCACATAGACCGTGCCATCCGTGTCTTGACATATAGAGTTCACCCTAAAGCGTTCCACAGGAAGTTCAATGCGCTGCTTCGTATGCGTGCGTTTGTCAAAGCTGAAGAGGCCATTCTTGGTACCAATCCACAGATGGTTTTCATCACTTGAAGTGATGCAGTTGATGCCACCGAAGATTTCGGTATAGTTCACATGGAGTTCGCCATCGTAGCTCAGGTTGAAGAGTTGGTTTTCTCCACCCACCCACACACTTCCATCGCTTGGGTCGAGGTGCATGGTTTGTATGTATTTCTCAGGAATAATCAAATCAGGTTTAACAAATGTCACCTGCCATGTCGCTTTATTGATGACGTAGATACCCGCAGCATATCCACCCAGCAAGATAATGCCAGGCTTCACCTCACACATGGTGAGAAAGTCATGATTGGGATTCGGCGAAGCATCTTGCATGGAGAGCAAGGTATGCCACTGCCTTTGCTTGGCGTCGTACATACTAACACCATTATCTGTGGCATACCACATATCGTGCCTACTATCCTCAAGAATGTAGTTGATGCCATTATTGGTGAGCGTGTTCACATTGAGGTTTGATCGGCTTATCCAGTTCAGTGCAGGATAGTTATCATTGCGCACGGTGAGTCCCTGAGGGTATGAGCACATCCACAGTTGCCCCTCGCGGTCAAATAAGATGTCGGTCACGTTATCCGTGTTCATTCGATAGTCAGTGGTGTAGTCGGCACTGAGGAAGGGTTTCGGACAGCAATCAGTCATCGAGATACGATACACTCCAGCAGCATTCGTCGAGAACAGCATTTCGTCACTATCAACATAAGGGATTATCTTGGTAACGCGCACATCAGGTAACATGTCGGGGTGGTGGATTACCTCGTTCTCCAATTCGCGATAAACCATAATGCCTGCATCCTCAGTTCCGATGAGCAATGTGCCATGCATGGGGCTATAGTGAAAGGTGTTGACATTGACACCTACCCTTTTCAAGCATTCAATGGGAGTGACACCTATCACCCCATCTCGAACAACACCTTTATATACACCGTCCCTAGCACCTAGATATAGGGTAGAGTCGCCCATGAACGTAGCGGCCGTAAAGGTCAAACTGCAGTCCTCGTCGTAGTCGAGAGTCATTTCACGCCCCACACCTGTACGAATACTATAACAGAAGGACTGCTCACCCACAAATATCCATATGTTGCCATCGACATCGATGGGTGAAATGGCACAGCGCATAATCTCAGAGCGTTTATACTGTATCTCAGGAATATACATTACTTCAAAGCTATTGCTACGCGGTGTATAACGGAGCAATCGGCCTCCGTTTGTTGCAAGCCATAGTTCATCCTCGACATAATCATACAGGAAGCGGCACGAAGAATATTCCGTGAACTTCACGCCATCGATAATGAGCGTATAGCGAGTAATCTCGCTTCCATCATATCGGTCAATGCCATTGTCAGTAAGAAACCACATGAAGCCATCTTCGGCTTGCTCCACGCCATACACATTGCGTGAGCTCAGTCCGTCCTCCAGGCCTACATACTTATATATCTCTCCACGCGCAGTCACACACGTACACGTCACGACCAACAGGGCCAATTGGCGCAGCCACATCATCCATGTTGTTTTCATAGTTGCCTATTAAATAAGACAGCGGAGTTATTTCTTCAAGTCTTCCCAATCTGAAGCGTACGAGGGGTTCACCAATGAGAGTATACGCACCACCTCCTCTTTTTCCTTTGCTGTTCCCTTGCTATAGATTCCCAGGAGTTCGTCCTTCTTGATTTCGGTAAAGAGCTGAGGCAATGCCGACATGGGTTTATCCTGCTTTGCCTTTTCGAGCAGAGCAAGCGAGGTGGTGATGTTGCTACGTCCACGCTCGGCATTTTGAGCCATCTCGTCAAGTCCCTTTCGGTGGTAGTCATACATCAGCTGGCGATAGGGTTCCATGGCTCCATTCATGTAATCATTTACCAAGGCATGACGGTTCTTGCTGTCTCCAAAGGCTTTCCATCCCTCCTCGCCTATCATCTGCGCATTGTTCACTACGTTCTCAGCCTTATGGAAGATGTCGGTTCCTCCCTTGGGAGCAAAAGTATCCATGTCGAGCCCGATGATGAGATAGGCATAATAAGCCATCACGGCGGTGAGATTATTGTCAATCATATCGTCCGAGAACTCCAGCTTGTCATTCTCTATGTAGTTGAAGTTCACCGCATTGTCATTAAAATTAAAGACCGTCGTGTTGTACGAAGCATTGTATACAGGCCTATTGGCTTGCACCATGAGATTGCATGCAAAGCGCCCATCGTCGCTATATTCGTTGACGATAAGGTTGAAACTGCATACAATTTTTTCGCGCGCAGTATACTGTGCGTTGGTCCACTTGCGTGTGCTCAGAAATTCGGTCAATGCCTCTTGCAAGGTGGTAAACACAGATGTGTTCGTCCCTTGTATTTTCTGATGGTTCACCACCACCTTAGCTTCAAGTTCCTGGGCAGTAGCCTTATGCATGGGGCACAGGCCGATGAAGAGTGCTGCGATGCAGCGGATGATATGCTTTGTCATAGTCTCTTTTTTTTGTTAATCATTCATCATCAAACTCATCACGGGGTTCTCCTCGGTGAGCACCTTGTGGGTGAGTTGGGCAATGGTGAGCTGCTCGGCTTCGGCTGAAGGCTCATCCATACGCACACATGCCCCTCCGCAGATATGATAACAACCATTGTTCCCCGAAAGTTCGTTGTCGGTGACATTTATTTTCATCTCCACCTCGGGATGCAGCCCTGCGTAGGCCGCGAGCATGGTCTCGGCATTGATGATGCGGGCCATACCGATGTATTCGCCCTCGCATCCCGTGGTGTCGAGCACATCCACCTCGGTCTTACCATAATGGGCGGCAATGGCAGCTATGAGGGCCTCGCGTGCCTCCTCATCACTATACACACATTCGCGCAGCAATACGCCCTGAGCTTCGGCCCGACAGACAGCCAATCCCACCAGAAGGTCGCCTCGGCGCACCTCCCACATGCTGTCGCCCGCCATGCGCATGTCGTCTATCACAGCCCTCAGGTCGCTCAAGGGGTGTTGCACACACATGGGGCGCTGCTGCATCTTGTCGCGTAGGTAGATGAGGTGTTCAGACCCACCTAAATCCTCCCTGTGAGGGAGGACTTCTCTCACCGTGAGGTCAGTACCCCCTCCCTCACAGGGAGGGTTGGGGTGGGTCTCCGTCTTCCACCCGAAGCGGAAGCAGTGGGCATAGCCGAATTTTGCATAGTAGGCACCAAGCTCGGCTGTTGCAGGGATGAGAAAGCTGAACGCGGCATTCTCGTCCCACATGGCGCGGTGCGTCTGCCCCAGCAGCTCGCCCATGAGTCCGCGTCGGCGGTAGCGCTCGTCGGTGCAGGCCCCCGAGATGTACGAGGCGGGCAACATCCGTCCCCCGTAGGTCAGTGGGTAGGGCAACTTCTGCAGAGCCGACACCACGCGGCCGTCGCGCACGATCACCTCGTTGCGCTCCTTGCGGTACTTCTCGCGGAAGTAGAGGTCGATGAAGGCCCGTGGGTCAGCAAAGGAGCGTTCCCACAGGTGGCGTGTCTCGAATCGCATGCGCATCTCCTCCTCGCTCTCCTGGGGCTGGGCGGTGAGTGTGGCCACCATCTTGTCCATGATGAGGTCGGGGTAGTACGACATCTTCGCCTTGCGCAAGCCCTCGAGGCCGAGGTCCTCCTCGCGGTTGATGTATACGATATCCTCGGGCAAGCGCGACACAAACTCATTGTTTATCATCGCGTAGGCCCCCTCATACGAGGTGTCGGCCTTCTCCACACACACATCGAAGGCCTCGCCGTTGATCCTCGAGCCGAAGGTGAAGGCCACCATCTTGCCCTCCACGAAGAGTGTTCCGCCCACGATGTGCAGTTCGTCGATGTGGTTCAGGGCATAGGCAATCATCTTCTGCTCGGCCTGCATGGCATGCTGCATGCACGAGTCGCTCGTCAGGCACCACTCCTCGCCCAGGCGTATGCAGTCGTCCACGAGGTCGGGTGTGAGGGGTCGGTATTCGTAGTTCGGGTAGGTTCGCTTGAACTTGCTGATGTGGTTGCGCTTGGGCTGCAACTTCTTGCCGCTGAGTGTCACCAATTTCTCACGCAAGTAGAGGTAGTCCGACTTGTCGCGATTAATGGTGTAGGTGAATGCTCCGGGCATCGACTCATCCATCAGCGCTTGGGCGCAAGGGCATACGCAGGCCACCCTAAGCGTGTCGCCCAAGCTGCGGGCATCGGCCATCAAGAGTCCGAGCACGCGACGCAGGTCTCCCTTGCCGATGGGTTTCATATAGGTGACGTGTCCGTCGAGCACGAAGCGCAACACGAGAAATCCCTCCACCACGGCATACTCCGTGTGGTAAAGGAACTGCCAACTGCAGAGGTTGGCCACGTTCAAATCGCAGTTCATACATTTGCCCTCCATCGTGTAGGAGCGCAGCAAATCGGCATCAGCAGCCGTTATGGGGCGGAAGGGAATCATCATCGGCATCCTATTCTTTTATTCTAAAATGCTAAAGCCGCAGCCCTAGCGAAAAACTGAGCCAAAGGTACTACATCTCTTGAATTATCCCAACATTTCGCTACAGAAAAACACTGCCGACAACAGCAAAAATGCTCCTCATTTGGCCATCCCAACGCTTTTGTGTACTTTTGCGGTATGATTGCACAAAAGAGACCATCGGTAACTCCATTTCTATAGACCACACTCTATATTTCTATAAAAAGGGAATCCATGTTGGTAGTTTTCTGATTCATGGGACATATTCCAGTAATTTAAATGCACTCACAATAACAAAGGTGAAAGGTTGATACCTTTTAAGGCCATAACAACATGAAACATATCCTCTTCGCCCTGTCGTTCTTGTACAGTTACGTCATCTACGCCCAAGCCATGAGCAAGCAGGAGCAACTACGCTCTTTGCTTGCCTATGCCGTGCGTGCCAATCATTTCAATGCACTATATCCACGGGAGAAGGCATACTTGCACTTTGATAATACGGCTTATTTCTCGGGCGAGACGATGTGGTTCAGCGCAAATGTGGTGGATGCCACTACAGGAGACACGGCACGCAGCAAGGTGCTGTATGTGGAGCTGCTCTCTCCGACGGGAGTGGTGCTGCAACAACAGAAACTCAACGTCGTGGATGGGCGCTGCCACGGAGCCTTCCCCCTCGTCGATGTCAGTGTGAAGGAAGCCAATGCCAAGCGTGGCGTGATGGGCTATCCCAGTGGCTACTATGAGGTGCGTGCCTATACGCGCTCGATGCTCAACTTTGATGCGCACGGATGCTTCTCCCGTGTGTTCCCCATATATGAGACACCCGAGAAGGAGGGCGACTACGACAATCCCACGATGAAGCAGTATCGGCGCAAGGAGGAGATACGCCCCGAGGCGAAGAGGACGAAAGCATTCAATATGGAGTTCTTCCCCGAGGGCGGTCATCTGATCATGGGCATGGAGAACCGCATCGCCTTCAAGGCCACCGATGAGGAGGGCAAGGGGGTAGCCATTGATGGCGTCACCATCGAGGACGAGCGCATTGCTGTCAGTCCGCAACACTTGGGCATGGGCTATTTCATGTACACTCCCCACGAAAAGAGGTCCAAAGCCTCTATTCTATATGATGGCATGGAGCACTCCTTTGCTCTCCCCGAAGCCGAAGCCTATGGCCATACCATCCAGGTATGCCGAGAAGCAGACGACACGCTACGCATCACCGTTTCCACTTCGCTCCCCGATACGGCAAGCCTCTTGGGCATGGTGCTGATGCACGCAGGTAAGGTGGAGCATATCGACACGCTCACCATGCACCAGCCCACGCAAAGCAAGACCGTCGCGACTAGCGGGCTGCCTACGGGGACGTATCAACTTACGCTGTTCGATGCCGAAGGTACGATACTGGCCACGCGCATGCTATTCATCAACAATGGTGTGAGGCTGTCTCCGATAACCATAAGGCAGGACAAAGCGCACTACAAGCCTTTCGAGAAGATAAAGGTGCGCATTGAGACAAGAGGTGAAAAGGAGCAGTACCTGTCGCTTGCCGTACGCGATGCCACAGACTATGGCACGGGGTACGACGAGGACATACGCACCTATATGCTCCTCTCCTCGGAGCTGAAAGGCTACATAGAGCAGCCGGGATACTATTTCGAGGCCGACGATGAGGAGCATCGCACAGCGCTCGACCTACTGATGATGGTGCAGGGCTGGAGCCGCTATAGTCTGGAGAGGATGCAGCAGCCCATCCCGACTACCGACATCCACTACACCGAAGAGTCTCTCGTGCTGGAAGGCCGTACCCTACATCCTCGCAAGGAGGAACCCATGGCAGAGGTGGACGTGTGCATCAAGCTCTACTCACCCGACCGACAGCAGGTGCAGGAGGTCAAAGTGACGAGCGACGAACAGGGTTACTGGGGAACGAACCTGCAGGACTTCGAAGGCGAGTGGGACCTGAACATACAGACCTATCGCAACGGAGAGCCCATCGTGACACGCTTGCGCCTGGAGCGCGCCTCAGCCCCCGAGGTGCTGGCCTATCCTTTGGCTGCGCTCCCATTGCAGCATCGCATGGACACTACAGGGATAGTCACTGGAGAGGATGTCGAAGAATGGCTGCAACTCCCCGCCGCCTCAATCCTTCTCGACAATGTGGACGTGGAGGGCCGCCGCCGCTACGTAGACTTCTGCACCTTTCAGGCGTACGATGTGCGTAGGGATGCAGAATTGATGATGGACAATGGAGTGTACACATACACCGTGGCGGACTATCTGAAAGATAAGGGATATGAGCTAAGTAGCCCTAAAGGTAGTTCTTTTGACGTTTATTACAATGCATTACGAACGGGGAATGAAGAACTGGCCTATGAGCATGACAACAGAGGGCATAGTGCCAACCAACGCCGCATCGCCCTAGAAAGTGACACCGCCGATGTGAATGCTCTATATATGGCATGGCTCATGCGTCAAGCACCTATCAACGACCATCGCACATTATGGTTCATCAAGCACGGCAAGGAGGATAGGACAACACCATCAAGTCAGCCTGGCTATGAAATAGATATCGCTCAAGTGAAAAGCCTTATCGTGTACGATACCCCGTACAGTTATAAGGGAAACCCCGATGTCTTGGAACTTTTTGACTATCGGCATTTCGAATATGTTGACCAACCTCACCATGGATTCCCTACAGGTCTTTACGTCATAGAGGTGCATCTTAATCCTAACAATGGCATCTTAAGTTCTTGGAGCAGGAATACTCGTCAAACCACCTTCGACGGCTATTCTCCTAAAGTTGAGTTCTATAGTCCCCAATATCCCAACGGCCCGATTCAAGGCGATGCCGACTATCGCCGCACGCTCTATTGGAATCCCGAGGTGAAGGTATCAAATGGCAGGGCGGAAGTGGAGTTCTACAACAACTCGTATACGAAGGGTATGTACATAAGTGCTGAAGGAATTAAAAGTAACGGTGAATTTATCGTGTATGATAGCGATAAACCTGCGAACTAAGACACTAAAAAATGGGCGGTAAATTGAATGTTATCAATGGGGCAGTTATTAATCCACGTGACAATAAACCTTTTGTTTTTTCTAAGGGTGGACAATTAAAAATATCTCATGGTACAATAAATTGACATAATTATAGAGGACTGCAGATATAAATTACTATATTTGCAGTGCTATCATGTAAAAACATTCTATTATGAAACGGAATCTACTACTTTTATTGGTACTGTGCATGGCGCATAACATTATGGGACAAACTGTCATTGTTTGTAACACTGAAGGCGAATTGCCCAAATTGTTGTCCGAGAAGGCTCAAGAAGCTACAGAATTGGTGATACGTGGAGTTGTAAGCGCCGACGATATTAAGGCCTTAAATAACTATCCAAAGATAAAATCGTTGGATTTGACAGATGCGCAGCTCTTGGTTATCCCAAGCAAAGCTTGGGATGACCTACATTCACTCCGAGAACTTTATCTGCCTAAAGCGATTGACACATTGTATCTTGATGCTGTATCATGTGATGTTAGTTGGATTGAGGTTTATCTGCCTGGAAAGTTCCCGCATTTGAAAAACTATCCTTATATTGACGGTGTTGGCGGTAGAGTGGCTCCTGGCTATTCATGGAATGTTACCGAAGATAATGACCTGTTAATAGTTGAAGGTGATGAGGAACGAAATGAGGTCGGGCGAGGAATCTTCTCTGCAGATAAGAAAATCCTTTACAAAGCACTCACAGATGAATATGGTTATTTTGATGGCATGAAAGAATATACGGCAGAAAAAGTTTGGGATTATGCATTCTCGCAACTTTTCGCAGGGAATTCTATAGACATCATGATATATGGAGTTAAAGAAATCGCCAATAATGCCTTTTGTGATTTTTCATTTGCTTATTCGACAGGAAGTGCGGATTACGGTGATATGTATGTTCATTTGCTGGTTGATATGCCTCCTAAGAAGTATGGTGAGGGGAACCTAAATCATCATGTCGATTGTGCAGGACCATTCTTCTTTGTAGTTTCTGACATAGACTTATATATTCAAGATGACCCTACTTGGGGAGAATTGAATCTAATGGATGCCAATGGGATCCGTTGGGGAACGAAAGTTAAGAATATTTCGGTGAATAAGAACACAGCTCCCTACCACGACCTGCAAGGCCGCAAGGTGACGAACCCCACACGTGGTATCTATATCAAGGATGGACGAAAAGTTGCGATTAAGTGAGCCTTGTACTATTAAAAACTAGTGATTATGAAAAAGCTATATTTTCTCCTGTTCATACCGTTTATTATCTCATGCAATGAATATGAGTTCCACATGTCGATGGCTTTTGTCTCTGGATATTACCAGATGGAACATATTGAA
>JAFZFN010000008.1 GCA_017555875.1 Bacteroidaceae bacterium
CCGAGAACGGCTATGTGATGTACCAGCTCAGCGACCACTGTGCCTTCGGCATGCAGCCCTCGATAGCCTATGAGCGTCCGCAATACCTACAAGGCAGTAAGCCCGAGCTCACGGCTGGCATGAACTTCAAGCTGACGTTCTAACTATGGGTGGGGCAAAATATCGGGAAAAACAGGTTACAAAAGTTCATAAATAGGTTGGCATTGGCAAGCCATCATGAAGTTCGCTTCATACTGGCAGAGCTGATGCTAGGTGTTGCAGTAAAGAAGAGGATCGCGAAGGAAAACACACCATCAATGCAAGCTAACAACCATTGCTCCAACATATTGCAACGTTTTTTCAAACTTTTTCGAGGGCTTGAAAAAAAATTTTCAACAAAGCGAAAAAAAATTATCAAGCCTATGAAAAATAAATTTGGAAGGCTACAAACTCGAGTTTGGACAAAGGGAAACTATAGTTTGCCTCTGTCCAAACAACAAAAATCGTTTTGTTTTTCCAACACCTTTCGTTTCTGCAGGCTCGGCAGAATGCAGCGAATTTCATGAAGGCTTGCCAATGCCAACCTATTTATGAACTTTTGTAACCTGAAAAACGACAAAAATCGCCCATTTCATCGAGAAACAGAGTTAAAAAAACAGGAGATAAAGGCCGATGGTCTCATCAAATGGTTTTGCTAAATTTGTCGCCGAAAGGTGGCAGCTTGGCCAATTGATAGCAATAATCTGATTACGAGCAACGGCGAATTTATCCACGGCGAGCCTTTGCCGTATCGCGATTTATGTATACATTTGCATCGGAATTGATATCTACACCACCGTATGGACGCATTGCAACGAATATTACGACCTATCGAGGGCGAGTTTGCCACATTCAAGAAGATGCAGGACGACCTCGCCGTGAACCCCAACCCCCTGCTGCGCGAGATCATCCTCCACGTGAACAAGCAACGCGGCAAGCAGATGCGTCCGATGATGGTGCTGCTCTGCGCCAAGTTGTGGGGAGAGGTCACCGACACCACCTATAGCGCAGCACTGGCACTGGAGCTGCTACACACGGGAAGCCTCGTGCACGACGACGTGGTGGACGAGAGCATGCAACGACGGGGACAGGCATCGGTGAACGCCATATACAACAACAAGCTGGCGGTGCTCGTGGGCGACTACCTGCTCTCGATGGCGCTGGCCTTCACAGGACGATGCGAGAACCCTCGCATCACGAGGCTCGTGGGGGCGCTGGGGCAGACATTGGCCGACGGAGAGATATTCCAGATGTTTCACAGCCACGAGAAGCTCGTGTCGGAAGAGGTGTACCTGGAGATCATACGCAAGAAGACGGCATCGCTCTTTGCCACCTGCGCAGAGATAGGAGCGCTCTCGGTGGGCGCAGCCGAGGAGGACGTGGCCCGCGCACGACAGATAGGGGAGCTCATAGGCATCTGCTTCCAGATACGCGACGACATCTTCGACTACTACACGAGCGACGTGGGCAAGCCCACAGGTAACGACATGCGCGAGGGCAAGCTCACGCTGCCCATCATCTACGCCGTGCGCACACATGGCGACGACCACACGCGCTCGATGATAGACCGCCTCAAGGAGGGCGAGCTGGCCGAGGAGGAGATAGCCGAGCTCATCGACTTTGCCAAGCAGCACGGAGGCATAGCCTATGCCGAGCAGGTGATGCAGGACTACCGACAGAGGGCCATAGCACTGCTACCCGAGGAGGGAGACGAGCAGGTGAAGGAGGCCATCGTGGCCTACATGGATGCCGTAATCAACCGGACAAAATAAACTGACACACAGAGAGGCGGGCACACACACCTGAGCAACGATGAGAGGCGAGGAGCATGTACTGATGGGCCTTGGGGTGCGCCCCACAGCCATACGCCAGCTGGTGCTGAGGGAGATCGTGCGCTATGGGCACGCATTCACCCTGGCCGACATGGAGCACCGCCTGCCCACGATGGACCGCTCGTCGCTCTTCCGCACACTGACCCTCTTCGTGGAGCACCGGCTGCTGCACGAGATGGACAATGGCAGCGGATCGAAGCTCTACTGCCTGTGTGACTGCGAGCACGACCACGACCACACCCCACACATGCACTTCATCTGCACACGGTGTGGCGAGGCCTTCTGCCTCAAGGACATCAGCCTGGACACGCTCCCCAAGCCCGAGGGCTATGAGGTGACCGAGGTGAGCGTGGTGATGAGGGGAGTGTGTCCGAGGTGTAAATCCTAAAAAAAACCTCCTAAATCGTTTTATTATTCATTAAAAATGCCGAAATTTGCGGCTCTATTATTACACTACTTATTGACAAGACATGAGCGAACAAGTGATTGTGAAGGAGCGCGACGAGGTTATCGTGCGCTTCTCGGGCGACTCGGGCGACGGCATGCAGCTGGCGGGTAACATCTTCTCCACCATCTCGGCCACCGTGGGCAATGACATCTGCACCTTCCCCGACTACCCCGCCGACATACGCGCCCCGCAAGGAAGCCTCACGGGCGTATCAGGATTCCAAGTACATATCGGTGCCGACAAGGTGTACACACCGGGCGACCTGTGTGACGTGCTGGTGGCCATGAACGCCGCAGCGCTGAAGACACAGTACCGCTACGCCAAGAGAGATGCCACCATCATCATCGACACCGACTCGTTTGGCCCCAGCGACCTCAAGAAGGCGGCCTTCGACACCGAAGACCCGCTGGCAGAGATGGGCATCGACGCCGACCGCGTCATCGCATGCCCCATCACACAGATGGTCAAGGACTGCCTCGCCGACAGCGGCATGGAGCCCAAGGCGGTCATCAAGTGTCGCAACATGTTTGCACTGGGACTCGTGTGCTGGCTCTTCGACCGCGACCTGAACGTGGCGTTCAACTACCTGCGCGAGAAGTTCGCCAAGAAGCCCGCCATCGCAGAGGCCAACATCAAGGTCATCCAGGCAGGATACGACTATGGTCACAACACACACAGCTCAGCCATGAACGTGTACCGCGTGGAGACCAAGCACAAGGTGCCCGGACGATACATGGACATCACTGGCAACAAGGCCACAGCATACGGATTCATCGCAGCAGCCGAGAAGGCAGGACTCAAGCTCTACCTCGGTTCATACCCCATCACACCCGCCACGGATGTGCTGCATGAACTGTCGAAGCACAAGTCGCTCGGCGTGACCACCGTGCAGTGTGAGGACGAGATCGCGGGATGCGCATCGGCCATCGGCGCCTCATTTGCCGGCGCACTGGCGGTGACCTCGACCTCGGGCCCCGGCATATGCCTCAAGTCCGAAGCTATGAACCTCGCCGTCATCATGGAGCTGCCACTCGTGGTGCTCGACGTGCAGCGCGGAGGACCCGCCACGGGACTGCCCACCAAGTCGGAGCAGACCGACCTGCTGCAGGTGCTCTTCGGCCGCAACGGCGAGTCGCCCATGCCGGTCATTGCCGCCACATCGCCCACCGACTGCTTCGACGCCGCCTACATGGCCTCGAAGATAGCCCTGGAGCACATGACCCCCGTGGTGCTGCTCACCGATGCCTTCATCGCCAATGGCTCGGGCGCCTTCCGCTTGCCCAGCCTTGCGGAGTATGTACCCATCAATCCACCCTACGTGCCCGAGGAGCTGCGCGGCACATGGGCTCCCTACCAGCGCCAGGAGGAGAACGGCGTACGCTACTGGGCCGTGCCGGGCCGCGAGGGATTCCAGCACATCCTCGGAGGACTGGAGAAGGACAGCAAGACTGGAGCCATCTCTACCGACCCCGAGAACCACGACCTGATGACCCGTCTGCGCCAGCAGAAGGTGGACGCCATCCCCGTGCCCGACCTCTTGGTGGAGGGCGACAAGGAGGATGCCGAGCTGCTCATCGTGGGCTTCGGCGGCACCTACGGACACCTGCATGCTGCGATGGACGAAATGCGCGCTACTGGCAAGAAGGTGGCACTCGCCCACTTCAAGTACATCAATCCCCTGCCCGCCAACACCGCCGAGGTGCTCCGCAAGTACCCCAAGGTGGTCGTGGCCGAGCAGAACGGAGGTCAACTAGCCGCATGGCTGCGCATGAAGGTCGACGGATTCGCACCGCTGCAGTACAACGAAGTGAAGGGTCAGCCTTTCGAGGTCAGCACGCTGGTGAACAATCTGGTCCCCCTCATGAATTAATGAACGAGTCACAGATTGAATACTTGTAATAATAATCAAAACCACGGATTGCACGGATTACACAGATATAGTAAGCCTGAAAGGAAAATCCGAGAAATCTGAGAAATCCGTGGTTAAAGAAAATAAAGCATCGTGACAGACTTGTTGCTACATAAAGAAAAAACATACCAGATTATTGGTGCTGCTATGGCGGTGCATCAATATCTTGGATGTGGATTCACGGAAAAGGTCTATCAGGATGCCTTGGAGATAGAGTTTCAGACGAGAGATATCCCATATGAACGCGAACAACCCATGGAGGTCTCATATCGGGGTGTACGACTAAATACTCAGTTCGTTCCTGATTTCATCTGTTTTGATGATATAATTGTGGAACTGAAAGCAGTAAAGGAGTTAGAAGACATTCATCGGGCACAAGCAATAAATTATGGTAAGGTTGCTAACACTGAGGTTGCTTTGCTAATAAACTTTGGAGAATCATCTCTGCGTTATGAACGTTATATAATGTAATAATAATCAAAACCACGGATTGCACGGATTACACAGATATAGTAAGTCTGAAAGGGGAATCCGAGAAATCTGAGTAATCCGTGGTTTTAAATAAAGAAAGAATTATGAGTTATACCGCACAAGACTATAAGAAAGGTCAGCCGCGCTGGTGCCCCGGCTGCGGAGACCACTTCTTCCTCGCGTCGTTGCACAAGGCAATGGCCGAGATAGGCGTAGCACCGCACAATATTGCCGTAATCTCAGGTATCGGCTGCTCGAGCCGCTTGCCCCACTACATGAACACCTATGGTATGAACACCATCCACGGTCGTGCAGCAGCTATCGCCACAGGATGTAAGGTGGCCAACCCCGAACTCTCTGTATGGCAGGTGAGCGGCGATGGCGACGGACTCGCCATCGGTGGCAACCACTTCATCCATGCCAACCGCCGCAACATCAACCTCAACATGATATTGCTCAACAACCGCATCTACGGACTCACCAAGGGACAATACTCGCCCACCAGCCCCCGTGGATTCGTGAGCAAGTCGAGCCCCTACGGCACCGTGGAGGACCCCTTCCGCCCTGCCGAGCTCTGCTTCGGCGCCCGTGGCCGCTTCTTTGCCCGTGCCGTAGCCACCGACGCCCCTGGCACCGTAGAAGTCCTCAAGGCAGCCCATGCACATAAGGGAGCATCGGTGTGTGAGATTATGCAAAACTGCGTCATCTTCAACGACGGCACCCACGACAGCATCTACAACAAGGAGGGACGCGCCAAGAACGCCATCTACCTGCGCCACGGACAGCCCATGGTGTTCGGCGTGAACAACGAGTATGGACTCATGCAAGAGGGATTCGGGCTCAAGGTGGTGAAGCTCGGTGAGAACGGCATCACCATCGACGACATCCTCGTACACGACGCACACTGCGAGGACAACACCGTGCAGCTCAAGCTCGCCATGATGGAGGGACCCGACTTCCCCATCGCACTCGGAGTGATACGCGACGTGGAGGCACCCACCTACGATGAGGCCGTAGCAGAGCAGATCGAGGAGGTGAAGGCCAAGAAGCCCTATCACACCTTCGAGGAGCTCCTCCTCACCAACGATACTTGGGAGGTGAAATAAGTGAAGAGCTAAGAGTGAAGAGTCACCACTTAGGAACGGATATAGTGAAATTCCTAATTAACTTCGTTGATGCTTGGCTGCACTCGCTGAGAATCGCAAACTATTTTGCATTTCGCTCGTTTGCACAAGCATTCCTAACTCCTAATTTCTAATTCCTAATTAAAATAAGACCGCTGCGTAATCTCACAACTCACATCTTACGTCGAAGCAGGCCCTAAAGCAGCGGGGGGTCTGCTTCTTTTTTTTATAGTACCAATATAGAGAATATACCCCAATAAATTTGCTTTTTCGGTAGCCATACACTAATTTTGAAAGCAGAAAAAGACAAACCCACAATACTATGAGACAAACTCTACTACTGGCCCTCATCATGGGCTGCACAAGCCTCGCACAGGCACAAGACACATTCACCGAGAGCAACGACCCCACACAGCCAACCGCCCAAGAGTGGCAAGCGACAAGAGGCATGCATGCCGCATGGGGCACGAGCAACGTACGCTATGCCTGGCACGCGATGCCCGAGACCAAGGAACTGAAACGCACCGCAACACTCGACGCATGGCGAGGCGAGCGCGTGAGCACACAAGCACTCATCTACTCCTCGGTGCCCACCGATAGCCTGGCACCCATCACCCTGCAGCTGTCGGCCTTCAAGAACGGACGACACACACTGCCCGCAGAGGCCGTGAGCGCAGCCTTCGTGCGCTACGTGATGACCGACGCGTGGAGCACCCCCGACGGACGAGGAGCAGGATGCGGATACCGACCCGACCACACACTGTACGACTCAGCCATGGTAGCCGACATCATAGACCCTCACGCCGAGAGCATGCACATGGATGCCATGAGCACACGCTCGGTGTGGGTGAGCTGCCAGGTGCCTGCCGATGCAGCCAAGGGAACCTATAGCGGCACACTCAGCATCAAGGCTGGCAAGCGCACCATAGCCCGCCTGCCCCTACACATAAGAGTAGCCGACCGCACCCTACCCGACCCCAAGGACTGGAACTTCCATCTCGACCTGTGGCAGAACCCCTTTGCAGAAGCACGATACTATGGCACACCGCTCTGGAGCGACAGCCACCTCGAAGCCATGCGCCCCTCCATGGAGATGCTGGCAGCTGCAGGACAGAAGGTGATCACGGCAAGCATCATGCACAAGCCATGGAACGGACAGACGGAGGACCACTTCGACTCTATGGTGACATGGATGAAGAGACTCGACGGCTCATGGGAGTTCGGGTTCGACGTGTTTGACCGCTGGGTAGAGTTTGCCATGAGCTGCGGCATCGACGAGCAGATCAACTGCTTCTCGATGATACCCTGGGCACTCAGCTTCCCCTACTACGACGTAGCCACCAACCGCATGCAGGTGCTGCGTGCTGCTCCTGGCGACGCAGCCTATGAGGAGATGTGGGTAGCCATGCTCAAAGCCTTCTCACAACACCTGCGCGAAAAGGGATGGTTTGACATCACCACCATCGCCATGGACGAACGACCCATGCATGCCATGCAGAAGGCTATGGCCGTCATCCGCAAGGCTGACCCCAGCTTCAAGGTGTCGCTCGCAGGTAACTGGCACCCCGAGATCGAGGCCGACCTCTACGACTACTGCATCGCATTAGACCAAGCCGAACTGGTACCCCAGGAGGTGCTCACACGACGCCAGAGCGAAGGGAAGAAAACCACCGTATACACCTGCTGCTCGACACACAAGCCCAACACCTTCACCTTCTCCGTACCCGCCGAGGGAGCCTGGTATGGGTTCTACGTAGCAGGCACCGAGTATGACGGTTACCTGAGATGGGCCTACAACAGCTGGGTGAAGCATCCGCTCCACGACACCCGATTCCGCCAATGGCCAGCGGGAGACACCTACATGGTGTATCCCTATGGACGCAGCTCGGTACGATTCGAAAAACTCATCGAGGGCATACAGGCCTACGAGAAGATTCGCATCCTACATGACGAATTCACCCGAGAGGGCGACACTGCCAGGCTGAGCAAATTGGAAGAGATGATAGAGATGTTCGACTTCAACAGCCAGTACACCGACGACTTCCCCAGCCTCATCCAACAAGGACAGGATAAACTAAACGCACTGAGCACACGTTAAAGATTGATAAAAACGGAGATATGTGGCGACAAAGCCCTATCTTTACGGAGCGAACAATAACAAGACCTAACCACAAAAGGCTTATCTATGATCCAAGTACACTGCATCAACAACGGAGAGACCCTAGACCTCGTGCCTGGCATCACGCTGCAGGAGGTGTATGACGCCTTCGCGCTCGACATGCCCTACGGAGCCGTGAGCGCCCGTGTCAACAACAAAGTGGAGAGCCTGTCCTTCCGCCTCTACAACCCCAAGGAGGTAGAGTTTCTCGACATCACCTCCTCGTCGGGAATGCGTACCTACGTGCGCTCTCTCTTCTTCGTACTCACCAAGGCAGTCGGTGAGCTATACCCCGAGAGCGAAATCATCATCGAGCACCCCATAGCAAAGGGATACTTCTGCAACCTGCGACTGGGACGCCAAGTGGAGGCCGAGGATGTGGCACGCATCAAGAGCCGCATGCAGGCAATCATAGACGCCGACATCAATATAGAACCGATACAATGCCCCACGACGGAAGCTGCAGCCCTATTTCGCAATGAGGGACGCGACGACGTAGCCATACTGATGGAAACCACAGGAAGGCTCTACAGCAACTACTACAAGCTGGGCGACAAGATAGACTACTACTACGGAAGCCTGCTGCCCTCGACGGGAAGAATACAC
The DNA here is from genome assembly GCA_017555875.1 of Bacteroidaceae bacterium. Taxonomy (GTDB): domain Bacteria; phylum Bacteroidota; class Bacteroidia; order Bacteroidales; family Bacteroidaceae; genus UBA1189. The sequence continues at coordinate 8,567 of JAFZFN010000008.1, forward strand.
CTCTTCGAGCTGCAGCAGTATCACGACGGGCTACTCCTGCGCGTGCCTAGCCGCGAGAACCCCGACACGCTGGAAGACGTCGTGAGACAGGACAAGATGCTCAGCGTGTTCAGCGACCACCGACACTGGCAGGAGGTGCTCGACCTCACCACCGTGAGCGACCTCAACGTGGCCTGCCGCAAGGGACACGCCACAGACCTCATCAACGTGGCAGAGGCACTGCAAGAGAAGCGCATCGCGGGTATGGCCGACGACATCTATCACCGACACTCACGCGTCGTGCTCATCTCGGGACCCTCATCGTCGGGAAAGACCACCTTCAGCAAGCGCCTATCGGTGCAGCTCATGACCAACGGACTCAGACCCGTGGCACTATCGCTCGACGACTATTTCGTAGACCGCGAGCAGACTCCGCTCGACGCAGAGGGCAACTACGACTTCGAGTCGCTCTATGCCGTCGACCTCCCCTTCTTCAATGAGCAGCTCAACGCCCTGCTACGAGGAGAAGAGGTGCAGCTCACCAAGTTTGACTTCACTACGGGCAAGAGACTCCTCACCGAGCGTAAGCTACGCATCGACGAGCACAACATACTCATCATAGAAGGCATACACGCACTCAACCCCGAGCTCACTTGCCACATCGCCGAGAAAGACAAATACAAGATATACGTGTCGGCACTCACCAGCATCATGCTCGATGACCACAACTACATACCCACCACAGACAATCGACTGCTGAGACGCATCCTGCGCGACTACAAATACAGAGGCTACTCGGCCGAAGACACCATCGCACGATGGCCCAGCGTACGCAAAGGAGAAGACAAGTGGATATTCCCCTATCAGGAAAACGCCGATGCCATGTTCAACTCGGCCCTACTCTACGAACTGGCCGTACTGAAAAGCCACCTCACGCCCATCCTCGAGGAGGTCAAGGAAAACCGTCCCGAACATAGCGAAGCATATCGCTTGCGCAAGTTCCTGCAATACTTTGAATCCATACCCGACAACGACCTCCCCCCAACATCCCTGCTACGCGAATTCCTTGGCGGAAGCAGCTTTGAGTATTGACACCTATGAAAGGAACAGCCACACAAATATATACACAAGAGCAGCTGATGCAGCAAAAGCAGAAGCTCACACCGCTGCAAGTGTTGACCACACGCCTGCTCAGCCTCACCACGATAGAGATGGAGGAGAGGGTCAGAGGCGAGGTGATAGACAATCCTGCGCTCGAGACATCCATGCAGGATGACCCTGCAGACCCCATGGAGGAGAACGGAGAGGACAGCTACACCGACACAAACGAGGACCTCATCGCAGGAGACTACCGCACTGAAGACGACATCCCCGACTACAACCTACGCACGCAGCCGCAAAGCCCAGAGCAGCAGGCTTTCCAATATGCTGACACGATGTCCTTCTACGACTACCTGTTGGGACAGCTACACGAGCTGTCGCTCACCGAAGAACAAGAGACAATAGGGGAATACCTCATAGGGTCGTTCGATGAGGACGGACTCCTACACAAATCGCTGCTCACCATCGCAGACGAGCTAGCCATCTACCATGGTATCGACGCCGACGAAAAAGAGGTCGAGGAGGTGCTGCTACGCATTCAACAATTTGACCCAGCAGGCATCGGAGCACGCAACCTGCAAGAGTGCCTACTCCTGCAACTCGACCGCAAAGAGCCAACGTCGCAGACAGAGCAACAGCACCTGTTGCTGACACAGTGCTATGATGAATTTACCCATAAACGATGGGACAAAATAACACAAAAGCTAGGATGGGAGCCCGAAGAGATAGACTCCGTCGTGGCGGAGCTCGTGAAGCTAAACCCCAGGCCAGGAGCGTCGCTGAGCGACAGCATGGAACGTAGCATGCCACAAATCGTGCCCGACTTCATCGTCGAATGCTTTGACGACAACCTCACCTTTAGCCTCAACAATCAGAACACTCCCCGACTGCGCGTAAGCAACGAGTTCATGCAAATGCTCAACGAACAAGCAGCATCATCACACGCTGACAGTCGCAATGCAGCACAATTCCTGCGCCAGAAAATAGATAACGCACGGGATTTCATCCTTGCCATCGAGCAACGCGAACAGACACTCATGCGCACCATGGAGGCCATCATCTCCCTGCAACGTCCCTTCTTCCTCGAAGGAGACGAAGCCCTCTTGCGCCCCCTCATCCTCAAAGATGTGGCCGATGTCGCAGGATACGACATCTCGACCATCTCACGAGCCACCAATGGCAAATATGTGCAAACACCTTTCGGTCTGTTCCCGCTACGATACTTCTTCAGCGACGGCATTGCCAACACAGAGGGCGAAGAGGTTTCGGTAAGAGAGATACACAACATCATCAAGGAGCTTGTTGACGGAGAAGACAAGAAGACTCCCCTCACAGACGAACAGATCGTCGAGGCGCTCAAGACACGAGGCTACAAGGTAGCACGCCGAACAGTTGCCAAATATCGTGAGCAGCTACACATCCCCATAGCACGCATGAGACGATAGGGACACCCCTCGACATGGCTTCATACAGAAGCAGTCATAAGGACGGAAGCATCTCGCATGAGGACTTGACAAGAGCCCCTTGCGAGATGCTTCGCTTCACTCAGCATGGCCAAGCTGGGGTGAGAAAGGATATGGCATCTAAGCAAGCTGCTATGCTATTGCTAAAAAGAGTGATGCCACGAAATCACTTCGCGGCATCACAGGTGGTAGCACCAATGTGCTACACTATTGAAGGGAGGGAATATATTCCTTCTTAATCCTCACGATGAGGGCGGGGACGACGCTCACCACGCTCGGGACGCTCGCGACGGGGACGTGCGGGACGCTCCTCGTAGCCCTCGGGCTTCTCGATGAGGGCACGGTGTGAGAGCTTGAACTTACCAGTCTTGGGGTCAATCTCGAGGAGCTTAACCTCAATCTCATCACCCTCCTGGATACCGGTCTCCTCCATGGTCTCGAAACGCTTCCAGTCAATCTCAGAGATGTGGAGCAGACCATCGCGGCCAGCCATGAACTCTACGAATGCGCCGTAGGGCATCACGCTGCGTACCTTACCGGTGTATACCTCACCAACCTCGGGTACAGCTACGATAGCGCGGATCTTAGAGAGAGCAGCATCGATAACCTCCTTGCAGGTACCTGCAACCTCTACCTTACCTACGCCGTCAACCTCGTCGATAGAGATGGTAGCACCAGTCTCCTCCTGCATGCCCTGGATGATCTTTCCGCCCGGGCCAATGACAGCACCGATGAACTCCTTGGGAATGGTGATAGTAACGATGCGAGGTGCGTGGGGCTTGAGATCGGCACGGGGCTCAGCGATGCACTCGGTAATCTTGCCGAGGATGTGGAGACGTGCGTCACGAGCCTGGTAGAGTGCCTTCTCGAGGATCTCGTATGAGAGGCCGTCACACTTGATGTCCATCTGGGTAGCGGTGAGACCATCAGCAGTACCGGTGGTCTTGAAGTCCATGTCGCCCAAGTGGTCCTCGTCACCGAGGATGTCGCTCAACACAGCATACTTCTCTTCGCCAGCGTTCTTGATGAGACCCATGGCGATACCTGAAACCGGCTTGCGGATGGGCACACCAGCATCCATGAGAGCGAGTGTACCGGCACATACGGTAGCCATAGAAGATGAGCCGTTTGACTCGAGGATATCGGATACTACGCGTACGCAGTAGGGATAGTCGGCAGGGAGAACCTCCTTCAAGCCACGCCATGCGAGATGGCCGTGACCAATCTCACGACGGCCTACACCGCGCTGAGCCTTGGCCTCACCGGTAGAGAAGGGGGGGAAGTTGTAGTGGAGGAGGAAACGCTCGCGTGACTGGTTGAGCACGTCGTCGATGATCTTCTCATCAGACTTGGTACCGAGTGTCACTGTGGTCAATGACTGAGTCTCACCACGGGTGAACACAGCTGAGCCGTGAGGACCGGGCAAGTAGTCAACCTCGCACCAGATGGGACGGATATCGGTAGTAGCACGACCATCGAGACGCTTGCCCTCATCGAGGATGCAGCGACGCATAGCGTCCTTCTCTACGTCGTGGTAGTAGCGGTTGATGAGCGAAAGCTTCTCAGCGAGCTCGTCGGCATCCATCTCAGCGTGAGCCTCGGTGTAAGCCACCTTGAACTCCTCGCGTACAGCCTCGAAAGCCTCGGCACGAGCGTGCTTGTCGCGGTTGCCCTCAGCAGCGATAGCGTAGGCTTTGTCGTAGCAAGCAGCCTTCACCTCGGCGCGGAGCTCCTCGTCGTTCACCTCGTGACAGTACTCGCGCTTCACGGTAGAGCCTACAGCCTCCATGAGCTCGATCTGAGCCTGGCACTGTACCTTGATAGCCTCGTGAGCAGCCTTCAGAGCCTCCAAGAGGTCGAGCTCTGAAACCTCCTTCATCTCACCCTCAACCATCATGATGTTGTCGATAGTAGCACCTACCATGAGGTCCATATCGGCCTTCTCGAGCTGGGCGAAAGTGGGGTTGATAACGAACTCGCCATCTACACGAGCTACGCGTACCTCCGAGATGGGGCCATTGAAGGGGATGTCTGACACTGCCAACGCAGCTGAAGCTGCGAAGCCAGCCAATGCATCGGGCATATCCACACCATCGGCAGAGAAGAGGATGATGTTTACATACACCTCTGCGTGATAGTTGTCGGGGAAGAGAGGACGCAATGCGCGGTCAACCAAACGACATGTCAAGATCTCATTGTCCGAAGCTTTACCCTCGCGCTTGGTGAAGCCACCGGGGTAACGGCCGAATGAGGCATATTTTTCTCTGTACTCAACCTGTAAAGGCATGAAGTCTGTACCGGGAACTGCATCTTTGGCGGCACATACGGTAGCGAGCAGCACGGTGTTACCCATGCGAAGCACTACAGAGCCGTCGGCCTGCTTGGCCAATTTCCCGGTTTCCAATGTGATGACTCTTCCGTCGGGGAGAGCCACTGATTTTGTAATCGGATTCATCTCAAATAATTTATATATAATACGTCTAAATTGATATATTCATCCAAAATTCGGACAAAGATAGTGCAAGCCGAATGAAATACCAAATTTCAACGAGCGAAAACAGAGAAATACTTGTATTTTCTTTTGTTGAGCAGAAATTCAACGAAGTTAAATTTATTTTCCGTTTTCCGACTGCAAGCCTAACAAAGATTACCCGACCACAAGAAAATGTAGTCGGGTAACCGTTATGCTAGTGAGCCTCAACGAAGCTCTTCGGCTAGAGCTTACTCTTCGCGTTTCTTTCCGCCGCGGCCCTTATTGAATCCAGGCTTTCCACCAGAGAAGCGCTGTGCACGCTGGCCGCGCTTGTCACCCGCAGGCTTTCCTCCACGGAAGTCGCGCTTCTCACCACCGCGAAACTCGCGTTTCTCGCCTTGAGGACGTGCCTTGCGCTCACGAGCTGCCTGCAACTTGGCAAACTCATGATGACGCTCATAGAGATTGCTGTAGTTAGTATCCTCCTCATAGCGTTCGCGGTCGTTGCGCTCTGCCATCTCGCGCTTGTTCATGGGGCGTCGCTCATCATTGAAGCGGCGATTGTCGTCGCCAAACTTGCGACGGTCGTCACCGAAGCCACGATTGTCGTCATTGAAACGACGACGGGGGCGTTCCTCCTCGCGCTTCATGCCAAAGGCCTTGGCCGCGCGCTCTTCGCGTTCGCGCAGGGGACGGCGCTCTGCAGTGGGGCGCTCGCTTTTGTCAAGTTCCTCGCCACTCTCACGGAACTCCTTGAACTTGCCATCGAAGAGCTCATATTTGCGCATCTCGCAGGGGAGTGCACCATTGTAGAGAGGTATGATGACCGATGCCTTAAGCCCAATCTTATCGAAGCACTCTTTGCGATAGCTCAGCACCCACGCATCATTGCCCTTGAAGGCATGCTTGAGTCGCTCTCCGATGGTGCGATACAGCCCCAGGAGGTCATCTGTGGTGATGCGTTCTCCGTAGGGAGGATTGGTCACCATCAGGGCAGGTCCCTCCATCTCCACAAAGTCGGCCATATCGCGACGCTCGATGGTGATGTCTTTGGACAAGCCTGCAGCACGCACATTATTGGTGGCAATGTTTACGGCCTTCCAGTCGATGTCGTAACCGTAGATGTGGTGCTCAAACTCGCGCTCTGCAGAGTCGTCATTGTATATCTCGTCGAACATCTCTTGGTCAAAGTCGGCCCACTTCTCGAAAGCAAACTCCTTGCGGAACACACCTGGAGCGATATTACGGGCGATGAGGGCAGCCTCGATGGGGAGTGTGCCCGAGCCGCACATGGGGTCTACGAAGTCGGTCTCGCCCTTCCAGCCCGTCTGGAGGAGCATACCTGCAGCCAGCACCTCATTGAGCGGTGCCTCTACAGCCTCTTGGCGATAACCACGGCGATGGAGCGACTCGCCCGATGAGTCTAGCGACAGGGTGCAGCGCTCCTGTGCGATATGTATGTGGAGTGTGATGTCGGGGTTGGTCACCTGCACCGAGGGACGCTTGCCCTCCTTCTCGCGGAAGTAGTCGGCAATGGCATCCTTCACGCGATAGGCCACAAACTTTGAGTGGCGAAACTCATCGCTATACACCACCGAGTCGACGGCAAAGCTGGTGTTCACCGTCATATAGTCTTCCCACTGGATGCGTTTCTTCACGATGTCGTATATCTCGTCGGCATCCTTGGCATTGAAGTGCAGGATGGGTTTCAGCACACGGATAGCCGTACGCAGATGAAAGTTTGCGCGATACATCATTCGCTTGTCACCGGTGAATGACACCATGCGTCGGCCTATCTGTATGTCATCGGCTCCTAGTTCGGTAAGTTCCTTGGCCAACACCTCTTCCAGTCCTTGGAAGGTCTTGGCGATGAGTTCAAAAGTCTTCACTGTCGTATTTATTAGTTGTATTGTGCGTATATAATCTATTCTTACATGTTCTCAGCCCACAGGTTGCCCCATGTGCCGCGATGTCCTCGTGAGAAATCCTCGTCTTCGTAGCCCTGTGACTGTGTGTCGATATCGAAACTGCTGGCGCAGAGTGACACGGGCTCAATGTCCATCACCTCTGCTTGGGGACGTACGTATGTATACTTCTTTTTCATCTTCATGTTGGGTTATCTTATTACAATCTTCTTTCCACCTTTTATATATATACCCGCTGTGGGGTGTGCCACCCTGCGCCCTTGCAAGTCATAGGTGACGTCGTCGGTCGTGGCAGTCATCGGTATGATCTCTGTCTCATCATCGGCACGCTGGATGACAAACATGCTTGCGCCCTGCCCCTTGGGGACTTGCAGATAGGCCTTGTAAGCCTTGGCGGTGAAGCTCGTCTCGGTAGCTGCCTTAGGGATATAGAACCCCACCTTGCCATCCTTGTTGGCATTCAAGGCGTAGTAGGAGTAGTCTTCGAAGGTCACCTCCGTGTCTTCGGTGTAGCCTATCAACTGATTGTCGCTCTTGATAGACTCTGCTGCGGGATTGGTCTCTGTGGAATAGGTAAGTGTGCAAGTCGAGTTAGGTGCAGCCTCGATGATGACACCCGTATGAGCAGGCACCACACCCTCTATCGGGAGCAGACGTGCCACCTCGCCACTAGTGGTGCAATAGTAAGCAGTACTTCCCTTAGGCATGGTGTAGGGCATGTCGAGATACAATGTCGCGTAGCCGTACTTGTTGATGGCGATGTCGTAGGTGTCAACAATCTCCTCTAAGAAAGTCACAGACATTGACTTTAGGCGTAGCTGAGCTCCATAACTTGTACTTGCTATACCTATTTTAAAACATTTATAATTTAACTCCTTAGAAAAAGTTATTTCATAGTTCGCATAAGAAGTTGAGTTAAAAGAAACCTCCTTTATTAGATTCCAACTACTTCCATCTACACTACCATAAACCTCAAATTTACCCGTCGAGTTCTTGTCAGAAGCTGCAGCGTTTAATGTAACATTAGTTAGTGTTCCTAATAGAGGTTCTGACACAACATATCCCATTGTAGGATTAGAGTATATTCTAAGTTGATCTGTAAACCAACAATTATTAGTATAAATCACCAATCCATCTCCAAGATCATGTTCTTCATTTATAGCATTTTGACCACCTGCCGCGTAATCAGCAAAAACGACATTGATAGTTTTCTCAACCGTCTCCGCCCCCACATTTGCGGCGAAGAGCATACAGCTTATTAGAGCGATTGTTTTCAGTTTCATAAAAGAGCTTCTGTATGGGAATAGAAATTATTTTGCAAAGGTACTCATTTTTTTGTTTACAAACGTAAAATATCACAAGTTCAATCGCATTTTTAGAAGTTCACCATTGCTCCCATCAGCACATTGAAGCCCTGCGAAGGGTATCCTGCATAGTACGAATGGCGACGATTGAGGAGGTTGTGTGCATCGCAGAAGAGAGTGCATCGCTTGTTGAGTGCATAGTGAGCGCCAAGGCTCCAGTTGACAATCGCGCGTTCCCTATCGGCCACGTTGGTATCGGTGAATGACACCCACTGCAGCGTGGTGTAGGCATACAGATTGGTAATGATGCGCACACGGGCCTCCACGTCCATCGCGAACTGAGGAGCACGGGCGAGCAGGGCACGATCACCCTTGAGCATCCAGTGCTGATACTCTCCCTTTGCCGAGAGGCTCAACAGGTCCTTGTAGTCGTAGCTGACGCCAGCATCGGCGGCAAGCACCTGGGCATTGTGGTTGGCCACACCCGTGTAGGTCACTCCCAGCGTGTCGACTCTCGTGCTGAAGAGAGCATCGGAGAGCACCTTGTATCCGCCTCCAAGATGGAGGTGCAGTCCCTCGACGAGGCGCACATTGCCACTCAGGTGAGCATTGACAAACGTGTAGGTGGGCATCACCTGCTCATGGGCCATCCAGTAGGGCGACACCTCGTAGAGGCTGGCAAAAGAGTGCATGTCGCGACCTCCATCAAGCTGGAGATGGAGGGAGAATTGCTCGGCAGGCACATAGCTAACGCTGCACTCGGGAGACAGCTGCAGAGGATGCTCTGCATGCCTTCCAGTGAGGAAGCTCATATTGAGCCCACTCACCACGTGCAGTGCACCTCGCTGGAGTTCCCATCGCGGAGTGAGCTCCAAGGAGTGCAACGCACGATAGTCGGGCAATCCATGATAGGCCAACAGGTCGCTCTGCACAGCTACCGACGCCCTACCCCACTCATAGAGATCCATGCCCACAGCCACCTCGCTCCTCACACGATTCTCACGGTGGGGGTGTATGTTGCCGAGATGAGCGTAGCGGTCAAAGTAGCTGTAGGCCAGATTGGCCTGATAGAAGTAATGCTCCTTGACCATGCCCTTGACCCCTACATGAGCGCTGAGATGGCTAGACTTCTGATTGCATGCTGCTGCGCCCAGATAGTTGTATCGGTAGTGAGCAGCATCGAGCCCCGCATTGAGCGTGGCGCGGGCAAATGCCACATCATAGTCAGCCCCTATGGCCATGTCGTACAAGTGTGAGCGCCACTTGTCCCCATCGGCAAGTTTGAGGTTACCGTTCCATCCGTCCAGATGGCCTTTGAGGGCCAAGTCATGCTCCCCCCAGCAGAGCTTATAGGCCGCCATTGCTGCGAGGTTGTTGTAGTTGCCATATCCCAGATGTGCATATCCTGGCATCGAGGGACTGGGTGCTAGTGCGACAAGCTCCACGGGCTGTGTCTGATGCTCCAATCGTGGTAGGGCGACGCTCTCATCAGCATACACCACGTCCTCCTTGCCCATCGAGGGCTTCACCTCCTCGGGTATGAAGTTACGCTTCACCGCACCGGCAATGATGGGATTGTATGTGCTCTCGACCAGCACCATTCGGTTTATCGTGTCGCCAGGAGTCTGCGCCACAGCAGTGGCTGTCATAAGCGACGCAAGCAATATAGATAAGGTATTCTTCATTGTTCAGTCTTTATATATATGGTGATGGATTAATAGCTCATCTTACTCTCGAGTGTTGTCAGTCGCTCCTCAATCATGTCTGCGATGTCGTCCTGTGCATTGTAGCTCTGACTCAGCGAGATGAGGTATTGCTTGGCCTCGATGTACTGCTCCTTCTTGATGTACACATCGGCCAGCAGCACGAAGCTGCGTGCCAACCAATAGGCATGGGGTGTGCTGACGTTGATGTAGTCGAGCACCTCCTGCTCTGCCTTGTCGTACTGACGGATGTTGTAGTAGATCTGTGCCAGCTGATACTTTGCCTCCGCACCATACACATTGCGTGTGTCGTGCGACAGCGCCACGAGGTCATCGACAGCCGCCTCGCTCTTCCCTTGTGTGAGGTATGCCTTGGCTCTGTAGTAGCGCAGCTCGGTGGCTATCTCCGGCACCAGTCTGCTGTTGGCGAGCGCCACGGCCGTCTCCTTGACGATGACATCGGTCATGCCCAACACTTGGGCCGAGCGCAAGCGATGCACCTGAGCATGGAGCTTCGTGGCCGCATTGTCGGTGAGGTCAATGAGGGCACCATAGTTCTCGAGGGCCAGCTCATAGTCCTTGTGATTGTAGGCCATGTCGGCCATCATGCGCGTGGCCTCCTCGCAGTACTTGCTATTGCTCTGCGCCATCACCTGCTGCAGATGCTGCTTGGTCTGTGCATAGTCGTCGGCCTTGTAATAGATGCATCCCAGGTAGTAGTGTGCATGGGTGACATAGGCTCCTGTGGGGAACTGCCCGAGATACTTCGCAAAGCTCTCCTTGGCCCCCTTCTCATCGCCACGCATGTAGGCCATCTCAGCCGCCTTGTAGGTGAGTGAGTCATGTTCGCTCACCTCGATACCCGCCATGCCCTTCGTCTGCGAAGCATACTCCACGTAGCTGTCCACCATGTTTTCCTCGACGTAGAGGTTCTTGAGGTCACGCATAGCTACCTGAGCCTGCTCGCTGCCGGGATAGTTCTTGATGACCTCCTTATAAGCCTGTATCGCTGCCCTTACGCGTCCGCTCTGGTAGTGTATGAGTGCGATCTCGTTGCCCGCCTTGGGGGCATACTGGCTCTTGGGATAGCGCTCGACGAGCTGCTCGAAGGCCACGATGGCCTGTGTGCCATTGTCGAGCTGCACATAGGCTCGTCCCTTCTCGTAGAGGGCGTCGTCTATGTAGTCAGACTGCGGAAAGTTCTCGACGAGGTAGGTCAGCGTGCCCACCTTGTCGGCATATCGTCCCGACAGTCCCTGGGTGAATGCCTTCTGATACACGGCATAGTCAGCCTGCGAGGGGTCGGTGTTGATGGCATTGTTGTAGGCCGTCTCGGCTGCGGTGTACTTACGCGAATAGAAGTAGCAGTCACCTATGCGCATCTGTGCGTCGGCAATGGTGGTCTTGTCCATGAGTCGTGAGGTCACCGCCTCGGTCTTCATCAGTCGGTCAAACTGCTTGAAGGCCTGCTGATAGTTCTTCTGCACGAAATAGGTGTAACCCAATCCATACAATCCCCGTCCGTAGGTAAGTCCTCGCTGGTCGGGCGCCACCTTGAGATACTGCGCATAGTCTCTCGACGCTTGATTATAGTTGCCGCTGCGGAAGTGCGCCTCGCCTCTCCAGAATAGTGCCTCGGCATAGGTCTGCCGGTCATAGTCGCCCACCTTGACCGACTCGTTCAGTCGGCCGACAGCTGTGCGCATGTCGCCACGGGCAAAGGCCTCCACGCCAGCCTTGTAGAGCAGCATCTGCTTGGCCTCGAGGATGGTCGTGCTGGGCTGCTGTATCTTGGCTATCGACTGCAGGGCAGCGTCATAGTTGCGTGTCTTCACATAGCTCTCCACCAAGCAGGCATTGACACGGTCGGCATATCTCGATTGGGGGAACTCGCTCAGGAAGCGTTCAAAGACGCCTATCGTCTCACCGAAGCCCACATAAGAGGTCTCGTGCATACACACGGCATAGTTATACATGGCTCGCTCGCGCAGCGTGGCATCGGCATGCATCGCTGCAGCCTGCTCGAAGCATAGGCGGGCCTTGTTCTTGTCGTCCAGTGCCAGATAGGATAGTCCGGCATGCAGGAGTGCGTTCTGAGTCACGGCATCCTCCTCCTCGCCAACCATGGCAAACAACTCGGGAGCACGCAGGTGCTCACCCGTGTTGTAGTGGGCCATACCGAGCAGATACAGTGTCTCTCGCTTGGGGTGATCGGCCTTGACCAGATACTCCTCGAGCACCACTGCCGCCTGCAGGTATCGCTGCTGCCCATAGAGGGCCTCGCCCTGGATGCGTATCATGTCCACCCTGTAGCAACCATCAGCATAGCGCTCTATGTAGTCGGCGGCCATCTGCTCGGCCTCGGCATATTCCTTGGTCTCCAGCATGATCTCGGCCAGGTAGTAGCTCGCCTGATGGAGGTAACGCTCCTTCGTCTGGGCACCCTTGAACCCCTTCACCGCCTCCTCGTAGCGCTTGCCTACGTAGTTGATGTAGGCCGCATAGTATTCCACCTCATCGTCATATCTGTCGCTGATGAGGCTCAGTATGTCGAGCTGCAGGGCAGCCTCCTCCTCGCGTCCCTCCTCCATCATCGCCAGCGCATAGACCAATATCAGCCCATCGCGCTCCTCATCGCCGAGGAGGTCGGGATTCACCTCCTGCATGCCACTCGTCACCTTCGCATAGTCGCCTTGGGCATAGTAGCTCATGAGCGCCAGTGCCCTCATGCGGTTCTGCTCGGGAGCGTCGGGGTAAGCCTTCAGGTAGCGCTCTATGGCCACACTTGCTGTCGCGGCATCCTCGTGGTAGGCGATGAGCGCCGCCAGCGCTTCCGCCTCGCGTTCCTGCAGGTCGGTGAGCTCGCTCTGTCGGAGCCGTTCCACAAGCTCCCCTGCTAAGGGGTAACTACCCATCTCGCAGAGCCTCTCTGCCTCGCTCAGCAGCTGCTCTGCACACACCTCTCGCTGGTGTGCTACACTCACTTGCTGAGCACACACAGGCATCAAGCCACAAGCCAGCAATGCTATCACAATCGTCTTCTTCATTATACCTAATATCTATAAGGGAGATTATTCATAAAACAATACTAAACTAACCCACACACCCGTCAGCGGCCATACTGCTGCTTTATCTGTTCGAATATCCCAAACAATTCCTCCACCGTCTCGGCCCTCAGCATGGCGATGCGCAGCTGCTTGAAGTCGGGCAACCCCTTGAAGAGCGGTGTGGCCGCCAGGTGGCGGCGTATGTGCAGTATGCCACGACGCTCGTCGAGTCGTGCCACGCTCCGCGTCACCTGTTCGCGTAGGATATCCATGCGCTCGTCGAAGGTCAGGGGAGGCAGGTGTTCGCCCGTCTCCAGATAGTGCTTCACCTCGCGGAATATCCACGGTCTGCCGAAGCTGGCCCGGCCTATCATCACCGCGTCCACACCATAGCGGTCAAAGCACTCCTTGGCCCTCTCGGGCGTGGTGATGTCACCATTGCCGATGATGGGTATATGCATGCGGGGATTGTTCTTCACCTCCCCGATGAGTGTCCAGTCGGCCTCGCCCGTGTACATCTGTGCACGAGTGCGACCATGGATGGTGAGCGCCTTGATACCGCAGTCCTGCAGCTGCTCGGCCAGGTCGACGATGATCTTCGAGCTCTCATCCCATCCGAGACGAGTCTTCACCGTCACGGGAGTCTTCACCGCATCGACCACCGAGCGCACGATGTCGAGCATCAGCGGCACATTCTGCAGCATGCCTGCCCCCGCCCCTTTGCCTGCCACGCGCTTCACGGGACAGCCGAAGTTGAGGTCTATGATGTCGGGCTTCACCGTCTCCACGATGCGTGCCGCCTCCGTCATCGAGTCTACGTCACGCCCATAGATCTGTATCGCCACGGGGCGCTCCTCGTCGCTGATGGTGAGCTTCTGCATCGACTTGTTCACCTGACGGATGAGGGCATCGCTCGACACGAACTCCGTGTACACGAGGTCGGCACCAAACTCCTTGCACATCAGCCTGAAGCCCAGGTCAGTAACATCCTCCATCGGTGCCAGCAGCACCGGATACTTGCCTAATTCTATATGGTCTATCTTCATTGGGGTGTAAAATTACTGCAAATTTTTGACTTTACGAAGACATACCCTCCTTTACTTTATTTTTAAGGGATAGAGGGAGATTGTTTTAGGAGATAAAGGGAGAGGGCCCCTTTTCAGCCGAGTATCTTCTCAGCCATCTCAAATCCGTGGCGGTAGAGGGCGTTCATCTTGTCCATATCGGTCTCGATGCGGGCTACGTCGACGGGATGGTCGGGGCGGATGACGGTGATGCGCCCCTCGCGCTCGAGCTGCTCGACCCACGCGAGCTGGGCATTGTAGCGCTTGCCTCGGGTGATCAGGGCCTCGCGCAGCTGGGGGTAGCGGCGATAGATGAAGGGTGGCAGGTGAGGGGGCTTCTCCTCCTTGCGGTAGCCGAGCTGGCGGGTGAGCACCACGACGGCATGCCCGTAGCCTTGGTCGAAGGCGCGGGCGAGGGGGATGGAGTCGGCTATGCCGCCATCGAGCATGGGGAGGCCGTCGACATGGGCGATGGGACAAGCAAAGGGGAGGGCCGAGGAGGCTCGCACGATGTCGATGATGCGCTCGGGGCTCTCCTTCTCCTCGAGGTATACAGCACGGCCTGTGAGGCAGTCGGTGGCTACGCTCTCCACACGCATGGGGTTGGCACGATAGGCTGCATAGTCGTAGGGCCAGAGCGTCTCGGGCAGCTCGCGGTAGAGAAGGTCCATGTCCATGATGCTGTGGTGACGCCACAGGTTGCGCACGCCGAGGTAGTGGCGCTCGGCCTGCAGGTCGGCAAAGGTATACTTGGCTCGGCCGCGCTGATGGGAGGCAAACGAGAGAGCATTGCTCGACCCTGCCGACACGGCCACGAGGTAAGGGAAGGTGATGTGGTGGTCGGTCATCCAGTCGAGCACGCCGCTGGTGAAGACACCGCGCATGCCGCCTCCTTCAAGTACCAGTGCTGTATGTTTGAACTTGTCTTTCATCGTAGTTGCATGATTAAAGGCTGTTTGTTTTTTTCACTCTGTTGAAAAAATATTTTCACTTCGTTGAAAAAACTTTTTCGCTTTGTTGAAAATAAATTTTCATTATAGTGAAAAAATTTTTGCAAGGCATCAAAAAGTCTTGCAAAACACGTATATTTATTTGTTTAACAATACATTGCGCAGCACTTCACCACAAGTAATCTTCTGTGTAGGCATCAAATGCAGGACGCTCCGTTATGCCCTGCTGCTCTAATAGATTGTATATGGTCTCTTGCTCTATGGGAGTGATGAGTCTTGTGCCCTTGCGCATGCGATAATACATCGCCATGCCGAACGTAGCGATGATACCATCCTTCATCACATGGGCCTGGTGCACGGTCATTGCCGACATCATCCGCACAAATCCGCGAGCATAGCGCACCTTCTCAGCCGAGCGGTACATGGGGCACTCTCCCTCCATCTGTGCCAGATACGCAGGACTGACGATGCTCCATCGCTGCACCTCGGCAGGCATCATCGCCATCGCCACGTGGCGCAAGCAGGTAGCCGCCTTCGGGCAATCGCCCTTGATGCAGAGGGCATAGTTATTAGGAACTTCTCCGTTTGTCTTAGTTGCAGAATTTTGTGTCATAGTGTATCGATTTAAGTAGTTCTTTAATGGTACAAATGTACCACTTTTATAGCGGAAAAGCAAATAATCTGATGATAGTGTGCGGAGTATTGAGCAGAAGATGCAATAAGGAACCATAAAAGTTACTATTACTATATATTCCGTAGTAACAAAGAGATAGAAACTTTACCCCCTCAAAAAAAACAAACATCTCCCACGACCGACACCCCCACACCGGGGTGTCGGTATTTATTTATCAATATAACAGCGCATTACAAGCAACTAACGACACCTCAGCCAAAATCCCCTTAAGATTAGATTCTATGGTGCAGAGGCCTTGCCGTTGCAGAACCTAAGTTGCAGGATATAGCATAAAAGCGAGGGAGCGCATCGTAACGACGCGCTCCCTCTTGTCATTTATGTGGGTGTGATTAGTAATTCTCCTTCTGCACCTCGAAGTATGCCTGAGGGTGCAAGCATGCAGGACATGCCTTGGGAGCCTCCTCGGCCTCGATGATGAAGCCACAGTTGCGGCACTGCCAGAACACCTTACCGTCCTTCACGAATACCTTGCCCTCCTCGACATTCTTCAAGAGCTCAAGGTAACGCTCCTCGTGACCCTTCTCAGCGATGGCGATGTTGCGGTACATAGCAGCGATGGCGGGGAAACCCTCTTCCTGGGCAATGTCGGCAAACTTGGGATAGTCATCTACCCACTCCTCGTGCTCACCGGCTGCGGCTGCGCGGAGGTTCTCCATGGTGGTGCCGATAACGCCTGCGGGGAACTTAGCGGTGATCTCTACCATGCCACCCTCGAGGTACTTGAACATGCGCTTAGCGTGCTCCTTCTCCTGCTCAGCAGTCTCGGTAAAGATGGCTGCAATCTGCTCATAGCCCTCTTTCTTGGCCTGGCTTGCGAAATAGGTGTAGCGCATACGTGCCTGTGACTCGCCAGCGAATGACATCATAAGGTTCTTCTCAGTCTGTGTTCCAATAATACTCTTTGCCATAATTCTTGTATATGTTTTTAGTTGTTAATAGTCGTCTGTTGTTGTTTTTTCTGCTGCAAAGGTAATAGGAGTTTTCTTATTGTGCAAATAGATTGCATTTATTGACCGATATATGAAAACTATTATTAACTTTGCAGAACTAACACTACACCTATTATATATACGTCATCATGAATATCCAACAGCTAGAGTATATCGTGGCGCTCGACAAGCATCGTCATTTCCTGCGAGCAGCCGAGTCGTGTGGCGTGAGCCAACCTACGCTGAGTGCATTGGTGCAGAAACTGGAGGAGGAGCTCGACCTCACCCTCTTTGACCGCAAGAGCCACCCCATATGTCCCACCGATAGCGGACGAGCAGTCATCGACCAAGCACGTATCATACTGTACCACATCGCTCAGCTCAGGGAGATGACTCGGTCGGAGAAGGATCTGGCGAGCGGCGTGGTGCGCGTCGGGGTCATCCCCACGGTGGCTCCCTACGTGCTGCCCCGACTCTTCAAGCAGATGCAGCAGGACTCGCCACAGGTCGAGCTGAAGGCCTATGAGCTACGCACGGCAGTCATCATCGAGCAATTGCGCAAGGCGGAGCTCGACATGGCCATACTGGCCACGCCGCTGGAGCAGCCTGACTTCCTCGAAATCCCGCTCTACTATGAGAAGTTCGCCGCTTATGTATCGCCCGAAGAGGAGCTATACAAGAAGGATGAGATAGCCGCTTGCGATATGCCTACCGAGCACCTGTGGGTGCTCAAGGAGGGGCACTGCATGAGAAACCAGGTGTTTAACTTCTGCCAAACCAAGTCGGCCTACTCCACCTCCTACGAGGCAGGAAGCATCGACACGCTCATAAAGATCGTGGACGAGAACGGAGGCTACACCGTCATCCCCGAACTACACCTGCCCCTGCTGCACGATGGACAGCAGAAACACGTAAGACAACTTGCGGCACCTACCCCTGTGCGTGAGATCTCGCTTGTCATCCGCCAGGACTATGTGCGCGAACGCCTCGTCAACGCGGTGGCCGATGCCGTCAAGGCTATCATCCCCGATGAGATGCTCGATACACGACTCAAGAAATTTGCGATAAGACTGTAAGGGGCTTCGACGAAGAGAACAAACCGATAGGGTCGGACGTTACCATACTATATCTTAAATAAAATAGATAATAGTATGAACGTCATCAATCTCACCGAGAACGAATTTCTCCTCCACGTAGCCGACTACCGCGCCCCTCACGCCGCATGGAGCTACTTTGGCAACCGTCCCGCCATCGTCGACTTCTATGCCGGGTGGTGCGGCCCTTGCCGAGTCCTCGCACCCATACTCGAGGAGCTGGCCGAGGTATATAAAGACCAGATCATCGTGTATAAGGTCGACGTGGAGCGATGCGAAGCCCTGGCTTCAGCCTACGACATACGGGCCATACCGACCACCCTATTCATCCCCATGAAGGGACAACCGACCAAGATGGTGGGCGCCATCTCGAAACGCGAATTGGAACGACAGATACATGAGGTGCTGCTCAAGGACCAACTGCACCATGCCGAGGTGTGAGACAAATAGGACACCAACCATATTATCTCCAACATTTTTCCCACTCAGATTTCTCTATTTGACAAATTATATGTAGCTTTGCTCAATAAAGCACATATAATTATGAAGAGACTGAAAAACCTATTTATCCTCACCGCCCTGCTGGGCGCAGTGAGCTGTACACAATCACCCCTGGCAACAATCGAGGGACACATCACCGAGGCCGCCGGCAAGACCCTCTACCTCGACAACATAGGCGTGGAGCGCACCATCGTGGTGGACTCAGCACGACTGGATGAGGACGGAGCGTTCCGCTTCCGCGTGGCCAAGCCCGAATGCTTCGACTTCTATCGACTGCGCATAGGACGAGAGATACTGTACCTCTCCGTAGACTCTACAGAGACGCAGAGAGTGACTGCCGAGCTGCCATCCATGAGCACAGCGTATGAGGTCGAGGGATCGGAAGACAACCTCATGCTCAAAGCCCTAGTGGGCAAGCAACGCGAGCTGCAGGCCGACGTACAACAGGTAATGGCTCAAGCGAGCACCGCAAAGGCTGCTCAGGAGAGCGTAGACGCCCTAGTGATGAACTACAAGAAAGAGGTGCGCATGGAGTACATATACCCCGACCCGGGCAAGCCTTATGCCTACTTCGCACTGTTCCAACGACTAGGAGGGCAGTTCATCTTTGACCCTACAATGACACGCGACGACATCCGCTGCTTCGCTGCCGTGGCCACCAACCTCGACCTCTTCTACCCCGAGGCCGAACGCACCAAGAACCTCAAGAGCATCGCACTGAAGGGTATGCGCAACACACGCCCAGCACAGCCTGTCGACTACAGCGAACTCGAAGGCAAGATCACCGAGACGGCCATCATCGACATCGAGCTGCCCGACATCGACGGAGCCACACGCCGACTCACCGACCTCAAGGGAAAGGTGGTGATGCTCGACTTCAACGTCTATGCACACCCACAGTCACCAGCACGCGTGCTCGTGCTGCGCGACCTATATGATAAGTATGCCACACGCGGACTCGAGATCTACCAGGTGTCGCTCGACGAAGACGAACACTTCTGGAAGACGGCCGTGGAGAACATCCCTTGGGTGTGTGTGCGCAGCAATGACGGCGCCTTCTCCAAAGAGGCAAACCTCTATGGGGTAAGCGAGCTGCCGACCTACTTCCTCATCAATCGCGCTGGCGAACTCGTGATGCGCGACACCATGGTAGAAGACCTCGAGCAAGAGCTCGAGCGATTGCTGGGGAAGTAGGGACCCAAAAGAAAAATCGCGGCAAGGTTGATTTCATCACATTAAAATAAATAGAGCTATGGCAAAGTCTGCAGGAAAGAAAAACAAGCGCATGACCAAGCGCGCCATGTTCGATGCCCTCATCGAATTGTTCCAACAACAAGGAGACCGCACCCTCACCTATGCCCGCATATGGAAGGAGCTGCGCCTCACCACCTATCCGCAGAAGATGCTCTGTGGAGACGTGATAGGGGACATGCTCTTCGATGGATGCCTCGTGGAGACCAAGACCGGACACTTCCGACTCAACTTCGAGCAGCGCGAACTCGTGGGTACCATACAGCGCAGCAGCAGTGGACGCATACTGTTTGCCCCAGAGGAGGGCGACGAGGCGGTGTACATCGCCGAGCGCAACTCGATGCATGCCCTGCATGGCGACCGCGTACGAGTGAGCCTCTTCGCCCAACGCCGTGGACGCAGCCTCCCCGAAGGCGAGGTGGTAGAGATTCTCGAGCGAGCCAATGACACCTTCGTGGGCATCCTCAAGGTGGAGAAGAACTATGCCTTCCTACTCACCGAGAGCCGTACGCTAAGCAATGACATCTTCATCCCCCGCGACAAGCTCAAGGGAGGCAAGAGCGGCGACAAGGCTGTAGTGAAGATTGCCGAGTGGCCCGAAAGCGCACGCAACCCCATAGGACACGTGGTGGACATCCTGGGCCGTGCAGGCAATAACGACACAGAGATGCACGCCATCCTTGCCGAGTTTGGCCTACCCTATAAGTATCCCCTCGCTGTGGAGAACGCAGCAAACCATATCAGCGACGTCATCTCCGAAGAGGAGATAGCACGCCGTATCGACATGCGCGATGTGCTCACCTGCACCATCGACCCACACGATGCCAAGGACTTTGACGACGCCCTCTCCATACGCCCCATCGGCAAGAACCTCTGGGAGGTGGGCGTACACATTGCCGACGTCACCCACTACGTGAGTGAGAATGGCATCATCGACAAGGAGGCACAGCACCGCGCCACATCGGTATACCTCGTGGACCGCACCATACCGATGCTCCCCGAACGACTGTGCAACTACATCTGCTCGCTCCGACCCGATGAGGACAAACTCGCCTACTCGGTACTCTTCCACATCGACGACAAGGGTCGAGTGAAATATCATCAGATAGCTCATACCATCATACGTAGCAACCGACGCTACGCCTACGAGGAGGTGCAGGCCATCATCGAACGTCAGCAACGCGGGACTAAAGAAATTTTGCCCGGTGACGAATACACAACTGAGCTGATGCTCCTCAACGGCTTTGCCCAGCAGATGCGGGCCGCAAGGTTCGCTGCGGGTGCCATCAACTTTGACCGCGTAGAGGTGCGCTTCGACATCGACGAGAAGGGACATCCCGTGAGCGTACATCTCAAGGAGTCGAAGGAGGCACACCAGCTCATCGAGGAATTTATGCTCCTGGCCAATCGTACCGTGGCCGAGACCATCGGCAAGGTGCCCGCCAAGAAGGCCAAGGTGTTTCCCTATCGCATACATGACATCCCCGACCCCGAGAAGCTCGAGAGTCTG
The DNA here is from genome assembly GCA_017555875.1 of Bacteroidaceae bacterium. GTDB lineage: Bacteria > Bacteroidota > Bacteroidia > Bacteroidales > Bacteroidaceae > UBA1189. Next base: position 29,555 of record JAFZFN010000008.1, read on the forward strand.
GCACGCCTCGCCCTACCCTTCGGGCACAAGGTGCGCACCACGGGCGACAAGATCGACATATCCAAGTCATTCAATCATCTGCTGGCAGAGGTCAAGGGCAAACGTGAGCAGCACCTCATCGAGACCGTCTCGCTGAGAGCCATGCAGAAGGCACGCTACAGCACCGACAACATCGGGCACTATGGCTTGGCCATGGACTACTACACCCACTTCACCTCTCCCATCCGACGCTACCCCGACATGATGGTACACCGACTGCTCTCACGCTACCTCGACGGAGGTCGCTCGGGCACCAAGAGCAAGTACGAGGCCCTGTGTGAGCACTCATCACAGATGGAGCAGCTGGCCGCCTCGGCCGAGCGTGCCAGCATCAAATACAAGCAGGTGGAGTACATGGCCGACCGCATGGGCATCACCTATGACGCCATCATCACTGGAGTCACTGAGTGGGGACTCTATGCAGAGATTATCGACAACAAGTGCGAGGGCCTCATCCCCATGCGCGACCTCGACGACGACTACTACGTACTCGATGAGCGCAACTACCGCCTCATAGGCCGACGCACCCACAAGTGCTATGCCCTAGGCGACACCGTCAAGATACAGGTGGCACACTGTAATCTGGAGAAGAAGCAGCTCGACTTCGCATTAGTAGAGTAAAGCCACAGAGCCCCTCCCGAGACCTTAAAGACCTTAAAAGACTTTAAAGACCCTAAAAACCATGAGGGCGCATCCAACCAGATGCGCCCTCATATTCTCTATTCACGTCTGCGTAAGGCGTTACTCCTCGCCTGCAAACATGGGGTCCCAGCAGGGAAGCAAGATGGGCTTCTGCTGAGCAGCCTTGAGCACCTCGGGAGTGGCGTACTTCTTATTCACCACGAGGCGGAACATGTACTCATCGAACCACTCGTCTGTCATGATGAGATGACCATGGTGACCCGAAGCGGCACCCCAGCTATTCTCCACCTTCCACATCGTGGGCTTGCCCTCACCATCAACAGCTACGGCCATCATGGTCATAGCGTGCGAAGAGCCACTATCGAAGACGCGAATGCGCTGTGCCTTATCCATACCGAACTCAATGCCCAGGAGCGATTCGTAGTCGTAGTTGTCCATGTCGAGCAGGCCGCGCTTGCTGTCGAGTTCCTTGCCCACGTCGCAAGAGAAGTACATCATCGTAGAATCCTTGATGGAGGCTATGGCCATCTGCTTGATCTCATCGAGCGGGAGATTGAGATAGAGCCAGTTGTGTCCGTCGTAGGTGTGGCGGTCATACTGAATCTCATAGGTCTTCCAGTACTCGCGGGTGGGGTCGTTCATGAGCATGATATAATCGTTCTGATAGTCTTCGCCCACAAACTCGGCATAGAACGACTGCGGGGTATACTCCTTGGGTTCCCACATGTATCTGCCCTGTGCATCCTTGGGCGCCCACTTGAAGGTGGTGACAGGTTCGCCAAAGCCGAGCACGAGGATGCGATACACCTCGCTCAGCATGTCGCTCTTCAATGCCTCGAGTTCCTTCTTCTTCGCGCCTGCAGCCACCTTGTCACGCAGGATGAGTCCATCCTCACGCAGCTTGCGAGCGATGAGGGAGGTGAAGCGCGAGGTGTTGTTGCTGGCATAGGTCTCGGGCATCACACCAGCGGGCACAATGCCATACTTGGCTACGAGGTCGGCCACACCAGTAAAGGTGCCACCATCGCTCAGAGGATGCTTGAATAGCCACTCTACAGTTTTGTCTTCCATGGGCTTGTCACCGGTGTCGATGACTGCTTGGAGGAAGAGGTTTGATTTCTCCAACTGGTCATAGAAGAAGTTGTACACGTGAGAGAAGGTCAGCCCAGGCAGGTTGTGCTCGTTGATTACCTTGCTGCGCATCACGTTGAGCCCTGTAAAGAGCCAGCAGCGACCTGAGGACTTCTGGTCGGTAATGCCACGCGAAGGCACGCTGTAAGTGAAATAGGTGTCCATCTCCGTTTGGTTGGCTTGGTTTACTGCGAGTGCACGCACGTCGTTTGCAGCCATGGCATTGTGTATGGCACGGTCGGTGGCGGTAAGCGCATTGTCGGTCTTAAACTTCTCCAACATCTGTGGAGTGATGCTTTGTGCTGCAGCGCAGAGGCTCATGGCCGAGAGAGCTGCAAGGAACAGTGTTTTCTTCATTGTGCTTATTGTTTGTTTAGAGTGATGAATCTTTTCTTTATGCCTCTCTCATCGCCAAGGCTCGGTTCTCGGCCGCCTCCATAATCTCACGCTCGCCAGGACCCTTGTCATTGATGCCACAGAGATGAAGTATGCCGTGAATGATGGTGCGATGCAACTCCTCATCATATTCGGTGCCGAACTGCTCGCTATTGGTCTTTACCGTGTCGAGACTGATGAAGAGATCGCCGCTGATGGTGTCTTCCTCGGTGTAGTCAAAGGTGATGATATCGGTGTAGTAGTCGTGTTGCAGATACTCACGATTGACCTCGAGAATGCGTTCATCATTGCAGAAGATGTAGTTCACATCACCCACCTTCTTATCATAGGTAGCAGCCACGGCGCGTATCCATGCCGTGGTGGGGCGTTTCTTGATGTTGGGCATCCGAGTGCCGTCTGTCTGATAGGTAATCATGGCTATTATTGTTTTATGAATTGTATATATAAATACTATGATTTATCCGAAGAATAGATAACAGATGAAGATGGCCGAAATGATGCCTGCAAGGTCGGCAAGGAGGCCACAGGTGACAGCGTGCCGAGTCTTGCGGATGCCTACACTGCCAAAGTACACAGCAAGGATGTAGAAGGTGGTGTCGGTAGCCCCTTGGAAGAGACAAGACAGACGCCCCACAAAGGAGTCGGCCCCATAGGTGGTCATGGCATCGACCATAAGGCCACGTGCTCCGCTACCGCTGAGAGGCTTCATCAGTGCGGTAGGCAGAGCACCCACAAACTCGGTGTCACCACCCACGAGGGCTACAAGCCAAGCGATGCCATCGATGAGAAAATCCATGGCTCCCGAGGCACGGAACACACCAATGGCCACGAGGATGGCTACGAGATAGGGGATGATGCGCACTGCAGTTTGGAATCCCTCCTTGGCGCCTTCGATAAAGGTGTCGTAGACATTAATCTTCTTGCGCAGGCCAGCGATAATGAAGCAGGCGATGATAGTACAGAGAAACACGTTGGCAAAGGTCGATGACACCACATCCATCTGCTCACGAGGCATGGCGCTGAAGCCCCAGATGATGAGCGCCACCAAGGTGCAGAGAGCACCGAGGAAGAGCAGCAGGGTACGATTGAACAGATTGATGCGCTGATACAAGCAAGTAACAATGAGCCCCACCACGGTAGAGAAGAAGGTAGCAAGGAGGATGGGAACAAACACATCGGTCGGTTGAGCCGCTCCCAGCTGGGCACGGTAGACCATAACGCTGATGGGAACGAGCGTGAGACCCGAGGTGTTGAGCACGAGGAACATGATCATCGGGTTGGTAGCGGTATCCTTCTTCTCATTCAACTCTTGCAGCTGCTCCATAGCTTTGAGCCCCATAGGGGTGGCAGCATTGTCCAAACCAAGCATATTGGCCGCAAAGTTCATAAAGATGGTGCCCGTCACGGGATGACCCTTGGGGATATCGGGGAATATCTTGGAGAACACGGGAGCGAGCCAGCGCGCCACGACGTTGACGACCCCACCCTTCTCACCGATGCGCATGATGCCAAGCCACAAGGAGAGCACGCCCGTGAGACCCAACGAAATCTCAAAGGCCGAACGAGCCGAAGAGAAGGTGGAGTTCATGATGGCGGGAAACACCTCCACGTCGCCCAAGAAGATGAGGCGCACGAGGGCTACTGCAAAGGCGACGAGGAAAAAGGCTATCCAGATATAGTTGAGTACCATGAGCGTAGATGAAGTTTAGTGATGCGTCAATATGGACTACGATGAGAGGCTACTTCTTGATGGAACGGATAGTGGCCGGACTCTTCTTCACTTGCTTGCTAGCGTCAGAAGATGACTTCTCTGTAAGCTCTACCACCTTCTTTTCCAATGCCTCTCCATGGAGGTCCATAGCTTGTATGCGGCGCGAGGGGTCGAGCAACACATTGGTGGGCAGATGGGTTATCTGCAGACGCTGCACGATGCCCGTCTCCCATCCATCATAGTCGCATGCCTGGCGCCACGTGACAGAGTCTTCGGCTATAGCCTGCAACCAAGCAGTGCGGTCAGTATCAAGCGACACACTGAGGATATTGAAGTTAGGACTTTCGTACTTGTCCCAAATAGGTATGAGTTCGCGCTGACGCTGCCGGCTCTCTGCATCCCATGATGCCCAAAAGGTGATGAACAAGTAAGCATCTTTGTACTCCGACGTGGTAACGTGCTTGCCCTCACTGTCAATCACACTATAGCTATTCACCATGTTAACCTTACGCAATGGTTTGTAGGTATTGAGCATGCTCTGCAATTGCTTGATGTAGTTATTGTCTTGCAGATTACCGCTCATCGAGCCTATGAGTGTCTTTATCTTGGTAACATCGAGAGTGGGCTGATGCACAAAGTACTCTCGCAAGAGATGTATGCTGACCTCTGAATAGGGATTAGCACGGATGAACGAGTCTGCCAATGCCGTGATTCTACTCTTGTCGCTCAGTCTCGCTTCCAGCCCATAAAACTCTTGCAATAGAGCATCTTGCTGGCTACCTACTATGTGTAAACACCCTGCGGATGCCGTGTCGCCATAGATTGTCGACTCCAGCCCCTTGTCGGCAAACACAAGTTCACGATGCTTGTTGGGGAAAAGAATCCACAGGGGAGTCACCGTGTCGACAGTGGCCGTATAATTAAAAGCGCCATCAACAGCTACCACCGTGTCAATATGTTCATATAGAGCATCGGCTCCATATATGTACAGCGTATCGTGCGCAAGGCTACGCACGTTGCCCTCAAGCATAAAGAGATTTGCTTTGTCCTTGCACGAACAAAGACAAAGCAAAACGGACCACAAACAGAGAATCCCCCCCCTACCTCTCTCTCCATGGAGGGGAGTAAAAGACGTGAGTACTCTTCTCTTAATATGCTCAAACGTGGTCATACACTAACATTCTACTACTCCCCTCCCTCAAGGGAGGGCTGGGGGTGGGTATCTTTACTGTCTGTTGGCTCTCTTGCGCTCTATCTCATCGAGGATAATCTTGCGCATACGCATCGACTTGGGTGTCACCTCTACGTACTCGTCCTCCTTGATGTACTCGAGTGCCTCCTCGAGTGAGAAGATGATGGGCGGTACGATACGCGCCTTGTCATCAGAGCCACTGGCACGCATGTTGGTGAGCTTCTTGCTCTTGGTAACATTGATCACCAAGTCATTGTCGTGCACATGCTCACCTACTACCTGACCGGCATACACCTCATCCTGCGGGTTGATGAAGAACTTGCCACGATCTTGCAACTTGTCAATAGCATAAGCAAAGGCCGTACCCGACTCCATGGCTATCATCGAGCCATTGGTGCGACGGTCGATGTCGCCCTTGTAGGGCTCGTAGCCCTTGAAGCGGTGTGCCATGATGGCTTCACCAGCCGAAGCGGTGAGCACATTGGTGCGCAGACCGATGATGCCGCGTGAGGGGATGTTGAAGGCGATGTTCACACGGTCGCCCTGCGTCTCCATTGAGGTGAGCTCACCCTTGCGGCGGGTCACCATATCAATCATCTTGCTTGAATACTCCTCGGGGACGCTGATGGTGAGTTCCTCGATAGGCTCACACTTCTGTCCGTCGATGGTCTTATAGATTACCTGAGGCTGACCTACCTGCAACTCGTATCCCTCGCGGCGCATGGTCTCGATGAGCACCGAGAGGTGCAGCACGCCACGGCCAAAGACACTCCACTTGTCGCTCTCCTCATCCTTCACCACACGCAGAGCGAGGTTCTTGTCGAGCTCCTTCATCAAGCGGTCGTGGATGTGGCGCGAGGTCACAAACTTACCCTCCTTGCCGAAGAAGGGCGAGTCGTTGATGGCAAAGAGCATGCTCATCGTGGGCTCATCAATGGCAATAGTTGGCATGGGCTCGGGGTTCTCGGCATCGCACACGGTGTCACCAATCTCGAAGTTCTCCAATCCCACAATAGCGCAGATGTCTCCCGAGCTTACTGACTCGGTACGCTTGCGACCCAAGCCCTCGAAGGTGTGCAGCTCCTTGATCTTGGCCTTCTCCATCTGTCCACTGCGATGAGCAAGGGTGATGGTCATACCCTCGGTGAGTGTACCGCGATGCACGCGGCCCACTGCGATACGTCCCGTATAGGAAGAGAAGTCGAGCGAAGTGATGAGCATCTGTGGTGTACCCTCCAAACGCTTGGGAGCGGGGATGTGTTCGAGGATGACGTCAAGGAGGTAGTTGATATTGTCGGTCGGGGTCTTCCAGTCGGCACCCATCCAGTTGTTCTTGGCCGATCCATATACGACAGGGAAGTCGAGCTGCTCCTCGGTGGCCTCAAGGGCAAACATGAGATCGAAGACCATCTCATACACCTCCTCGGGGCGACAGTTGGGCTTGTCCACCTTGTTGACTACCACTACAGGCTTCAGGCCTATCTGCAAGGCCTTCTGCAACACAAAGCGCGTCTGCGGCATGGGTCCCTCGAAGGCGTCAACGAGCAAGATACATCCGTCGGCCATGTTGAGCACACGCTCTACCTCACCACCGAAGTCCGAGTGGCCCGGAGTGTCGATGACGTTTATCTTGGTACCTTTGTAGTCGATGGATACGTTCTTGGAAAGGATGGTTATTCCTCGCTCACGCTCCAAGTCATTGTTGTCGAGTACCAACTCCCCTCCGTTCTGGTTCTCACGAAACAGGTTTCCGGCGAGCATCATCTTGTCCACCAAGGTAGTCTTACCATGGTCTACGTGTGCAATAATAGCGATGTTTCTAATGTCTTGCATATAGGTGTCTGTTCTTATAGTTTTGAGTTTGTAGGTTCATGAGTTTACATATCATAAAGCTACTTGCCTAATCATCTGCAAAGTTAGTGCATTTTTTTGGGTTAAGATGTCGTCGGCGCGAGAAAATTCGCCAAGTTCCTGTCCTTAGGGACTAAAAGCGACTTTCACGCTCAGCATCGAGGCGGAGCAAGATGGACAGCAAGATGGTGAATCCCCATAGCGATGAGCCTCCATAGCTGAAGAAAGGCAACGGGATACCTATCACTGGAGCCAACCCTATGACCATGCCCACATTGACAAACAGATGGAAAGTGAAGATGCTAGCTACCGAGTAGCCGAAGACTCGGGTAAACTTATTGCTTCCTTGCCGCTCAGCTAGCATGATGATGCGGATGATGAAGACGGCGTAAAGGATGAGGATAAAGGCCGATCCCATGAAACCCTGCTCCTCTCCGATGGTACAGAAGATGAAGTCGGTGTGTTGCTCGGGGACATAGTTGAGCTTGGTCTGTGTACCATTGAGAAAGCCCTTTCCCCATAGTCCACCCGAGCCGATAGCTATCTTCGACTGATTGATGTTGTATCCCACGCCAGTGGGGTCATCTTTGATACCCAGTAGCACCAATATGCGCATCTGCTGATGAGGCTTGAGCTTATCGACAAGCATGTTGCATGAGTAATAAAAGCCTATAGACCCCAAAGCGAAGAGAGCAATGAGCAGATACGATGCATAGCGGGAGAGCACATATAGATATAACAGGTACAGCGCCGTGCACCCACAAAGCACGAGCTGGACGATGCAGATATCGAACGGCACCACATAGCGGGAGAAGAGCCAAGCAATCAACGTACCGCCAAGGTTGACTCCAGCAATCCACCATGCCCGAGACATACGCTTGCCATACACAGCTACCATGAGTGCAGTGAAGAGAGGTATGAGAAGGAATACGACGAACTCGCCCACATTCACGGGCATCGACTCCAACAGCTTCTCACCCTGCCCTACCCCTATGACAAAGTAGAGCACAGCGCATACACCCACTGCAAGGAGCGAACCTGTCATCCCCTCACGATAGAGTACAAGGAAGAAGGCGAGGTAGACGAGTGCTGATCCAGTCTCATTCTGCAACACAATAGTGAGCATGGGCAGGATGATGATGAGGAGCATCTTGGCCACATCGCTACGCTTCTCCATAGAGAATCCGTAGGTGCTGAGCAGACGTGCCAGGGCTAGTGCTGTGGCAAACTTGGCAAACTCGGCAGGCTGCAAGTTGAAGGGGCCCAAGTCAATCCACGAGTACGACCCATTGATATCCTCTGCCAAGAAGCGCGTGGCAATAAGCAAGACGATAAATGCCGCATAGAGCGGATAGGCCATCATCTCATAGTATTTCTTTTCTATATTGAGGAGCACCAGAGCAAGCACCACACCACAACACACCCAAACCAGCTGCTTGCCGGTGAAGGTGGAGAAGCTAAAGAAGTCGTGCTCGCCAAAGTTGTACGTAGCACCGCATATGCTCAGCCAGCCGAACGTGACTAGCACAAAGTAGAGGATGATGGTGACCCAATCTATAGACCTCCAAAGATTAACGTTCCTGATTGCCATAGTCTATCTTTCGGTTCTGTATTGTCTGTGCTTTCTTCTGACTCTCCTCGCTGAGTGCCCCTGTGAGATATTGCTCCATAATGAGCGCTCCGATGGGCACACCAAAGACAGCTCCAAATCCACCATTCTCGACATATACGGCCACGGCTATCTTGGGATCGTTCATTGGTGCAAATCCCATGAATGCCGAGTGGTCCTTACCGCGGTTTTGCGCCGTACCCGTCTTGCCACAGACCTCGATGCCTGGCAGATTGGCACCTACACAGGTGCCGTTGAGTACGGCTTCGCGCATACCTTGCACTACGGTTTCGTAATGCCTTGCATCTACCATCGTATGCTTTGGTGTAGTATAGAGGCTATCAATGGGCTCTCCCTCGATCCCTTTGACGATGTGTGGAGTGATGTAGTATCCTCGGTTAGCGATAGTGGCTCCCAGATTGGCTATCTGAAGGGGAGTCAGCGTGACCTCACCTTGCCCGATAGAGATCGAGATGATGGTGAGCCCATTCCAGTGCTTGTTGTACCACTTGTCATAGAAGGCGGCATTGGGGATAAATCCTCGCGCCTCTCCTGGGAGGTCTATACCTAAGCGGTATCCGAATCCCATGGCCACCATGTGGTCTTTCCATCGGGTGAGGGCCTCTTGAGGAGACTTATACCTTTCTGATCCAATCATGCGATAGAGTCCCCAGCAGTAGTAACTGTTACACGACGTAGCCAGCGAGGGTACCAGGGCAATGGGCGAGCCATGAACGTGACACCCCACATGGAGTCCTCGGTGTCTGAACCCGAGTGCGCAGGGAAACTGTGTCTCGGGTGTGATGATGCCCTCATGCAGGTAGGTGAGTGCCTGTGTGGTCTTGAAGGTCGACCCAGGGGGATAGGTGCCCATGATGGTGCGGTTGAGCAGAGGCTTCTGCTTGTCTTGTGAGAGCAAATGATGGTTTTCTCCGCGCTTGCGTCCCACCAGCATCTGTGGGTCAAAGGTCGGCGACGATGCCATGCACAGCACCTCTCCTGTCGATGGTTCTATTGCCACCACACTGCCAATCTTATTCTCGAGCAACCTCTCGGCTAGTGCCTGAAGCTCTACATCGATGCTCAGCGTAAGGTTCTTGCCCGGGACGGGAGGTACATCTTTCTGTCCGTCCAGGTAGCTTCCCTTGACACGACCATAAGCATCACGCAGCAACACTTCAGTACCTTTCTCTCCTCGCAACTGCTTCTCATAGTAGCTCTCGATACCTTGCTTGCCGATGTAGTCGCCTCGTCTGTAGTAATCGTCCTTGGCCATATCGTTCTTCGACACTTCACCCAAATCTCCGAAGAGGTGTCCTGCCACGGGATAGGTATAGTGCCGTATGGTGCGGCGCTGTATAGAGAAGCCTTGGAAACGATATAGCTGTTCCTGAAACATGGCAAACTCCTCAGCCGTGAGTTGTCCGAGGAAGAGTTGGTCGGTATAGGCAGAATAGCCGGGGTTGAGGCGCCGGTTCTTGACATCGCTCATGCGCTTGTCAAAAAACTCTCTCGTGATACCCAGCGCCTGACAGAAGGCGAGGGTGTCAAGCTCCTTGACATTGCGCATGCACACCATCACATCGTAGGCTGGCTGATTCGACACGAGTAGCTTCCCGTTGCGGTCGTGCATGACTCCTCGCGAGGGGTATATGGTCTTTTCGAGAAAGGCATTGCTCTCGGCATGCTGCTTATACTCATCGTTGACAATCTGCAAGCTACATAGGCGACCTATGAAGACCACGACGATGGCAAGCACGATGCCTACAATCACAAACTTACGGTTCTCGTAGCGGTAATCGTTGTTCATCTTTGGGATTTACAATTTAGCAACTTACTATTTACAATTCTTTTATTTGACAATTTATAGCAAACGGATAAGTCATATGACCAGCAGACTGGGAGAACAAATAGTAAATTGTAGATTGTCAAATAGTAAATGATTATTATCTTTTATGGCGAACATACTCGATGGCCATCACCAGCGTCATGGTGAGCGCAGTGCTACAGATGATGCGCATTGCCAGATGTCCGATGTTTGCCCATGAGAACGCTTCGAGCAGGAAAAGTGCTGTGTGGTGTACCCACACCGCCACGAGGGCATAGCGCACGAACCCCCATAGTCCCAAGGTGTAGATGCCTGGCTCGAAGTTTTCATATTCGTCACGCGGAGAGAACAATCGCAGCAGGCTGGGACGCATGAAAGCTACGAGCACCGAGGCACCAGCGTTGACGCCCAGTGTATTGCTGAAGATGTCGACAACCAATCCGATCAGGAAGGCCAGCACCATCAGCGCATTGTGGTCGATATCCCTATCCAGTGCCAAGAGGAAATATACATAGACGAAGGGTGTGGCCAAGCCGAAAAGGCACACGTTGTTGAGCATCAGCACTTGCACCAATACGAGTCCTACAAACCATGCTATGCGTGTGAGCAACTGTTCCATATCACTTCTTCTTTTTCTTCGGATTCAACGCCTCTTTCAGTTGCGCCAGCTCATCAGCATCCATCTTGCTCACTACAAAGGCATGCTCCAGCTTGGCAAACGAAGTACTCAGCTTCACCTCCAACGTCATGTACAGCCCATCCGTCGAGGGGGCCGCCTGCTCCACCGTCCCCACCATCACTCCCTCGGGGAAGTACGACGAGTTGCCACTAGTCACGATGGTGTCGCCCAGCGCCACCTCGGTGTAGCGCGGGAGGTCATGCAACGTGGCATAGCGTGGGTCCCTGCCATGCCATTGGAGGATGCCTATGTCCTTGCTTCCCGCTACCTTGCAGCTGATGTAGCTGTCGCTATGGAGCAGGGGCATCACCAGTGCATAATGGTCCGTGCACATGTACACAGTACCCACCACGCCATCGGTTCCCATGACACCCATGCCTGGTTCCACTCCATCGGCTGTACCGCAGTCGAGGGTATAGTAGTTGTCGAGTTTGTTGACTGACTTGTCGATGACCTGTGCATTCGTGATGCGGTATCCCGCACGATGAACTCGCTTGATGGCCTCGGCCTCGATGAGGCTATCGGACAACAGCCTTGTCGTGATCATCTCCAGCTCGGCCACGCGCTGCATGAGCTGTGCATTGTGCTCTGCTAAGACGCGGTTCTTCTCGGCCAGCCCGAAGTAGGTTGTCACCCTGTCCCGTCCCTTGAGCAGGCGTGCCGTCGCCTCACCTGCCGTGGACAAGTACACGCTGCTCTGATAGCTGTTGTAGGAGAACAACAACACGCAGCAGACAATCTCCAACACGATGAAGACTATCCAATGCAAGTGCTTGTAGAGAAATTGTAGGATGGAGTTCACTTCAATAATCAAGAGTAAAGAATTAGGAATTAGGAATTGACAAACGGAATTATCTACATACAATCGGCAACGCCGACAAACAACTCCTAATTCCTAACTCCTAATTCCTAATTAAACTTATCGCATCAAGAACGAGAACTTGTCCACATTCTTCAGTGCGATACCCGTACCACGAGCTACGCAGTGCAAGGGGTCTTCGGCCACGTGGAAGGGGATGTTGATCTTGTCCTGCAAGCGCTTGGCCAATCCACGGAGCAATGCACCGCCACCAGCGAGGTAGATACCATTGTGGATGATGTCTGCGTAGATTTCGGGCGGCGTGTTCTCAAGAGCGTCGAGCACAGCGGTCTCGATGCGAGCGATAGACTTGTCCAGGCAGTGTGCGATCTCCTGATAACACACGGGGACAGCCATGGGGAGTGCCGTGATCTTGTTGGGGCCATGCACGATGTACTCCTCGGGAGCCTCATCGCCGAGGTCGGTCAAGGCTGAACCTACGTGTATCTTGATACGCTCGGCCATGCGCTCACTGACCTTGAGGTTGTGCTGACGGCTCATATACTCTTGGATGTCCGACGTGAAATCATCGCCAGCCACACGGATGGAGCTGTTCTTGACGATACCTCCGAGCGATATCACGGCAATCTCGGTAGATCCTCCACCTATGTCGACCACCATGTTGCCCTCGGGAGCCTCTACGTCGAGCCCTATACCCACGGCTGCGGCCATAGGTTCATATATCAGATACACATCGCGTCCGCCTGCATGCTCGGCCGAGTCGCGTACGGCACGCAGCTCCACCTCGGTACTGCCCGAGGGTACGCCGATGACCATGCGTAGTGTGGGGGTGAAGAGTCGAGCACGTGTGTTGACCATCTTGATGAGTCCGCGCATCATCTGCTCGCAGGCATTAAAGTCTGCAATCACACCATCGCGCAGGGGGCGTATGGTCTTGATGTTCTCGTTTTCCTTCTCGTACATCAGTTTGGCACGTCCGCCCACAGCCACCATCTTGTCGGTGCGGCGGTCGAGTGCCACCACGGAGGGCTCATCGACCACGATCTTGCCATTCTGCAAGATGATGGTATTGGCCGTACCGAGGTCCATCGCTATTTCTTGTTGAAAGGAGAAAAGTCCCATGTCAAATAATTATGAATTTTGAATTTTGAATTCTGAATTCTGATTCACCCCCTCTATGCAGAACACTCATTGAAGAGGAGAATTCAAAATTCAGAATTCAGAATTTATGATTAGTGTTTGAAGTGACGGAAACCAGTGATTACCATAGCCACATCGTGATTGTTGCAGTACTCTACAGACTCAGCGTCACGTACTGAACCACCAGGATGGATAACAGCAGTAACGCCTGCCTCGTGAGCGATTTCCACGCAGTCGGGGAAGGGGAAGAAGGCATCGCTGGCCATCACTGCACCCTGAAGGTCGAAGCCGAAGCCCTGAGCCTTCTCGATAGCGTGCTTCAACGCATCCACACGTGAGGTCTGACCCACACCGCTGGCGAGCAGCTGCTTGTTCTTAGCCAATACGATAGCGTTGCTCTTGCTGTTCTTCACAATCTTGTTGGCAAAGAGCATATCCTCGATCTCCTCGGCAGTAGCCACCTTGTTGGTCACAGGCTTGCAGTCCTCGGGAGTCTCGGTCTTGAGGTCGCGATCCTGTACGAGTACGCCGTTCAATACTGAACGATACTGCTGGCGGGGCATCTCAGTCTCCTTGCGAACGAGGATGATGCGGTTCTTCTTTTGAGTGAGAATCTCAAGAGCGTTCACATCATAATCAGGAGCAATGATTACCTCAAAGAAAATCTTATTGATCTCCTCAGCAGTTTCCTTATCGATAGCACGATTGGTAATGAGCACACCACCGAAAGCTGATACGGGGTCGCCAGCCAAAGCGTCGGTCCAAGCAGCGAGCAAGGTGTCGCGTGAAGCAAGGCCACAAGCGTTGTTGTGCTTGAGGATAGCAAAGGTGGTCTCGTCAAACTCATCGATGAGGTCTACAGCTGCATTGATGTCAAGCAAGTTGTTGTATGAGATCTCCTTACCATGAATCTGGTCGAACATTGCCTCGAAGTTTCCATAGAAATAACCCTTCTGGTGGGGGTTCTCACCATAGCGGAGAGCCTTGGGATGATTTACTGCCTTACGGAACATTGAGCCATTGTCGCCATCGAAGTAGTTGAAGATAGCTGAATCGTATGATGATGATACGGCGAAAGCTTCCTTGGCAAACCATACGCGTTCCTCGAGTGTGGTCTGAGCACCCTTAGAACGGAGAATGTCGGCAAGAGGTGCATACTGATCCTTGCTAGCCACGATAACCACATCCTTGTGGTTCTTTGCAGCTGCGCGGATAAGTGAGATGCCACCTATATCGATCTTCTCGATGATAGCTTCGTGTGAAGCGCCTGAAGCCACAGTAGCCTCGAAGGGGTAGAGGTCTACGATCACGAGGTCAATCTCGGGAATCTCATAATTCACCATCTGCACCTGGTCGCTCTCGAGCTCACGACGGCCGAGGATACCACCAAATACCTTGGGGTGAAGTGTCTTCACACGGCCACCAAGAATTGAAGGATAACCTGTCAAATCTTCTACACGCAGACAAGGAACTCCCAATGATTCAATGAATTCTTGAGTACCTCCAGTAGAAAGCAACTGTACGCCCTCCTTATGGAGCGTGGTGATAATCTCGTCCAATCCGTCCTTGTGAAATACCGACACAAGGGCAGTCTTCATACGTTTGTTGTCTGACATTATGTTCTGTTTTTTAGTTATTACTCTAGTTTACACTTTTAAGTGTGCAAAATTAGTGCAAACCGAACGAAATGTCAAATAAATTTGAACATTTCTGAGGTGCCGCCTAATTAAAAGCTGCGAGCAGATTAAAGATAGTGTTTTTTCTTGGTTTATCGAAGGTATTGCCGATTTATTTATAGGCAAAAGCATCATAAAAAAACCGTTAAGCAGAGAACATTTTGTACACTCATCATCATTCACTATCTTTGTCGTGAGAAAACCCAAAGTAAGAGTACAGCTATGAACCCACCTGAATCATTGCACGAGAGCCTACGCCTGCGTCTCTCAGCGCGACCAAGTAAGACGTTGATCACGACTATTGCCGCAGAGTCTATGGCCGACGAGAAGGTGCTCGATGCCCTACTCTCCTTCTTGCACAATGGGGAGGATTCCCTACGCTGGCGTGCCGCTTGGGCATTGGAGAAAGTGGCGGGTCAATGCCCATCGCTCCTCATCGGCGAGAGGCCGCAGATGAGAGCCTTGGCCTTACATCCCGACACGCCCCATGGCCTTCGCAGGTTGCTGCTCAGCATTCTTCATCACTTGCCCGATGATGAAGAACTCGACGTAGCCTTCTTCAACCTCCTCCTCGACACCATGCTCGACCTTCAGTCTCCTCCTGGAGTGCAGTCACTGGCCATGAAGCTCGCCTATCGGCAGAGCAAGTCAAATAGCGACTTGCACAGGGAGTTCCTATCTATCGTACGCAACATGGAGCCGGACTACTACTCGGCAGGCGTACGATCCGTGGCGAAGAGATGCCTGAAGGGGAAACTATAGAAAGGGCTACCGCTTTGGCTCAATACCGATTATTGCACTCTGGACATAGTTGTACGCTGCTTCAGGGTCTGCCACACAATCGAAGTCGAAATAGCCGTCGCACTGGCCTCTCCAGCCCCAGTTGACATAGTAGAGTCCCTGTTCGTCGATGCCACATATCACAAAGGCGTGACCGTCGTGCTTGGTTGAGCGAGTAGAGTAATAGATGGGGCGATGGGCCGCCAGCTCATCGGTCATCAAGCGGTTCCACTCCTCGTCAGTGTGCTGAAAGCGATGCACATGGCGAATCTCGGGCGAGTAGGCAAAGTGCTCCACCAAAGCCTTGGGGACATTGGCCGAGCTGGCACTGGTCAGCACGGGAGTATACTCAACCCCTACCGCGTGACCCACATCGCGCATTAGTCGCGCCACATCGGTGATGCGCATCTTCTTTGAATAAGGATAGTGGTCCTTCATCTTCTGCCAGTCATACTCCTCGCCCAATGTCGTGGTGGTATAAGTTGTGGCGAGATTTTGGATTTCAGCACGACAGACACCCTCCCCCTTTGCGGGCCAAGCATAGTATTTCATAATCTGCGCCACGGCGGTAGTGACGCACCCAGTGATAAGTTTCCGTTCGTTCAGTACAGGGCAGAAGTAATTGTATGGCGCACGCTGGCCCCATTGTGTGGTGAGCAGAGGAGCGACGGGTGTTGTGCTCCGCTTTGCCTTGGGCGTAGCCTTGCCATGTCTCAATGCATCAATGTATCCCGCATAGCAGTTGAGATACCCTAGCAAACTACTTGATAGCGAACTACTGATGGGAGCCTCCAACGAATACCCCACGATGAGTTGCCCCACCGCATCGTCGCCCGCAACAATGACAAATCCCTTACGGTTTGATGGGGCAAACACGTAATACTCCGATGCTGTGAGGCTCACCTTCTCTCCATGCTGTGGGCTATACACGAGGTCGAGCCCTTCGAGCGACTTCACCTTCTTGATGTCCTCGCCCAACTTCTTCATATAGTAAAATCGCGTCGCGATAGCACACGCCTTCGCCTCCGTAATGGGGCGCGCATAGAGGCGGAACGAACTCATAGCAACTACGAGCAAGAGCAGTACCAACCTTGAGCTATTGTGTAGAAACGAAATCTTCATTGGTCTAGTCGGTCGTGTTTTTCAACAAAAATCATTTGCCAAAGCTTCCCGCCATGGCCACATAGTGGCGGCCGTTCTTGCGCCCGGCAACCTGTAATTTGCCGGCCTTAATGAACGCTTCGATGAATTGCGTGGCGCGATAGCGTGTACATTCGCAGATGCTCTCCACCTCGGAGCGGTAGAGCTCGGTGTGGGTGGCAAAGTGTGTGGCGAGGCGCTCCTCGGCCTCTTCGAGAGTGAGTTGCTTGGTGCGCACGGGGCCGGCACTCCTCATCGTGGCACCCCGCATGGCATGGGTGAGTTCTTTGGAGGGGGCGAAGGCGATACGGCGCACTTTGATGTCGCGCGAGGCCACCTTGTCCGCACGATGCTTGTTACCGCAGGTGAGCGTCACCGAGAATGTACCTATCTCGCCCAACTCCACGCGGTTGCCATCGAGCAAGGTGTCACGCACACGTTGGCTCAAGGCCTTGAGCACACCCGCCACGTCGGCCTCCTTGATGGTACACGAGGCGGCAATCTCCTTGGCCAGTTCGTCGGAAGTCACCGTGCGACCGCCCACTACGGTGACCGCAACGGCAGGATTCTCCTCACTGGCTCCTCGCCCGAAGTCCTTGATTTCTCTCAGTTGATAGGCTATCGTGCCCGACTCTTTTTGTATCAATTTCTGAGTTCCCATAGTCCTGCTCTCTTTATGATAGGTTGATTTTCAATTTTATTAGTATAGATTTTATTTGCTGAAGCCTATCGACAATATTGCCGAAGCGCTTCAGCAATGTTGCCGATAGGCTTCGTCTGCGCTACCGATAGGCATCAGCAAATAAAAAGTCTGCTACAAAAGTAATAAAACGTTTGCACATATACAAATTCCCAACGTGACAGATGGCGGACACTGCAAAATCGTACTCATCTGTCGCCGTTAGTCTACTGATTCTGTTTACATTATCTCCATTTGGCGACACATGGCAGATAGAAACGGGAAAGGCCTAATAGAGCCTATAGACCCCATTTCCCGGAAAAGTTGACATCATACCGATTGGGGAAGCCATTCGTTTTGCTCCCCCTCCCATCAGAACGTCTTACCCAACTGCAGAGATATGAAACTCAACTCATTACCAAGAAACTCACTCTTCATACCCACCCACCACGAGGCATCGCGATACGGGCGAGTAGGTCGCAAGCGGCTACCAAAGGCTATGCTTGTGTAGGGCTCACGAGACGAGAGGTCATAGCCCGCACTAGCACTCACATAGGGCGACACACGCTTACTCCCTAGCGACAGACGAGCATTGACATAGACGGGGAGAGCGGCCGTCTGATTACGACCGAGCGCCTCGACAAGGGTGAGGTGATGCCTGTAGCCTACACCACCGCCAAGAAACAAGTCCCTACTGAAATCATAACCCGCTACGGCATCAAAAGCAAAGCAATCGGGAAGCCCCACGCCCAGCTCGGTGGTGACGGCAAAGCCACACTGCGAGTCGCGGGCAAAGTGGTAATGCTTACCGCCCAGCCTACTCATCTTGTAACTACCAGCACAATAGACAGGAAGCCCTACAAGCGCGATGGCGGCGCCTGTGGCCACACCAAGCACACCAAATATGGGATACATGGGAATATCGATGTAAAAGCCATCATGGGTAGGTGGCTCGTAGGTGAGCGCCCCCTGCACGAAGATGGTGACACCCGTCAGAGCAAGTGACGCGCCAGTGAACATGAGCGTCTTGCCCACATCGGCAGCTATCTGTCCCTCGCCATTCACGGCAGTGGGAGAAGGAGTCGCACTATAGACATTGCCCGTGGGGAGCGTACGCCAAGCAAGCGCGTGATGGGGTAGCATCGCGAAGAGCACAGCGATGAGGAGAGCAAGGTGTTTCATGAGACTGAAGTTGTAAGAGGAGGGGGATAATTCCCATTTTTCAGAATTTATAAGCGATACAACCCATCACCTGATGCAGATACTTGCTGCCTGTGGTGAGGCCGTGGTTGAGCTTCACATCCATCAATCCCAAGGTAGCCTCAACCCCGACGCTCAGGTGCTTCCACTCATGAGCGATGCTAGGCTGGAGCCCCACGTAGAAGTCCTTAATCTTAGCCATACCATTGAGCGGATGCCGAGGATCAGAGTTTATGTAATAGGAGTCGTTAGCCGTGCAGAACGAGAACACGGGGCCGAAGCCAAGCACAAGATTATTCGCAGCATGGTAACGCGCCACGAGAGGGACCTCGACAAATGTGAACCCATCATAGTCGGCACCATCGTAGGTGAAGGCTTTGACGGGACTCTCGAGATCGGCACGAACCAAGACGCCCGACTTTAACGACCATTGTTCGGAGAAGCCGTAGGCAATGCCGTAACCCAACTTGGTGGAGATGCCTGTATTGTAGTTGAGCGTAGAGCCGTCGATCAATTGACCTACCGCAAGATTAATACTGTGTTCCCATCTTTTCTCTTGGGCAGACAACGTGAGCATAAAGCCCAAGAGCAATGTCAGTGTGAGAGTGATCTTTTTCATGATAGTCGTGTGATGATGTGAATATTCATGTTATCGACGGCAAAGATAATCAACTCTCTGTAATAAGCAAATAGGAAATTCCCTATACTTTTTGGGGGAATTTCCTATTTTATCAAGAATCCAAGGCTTAAGGGGCCACCTTGCCTCCCTCTCGCAATCCTTAGTAGGGAGCGTAAGCGGGATTAGCCACACCCTTGATGGCCATGCACTCCATCTCGATGAGCCATCCAGGACGGCACACGGGAGCAAGGAGGAAGACCTTAGGAATATTGGGGAAGCGATGGTCAAACATCTCACTCACCACAGCATGGTCGGCCACATCGCGCAGATAGACGATGAGGTGGCACACATGACTGAAGTCCATCTCGGCCTCGGAGAGGAGCGCCTCGACATTGTCCCACATGCGGAGAGTCTGGCGGCGGATGTCGCCCACATGGACCACTTCGCCGCGATTGTCGATGCTGGCGGTGCCAGAGATGAGGACGTGGCGACGGTCGCCATAATCGACACGAGTGCCACGCTCGAAGCTCACGCCATACTCGTGCGTGGGGTTCAGATGGGTGGGGGCATAGAGATAGCTCACCTGACTGGGCTGCAGCCCTGCCACGGCATAGGCATCCATCTGCACCGTCACCGCGGGGTCGGCATGGCGACCTGCGATACCCGTGCTGGCAATGGAGTGGGTGTCGGGGGTGAGTCGCTGCTCACTGAAGACTTCGTTGCGGGCTTTCACCACACCGGCATAGTTGACATCAACATTCTGCACGAAGAACCAAGTGCGCAGACAATGGTCGGCCAGCGTGCATCCCTGATGGGCAAGGTGCTCCACATAGTCGGCAAAGAGCCCGCGAGTCTGCTCCTCGGAGGTGGAGCCCACGGCACTGCGCGATGCGCTCCAGAGGTGACGATAGGCGCCATGGCTCACCTCACAATGACCCTGTGCGAGGGGCGTCACCTCGACATCGGTCTGTAGGTATACCCACAAAGCCACCTTGGAGCCATCCAATGGGGGTTGCTCAACGATGCTGATAGCTCCGCCCTCATAGCCCTCGAGCAGGGCGCGTAGCGAAGCGCTCTGGTTGGCAGCGTCGCTGAGGAAATAGCGCCTGAACACGGGGACAGCACCCGGGAGTTCATGGGTGACAAGGCGGTCAAGAGCTTCGTGGAGACTCTCGACCTGCTCGATGAAGGTGAGGCCACGCTGCGCGACGCGTAGCATGGCATGGTACTCGCATACGCCCTCGGCGGGCTCGAAACGGAATAGCTGTGTCGTGGTGTGAGGCATTGAAAGTTGAAAATTGAAAGTTGAAAATTCGTGCAAGTCCCGACGCGGTATAAAGGCGTCGGTTGCAACGACGAAAATTTTTGTTTCCCAAAGGAGTTTAAAATCTCTCAGCGAACGTAGCAACTTCGACAAAGTCAAAGGGTGAGGAGTATCAGCTCAGGGAGATGCTGTTGACCTGTATGTCATCATCGAAGAAGAGGGGCGCGTGCTGCTTGAAGATGTCAACCGACTCGGTAGTGAGCAGCTGGCAGGTGCCACCACGGGTACAGAGCTCGCGCATCTCGGGATGGCGTTCCATATAGTGAGCCAGGCTGCGCCCTACATACTCACCTTGCACGACGACCTTGATATGGTCGGGAGTGTAACGGCGTATCTTGTCATAGAGGATAGGATAATGGGTGCAACCGAGAATAATCGTGTCGATCTTATCGTCCTTGGCCAAGAGGTTGTCGATGTGGCGGCGTACGAAGTAGTCGGCTCCCTCGCTATGCGCCTCGCCATTCTCGACCAGAGGAACCCAGATGGGGCAGGCCTCGCCACTGACGATGATGTCGGGGAAGAGCTTCTTGATCTCGAGCGGATAGGACTGCGACTTGATGGTGCCCGACGTGGCCAGCAGCCCCACATGGCGCGAGGTGGTGAGCTCGCCTAGGTACTCGACCGTGGGGCGAATGATGCCGAGGACTCGCTTGCGGGGGTCGATCTTGGGAAGGTCGATCTGCTGTATCGTGCGCAGCGCCTTGGCCGAAGCGGTGTTGCAAGCAAGGATGACGAGCTGGCAACCACGGTCGAAGAGCGTCTTCACGGCCTGGGAGGTGAACTCATACACCACCTCGAACGACCGAGTGCCGTAGGGGGTACGGGCATTGTCACCAAGATAGAGGTAGTCATACTCGGGCATGCTCTCACGTATCTTGGAGAGTATGGTAAGACCTCCGTAGCCGGAGTCGAAGATGCCTATGGGTCCAGGGGTGAGCATGGGGAGTGTGGGGAATTATGTGTTATAAGTAAATAAAGAGGAGACCGAGTGGCCTGCTGATGAGCAAGGCGAGGGTTCGCCCAGCTCTCCTGCATGGCATCACTCGTCGGCAATGTTGAGCTCGGCCTTCACCTTAGCGGTAATGTCCTTGCCATTACGAGGATTGATGGCAATGTAGGCATTGTTGTCGGTGTTGAGCACATAGTCGTAGCCCTTGTCGACACAAATCTTCATCACGGCCTCATCGACCTTATCGAAGAGGGGCTGCATCATTTCGCGACGCGCCTCACGCATGGCCTCACGCACCTCGTCCTTGAAGGCGATGGAGCGTTCCATGAGTTCCTGGAGCTCCTTGTGACGCTTCATGCGGATGTTGTCGGGAAACTGGCTCTGAGTCTCGATGAAATCGGTGTATTTCTGATGAAACTCGCGATCAGAACGCTCAATCTCGGCCTCATACTTCGCCTGAAGCTCGTCGAGATGAACCTCGACAATGCTGTACTCGGGCAGGGCCTTGACAATCTCCATATAGCTGACGTAGCCAAACTTGCTCTGCGCCATAGCTACCATGGAGACGAATGATAGTAGGAGGAATAGGGTCCTTTTCATAACTTGACAGATAGCAGTCTGTCATCCCAAGTGCAGCGACATGTCTCCCCACAAGTCGCTTGTGACGAGACTCTCCGCTGCACTCGGAATGATTCCGACGATGTGGTTCTTACTTGATGCCCAACTTAGCCTTCACATCGGCTGTAACGTCGGTGCTGAGGGTCTCGCTGATGTAGGGGATGCCACTGGCCACATCGAAGATGTAGAGGTAGCCGCCTGCTACGCCGACCTCCTTGATGGCCTTGGTGATCTTCTCGGTGAGCATGGCCATCTTCTCCTGTGAAGCCTGTGCCAACTGCTGCTGAGACTCTTGATAGTACTGCTGCATGCGAGCATAGATGTCCTGAAGCTCCTGCTCACGACGCTGCTGGATGTTGGCAGGGAGGGTAGCCTTTTCCTTCTCGTAAGCCTCGCTCTTCTTGGCAAGCTCTGACTCCATCATCTGGAGCTCGTTGGAAATCTGCTTCTCGAGGTTCTGGATCTCGGTCTGTGCGGTCTTGTACTCGGGCATCACCTGGATGATGTCAGCAGAGTTCAAGTGACCAAACTTCTGTGCAAAGAGGGCAAGGGGGGCCATGAAGATGAGCATGGCGATAAGTTTCTTGTTCATAATAGTTAAATGTTTTTTAGTTTATGATTTGGTTAGTTTGTTTTTGATTCTATTAAGGGGAGCGAAAACACAAAATCAGTTGGTATATCCCAGCTTCACCAGCACCTCATTGCTGATATCTATCTTGGGCGAAGCGTAGATGATGCTTGCCGCAGAGGCACGATCGACCACCACAGAGTAGCCCTTGGCATCGGAAATTTCCTTCACTGCGGTGTAGATCTCCTCCTGTATGGGAGCCATGAGGCTTTCGCGCTTCTTGTACAGCTCACCCTCGGGGCCGAAGTACTTACGCTTGAGCTCCTGCGCCTCCTTCTCCTTGGCCACGATCTCCTCCTCCTTCTTGATCTTTTGCTCCTCGGAAAGGAACACAGCCTCACTCTGGTAGTTCTTGTAGAGTGTCTGAGCCTCGAGGGCGAGAGCTTCGACCTCGCTCTGCCACTTCTTGGAGATTTGGTTGAGCTGCTCATTGGCACGCTCGTAAGCGGGGATATTCTTCAAGATATACTCCATGTCTATGAGAGCAAACTTCTGCGCATTGGCCACGAGGCACACCATGCAGAGCAGGAGGGTCATCAAAAGGTTCTTCTTCATATTCATACGTTCACGTCTGTTTTTTGTATTAACATCACATCCATATAGACTCGCCTACGAGCCCATTGGTTTAAAACTCTTGTCCGAGAATGAAGTGGAACTGGCTACCGCTCTTCATTCCATTCACTTTGTCGAAGCCATAGGCCCAGTCGATACCCATCAAGCCAATCATCGGGAGGAAGATGCGAACACCCACGCCCGCCGAACGCTTCATGTCGAAGGGATTGAACTTGCGTACATCGGTCCATGCATTACCACCCTCGAGGAAGGCAAGCGCATAGATCTGAGTAGAAGGCTCGAACATCAGCGGGTAGCGCAACTCCATCGCAAAGCGAGAGTAGGCATAGCCCTCGGTGCCATAGGTGAGTGCTCCATTGTCGTAACCACGCAAGGCCACCATGTCGGTGTAGTAATTATACGAATAGCCACTCATACCATCACCACCCACATAGAAGGTCTCGAAGGGCGACTTCTTGTACTTGTTGTAATGACCTAAAATACCGAAGTCGGCACGAGCCATCAGGACAAGGCACTTCTGACCACTGGTGAGCGCCGTGTAGAACTTGCTCTTGAACTTCCACTTGTGATACTCAATCCACTTGTAGCGCTCACGAAGGCTGGCATTGTAGTCGGCATCGGTGGGCTTCACTTCGCTCAATGCCTTGTAGTCCTTGCCATCAAACAATGAATAGGGAGGAGTGATCGACACATTGAGGCTAATCTCAGAGCCATGACGCGGGAAGATGGGATTGTCTATAGAGCTGCGCCCAAGGTTGAGCGAGAGGTTGACGTTGTTGCTATTACCCGAAGAGATGAGGAAGTACTCCCAATTGTTGAGTTCGTAGCGCTGATAGGTGAGCTCACCATAGAGCGTGAAGTAGTCGTCGGGCCAGTGCAGACGCTTACCCCAACCAACTGACAATCCATACATGCGAAGGTACTTGTCTGGGTCGTAATAGGACTCGTAGTTGTTGTAGTAATTGTTGTAATTACCGTAGCCATAATTATACAAGCTGTTGTAGTAGTTGTTCATCATGGCCGTGTTGTAGAAGTTGTTGTTCAAGCCCGTCTGCAAGGCATAGAACGCATTCACCGAGAGTGAGTTGGGGCGCTTGCCACCAAACCAAGGGTCGAGGAACGAGATGTTGTACGACTGGTAATAGGAGCCATTGGTCTGACCACTAATCGAGAACGTCTGTCCATCGCCCTGGGGGATGAAGGCACGATAGTTGTCTGACTTGTGGAGAAGGTTATACATGGAGAAGTTCGTAAACTTCAATGCTATCTTACCGATGACACCCGTCTGTCCGTATCCCAATGAAAACTCTACCTGGTCATTGTTCTTCGACTCGAGCATCCAGTTCACATCCACCGTACCATTGGTCACATCGGGCTGTACGTCAGGATTGATGGACTCGGGATTGAAGTGGCCCATCTGCTGCAACTCACGAGCCGAACGTATCAATGCCTCGCGGCTGAAGAGGTCGCCAGGCTTGGTCATCAGCTCACGACGTACTACATTCTCATACAATCGGTCGTTGCCCGCAATGCGCACACGATTGATGGTAGCCTGAGGTCCCTCGAGTACACGCATCTCAAGGTCGACAGAGTCGGCGGTGACATTGACCTCGATGGGCTCCACGCGAGCAAACACGTAACCATTGTTATAATACAGGTTACCGATGGCATCCTCGTCCATCTTGACACGGTCATCCAACTTCTTCTGGTTATACACATCACCAGGACTCATGCGGAGCGCCTCAGACAATCCCTGAGAGTCGTACACTGTGTTGCCCACCCAGTTGATATCACGTATGTGGTACTGGTTACCCTCATCCACTTGGATATATACATCCACAGTCTTGTCGTCATAGGGCACCACCGAGTCTACCACGATGTGGGCATCGCGGTAGCCATGCTCGTTGTACTTGCTGATGAGCAACTGCTTGTCTTCCTCGTAGAGATTGTCGATAAACTTCTTCGGACGGAAGATATGGCGCCAATTGCCGCGCTCATTGGTCTTCTTCATCGCCCACTTCAACTGCTTCTCCTCGAGTGCACTATTACCCGTGATGTAGATCTTGTTGACCTTGACTTTCTCCTTCTTATCGATGGTGATGTCGAGGATGAGACTGTTGGCCTCGGCCACATCGTCGCGCTGCAGGATGCTAATCTCTGCATTCTTGAATCCCTTGTCGTCGTAGTATCTCTTGATGACTATCTTGGCACGGTCAATCATGTTGGGCGTGATCTGATTGCCTTCGCGGAAGTTGAGCTTGGCCTCCAAGTCCTCCTGCTCCGACTTCTTCACACCATAGTAGTTCACCTTCGACAAGCGAGGGCGCTGCGTAAGAGCGATGTTCAAATAGGCCTGAGTGCCCACAACCTTCTCGATTGTGATGCTCACATTGGAGAACAGGCCGTGCTTCCAGTAGCGCTTCACCGCATTGGTAATCTCGTCGCCAGGCACAGTAATCACTTGCCCTACCGAGAGGCCCGAGAGACCTATCAGCACATGGTCGTCATAGTTGTCGATACCGCTGACCGTGATGCCAGCAATCTCATAGCGCTTGGGGGCCGAGTAGAGCACAGCAGGCTTTTCTATCGTATCCGTGGGGACACCCTGCGCCATAGCCTTCTCGCAAGGAAGGGCGAGGAGGAGGGTTAATACTATATATTTAATAAGGTGTATGCTTCGTCTCATACCTTTTATTTATTATCATTTTCTTCGGCCACTTGTTCGCTCGTCTTGCCGAATCTTCTCTCACGCTGCTGATAAGTGTATATCGCCTTACACAAGGCCTCCTCATCAAACTCGGGCCAATAGGTGTCACAGAAGTACAACTCCGTATAGGCACATTGCCACAGCAGATAATTGCTCAAGCGAGTCTCACCACCAGTGCGTATCAGCAGGTCGGGATCGGGCATAAACGAGGTGCAGAGCGTCTCATCAATGGTCTTGTCGGTGATGTCGTCCACGCTCATTGTCCCCTCTTGCACCATAGCCGCAATGCGCTTGGCCGATTGGGTGAGCTCCCACTTTGACGAGTAGCTGAGCGCTACGGTGAGGGTACCACGCTGGTTGCCTGCGGACTGAGCTATGCAGTAATGCATACGCTCACGTACCTTCTCGGGCAAGCGATCAGTGTCTCCAATGACACAGAAGCGAATATCATTGTCCATGAAGATGCTGAGGTCGAGCTTCTCGAACAGCAATGCCATCAGTCCGTTGACCTCCTCATCGGGGCGAGTCCAGTTCTCAGTAGAAAAGGCATATACGGTCACATATTTTACTCCCAGCTTGGAAGCATTCATCATCGTATCATGTAGCGCCTGTGCCCCTACAATGTGGCCTTCGCCGCGTCTCTTCCCTCTTGCCTTCGCCCAACGTCCATTGCCATCCATAATGATAGCAATATGCTGGGGGATGCGGTTCATGTCTAACTGTTCCTTGTATGTCATGTGAGTTTATGAGTTTTTATGTTTATGAGTTTTCTATTCTGATAATCTCTCAATGTCAATTGTTACATTTTCTATATTTGGGAAACATGTCGTAGCTGACGTATAGCATGAGCCACGAGTAGCAGTCCTTGTTCTTCATGCCCTTGCTATGAATCCCGTATGGGTCATCAAGCGCCAAACCTGAGGTGTTGGTCACGTCGAGCCTATCCGCAGTGGTGAAGCGCATGGTCCACTCAGCGCCCATGTTGATGCGCTCGGCAAACTTGTACTTCACCCCAAAGCCCACAGGTATGCTCAATGCAAACACATGATTGGCAGGCTTGGGAGCGTAGGTAATGCCTACACCTCCGAGCATATATGGTGCGATGCGACGGCTATCTTTGTAGCCCTGCCCCGTGCCATATGCAAAGAAGTGACACTCATACTGTGCTCCCAGCTCATAGATAGTACGGCTGAAGGCGCTGTGCTCGCCACCTGGGAACTTATTGGCTTGCCCAACAGTGGTGCCCTGGAGTCGTCCTACGGCAAGATTTCCCTTCACGGCCATTCGCGGATTGATGTTGTAGCGTGCCAAGACTCCTCCTGCCAGAGAGCCACTGCCAAACAAGGAGGTATTGTTGGCATCTCCCATATAGAAATTGCCACCGACCATACCGCCCAGCTCCATATTGTACTCCAACTCCTGAGCCGAAGCCACACACACCGAGACGAGCGACAGCATCGCTGTCGCGATGAGTCGTATCGTCTTGTGTCGTAGATTGCGTCTCACTAGAGTCTTCATCTTATATACTTTGATATGACTTTATCTCAATAGGTATTATAGCCCATTCCATCGGCCACTCCACACATCTCCATCGCCCCACATCACCCATACGAATTCTCCATCCGTAGCTGCGGAGAAGCTATCTGTGCGTCCCTTGAACTCCTTGTTCAGCGAGAAGCCTTTCGATGTGGGTTTCCACGTCACACCATGGTCGAGCGACTCAAAACAGGTGCTGAAGGGCACATATTTTTTGCCGAATGCATCCTCAAACTTCTTGCGTTCGCCTACACACTGACCTCCGAAAGCATACAGATTATCGGCATAGCGTATGACAACAAGATGCTCCAGATTGGGACATCCGTAGGCGTTGTCTCCGACAGGCTCTACCTCTACCCAATCCTTCTCTGTCGACAGCTTGCTCCACACTTGTGCACAAGTATCGACGGCCTCGGGGATAGCGACAAAGAGAGTTCGCTTGATATCCTCATTGGTACGGAGAGGATAGGTAAACGAAGCGACACTTGTGCTGACATCCTCTTTCGGCCACTGCCCTATCGATGTCCACGTCATCATGTCGAGCGACGAGGCAAATCCATCGGCAGTCATCGCCCAAGCCATATCGTTCTCCACAGCGAGCAAGCAAGACAGGGAAGCCGAAGCATCCACCACGCTCCACGAGACAGCATCTTCGGAGCGATACAAACCAGCATCTGTAGTTAAATAGAAAACATCCTCCACCAGCATGGCCGACATCGCATCAGACTTGCCATCGATACCGCTACACTGTGCCGACGTCCACGCAGAGAGGTCAGACATCGGTGCCCAAGCTGTGTGCAGATTTCCTTCATTGTCCACACCTAGAACGACCATGCGGTCATCGGCAATGAAGGCCTTCTGTTCCACGAACAATCCTTTGGGGAAATTGGCCCCCACAATCTCTCTCCACTCCGTCTTCTGCGGATCCACCTGGTGTACATTGAGGCTCACCTTGTAGTCTCTAGCAAAACGAGTATCGTATGAGGTCACGCGGAATGTCACGGGACTTGTAAAGTCGATAGAGTCTTCCACAGAGGCAGGCTCACCATCGGGCTTCAGATAGCAGATACCTCCATCGGCCGTGACATTCACTAGCACTTTGGCCACATCTGTGCCAAAAGCTATCGAGTCTGCATTGTAGACAAGATGATTGGTCTGGTCAATAGTGAAAGCCACGGTCTTGCCGCTTACTATGGTCGTATAGGTCGAGTCAGTGCCGTCATCCTTTTGGACAGTATGCTTAGTCTTCAGATCCTTGATTTCGAAGGAGAGCAACGCCACGGCCGATGAAGGTTCGGTGATTTCTCCATCTCTCAAACATGAAGTCATGAGCAACGCTCCTATAAGCGGACAGATAAGACTTACTGCTATTCTTCTCATTGTCGTCAAATTACTATTTTTCATTTCAAACGACAAAAATAGCAACATTTTTCCGCTTATGCCCTACTTTTTAAGTTCTTTTATATTAAAAGATGTGTTTTTAGTGCAAAAAGTGCCTGATTTCATGACCAAAGCTCACGAATTTCTCTTTACACATTTCAATTTCTATGTTCGGAGCCTTCACACCACCCCCGAGAACGAAGGGGGCCTCCTCTACAAAAGCCTCATCCCACAACCCACAGTCAATGAAGCTTTGCAACAGCGATGCCCCGCCCTCGACGAGCAAGCGCTGCACCTTATGTTCATGGAGGTAATCAAGGATTTGTGGCAACACGGGCTGCGCGAAGTCGAGCTCCACTTGCTCCACCCCTTCAATGCACGAAAGATCTCTAGAAACCTCGGTGAAAACGACTGTTTTCTCAGTTCCATCAAAGAGTTTGAGTCCCCTATCCAACTCTCCTCTCCTGTCGATAACGAGCCGCAAAGGATTCCTTCCCGGCCACAATCGAGTAGTGAGCGAGGGGTCGTCCAACTCGGCAGTACGGCGCCCCACGAGGATGGCGTCGCTCAATGCGCGGAGGCGGTGTACCCTGACGGCTGTCTCATCGGTCGAGAAGCGCACTGCATGCTCTCCATCGCCTATTGCTCTGTTTTTGTCGATATATCCATCTGCGCTCTGCGCCCACTTCAAGGTGATGTATGGGCGCTTCTTGGCATGAAAGGTAAAAAATGCGCGGTTCAGCTCCAGACATTCACGCTCGAGCACTCCCACGATGACCTCCACCCCTGCTGCCCGCATCTTCTGTATGCCCTTGCCATCGACTTGGTCAAAGCTGTCGCGACATCCGACAACAACGCGAGGAATGCCCTTCTCGACTATCATGTCGGCACATGGGGGAGTCTTGCCATAGTGAGCACACGGCTCGAGGCTGACATACATCGTCGACTCACGCAGCAATCGCTCATCCTTGACCGAGCGCACGGCATTGACCTCGGCATGAGGGCCTCCGCACTGGCGGTGATACCCCTCGCCGATGATCTTGCCTTCGTGCACAATCACTGCTCCGACCATGGGGTTGGGAGCGGCCTCAAAGCTCCCCTTTGCAGCAAGCTCGAGACACCTTGCCATATATTGTTCGTCTGTTGTCATCTGTTTTTTCATGTCAATAGGCGCATAGATTAAGAGTTCATCCTTCTTTTACTCGCTCACAATCGCTGCTGCAAACTCGCGGCTGACGTAGTTGTCGGTGTGACGACAGGTCTCGGCACTGAACCGTAGGCCACAACGGATGACCTCATCCCAATCCCTTTCGGTGAGGTGGGCGAGGTCGTCGCGACGGATGCGATACTTGATGAGCCCATAGAGGATGCCTGCATTGAGATTGTCGCCCGCACCGATGGTGCTCACTGGCACAATGGGTTCGATGGGGTACTGCTTAGCAAGCGTGCGGCTATATAGCTCCACCCCCTGCGCTCCACGACTATAGATGAGGCGAGGGCAATAGAAATCTATCTTTTCACGAAAGACCTTATCGCCTGCCGAGAGTCGAAAGAGCACCTCGAAGTCCTCATCAGAGCCACGCACGATGTCGGCATACTCGAGATTCTCTATCAGATTGCCCATGAGCTTGATGGCCTCACCTGCATGATTGCGGCGGAAGTTGACATCGTAATAGACGATAGCCCCCACACGGCGTGCCTCATCGAGCAGGGCTTTCACCTTGTAGCGCATCGCAGGGTTAAGGGCATAGTAGGAGCCGAAGAGAACGATGTCATCGCGCTCTATTGCAGGACACGCCCAATCACTACGACGCTCAAATGGCTCTTTATAAAAGGAATAGGTGGCATTGTTGTCCTCATCGAGGAAGGCCAACGAGATGGGCGACTTGCAATCAGGGTATGCGGTGAGATAGCTGTCATCGACGCCATTGTCGCGGAGGAAATCACGCACGATGCCACCCACCTTGTCGTCACCTATCTCGCTGACGAAATAGGCGGGCACACCCACTCGGCCAAGCGAAACCATTGAGTTGAACGTCGACCCTCCTGGCACCGACGTTGCTGCCCGATTGTTCTTGAACAGAATATCCAATATCGTCTCTCCAATACCAATAACCTTACGCATATATATTTCTATATCTGTACCTTAATTGACTTATCTACGATCAGTCCCTGCTCCTAAGCTCCCAAAAAGCCACCGCAGCGGCGGCGGCCACATTGAGCGAATCCACACCATGTGCCATGGGGATGCGCACCACATAGTCGGCTGCAGTGATCACCTCGCGCGAGAGCCCATCGCCCTCAGTTCCCATTATAAGCGCAAGTTTTTCTGTAGCCTTCAACAAATTATTGTCTAAGGCTATAGAATTTTCTGTCAAGGCCATCGCAGCGGTAGTAAATCCCTCTGCATGCAATTGGGCGTCGATGTCATCGACCCACGCCCATGGCACAAGGAAGACACTGCCCATGGAGACTCGCACGGCACGACGATTGAGCGGGTCGCAGGCAGTGCGTGTGAGCAGCACAGCATCGATGCCCAGCGCAGCTGCCGAGCGGAAGATGGCCCCGATGTTTGTCGTGTCGGTCACGCCATCAATCACCACCACGCGCCGAGCTCCCTTCAGCACATCGGACACGCTAAGCTCTGTAGGGCGACACATGGCACACAGTACGCCGCGTGTCAAGGTATACCCCGTGAGCGAAGCCAGGAGATCACGACTACCTGTATATACCGGCATATCGGGATGACGAGCTATAATGTCTGCCGCGTCACCCGTGATATGACGCTCTTCACACAGCAAGGCCAAGGGGACATAACCTGCACCCAGTGCCACACGGATGACCTTGGGACTCTCGGCAATGAACACTCCCTGGTCGCTCTCAATGCCTCGGCGCAGCTGCGCCTCGGTCAAGGTGCTGAAGACCTCTACTCCTTGCTGGTCAAGCGATGTGATACGTATGATAGGCATAGTGATAATCTTATATGTTGCAAAGATACCCCATTATTTTCACACAAGCAATCACTCCGTTGTAAAAATAGGAGAAAGAAAAAAGCGCCATCCACGATAGCTTATGAAATAAACCCGTATATTTGCATTCTAGTACGAACACGGAGCACGATGGCCAAACATCCCTCTCTCATAGGACTAACACTTATCGTCGGACTGCTGCTGGCATTCTCCACCTCAGCTGCCGCGCAATTTCTCTCATGGGACGACTTCCTGGAGCAACTCTACATGGAGGCCGAGGAGCAAGGAGCCGTCTCGGCAATAGAGAATCTGTACGACGAACTCCAGTACCACCACGCCAACCCCATCAACATCAATCAAGCAGATAGCATAGAGCTGCAACGCCTAGGATTCCTCACCGAAAAACAGATCAAGGGAATACACCATTATATATATAGGTATGGCCAGCTGCATGGCATAGGCGAACTGATGCTCATCCCAGAGCTAGACTATCACACCCGACAAATGCTGTCTTACTTCATCTATTTCGGTGAGGCTGCGAAGAGGGAGGGCACCGACGACACATGGCAACGCATGCTCACCAAAGGACGCAGCGAACTATCATCGCGGCTCGACATCCCCCTCTACAATCGTGCAGGGTATGCCCCACGCACACAAAGCCAACTCGACGCATCGCCTTCGCGCTATTACACCGGCAATGCCCTCTATCACAACATACGCTACGTCTATCGATACGACACAAAGCTCTCATGGGGATTCAGCACCGAGAAAGACGCAGGCGAGCCTCTCTTTCCAAAGGCAACTCCCCTACCCGACCACCTCTCCGGCTACATACAATTGAGCGACATGGGAATCCTCAAGAACCTCGTCATCGGGAACTATCGTCTACAGTTCGGACAGGGACTCATCCTCAACACCGACTTTGCACTTGGGAAAAACATGGCGCTCCAAGGCTTGGGCCGACAGACCACTCCGATAAAACCTCACCGCAGCACAAGCGAAGCGGCATACTACACTGGAGCCGCAGCCACCATCGCATGGAACTCTTGGCAACTCACCACCTTTGCCTCATACCGCAAGCTCGACGCCACACTCGATGGAGCTACCATAAACACCCTAAAGACCGAAGGGTATCACCGAACACCACTCGAACTGGCACATCGAGGCAACACACGAGGCAACCTCTTCGGCATCCATCTAGGCTATGCCGCTCATGGCCTCCACCTAGGAGCTACAACCATCTACCAATCCTTCAACCGACTCTTCGCACAGCACACCGAAGGCTACAAACGCTATGCTCCACAAGGACACACATTCTACAATGCCTCCATCGATTACGCTTGGCATCACCATCGCCTCAGCATCATAGGCGAGACAGCCATCGACAAAAAAGGCTCCATAGCTACAATCAATACTCTACGATTAAAGGCTACAGACAGGCTCTACC
Source organism: Bacteroidaceae bacterium (assembly GCA_017555875.1). GTDB lineage: Bacteria > Bacteroidota > Bacteroidia > Bacteroidales > Bacteroidaceae > UBA1189. Next base: position 62,818 of record JAFZFN010000008.1, read on the forward strand.
TCACACTCCTGCAGCGACACTACGCACACGACTACTGGGCACTGGAGAGCAAAAGCTACTCTTCCTCATCAGACATCCGCAATGAGCAAGGCCTTTATCTTGGAGCCGACTGGCAGCCCCATCGGCGCTTTCAGCTCACAGCCTACGCCGACGCATACCACTTCCCCTACCTCCGCTACCGCGTATCAGCACCATCCTACGGAAGCGATGGAGCCATCACCGCACGATACTCTACCAACAGCAGCAACCTACTCCTTCGCTACCGCTATCGTCTGAAGCAACGCGATGCGACCGAAGGATTCTACCTCCCCGATGGCGGACTAGTAAACGAATGGACACACCGCCTACGACTCCAATGGGACTCCTCACCTCTACCCTCGCTTACCTACCGAGTACAGATAGAAGGCAGCCTCGTACAGAGTGAAACCCAGTCATCAGGCTTCCTATGCGGCACGAACGCATCCTATAAGCCCACCACCAAGACTCATGAGTTGCGTCTCTCAAGCGGACTCACCTACTTCCATGCCGACTACGCCGCACGTCTCTATGGATACGAACGCGGACTGCTCTACGCCTACAACTATCAGTCTTACTATGGCACGGGCCTACGCTACTACCTGCTCCTGCAATACAATCACAAAAGGATGCCCCAACTCATCCTTACAGGTAAGCTAGGAGCATCCTATTATTTTGACCGAAGCACCATTGGTAGCGGCGCATCGCTAATCGAAGCGAATCATCGGGAGGATTTACAGCTACAAGTACGCTACAAATTCTAATGCGACTCCTTCTCGCCCGTCAGTTCCTCTATCTGTTCGATGACTTCGCTCACGGCATTTTGTCCTTTGCGGTAGATGGTAAAACCTATGGTTCCTCCTATGACTCCACCTATGAGGCCTCCGATAAGAACATTTTTTGCAAAAAATCCCGCTGCTGTGGTGGCTTCGTAGTAGAACCAAGGCAGCCAGACACATAAAAATGCAATGCCAAATCTGTGCCATTGACGAGAGAGTTGCTTGTAACGGCTGAGTTTGCGTGCTTCGTCTATTAGGTTACCACTGACGTAGTTTTGCGTGCTCAGCAGTTGGTTGCAATAAATCTCGTATGCTACAGCTATGAATAGGAATGCGATAGTGACACCCATGAACCATATAGAGTGGAAATCAAAGATTGGATTTGCCCAAAGAGGACAGACTCCTATTACTACGGCACACAGAATATAGGACCTGCGCTTCACCGCCTTCAACTTGTCGCGCATGCTTGCACGGATAAGTTTTTCGTTGACGATGGTCTCCTTCTCCAGTTTGCGGCGCAAGAGAGAGATTTGCTCCTTCATCTCATTCAGTTCGATGGTATTGAGGTTTTCTTCCATAAGGCTTGATATTTATTGGTTCGACATTTGCTTGAGTTGCTCTTTTATGCGGTAGAGGCGCACCGATACGTTCTTCACCGTGATGCCCACGATAGCGGCTATCTCCTCGTAGCTCATGTTCTCGAGCCAAAGCAACACGATGGCGCGGTCGAAGGGCTTGAGCTGGTGGATGCGCTTGTAGAGCATCTGGATTTGACGCGTGTCCTCGTCCTTGTCCTCAAAGAGGTTGATGTCCATCGTTAGTGGCACCGTAGCCTGCTTCTTCTTACGGTCCGAGGAGATGCAGGTGTTCAGGCTCACGCGGTAGATCCAGGTGTCCACTTTGCTCTCTCCGCGAAACTGGCCCAGTCCGCTCCATAGATTGATGAGCACCTCTTGGAAGAGGTCGTTCACCTCGTCGGCATCATTGGCAAACATGTAGCACACGGTGTATATCGTCTCCTTGTGTGTCCGCACCATTTGCGCAAATTCGATTTCTTCTTGTTTCATTTCTTCTCGTTTAACATCGTTTTTGCCTATTAGACGCAAAAGTAACCGAAAAACTACAGAAAAGACGCAAAATCTTCGTTTTTGTCAAATTTTTCACGAGACGAAGAAAAATCCTGACAAAGAAAATCGGCGTTAAATAAATGAATTAAAGCAAGTTAAACCAAAATATAGCCTCTGAGAATCGTTTCTTTTTGTTCGCCTTGCCCCTCGGCCGTGAAAAACGCAAGGATTTGGCAGTAAAATTTGAAGATTTTGAAAGATTGCCAATAGATATTGTTGATAAATGCGTAACTTTGCTCCTTAAATAAATAATAGGTACAATGGAATTTTTCTACGATGTAATTGTGATTGGTGCCGGCCACGCGGGATGCGAAGCGGCAGCAGCAGCGGCCAATATGGGCTCGAAGACTTGCCTCATCACGATGGACATGAACAAGATTGGGCAGATGAGTTGCAACCCCGCCATCGGTGGTATTGCCAAGGGGCAGATAGTGCGAGAAATTGACGCACTCGGTGGATACACGGGAATCGTCACCGACCGCACGGCCATTCAGTTCCGCATGCTCAATCGCTCGAAGGGTCCCGCCATGTGGAGCCCCCGTGCTCAGTGCGACCGCGAGAAGTTTATCTGGGCTTGGCGCGAGATACTTGACAATATCCCCAATCTCAACATCTGGCAAGATACCGTTGACGAACTACTTGTAGAGAATGGCGAAGTCATCGGTGTGCATACGGTGTGGGGCGTAACCTTCCATGCCAAAAGTATCGTAGTCACCGCAGGTACCTTCCTTAACGGTTTGCTCCATGTAGGTCGTGTGCAACTTCCTGGTGGGCGCATGGCCGAGCCTGCATCGTACGGACTCACCGAATCCATCGCACGCCACGGCATCACCGTTGGTCGCATGAAAACGGGCACTCCCGTACGCATCGACAAACGTAGCGTACACATCGATGAAATGGAGATTCAAGAGGGCGAGAGCGACTTCCATAGCTTTTCTTACATGAGTGAACCGCGCAAGCTCAAACAGCTCTGTTGCTGGACCTGCTACACCAATCCCGAGGTGCACCGCATCCTCCGCGATGGATTGGACGAATCACCCCTTTACAACGGACAAATCCAAAGTATCGGTCCGCGCTACTGTCCCAGCATAGAGACCAAGATTGTCACCTTCCCCGACAAGGAACAGCACCAGCTCTTCCTCGAGCCCGAGGGTGAAACGACCAATGAACTTTACCTTAACGGCTTCTCTTCATCGCTCCCGATGGAGATACAGATTGAGGCTTTGCGCCGTGTTCCTGCCTTCCGCGATATCGAAGTATACCGCCCTGGCTATGCTATCGAATACGATTACTTCGACCCTACACAGTTGCGCCATACACTGGAGTCAAAACTGGTGAAGGGACTCTTCCTTGCTGGCCAAGTAAACGGCACTACGGGCTACGAAGAGGCAGCAGGCCAAGGACTCATTGCGGGTATCAATGCTCACATTGCTTGTCATGGTGGCGAGCCTTTCACATTGGGTCGCGACGAGGCCTATATCGGTGTACTCATCGATGATCTCGTGACAAAGGGTGTAGACGAGCCTTACCGTATGTTTACTTCGCGTGCCGAATACCGCATTCTTTTGCGCCAGGACGATGCCGATATGCGCCTCACAGAGCGTTCCTATAACCTCGGTCTTGCCTCTGCAGAACGTTACGAACACTTGCGTCGCAAGCGTGCGAAGATTGACGAAATCATCGACTTTACCAAGGGATTCTCTATAAAGCCTGCACTTATCAATGGCACGTTGGAAAGCCTCGGCACTACCCCACTCGCTCATGGTTGCAAGCTCATCGACCTCATCGGTCGCCCACAGATTACTATCGAAAATATGAGCGAAGCTATTCGCCCGTTTGGCGCACTGATTAGTGAGATTACCGAGCGTAAGGAGGAGATTGTTGAAGCTGCCGAAATCAAGATAAAGTACCAGGGTTACATCGAGCGCGAGCGTATGATTGCCGATAAGATGCAGCGCCTCGAAAGCATCAAGATTCGCGGCCGCTTTGACTATAATTCTCTGCAGTCACTCTCTACCGAGGCACGCCAAAAGCTTACCAAGATAGACCCCGAAACCTTGGCACAAGCAAGCCGCATTCCCGGTGTTTCACCCAGCGACATTAACGTACTTTTAGTGCTTTTGGGGCGATAATGTTTCACGTGAAACAATACAAATTGAAAGTTGAAAAATGACACCACAGCAAAACGTTTACAGCATACGAACTCTCCCTCTGTTTATAGAGGGAGTACGGCGAAGCCGGGAGGGAGTTCCAAACGAAGTGCGGAGAAACGCATAATGCAAAGCAAATAAACTACGCGCTACGCTTGTAACGCCCCCGCCCTACGGGCACTCCCTCTATAAACAGAGGGGGAGTTAAGCGGCAAGCCGAATGCTATAAAAAATAGAACAAAATACCATGCCGCACGACAAAGCCAACTTCAGCAGCAACCGATATAATCGCCGTTCTTTACGTCGTGAATTGCGGACTAATGGAACCTCAGCAGAAGCGGTTCTCTGGGGAAGTTTGCGAGCTAAACAGATTGAAGGTATACAGTGGCGACGACAATTTAGTATAGGCCCGTTTATCCTCGATTTCTATGCTCCGCAATTAAAGCTCTGCATAGAACTTGATGGCGAACCACACTACACTCCTGACTGTGCAGATTATGACTTAAGGCGTGAGGAGTGGCTATTCAGAGAACACGGAATACGTACAATACGATTCGAGAATAACGATATATTTAGGCATAATGAAAGCGTTGTTGAATATATTCGTAAAGTGACGAGAGAGATATTAGATAAAGACATTAAAGATGGTTTATAGATGCACGCTCCCAACTCCCCCTCTGTTCATAGAGGGGGTGCCCCAAAGGGGGCGGGGGCGTTCCAAACGAAGTGCGGAGTATAAAACATAGTAGAAAAATCTCTCCGCGCTACGCTTGGAACTCCCTCCCGGCTCTGCCGTACTCCCTCTATAAACAGAGGGAGAGTTAGTGGATGAAAGCATAAGATGAATACAATTAACAACATTAAATAATACAACCTATGAACACCGAACTACTATTAGCAAACCTGCGCAGTATTCCTGATTTCCCAATCCCAGGCATACTTTTTCGTGATGTTACTACCCTATTCAAGAGCCCAGAATGCTTGAAGGAATTGGAGGATACCCTCTATGATATGTACAAAGATAAGGGCATTACTAAGGTTGTAGGTATCGAATCTCGCGGCTTTATCATGGGCGCAAGCCTTGCCATTCGCTTGGGTGCAGGCTTCGTGCTGGCACGCAAACCAGGAAAACTTCCTGCCGAGACTATCCAAGAAAGTTACCAAAAAGAGTATGGTGTTGATACCATAGAGATTCACAAAGATTCCATTTCTGACGACGATGTGGTGCTCCTTCATGATGACCTTTTGGCTACGGGAGGAACCATGCTTGCGGCTTACAACTTGGTGCAGAGGTTTGCTCCGAAAGCATCTTATATAAACTTCATCATCGAGCTCGTCGACCTCAAGGGCCGCGCCATCTTTCCCGAAGATGTAGAGGTTTCTTCATTGCTTTGCCTTGAAGGGGAGTAATCAAAAGTATAAATATTACTATGAAACTTACCCACTGCCTACTATCAGCACTCTTGCTGATTCCTACTACTAAGCTCTCCGCACAGAGCGATGAAGCGCGTGGTGTGTACTTCTATAAGAACACATATACCCCGAGCGAACTTCCGCGTTTTGAGGAAGCAAAAACAGCGCTCCCCTCTCCTATCTGGGATAGTAATCCCGAGTGGGTGGAACTCTATTGGAAGGCGTGGGAGATAGCTTTTTCTAATCTGCAAGCACCCCCTCCAGGGTCTCCCCTTGTGGCTAACTGGATTGACGAGGGTTTGTCGCCACAGATATTCCAATGGGACACACACTTCATGGCTATGTTTGGCCGCTATGCACACCATGTGTTCCCCTTCATTGAGTCGCACGATAACTTCTATGCCCGCCAACACGAGGATGGCATGATATGTCGCGTCATCAATGAGGCCGATGGCGTGGACCATCATTGGGGCTTGGGCGACAACTATGCACGCACTATCAATCCGCCCCTCTTCAGTTGGGCCGAGATGGAGTACTTCCGCTTTTCGGGCGACACGGCACGTTTGGAGCAAATATTGCTTCCCATAGAGAAATACATTGCATGGGTGGAACAGCACCGCAGGGCCGAGGGCACGGAGCACGGGCTCTACTGGTCGAACGGACAGGCCAGCGGCATGGACAACACACCGCGCGACATGGGCCGCCCCTCACCCAATGGTGATATACACTCTTCGACGAGTCCGATGGGATGGGTAGATATGTCGTCGCAGATCAAGATGTGTTACGATAACTTGGCCGAGATATGCCGTATCCTCGGGGATAAGAAGAAAGCCAAGACATATAGCAAACGAGCCCAAGCGCTGGCCAAGCAAATCAACCGCTACATGTGGAGCGACAGCACGGGATTGTACCACGATGTGACGCCCGAAGGTGAGCAAACTCCATGGATTACCACCGCTACCTTCTGGCCTATCCTTGCCGACATCGCTTCGCCCAAGCAGGTAAGTCGCATGACCGAGGCGATAGAGGACACTACCCTCTTCTGGCGTCGCCTTCCCCTACCCTCGCTTGCCGCCAACCAGCCCTACTATGACCCTCGTGGCCGCTACTGGCGTGGTGGTGTGTGGGCTCCCACTACCTATATGACGGTGAAGGGTCTCGAGCGTCGCGGACACGAAGCTTTGGCCGAATCCATCGCACGAAGGAATATGGAGGTGGTGCACGAACTGTATCAGTCTACCGGCACCATCTGGGAACTCTACTCGCCCGACATGAACGTCCCCGCCACCAATGAGACAGGCATCCATCTCGTGAAGCCCAACTTCGTGGGTTGGACAGGACTCATCCCCATCTCCATGTTCATCGAGAACATCATCGGCATTCGTGCCGATTGCAGCACCAACTGCATCGTTTGGCGCACCAACACCACCTCACGCCACGGCATCGAGAATCTCCGCTTCGGAAATGTTACTACTACCCTCATCCGCGAAGGAGATGCAATAATCGCTGAATCCACCGAATCGTATACGCTCATTGTAAATGGTGTGAAGTATAAGGTAAAGAAAGGTCATAATAGAATATTAACCAACTGATAATTAGCAATATAAACAACAATCCTTTAGAGAATGAAGAAAATTGTTACAATCTTGCTCGCCTGCTTAGCATTGGGTTGCACAAGCAAAAAAAGCACACATTCATCGATTGAGCAGACCGACTCCTTGCTCTGCGAATTGCACGAGCGCGACCAGCAGATACGGCATGAGCTGATGAGTGTGCAGCAAGCATACATTGCCGAGCAACGGACGGAATTGATCGATTCCATCGTGATGCTTGTCGCCGAGCAAGACCGTGCGGATAGCCTCAATAGAGTGGCCGTAGATTCGCTCTTGCAGAATGGTTGGCCCGAAGGATTAAGCGAACAGTCGAACCGTACCATCTGGCTTATCATCGACCATGCTCATGTGGAGTATCAGGAGCGTTACCTTCCCTTGATAGAGCAGCAAGCAGTGCGTGGCACTATCAATCCTTCTGATTATGCTACCCTACTGGACCGCGTGAATGTGCGTCGCCAACGCCCTCAACGCTACGGCACGCAGACGGGATACAAGCAGCGCGACGATGAAGTGTTTGCCTTTGTTTATCCCATTGAGGATATCGATGCATTGGACTCGCTTCGTCTCTCCGTAGGCCTCGACTCGATGCACCTCTATCTTCGTCAAGTGAGCGAGACGTTGGGAACAGAGGTCAAGATTGATTCGGAGTTGACTTGGGAGGAGATAGAAGCACAATAGTATATTAAACCAGAATCATTACAGACTGTAGACGTTCTACAAATTCCCCCTCTGTTTATAGAGGGGGTGGCGCAAAGCGCCGGGGGAGTTACAAGCGAAGCGCGTAGAAAAGAAAAAAATAATACTCCGCACTGCGTTTGGAACTCCCTCCGCCCTTTGGGCTCGTCCCTCTATAAACAGAGGGACAGTTAGGCGGCAAAGCCGAGTGACTGCTCCTTTTCCTACCACCAAATCCTTGCGTTTTTTCGACCCGAGGGACGGGGCGAGCAAAAAGAAACGATTCTCAGAGACTGTTTTTCGGTTTAACTTGCTTTATTTCACTTGTTTAACCTCGATTTTCTTTGTCTGGATTTTTCTCCGTCTCGTGATACAGCCATAAAAAATGTATGTTTTCCCAATCGAGCCCCCTTTATGTCACTTCTTTTTGCCTAAGGGTATAGTAAACTGTCCTCCTCGTCCTCCAGTCGGGCTACTAACGGTATACTTACCGTGGAGGTAAACCACTTCCCAAGGGAACATCTTACGCATTGTCTCCTTCAGTGCAACGATAATGGGGTGGTTGGGGTCTTCTTCCCACTGTTTGCCCCTCCCACGGGTGAATATCACGTCACAATCTTCGAAATAGCCATCGGGTGTCAGCGAGACGTTGCTCACATGTACAATGACACGCACTGTATCGAGCTCGGGGAACTGGTCATATGGGAACGATTCGATAATCTCCCGACCTGTCTTTGGGAGCTCATTCTCACTGACGCTCCATCCCTCCACCACTTTCTTGTTGAACCAATGCTCTTGGTGGGTGATTCGGCCATCCTTGATGGTTACCACCAGTTCCTCCTCGTGGTTGCGGAGGTATCCGCCATGGACGTATGTGACGAGTTCGCCTCTACCAATAATCAACTTCTCTCGATTGAACCACCCTGCAAGGATGCCGTGCTCAGTGTAGTATTCTTCCAGCACAGTTCTCAAGGTATCGGCATCGAACACCAATTCATAGGATTCTCTCTTATGTTCGTCCCACATATCCACAACCACCTTCTTCAGATAGAGGCAACTATCTACTACCTCCCAATCTCCGACGAAACCATCCCAATTGCCAGTACTAATACACCTATCCTTGGCATTGGGAAGGATTTTGTCAATCTGATTATATATTGAATCATTGGCATCCAGAGGAGATGCCAAGAGACACCACTCCTCCCCGTTTATAACAACACGGTCTGCCGCCTGCCCCGTGGCGCGAGCCATCAAGGGAAACAGCAATAAAAATATGCAACAAGCATAATGGGCGAATAAGAATCTTTTCATGGCAACATACAGATTAAATTATCTAAGATGCAAATATAGGAGAATTTCCATTCACAAACAAAAGGAAACTCTGTAAAACTCTATCTCACAATTTCACGAGCTACCCCGTCTCGTGAATTGTTGCAATCAAGTTGCAAAGTTGGCACCAAAAGGTTAAACTTTTGACCAAAATCGAGGAATGTCGTACCTTTGCAGTGAGTGATGCCAGCCGAAGAGAAGATAGTCGCTGGCAAAGAATGAAAAGATAGAAATTATGCAAGAGATACTCAACCTCATCCATGAGATGTCGCCCTACCTGTTGTTAGGTTTCGGCATAGCCGGTGTGATGCACACCTTCGTCCCCACCCGTCTTTATCATCGCTACCTCTCGGGGCGCGGTTTCCGTTCGGTGCTCTATGCCGCAGCGCTGGGCGTTCCCCTACCCTTGTGCTCGTGTGGCGTGTTGCCCACTGCCATGTCGCTCCGTCGTGAAGGAGCATCCAAGGGAGCCACCACCTCGTTCCTCATCGCTACTCCGCAGACGGGTGTCGACTCCATCGCTGCCACCTACTCGCTCATGGGCCTCCCATTTGCCATTATTCGCCCCATAGCAGCCCTTGTAACGGCGTTGATGGGTGGTATGCTGATCAACCTCTTCGATCGCGACAAAGAGGCCGCAGAAGGCTCCGTACAGGCCGAGGCTTATACGGCTACCGACGCTCCCCGACTCACCTTGAAGGAAAAGTTCCTCGGTGCCCTACGCTATGGCTATGTAGAGATGATGCAGGACATCGGCCGATGGCTCGTGATAGGACTCCTCGTAGCCGGCATCATCACCGTGGCCGTGCCCGACGGCTTCTTTGCCACCTTTGCCCACCGCCCACTCTTGGGCATGCTGCTCGTGCTGGCCTGCTCCATACCGATGTATCTGTGTGCTACGGGCTCCATACCTATTGCTGTGGCGCTCATGCTCAAGGGTATGACTCCCGGCACTGCACTGGTGCTCCTTATGGCAGGTCCTGCGGTCAATGTGGCCTCGGTGCTCGTCATCCGCAAGGTGCTGGGCCGACGCACGCTATGGCTCTACCTCGCAGCCATCGTGAGCGGTGCACTGGCCTTTGCCCTCGGCATCGACTACCTGTTGCCACGCGAATGGTTTACCGAGAGCCTCACGATGCTCCACGGAGCGTGTCACGGCGAGGGAACATCGTGGTTCAACCTCCTCTGCACCATAGTGCTGCTCCTCCTCTTAATCTATGCCCTTATCAGCCGTCTGCGAGGCTCGCAGAGCTGCGGTTGCTCCTCAGGGTGCAGTGACGATACCTGCGGCTGTTCTGACGACGATACGCCGCACCATTGCTCTTGCGGAGGAGCATGCCACGAGGAGACTTCATGCTGCAGTGCAGATGCTGCGCCTCAGGTGCAGACACTCACCGTTATCGGTATGCGATGCAATCACTGCCGCGACAATGTCATCCGCGCCATCAGCACCCTACCCGGCACCGAGAACGTAGATGCCGACCTTGCCAGCGGCCTCGTCACCGTGACAGGTTCCACCCCCACCGAAGAGATTATCCGCGCCATCGAGTCACTGGGCTTCGAGGTGAAGGAATAACCACCATACAAAAGATAATCCCCCCAAACAATAGGAAGTTTTACACCGCAATCGTGCGTAAGGATTCGAAAGAACGAAAAGCGAAGCAAAGTCCGTGTTTATTGGTCAGTTTCAATAGATTTTCTGTCACCGAAAATGGTGGTCAGATGACCACTTATAATCAATCGTGACGTTAAATAATTCCTCCTCTCCATAGTTCAGCGAGGAAATCGTGCACATAAATCAACTCTATACCATCCTCTTTGCGATTGATGCGGTCGAGTGAAACAAGGATACGACGCGATTCCGGGTAGTCATCGCCAAACGATTTCAATCCTTTAAGATGACGCTTTAGAATTTCTTCAGTAGATTTTATCTCAATGGCTATACGAGCATCTCCGATAACTGCATCAACCTCTACGCCAGTATGCGTACGCCAATAGGAGAGTTTATCCTCTTTGTGATTGTAGCCGATATAAGCTATAAGTTCTTGTATAATGAAATGTTCGAATGCATGACCATATTCGGGTGTACCGCGCGTGAGAGTTTTACGGTGAAGCAGGTGACAAGCAAGCCCCACATCGAAGAAATAAAATCGCGGAGCCTGTACCAAACGACGTTTCATCGTCTTCGTATAAGCCGGTATCATATACCCCACCAAGGTGTCTTCGAGAATTCCGAAATAACCCTTTATCGTCTGTGCGCTGACACCACATTCTGCGGCAATATTAGAGTAGTTCACCATCTCACCATCGGTCAGCGCCGCCACCTCCAGAAATCGTTGGAAACTACCTAGATTACGCACCAATGCTTCTTCACGTATCTCTTCTCGTAAATACACATCAACGTATGCTGATAGCAATCTGTTAGGATTCTTCGCCAAATAATGTGTGGGCAACATACCATGCTGCAGTGCACGGTCAAGGTCGAAGTCGGGAATCTCTGCACTTACCAACGGATAAAAATAAGAGGGGTATGCCCTTCCGCCCAATGTATTGTAGCCTTTGCGCTTGAGTTTTCGGGCACTTGAGCCGCAGAGCACAAATCTCAAGCCTCGCTCCGATATCAAACGATGCACTTCATTCAGTAGTTCGGGGACTTCGGGAATCTCGTCAATGACCACTATCGTTTCGGAATCTTTGTCGCGCAACATCTCATAGAGCAGTGATGGACGACGCTGAAAACGCATCCGAAGTTCTGAGTCAAGCAAGTCGATAAACACCGCATCGGGAAACTGATGGCGAAGAATCGTACTTTTTCCTGTCTGTCTTGCTCCAAAGAGAAACATAGACATGTCAATCTCTTGATTCAGTAGTGGATAGCGTGTAAACATAAGTATGTATTTCTCTAATTCTATTTATTATTTTCAATGAAAATCGTAAGTAGTACTTAATATTTTCAATGAAAATCTGCTGCAAATTTAGCAATTAGATATTATCTAACAAATTAGTAGGGCAATTATTTTTCACTACACTACAAAAAAGTTTATTGCAAATGGAATCCAAGGTAATCCATAAGGCACCGTACTAAGCAGAACGTTCCTCAGCTTAAAGGGGATTTTGGGCTGAGGTGTCGGTAATTGTATGTAACGTGCTGTTGTATTGATAAATAAAGACCGACACCCTAGTGCTAGGGTGTCGGTCATGAGAGAAGATTGTTTTAGATAAATCTACATCATTACCTTTATTTATCCTTCTTGCCTGCTTTGGTGGTTACAATGATTACTCCATTGCGACCTTTCTCTCCGTATGACTTGGCCTCTTTAGAACCTGGTTTGAAGATTTCCATACTTGCGAACTTCTCAGTATATTCAGCAGATGATTTAGGTTTAAGTTTTGCAAAATCTTCGGGCGATGTTTCCTTCCCGTCTACGATGATGAGAGCCTTGTAAACTAAGAAATCGACTTCCCCATCTGTTGTTGCACTAGTTTTTGCTGCTTTGGTGGTTACTATGATCACTCCATTCTTTCCTTTCTCACCATACGTCTCTTCTGCAGCCTTGGAACCCGCTTTGAGCACATCAATATGATCAATGGTCTCTGAATTAATCTTGGCAAAATCTTCGGGTGATGTTTCCTTTCCGTCTACGATGAGAAGGGGGTCTGTAGACATAGATACTATAGGACCATTGCTGTTTCTCTGTATTTTTCCCGCCTCATCGCCCGTATATATCACGTGATACTTCTCCACCACGCCTTTGCCTTGCTTGTAAGCAATCATATACTTTGAGATACGCTTCCCTTCGAGCTGCGAACCGTCGAAGTGCTCTATCGGCTGCTTGTCGATGATGTACTTGTCTATCGTGTCGTTTGCTACCTTGGCTTGGGTGCCGATGGCTACGGCACAAAGTGCTGTCAATAGGATTGTTCTCATAATTTTGAATGTTTTAGTGGGTTTAATTTATTGCTAACATTGAAGTACTTCCTTCCTCAGAATCTTTGTTCATAATATACATCTTGGTGGTGCCGTCGGCCAGCGTGGCAGTCACCAATACGCACTCCTTGATGGGCGATGCCGTTACCGTCTCTACATCCTCCACATTCATCAGTTGCTGCACATATCCCGCAATCTCTACGGTCGTGAAGGCCTCGCTGGGCACCTCCTTTTGCGGTAGCTGTACGTTGAGCACAAGCAGCAGGGCGATAGCAGCAGCCGCACCGCTAATCCAAGCTATACGGCGGATGATAGGTCTTGGTTGCTTGGGCTTCGTCTGACTCACGATGCGGTCAAACTCCTCGGCTCCTTCCTTGGAGAGCAGCGCTTCGTTGGCATGCTCCATCCGTATCATCTGAGCTATGGCCCGTTCATCCTCCTCAGCCTCGTTTGCGGCGTAGTATGCAGCGAGCAGCGCCTCCTCGGCCACCGTCGTATCCGCTTCGAGATACCTGGCCACGAGTGCCATGCGCGTATCCTTATCCTTTATATCCATCATAACTGACCTTTTATTAGTTCCAACATCTGTTTTCTTGCTTTCGACAGGGTAGACTTGATGCTTGTCTTAGGCTTGCCTGTGCGTGTAGCTATCTCATCGAGCGAGAGCCCCTCGTCGTTTCTCAGGTGCAGATACTCCCGCTGTGTCGTGGTGAGCGACCCATAGATGCTCTCCTGTATGCGCTTCAAGTCTTCACGGTCGGTCAGCACGGTCGCTTCGGTGCCGCCAAGGTAGTTGTCGTGTGTCAGTGCCTGCAGCTCCAGATGAGCCTTCCGATAGTGCTCCACGCAGATATTCTTCGTCAGCCTTATGGCCATCGCCTCGGTATCTTTCATCGGGTAGCCCTGCTCCGTCAGCTCCCAAAGCGCAATCATCGCCTCCTGCACCACATCGTCGGGCTCCACTCCCGAGGGCAGCGCAAAGCTCCGCGCCAGCGCCAGCAGCTTGCCTCTAACTTTTCTCGACAACATGTCAAATCTATCCTTCTCCATAATCATTGTCTCTACCATGAGGACGCAAAACGGAGGCAAAAGTAAATCAAAAAAGGAGAATTTTTCGTTTTGTCTGACCTTTTTTTGGGGGGTATAGCAATGGCGACCACCCTATTGAGCAGTCGCCATTATCATTCCAGTACTATATTATTGGAAAATCTCCTCCCTGGCATATCCCTTTATCGTACTCTTCTGTGCAATGAGAAAGAAGATGAAATGAATCAATAGACCAATTCCCCATGAGATAGCGGTAATGGCCATCGCCTTGAGAGGCTCGGTATACCAACCGATGTAATGCGCCCCGATACCAACACCGAAACAAATGACATATGTCGCCAAATGGAATCTGAATCCGATGTCATGATATCCATTCTCCACAGCATCCTTTTCGCCAAAATGGTATCCTATATAGTACATCAGACAGAAATATACGACCGAACACGACACGGCAGCCAACATGCTTTCTTTTCCGATACACAGGTTCAGCGCATAGCGGAACATAGCGGTAACCAACAATGCACAAACGGCAAATTGTCCTAATCTCAATGATAATGCTTTCATAGATTAATGATTTAAAAGATTAATAATAGACTCCTTTGTAAATATCAAGATATTTCGCTCTACAAAGCGTTTGAAAAGTTCCTCGCCAGTTTCTGTCAAGTAATAGTATTTCCTGTCAGGGCCTTTGCTCACCTTCTTACTTTCGTAAGCCACAATCTCCAAGTGCTGAAACTTGCGCAGATTCCTATACAGGCTCTGCTCCTCGCACGACATGGTCCCTTCGGACATCCGTTCAACAAACTCCTTGATCTCCTCCACACACTTGCGTTCCTCCTTTAGTGCGAGGAATACCCAAAGGGTCAGTTGCCCTTTTTTGTAGGTCTCCTCCCATGCATTCAGCAGTTCCTCTATTACTAAATTCTCGTCCTTCATAACACTGTTTTTATGTATTAAACAACTTGTACACTACAAAAGTATTAATACTTGGTTTTACCTCCAAACAAATTCAGTGTTTTTTGTGTTTTTAATCGATTTTTTAAGGAAAATATACATTTCTCGTGTATGGAAAGGGAATTTATCGTTAAAATGTTTGTCACAGTCGTGTTTTGCTTATGCCATAATTCTTGCATCTTCTTGTCTGTCGAAATCAGAGCCTTTCAATAAAACAGACGGAGCCTTTCATTGGGAAAAATCTCTTTGTCTGTTTTTCTTAACAGACGGCTCTGATAAGTAACCGATATGACTGCATAGATGCAATACGCAGGGAATCAATGTAAATGATCATTTTCGCGAGGTCACGAAAATGATCCAATTGGGTAGTGGAGCGCAGAGTGCCCATGAAGATAAACTCTTAGAGAAGAACACAAAGAAACTACCGAAATAATATAGGGGTTATTTATCGTTAATGCACGGTCAGATTGAGAACCCGTGTATCATCTTTAGTCGTAGCGTCCCATTGCTGGTTTTCACAAGACGCTCCTCCAACTCTTTGGTTTCAGGTGATAAAAGTTTATTTTTGGCCTGGCAGTGGCAGAAATGGATGTCTACTAATATCCTTCGGCAAACTTTTTGCAAAGATTTTCGAAGGCTTGAAAAAAAATTATCACTATAATGAAAAAGTTTTTTCAACAAAGCGAAAAAAATTTTTCATAGGCTTGAAAAAATTTTGTCAAGCCTATGAAAAATCTAGGCAATTGCAGTGTACTGAAATAAGTTGACAGATTAAACTTAGAATCCTATATAGGTTTACGCTGAGAATATTTATTCCTATATGAGTTTACGCTTTGCAAAGATAATCCAAAATAGGTTTACATTCCAAACGATATTTCAAGTATC
>JAFZFN010000009.1 GCA_017555875.1 Bacteroidaceae bacterium
GGGGCTCCATGGGGAGCATCACGAGGTGCTGCTCGAGGAAGCGGAGGGTCATCTCGTCATTGGTGTTCTCGACCTTCTTGGGCCAGAAGTTGTTGTCGTAGTAGTGGCGGCAGAGGCCGGGGACGCAGATGCCGATGGAGTCCTGGGCACCAGAGATGTGGCCGTCTTCGCGCTCGGGGTTGTTCTCGAAGCAGAAGACGAGGCGGGCGAGCATCTCGGGATCCATCTTGGGGAGCTTGACGGGCCAGATCTTCTGGATCATCTTGCGGGTACTGGTGCTCAGGCCGCAACGGTCGCGGACCTCGAACGTGGGCTCCAAGGAGATGGTGATGGCCCAGCCGGGATGGTACTGGCTGACGTAGGGCTGGTCGATCCAGGTGCCGGCGAGGTCGAGCCTTGTGGGAATGCCTGAAGAATTCTGAGTTTTGAATTCTGAATTCTGAATTGTTTCCTCTTGCTGGGTGCTGAGGGCGGCCTTGAGGGAGCTGGAGCTGCGGGCCTCTAACCCTGCGTGGGGGGTGCGCTCAAGCTCGATGTACTGGATGCCGCGTTCCTCACAGAGCTGGCGCTTCTCGGCACTGCCACCCTCGGCATTGACGACGAAGATGTCGGGCTGGACGAGATCGAGCGTGGGGATGAAGTCGATGACACCACTGCCCTCATTGATGTAGGCTTCCTTGACGGCCTTGACATTGCGGACCATGAAGAGGCGCTCTTCCTGGGGGAACATGGGCTTGCGGTGCTTGTACTCCTGATAGGTGGCGTCGGAGCCGATGCCTACGTACAGGTCTCCAAACTGGGAGGCTTGCTGGAAGAACTCGATGTGGCCGCTATGCAGTAGGTCGTAGCAACCGGATACGAAGACTTTTTTCATTATAATGGAAGATTATTTGATTTTTGATTTTTGATTTTTGATTTATGATTTGCCAACGAAGACGAAAACGAAGACGAAAACGTTAACGCTGGGGGCTAAACGCTACACACTAAACGATTAATGTTCGGTGGATGAATCTTCGCTGGTGGACTTGTCGGCCCAGCGTTGTAGGAGTTGCCAGAAGCCTTTGCGCTTGAAATGGGTGGTGGCACCGATGCGGCTATAGAGGCGGTAGAGAGGACCTTGGGTCTTGATCTGTCGCTTCATGATGGCATAGAAGCCGAAGGTGACGAGGAGACCAAGGAGCACCACGAGGTAGAGCTGGAGGTCGATGGAGGCGCCACAACGGTAGGCGATGAACCAACAGAGCACGACGAGGAGGTTGGTGGTGATGATGGACAGGGTGGTGCCTATGTGGGAGTAGCCGAGCTCTATATAGAGGTGGTGGAGGTGGGTCTTGTCGGGGTTGAAGGGGGACTTGCCACGGATCATGCGGGAACTCATCACGCGCAGGGTGTCGAAGATGGGGACGCACAGCACGGCAAGGGTGAAGGGGACGAGACCGAGGGTGCTCTCATGTGCGATGACTTCGCCCGAAGGGGTGGAGAGCAGGGTGGTGACGAACACGGAGAAGATGATGCCGAGCGAGAGGGTACCGGCATCGCCGATGAACATCTTGGAGTGCTTGCCAAAGACATTGTGCAGGAAGAAGGGGAGCAGCGAGGCGGCTACCACGGCGGCAAGGACGACCATCTGGACATTGCCCAGGGCATGGAACATGAGACCGAAGAGGAGACAGCTGATGACGCTGTAGCCTGAGGAGTAGCCGTCGACACCATCGATGAGGTTGATGGCATTGATGATGCCTACACAAGCGAAGATGGTGAGGGGGACGGAGATGTAACTGGGGATGATGCCCAGGCCCCAGAGTCCGTGGAAGTTGTTGAGCTGGAAACCGGTGGTATATATAAGGTAGAGCACCAGGAGAATCTCGACGACGAAGCGCACACGGGGGGAGAGGGAGATCATGTCGTCCATGAGGCCGACGATGAGGATGATGAAGATGGCGGCGAAGACGGGGAAGAGGTCGAAGGACTCGCCCAGGAGCCTGAAGCCCATGATGCCGGAGAGGACACCGAAGACTACGGTGAGGCCGCCCAGGACGGGGACGGGGACACGCTGGAGCTTGCGGGCATCGGGGTTGTCGACGATGTTCTTGGTCTTGGCTACCTTGAGGATGTAGGGGTGGATCCAACAGGTGCAGAAGAGGGCGATGAACGCCGAAGTCAGGATTTGTAAGGTCTCGTTCATGTTTTATTTTTTTATGAATTGCGAAACGTTTTCTATCACGAATATTTTCTCACGCGGATCTCATGATAACCACAGATGACTCAGATTACGCTGATTATTTTGTCAACTGATTTCACTGATTGCACGGATTATTGCAAGGCGCGATGCGCTTGCGGCCTAAACGTTCAACTATCGATGTGATCTTGGTACCACCGGGCATAGGACTTGTCGTCGATGGGACGGGTGAGGAGCTGGAGGTACTCCATGCTCTTGTGGGCCATGACATGTTTGCGACACATGGCGTTGACGCGGGTGTGGTGCATGCAGTGCATGGCGATGGGAAAGGGCGAAGCGGCGAGGTGGAGCATCACCGTGTCGTCGGCCTTGCGGCTCATCTGCTCGAGCTGATAGGCGGAACGCTCGAAGGCGACCCAATACTCGCCTACGTCGTAGAGGTTGACGCGGTCGGCATTGTGCTGCTCCTGGCGAAGGATCTGATGGAGACGGCCTTCGAGGAGGGTGTTGACGCGTTGGAGGGTGGTGATGGACACGTTATATTAATTATGAATTTTGAATTATGAATTATGAATTAAACCTCACCAAACGCGAGACAGGTTTTATCCCACTAATGAGCACGGATGAGCACGAATGATTTTTCTCACGCGGATTTCATGATAACCACAGATTACTCAGATTACGCTGATTATTTTGTCAACTGATTTCACTGATTACACAGATTTTGCAAGTCGCTATGCTCTTGCTGGCCTCCGGAACTTGGAGAATTCTGAATTATGATTTATGATTTCTGAATTGCCTCCGGATGAAAACCGGTAGAGAATTCTGAATTTTGAATTATGAATTATAATCAATGCTTTGCTCTCAGCACTATGCACTATGCACTAAACGCTAAGCACTAAACGCTAAACGGTATTTAACTAATGTTCTAGGACTTCGAGGTAGCCGTCGGTGAACTCGGCGACCATGACGGCGGCGACGCCTTGGACGAGGACGACGACTTGCTTCTTGCGACCTATCTTGACGAAGGTGCCCTCGACACCATCGAAGGCACTGCCGACGATGCGCACTGGGGTGCCCTTGTCGAGGTTGATCTCGTCGGGGGCAAGGTAGACGAGCTTCTCATTGAGGGTCTGACAGACGCGGATGAAGTGCTCCATCTGGCCATCGGGGATGGTGATGGGGACGTTCTTGCCACCCATGGGCTTGGTGAGGTAATGGAGGTACTCGACGAGGCTCTTGAGCGACTGGATGCGCTGACGGGTGGTGTAGGCGAAGATGAGGTTGCTGATGGCGGGCACGAGCTTGCGCACCTTGCCCTGACGACGGTCGGTGACCATCTGGACATGCATGGGGATGAAGCAGCGCACTCCCCTACTCTCGAGGAAGGCTTGGGCCTTGAGCTCGCGACCAAACGTGGCGCTCATGGCGAACCACATGGGTTGGTCGGCAAGGGGCTGTGGGCGTGTTTCTACGGTTGTCTGCATGGGATGAATGTTCAGCAAGGCATGTTTCTTCGGCTCCCTAAAACTAGAGCTTTCTTTCTCTGTCTCAGGGTATTACAACCTATTTGGGCGTTGCGGCTTGTAGCTCGCAACTTATGTACTTTTACAGTGTGCATGGTACACTGGGAGTGGGTTGTCTCCTCGCAGGAGATGTGCACTCGAATAAGGTTGTAATACAAAGAAATATAGGTAGATATGAATAAATCTTATCAAAAGATTCCATGAACTATTATTCGGAGATGATGAGATCCATTTCTTATCTTAAAATAGGATAATAAAGA
>JAFZFN010000010.1 GCA_017555875.1 Bacteroidaceae bacterium
AATATATATATAATAAATTTTATTACCATACTCCTTTTCTCCTCTCTTCATGCGGATTCGGCGCTGTAGGTGTGCGCATTTTTTGTCATCGTCATCGTCATCGTAATCACTTTCTCTACTGGAAGGGTTGACTGGCTGGTGGGGAGATTGCTTCGCTCGGAAATATTCAAATAAATTTGATATTTCGTCGGTTTGCACTAACTTTAACGTCTTCGACGTTGAAGATAGGCTGCGGCTCGGAAATATTCAAATAAATTTGATATTTCGCTCGCCTTGCACTATCTTTGTCAAACAATATGAGCACTATGGAAAGATTGATAACTGACGAGGCGCTGCGACAGGCAGCAGAGGAGGGCATGGATGCGTTCCTCAAGGTGTTTACGGACGCTTACCTCACCCTCATCGAGGGGGAGCTGACGGCTGAGACGATGCCACGACTCACGGGAGCACAACATGCGCTTCTGGGATACCACTTCTTCCACGAGGAGATGATGGACGGTGGCTTCTGCCAGCTCATACAGAATGGCTATGGACCCTACATCTTTGACAACCCCTTCGCCAAAGCGATGCGCCTGTGGGGACTGAAGGAGTTCTCGAAGGTGATATACAAGGCTAAAGAGGTGTATGACGAGCATAAGGCGGACCTCACTCGCGAACGTTCGGACGAGGAGTTCATGGCGATGTATGAACTGTATCCGCAGTTTGATGACCCCGAAGACTACTTCATCGAGAACGAGGAGGAGATAACGGCTACCATCGCCTACTATGTGGATGAGCATATAGAGGAATTTATTATATAAATTGAGAATTGAAAATTGAAAGTTCTCGGAGTCCTCTGAGCTCAGAGTCTCTGAGCACTCTAATAAATCAGAAATCATAAATCATAAATCATAATGAAGAAAATCTTATTTGCAATTGCATGTGTAATGACATTGGCTTTGGGCTCTTGCATCCCAAGCAACAATGGATTTGGATACTCGACGACATTCTCACGCGTGGTGACCATCGACACGGCCAAGACGCCCGTTCAGCTGGTGGCGGACTACACGGGCGAGGTGTTCAAGACATTTACCAATCCCCAATATGTGGACCAATTGGCCGAGGATGGCATGCGCCGTGCCGAGGTGATGATGCGCCTCGACGTGGATGAGGACTACACCCAGACGCTGACCCTGCTCACCGCACGCAAGATTGCCATACAAGCAGTGAGCAACACGGCTCCCACAGAGCCTCTGCGCCCTCTGGCGGGATGGCAGCCCTACCCGCTGGGTGGCACGGGATATACCCCTGCGGTGTGGGTGAGCAATGGCTACCTGAACATATTACCCGTGATCCCTGCGCTCTCGGCTGGCAAGTACTACCTGATGCCCGACACGGCAATGAGCGACACGCTGCACTTCAGCCTCAAGGCGTCGTATGAGCCCAGCAAGGCACAGAAGTACTACGAGAACATACAGTGCTATGACCTGCGCACCCTGCGCGACACCGCAAATGCCGAGGAGGGCCTGCGCGGCAAGATGACAGCGATGCTCGACGCCATGGACAAGCTGCGCCAGGACTCGATGCGCATCGTGGTGACCAGCCTCATCGACGTGCACTACTACGAGAAGGACACCCTCATGGAGCAGAGCGCCATGACGAACTTCTTCAAGTATGATTTCTAAGGAGATAGGATGAACTACAAAGAGCTATTCCAACGCCTCTTCACCCTCATCGCCTCGCCCAAGAAGGCATGGGTGGAGATCACCAGCGAGACACCCCGACGCGACGTGATGGGAACCTTCGTGTACCCGCTCATCGCGTTGTGTGGACTGGTGGTGCTGGTGAGTGCACTCATCGGCAATGGTGCCCAACGCCCTACCTTCCAGAAGGCGATGCTCGACATCAGCGGATACTGCATAGCCCTCTTCGGAGGATTCTTCCTCGCGGCATGGCTGGTGGACATGCTGAGACAGAAGCTGCTCGGGCACGAGGCTGACATGAGCGGCTCGCAGACCTTCGTGGGCTATACCATGGGGGCGGTGTTTGCTGCCGAACTGCTCGGAGCGGCCTTCCCGCAGCTGTTTGTCATCATGTGGGTGCTGCAGTTCTATGTGCTCTACATCGTGTGGGAGGGATGCGACATCGTCTTCGGCGTGACCAATGAGAAGCGATTCCCATTCACCATACTGGCATCGGCTGCGGTGGCATTTGGGCCGACGGTGATCCATGCTGCATTCAACATGTTGTCGAATATATAATAGAAGAATGGAGAGAGACAACCCATTATGGAAAAGAAGAAACCAACACCCATCAATATAAAGAACAAGAAGGCGTCGTTTGACTACGAGTTTGTGGACACCTACACCGCAGGCATCGTGCTCACCGGCACGGAGATCAAGTCGATACGCCTCGGCAAAGCGAGCCTCGTGGACACCTACTGCTACTTCATCAACGGAGAGCTGTGGGTGAAGAACATGCACATCGCAGAGTACTTCTACGGTTCCTACAACAACCACAACGCACGCCGTGAGCGCAAGCTGCTGCTGAGCAAGAAGGAGCTGCGCAACCTGCAGAACGAGGAGAAGCACCCAGGCTTCACCATCGTGCCCACACGACTCTTCATCAATGAGAAGGGACTGGCCAAGCTGGTCATCGCACTGGCCAAGGGTAAGAAGCAGTATGACAAGCGACAGTCACTCAAGGAGAAGGACGACAAGCGGGAGATGGACCGCATGTTTAAGAAATAGGGAGCTCTAGGCGGTCCTAGGAAGTCCTAGGGAGTCCTAGGGAATCCTAGGTAGCCCTAGGTAGTCCTAGGGAGTTCTAGAAATCCTAGGCGGTCCTAGGGAGTCCTAGGAGGCCCTAGAACAACAAAAAAAACACAAAAAACACCCAAAAGACACCAGACACAATGGCCAACAAACAAATCATCAGACGACTCTACAAATGCCTTCGCCTAGCGACACCGCGCTCGCTGAGCATCTGCCTCTGGCTATTCAAGGTGATGCTACCCATATCGCTGGCCATGAGCGTGTTGCAACACGTAGGAGTCATCAGTTGGCTGGCTGGATACCTCTCGCCCATCTTCTCTTACATAGGGCTCTCGGGCGACTCGGCCATCGTGTTTCTCACGAGCATCTTCCTCCCCCTCTACCCCACCATCGCTGTGATGACCACGCTCACGATCACGCTGCGCGAGGCCACCATCTTGGCAGTCATGTGCCTCGTGTCGCACAACCTGCCCGTGGAGTGCTCGGTGGCGCATAAGACGGGATCGCCCTTCGGGAAGATCGTAGCATTCCGCATCTTCATGTCGTTCGCCTCGGCCATCGTGCTCAACTGGCTGATGCCGCAGAGCGACATCCCCTTCACCTTCATGAGCATGGGCTCGGCAGAGGCCACCTCGTGGGGCATGCTCTTCACCGATTGGCTGAGCTCATCGCTCGTGCTCATCGTGACCATCGTGCTGATTGTCACCGCCCTGATGGTGCTGCAGCGCGTGCTCGAGGAGTTTGGCTGGATGCACCGCATAGCCCACATCCTGTCGCCCCTGATGCGCCTCTTCGGACTACCCTCGGGCTGCTCACTCCTCTGGCTCACAGGCAACGTGGTGGGCATGGCCTATGGCGCAGCCATCATGATCGATGAGGTGGAGCAGGGCCGCCTCACACGCGACGAGGCCAACCTCGTGAACCATCACCTCGGCGTGTCGCACTCGCTGCTCGAAGACACCATGCTCTTCGTCGCCATGGGCATCAGCTTCTGGTGGATCTTCCTCACCCGACTGGCCCTCGCCATGGTGGCGGTGTGGACGATGAGAGGGGTGAAGAAATTAGGAGTTAGGAATTAGGAGTTAGGAAGGGTTGCAAGAGTAATTAAATGCACTGTCCCGGGGACAGTGCAAGACAGTGCCATACAACAACAAGCAGCGAGCCCGTGGGACTCGCTGCTTGTGTTTCATATTGGCCGTACATTACTTCTTGACAGGACGTATGGTGTGAGCATCACAACGCTCACTATTGATCATGTAGCGATGCTTTTGGGTGAATCCCAAACAAACTGCGAGGCCGTAATCCTCGCTGTAGAGCGTAGATGACAGGTAGCAGCCCTGTGTCTCTTGACTAGTAATTTGTTTTACATATTGTGAGCCTGCAGCAGGAAGGAAGATGCTGTTACCATTGCCGCTAACCTTGTAGCCAGGAACACCATTGACGGTAACCCACTCCCACTTGCAGCGATCCTTGAGTTCCTGCATCTCTGCTTGAGTGGGCATACGCCAGCCTTCACCTAATTTCACTTGGGCAACATCATCCTCAGCGGTCAACTCCTTCATGCCATCCTCGTCGTTATACTTGGTCATACCACCAGTACCATTGTCGTGCCACTTATAGTTAGCCCATTCGCATGATTCTTTTGTCTCCAGTTCTCCCCAAGCATAATAGTTGCCATAGTCCTCGGGGGAATTTGCCCCGATGTTACAACAAGCCCATTTCACAGAAAGGCCGAGGTCTACAGCATGTGTGTGAGGCTCTTGACCACAAGTGATCTCCGTCTCTACAATCTCGTCCTGATGGCAAGCGACCAAAGAGATGGACAATAGGGGCGCCAACATGGCAACGAAGGATTTATGTAGAATTGTTCTTTCCATATTCTTTATCGATTGATTATCTATATGTATGTGCAACGATTTACTTCCACCAGTTCTTGGCGTGATGGAAGATAGCACTCTCACCATTCTTACGATTGCTCTTCTTGAGGAAGGGAATCTGATAGCCTACACCAAACTCAAGATACTCACAGATGTGCATGTGAACCTTAGCTGAAGTTTGTAGGTAGAGGTTGTCCCAAACGCGATACTTCATACCGAAGCGGATGTAGTGGAAGGCCTCCTCGTTGCCTGCACCGCCAATCGCCTCATAGAACAAGGGACGCTTCTCCTGGACACCACCCTTGTCATAGTTTTCTGTATGCCATTCTTGATAAAGATGACGCGAAGGATTGTAGAAGTATACTCCCCAATCGACCATGGCTGTCACGACACCGAAGCGAAACTCATTGTTGAGCGCAATACCTGCACGCACCTTATCCTTGAAGGAATATTCTCCATCACAGGTGTTACAATCCACACCACCAAGGCCATTCAGCACGCCATTGCAATACAAGCCACGACCTGTACCGCTATCCACTGCTCCATTATAGAACACATCCATACCGAGACCTACGCCATACCAGTTGTTGACGCTATACACGGCACCAGTGTGGAACGAAGAGATGAGGTAGAGCGGGTAATACATCCATGCTCTGTGTGCGCCTGCCGCACCGCTAATGTTGAGTGCCCACTTGTAGGGGAGGTCAGGGAACACGATGGGCTCCTTCGCGTTCTGCGCATTGAAAGTAGTGATAACACCCACACCAGCAAAGAGCACGTCGGCACCGATATTGGGCATGCAGGTACGTCCGTTGCTCATGTGGAAGTAGCCAGCCTCACCGTTGAGCGCCACATTCTTTGTAATGGGAACACTGACGTTGAGTGCAGCACTGAGGTATGCGTTGAGGTAACAGCCAAAGATGGTGTTCACATCGGCAGAATAGTACACATAGTTGTCGGGATCCACATTACCGGTATACCAATGCTCCGTCACGAACCCAAGGCCACCAGCTACCTTGAAGTTGATGTCGAGGTATTTGCTGCGCACGGCAGGGATGAGCAGATAAGGATACATCGATACAGCCTCACCCAGCCTTGCATGGCCAAGGTCGATAACCGAAAGACCTATACCCCAAGTGGGATTGCCCAAATACTGTTGCCAAGGGCGCTGCTGTAATGAAGGGAGTTCAAGGCCAAAGTTAATACCCTTGGGAGAGAAGGGTCTGAACTTCTCGAAGTGAGAAGAATGACTGGTGTACGAGCCATGGAAAGGCTCCACCTTGATGGCAAATTGATTACCACCCATGAAGCCTGACTGTTGATTGTCTTGCGCCATTACCAACGTAGCAGACAAGACTGCCATCAATAGGAATAAAGAGATACGTCGCATCGTGTATGTGTTCTATTATGGTTTGTTAAACCGAATCAATCGTTATACTCTCGCCTCGCTGCTCCAGGAGGATTACTTCCACCAGTCCTCGGTGTGGTGGAAAATGCGACTGTCGCCCTTGCGCTGACTCTTCTTGAGGAAGGGGATCTGATAGCCTACGCCAAACTCAATGTACTCGCAGATGTGGAGGTGAGTCTTGGCAGAGGCCTGGAGGTAAAGATTATCCCACACACGGTACTTCATACCGAAGCGGATGTAATGAAAGGCCTCATCGGTACCCGCATCTTCATTGTCATAGAACAAGGGGCGAGGGCCGTAGCCATACTTAGGATGATTGCAATCGTAGTAGTTGCGCGAAGGGTTGTAGAGGTATACACCCCAGTCAACGATAGCGGTCACGATGCCCAGACGGAACTCATTGTTCAAGGCAACACCTGCGCGAACCTTGTCCGAGAAGGTATAGTCTCTGTCTTGACGATAAAGGCTACGACCTGTATTCTTATCAATAGCGCCATTGTAGAAGACATCCACACCTGCACCTACGCCATACCAGTTGTTGACGCTATACACTGCACCTGCATGGAACGAAGAGATGAGGAATCGGGGATACTCCATCCATGCTCTGTGTGCACCTGCAGCACCTGTGATGTTGAGCGCCCACTTGTAAGGAAGGTCGGGGAACTGGATAGGTTGCTTCTCTACTGTAGGGTTAAAGGTAGTAACGACACCTACACCACCATAGAGGATATTTGCACCAAGGTTAGGCATGCAGGTACGGCCATTGCTCATGTGGAAGTAGCCAAACTCACCGTGCAGCGCCACATTGCGGGTAACGGCATAGTTGAAGTTGGCCGCAGCGCTCAGGTAGGCATTGAGATGACATCCAAAGACATTGTTGGTCATGGCTGTGTCATCAAAATATCTGTCGGGATCCTTCATGTCCTGAGTGTACCATGTCTCGTTGACATAACCCAAGCCACCAGCAAACTTCAAGTTGAGCTGAAACTGCTCGGTGCGCACGGCGGGGATGAGCAGATAGGGATACATCGCGATGGCCTTGCCCAGATACTCACTCTGCCAATCGATGACAGACAAGCCGATACCGAGCGTAGAGTTGTTGAGGTATTGCTGCCAGGGGCGTTGTTGGTCTGAGGGGAACTCAATGCCCAGGTTCATACCATTCAGATTTACAAGACCTAGTTTTTCGAAGTGATGGTTGTTCTTATCCAAGTAAGAGCCAAAGAAGGGTTGCACCTTGATAGCAAATTTGTCGTTGCCAGTCTTGAGAGTTTGGGCTGATGCTACTGTGCCAAACAGCACTGCAATCAGCAAGGACGTAAGAATGCGTTTCATTGCGTATTTTATAATATGTATCAAACTTTACCTAAACCTTAGCCATGCATCGCTCTGCAAAGCGGGGGCAAAGGTAAGGATAGCAACGGGGAGAGCCAACTGTTTTAGGCTTTTTAACCCCACATTTTAACCATTTACCACAAAATCAGAGGCTACTAATGTGGTTCACCGCCGAAAATGCCACATAGACTGACCAAATAGGCCAGCCTATGCAGGAAGAGTCGAGCGTAATCACATCTCGTCTACAGGGCGTTTATCAGGGCTCACTCGCGACTTTGATTTCATCGAAGTTGCTACGCTCGTTGCGTGCGGAAATAATTTCCGCCCACTCGCTCACTCGCAACTTTTTACTTCGTCCTCCCAATGGAAAGGTTCGAACGTGGTTGATGGATCTTTCCACGAGGGCTTGCGCAGGGCGTAGATGATGAGCGGGGCTACTACGACCACGATGCATCCGATGACAAGCACAGCATACCACATGGTCTTACTGCCCACAGCAATCTGTCCGGGAGGGATGAAACTCAGTATGAAGGCCAGCAATGAGCCGAGGAAGCCTACTCCTCCCACGAGCCACATCAGCCCATTACCTTTGCTTCCGATACGGAAGGGGCGGTTGGCCTTCTTCATCGCATAGCGCAGGTAGATGGCAGCGGCAAACATGAGCAGGTACATGATGAGATAGAGCAGCACAGTGAGCTGGGAGAGGATCTGATAGAAGCTCTGCACCGAGGGCATCACCACGAAGAGCAAGCCGAGCAGGGTGACAAGGGCGCCCTGGATGAGCAGGATGTTGCGCTGCACACCATTCTCATTGGTCTTCTGGAAGAAGGGAGGCAGATAGCCTGCACGGCCTACGGCAAAGATACCCTTCGAGGGACCTGCCACCCAGGTGAGCACACCGGCCAAGACGCCGAACGCCAATGCCACGGCAATCACGGGCGACAACCACGAAGCGCGGATATAGTCAAAGTAGCGGTCGAAGCCCACAAGGAGGCTTTGCGTGAGGTTGATGTCGCTCTTGGGGATGATGATGCCCAGCGAGTAGGTACCCAAGATGAAGATGAGCACCGTGACGAACGAACCGATGAAGACCGCTTTGGGATAGTTCACCGAGGGGTTCTCCACATCCTTCACGTGGATGCCGCCCATCTCCATACCGGCATAGAAGAGGAAGATGCTCGATGCCAGCACGAGGTTGTCAAAATTGGTCAGGTCGGGGAAGAAGTTGCCATGAAAGTCGAGCTGCGAGTGTCCGCCACTGGCAAGGTAGATGACGGCCAGCACCACAAGCAGGCCTGCGGGGATAATGGTTCCCACGAGACCACCAATCTTGGACACCTTGCCCACCCACGACATACCTTTGAGCGAGATGAAGGTGGCAATCCAATAGATGGCCAGTACGACCACAAGCGTGTAGATGCGATTCGATGCCAAGGCCATGTCATGCGCACCATTCATGCCAATGAAGGCCAGCGACACGGCACCGAAGGTCAGCACCGTAGGGTACCAGATGGTGCTCTCGACCCACTGCAGCCAGATGGCGAGGAAGCCCATGCGCTTGCCGAAGGCTTCGCCCACCCAGCGGAACACACCGCCCTGCTTGTCGGAGAACATCGCTGCCAGCTCAGCCGCCACAAGTGCCGTAGGGATGAGAAACACGATAGCCGCAAAGAGATAATAGAATGCCGAGCTCAGTCCATACTCAGCCTCGGCAGGGAGTCCGCGCAGCGACACCACGGCCGTCACGTTCATGATAGCGAGCGTAGCCACGCTCAGCTTGGTTGCTTTACCTATAGTTGCCATAGTTGTTAGGGGTTGGAATTCTGAGGGGTATAACAACAAAACCATCACGGTTGTTTGCCGCCAGCAAGCAAAGTATGAGGCCGTTTTGTACGGAGCCATCGACAAAACATGAACAAAATGCAGCATTTCCAGCCCTTTTTGTAATATTTTTTCAACTTTTTGCGAAAAATATTGTCATTTTGTTTGCAGTAATGAAAACTATAGTTACCTTTGCGCCAACATAACACTCGTATAAAGAAGGGTGTTAGTGTTTAAGGTTTTTAAGAAAAGGATAACAACGATGAATCAAACTCGCCTACAACACCATCATCACACTTATCCAGAGAGATAAGGTGAGTGTTGTATGCAGTTTGGATTCATTAAGTAAAGACCGACAGAAGACTTGCCTCGAGGCGAGTCTTTTTTCGTAACTGACAATAAAGAACGACACTATGATACGAATCGCTATCCAGTCGAAAGGACGACTAAACGAACAGAGCGTAGAGCTCCTCCAAGACGCAGGGCTCAATGTGAATGACCAGAAGCGCAAGTTTCTCGATCGCGTAGACAACTTCCCCATCGAGATTCTCTATCTGCGCGACGACGACATCCCCGAAGTGGTGGCCGACGGCTCAGCCGACATCGGCATCGTGGGCTACAACGAGGTGGCCGAGACGGGCGCACGAGTCGACATCGTGAGAGAGCTGGGCTTCGGAGGGTGCCGCATCTCACTCGCCATACCCAAGGGCGACGAGTATGAGTCGCCACAATACTTCCAAGGGAAGCGCATCGCCACATCGTACCCCAACATCCTCAGCCGCTACTTCGAGGAGCAGGGCATCGAGGCCTCGGTGCGCGTCATCAAAGGATCGGTAGAGATAGCCCCTGCCGCGGGTATTGCCGATGCCATCTTCGACATCGTGTCGTCGGGCGGCACCTTGGTATCCAACGGACTGAAGGAGGTGGAGCGCGTCGTCCACTCCGAAGCGGTGCTCATCGCCACCCCCAACCTCTCAGCCGAGAAGCAGGCAGTGCTCGACTCACTGCTCTTCCGCATCGACGCCGTCACCAATAGCCGCGGCAAGAAGTATATCCTCATGAACCTCCCCGCCGACAAGGTGAACGAGGCCATCGCCATCCTGCCCGCCATGCGCAGCCCATCGGTGATGCCCCTGGCCGACAACGCTTGGTGCTCACTGCACTCAGTGGTCAAGGCCGACGAGCTGTGGAACAAGATTGAGCGACTCAAGCAGATTGGCGCCGAGGGCATCCTCGTGCTGGATCTGGACAAGGTGATTGAATAAACTCAATTTACAATTTGACCATTTAGAATTTACTATTTATTGAGCGATTGGATTATTTTACAATTGCATCATCGCAGACTTGTAAATTGCCAAATTGTAAATCAATTATAAATTGTAGAACTGTAAATGACATACATATATATTAATCCGACGAGGGAGAATTGGCCCTCACTCACGCAACGCGCCACAGACGAGGACAGTGTCATCGAGAGCCGTGTGCGCACCATCCTCGACCGTGTGCGCCAAGGTGGCGACGAGGCGCTGCGTGACATCACCGCAGAGATTGATGGCCGCTGTCCCGAGTCGCTGCAGGTCTCTGAGGAAGAGTTTGCCGAGGCTGATGCCTTGGTAAGCGATGCACTTAAAGCTGCCATCCGACAGGCCGCCGACAACATCGGCGCCTTCCACCGTGCACAGCAAGTACCCACAGTAGACGTACGCACCATGCCTGGAGTGCATTGCCGCCGTCGCATGCTCCCCATCCGTCGCGTAGGGCTCTACATCCCTGGAGGGAGCGCTCCGCTCTTCTCCACCATCTTGATGCTGGCGCTACCGGCACAGATTGCAGGGTGCGAAGAAATCATCCTCTGCACTCCATGCGACCGCATCACGGGCAAGGTGAACCCCATAGTGCTCTATACCGCCCAGCAATGTGGTATCAGCACCATATATAAATTAGGTGGAGCACAAGCCATCGCAGCTATGGCCTACGGCACCGAAAGCATCAGCCGTGTGTACAAGATATTTGGCCCTGGCAACCGCTATGTGACAAAAGCCAAGCAGATGGTGAGCGCACAAGGCACAGCCATCGACATGCCCGCAGGCCCCTCCGAGGTGATGGTGATGGCCGACGAGAGCGCACGCCCCGCCTTCGTGGCTGCCGACTTCCTCTCGCAAGCCGAGCATGGCCCCGACAGCCAATCCATCCTCGTATGCAATAGCCAAGAGTTAGCCACACAGGTCAATGCCGAGATAGAGCGCCAGCTCGCACTCCTACCCCGTGCAGACATTGCCACACGCTCTTTGGCGAACAGCCGCATCGTAGTGTTCGACGACGTGGACACCATGGTCGACTTTGCCAACGACTATGCCGCCGAGCACCTCATCATCGCCATGGACGATGCATGGAGCGTGGCCGAGCGCATCACTGCTGCGGGCAGCATCTTTGTAGGCCACTACTCACCCGAAAGCGCCGGCGACTACGCCTCGGGCACCAACCACACGTTGCCCACGATGGGGCTCGCCACGGCTTATAGCGGCATCGGGCTCGACAGCTTCATGCATGCCATCACCTATCAAGAGCTAACGCAAGAGGGGCTGAATGCTCTCAGCAGCACCATCATACAGATGGCAGAGGCCGAGGGACTCGATGCTCATGCCAATGCGGTGAAGGTGAGGAGAGAGACCCTCCCAAACCCTCCCTCTATGGAGGGCTTAACAGACATCGCGGAGCCTTCTCCCCATAGAGGGGCAGAGGGGGTCTGTTCCTTTATCCGCCCTAACATCCTGGCCTTGAAGCCCTACTCCACGGCTCGCGATGAATACAAGGGCACCATCGGCATCTACCTCGATGCCAATGAGAACCCCTTCGAGAATAGCTACAACCGCTACCCCTCGACCACCCTCAAAGCACAGGTGCGCAGCGCCATAGCGCTGAAGAAAGGTATCGCCCCCGAGCGTCTCTTCCTCGGCAATGGCAGCGACGAAGCCATCGACCTGCTGTTCCGCATCTTCTGCCGCCCAGGCATAGACAACGTCATCAGCATAGCGCCCACCTATGGCATGTACAGCGTGTGCGCTGCCATCAATGACATAGAATATAGAGAGGTGATGCTGGGAGAGGACTTCTCATTGCCCATAGACAAGTTGCTGGGCGCTGCCGATGGCCAGAGCAAGCTGCTCTTCGTCTGCTCGCCCAACAACCCCACGGCCAACGCCTTCCCTCGCGAGCAGCTCATCGCACTGGCGAGCCAGTTCACTGGCATCGTCGTCGTCGACGAGGCTTACATCGACTTCTCATCCCAGCCCAGCATGGTGGAGCTGATAGACGAGCACCCCAACCTCATCGTCCTGCAGACCCTCTCCAAGGCCTATGGCCTCGCAGGTCTGCGCATGGGGCTTGCCATGGCACACGAACGCCTCATCAGCATCTTTGAGCAGGTGAAGTATCCCTACAACATTGGTGCCGACACCTTGGCCCTCGCACTCCGCCTTCTTGAGACTGATGTCACCCCACAGGTACAGACCCTCATTGCCGAGCGCGAACGTGTGGCTACAGCACTGAAGGGACTGCCTTATGTCGAGAAGGTCTATCCCAGCGATGCCAACTTCCTACTGGTCAAGGCCGACCAGTCGCGCAAGCTCTATGAGCATCTTATCACTCGCGAACTCATCGTGCGCGACCGCTCACACACCCCAGGTTGTGAAGGCACGCTACGCATCACCATCGGGACCCCCGAGGAGAACGACAAGCTGATAGAGGAACTCAGACGTTACAGATAAAAGAAATCGCGGATTGCACAAGTGTGCATTTCCGCGATTTTCACTTCACCATCAAGTAGCGCCCTACTCTATCGAGAAATAGTAATTCTCATCGACGGTGCCCGTCTCGGGCAGATGCAGCCCATTGGGGATATCGATACATCCGTGAAGGTCCTTGTAGGGATACATGCGTCCCTTGACCGTCAACGCCTTGCCGAGATTGTCCGGATGGTCATAGAGGTTCACCGCCTGCTGTATGTAAGAGCCATTCTTGAGTTCCACGACAATCATCCTGTCGCAATCGGTCTCCGCAGGGTCATCAGCTAGGACGACGTTGCTCTTGGCCGACACCTTCACCTCCTCCAGATCATGGTAGACCTTTCGGTTCGAGGTGGTGTAGCCTATGATATAACCCTTGATGTACACCTGATTATACTCCTCCTCGCTCTGCAACGCTATGCCCTCGGCAATGGTGAGCGTGTCGTGTCTCGTGGCATTGGGGTCATCGGGGTCGCTGGGGTCAGTGGGGTCTTTAAGGTCTTCAGAATCATCTTCATCACCATCAGATTCCTCCTCATCTTCGTCATCGGGCTCCATCCCTTCGGCGTCTGCAAACACATACTCCTCCACCTGCCTTATCCCCACCACCTTGAAGTACAAGGTCACATCACCCATGATGCGCACCTTGCGGTGATAGTTGTCGGGGTTGTCATAGAGGTTCAGGCCTTCGCGCTCTGCCGACCCACCCGGCAGCTCCACAGGCACACAAGAGAGATAATCGTGCTCGTCGCCCACAAGGAAAGTGTCGGCAAGGAGGATATTCGATGCTGTAGTGGCCTCTGCCGTGAAGTCACACCCGCTCTTCATGGAACCGCTCACACACCCCACGACATAGCCCTCGACCCACACACCTCGCCCTCGGCCCAAAGTGAGCACCTCACCGACAGAGTAAGGCGAGGCATAGGTCCCCTCATGGGTGACGGGCACAGAGTCGCGCTCGTGAGGCATCTCGGGAGTGGGCACGTCATTCGGCTCCTCAAGGATGACAGGCCCCGTGCAAGAGAAGAGCCCTAAGACCACACACAAAAGCAACGATATGCAAAACGGACATTTCATAACGACTGCGAAGTAACAAAATCTTTGTTGCAAAAGCAAATTCCCCCGTCGATTTATTCTTTATAATTAGGTAATAAAGAAAATAAGTTATAAATTTGCAGCGGAATATACTATGTGTAACCATATAATTTTTTAAGTAACAATGATTAGCTACAAAGAATTGGGCCTTGTGAACACCAAAGAGATGTTCAAGAAGGCAATGGAAGGCGGCTACGCTATCCCCGCATTCAACTTCAACAACATGGAGCAGCTCCAGGCTATCGTACAGGCAGCCGTAGAGACCAAGTCTCCCGTTATCCTCCAGGTATCTAAGGGCGCTCGCCAGTATGCCAACCAGACCCTTCTCCGCTACATGGCTGAGGGTGCTGTAGAGTATGCTAAGGAGCTCGGTTGCGAAAAGCCCGAGATCGTTCTTCACCTCGACCACGGTGATAGCTTCGAGACCTGTAAGTCTTGCATCGACATGGGCTTCTCTTCAGTGATGATCGACGGTTCACACCTCCCCTACGAGGAGAACGTAGCTCTCACAAAGAAGGTTGTAGAGTATGCACACCAGTTCGACGTAACCGTTGAGGGTGAGCTCGGTATCCTCGCAGGTGTTGAGGACGACGTAGTAGCTGAGCACCACACCTACACACGTCCCGAGGAGGTTGTTGACTTCGTAACAAAGACAGGTTGCGACAGCTTGGCTATCTCAATCGGTACTTCACACGGTGCCAACAAGTTCAAGCCCGAGCAGTGCACACGCAACGAGAAGGGTATCCTCGTACCTCCCCCCTTGGCATTCGACGTGCTCGAGGGTTGCATGAAGGAGCTCCCTGGCTTCCCCATCGTGCTCCACGGTTCTTCTTCAGTTCCCCAGGAAGAGGTTGAGACCATCAACAAGTATGGTGGTGCCTTGAAGGATGCCATCGGTATCCCCGAAGAGGAGTTGCGCAAGGCTGCTTCATTGGCAGTGTGCAAGATCAACATCGACTCTGATAGCCGTCTCGCTATGACAGCTGCTATCCGTGAGGTGTTTGCAACAAAGCCCGCTGAGTTTGACCCCCGTAAGTACCTCGGCCCCGCTCGTGAGAACATGAAGAAGCAGTACATCCACAAGATCGTGAACGTACTCGGTTCTGACAACAAGCTCGCTTAATCCTTAAGCCAGCATCGATACGCAGGCCGCTTGCATATGCAGGCGGCCTGCTTTTTTGTTTCCTAGCCCACCGACCTTGCGCAAAGCGATCTACAATCCCATCTACAAGACACAGCAGATGGGGTCATCTGCCATCCCCACAGGTGATAAAAGTTCATAAATGGGTTGGCATTGGCAGAAAATCGATTTTTGTCAGATCTTTTCGAAGGCTTAACAAAAAATCATCACTATAGTGACAAAATTTTGTCAACAAAGAGAAAAAATTTTGTAGACAAAGAGAAATTCCAATTTTGACATATCCAAACTGCAGTACTTCTATGTAAGTACTCGAATACCGACAAAGAAGTACAAAAGATTCGCTTCACCCGAATCTCCCAATCGATGGCTCACTGCATAGCCCGCCCTTGCCACCCTATGGCTGAGCGCTAAGATGGCAGGCCTGCCTGGATGAGTTCCAGCAACTCGCTCTGCCAATGCCAACCCATTTATGAACTTTTGTAACCTGAAAAACGACAGAAATCGCCCATTTCATCGGGATACGGCATGCATCGGTTGGCATGAGCCATTGTAGCACACATTCGCAATCTTCGTCGAATACTCATGCCGTTTGATGGAGGATAAGATCCTATGCTCTTCACTCCGAGTAGTATGGCTAGGAAAAGAGCTGACAATCCGTGTATCTGAGCGAGAGAGCAAGAATTGAGGCTAATCAGCATATTATCCTCATATTTTTAACAAAAAACGTGCGAAAGTCAAGAAAAAGTTGTAAGTTTGTGGCACGTTATATAAACCAACTTAAAACAAACCTAAAAAACTACAAACGTATGAAACCTACATTGTTCGTATTGGCAGCCGGCATGGGCAGCCGTTATGGTGGTCTGAAGCAGCTCGACGGTCTCGGCCCCAATGGTGAGACTATCATGGACTACTCTATCTTCGACGCTATCCGTGGTGGCTTCGGCAAGATCGTATTCGTTATCCGCAGAGACTTTGAGCAGGACTTCCGCGACAAGGTGCTCAGCAAGTATGAGGGCCACATCCCCACAGAGCTCGTGTTCCAGGCTATCGATGACCTCCCCGAAGGCTTCACCTGCCCTGCAGACCGCGCTAAACCTTGGGGTACCAACCACGCTGTACTCATGGGTAAGGACGTGATCAAGGAGCCCTTTGCAGTGATCAACGCCGACGACTTCTACAGCCGCGACGCTTTTGCCGTTATGGGCAAGTGGCTCAACGAGCTTCCCGAAGGCAGCACAGGCAAGTACAGCATGGTAGGCTTCCGCATCTGCAACACACTCTCTGAGAACGGTACCGTAGCTCGTGGCGTATGCGCCAAGAACGAGGCTGGCATGCTCACCGACGTTGTAGAGCGCACCGAGATCATGCGTGTTGACGGCACCATCTGCTACAAGGACGAGAATGGCGAGTGGCAGCCCGTAGGTGAGGAGACTCCCGTATCAATGAACTTCTGGGGCTTCACACCTGACTACTTCCAGTACTCTGAGGCTCAGTTCGTAGACTTCTTGAAGGAAAATATCGACAAGCCCAAGTCTGAGTTCTTCATCCCTCTCGTTGTAGACACACTCATCAATAGTGGCAAGGCTACTTGTGAGGTACTCGACACCACAGCAAAGTGGTTCGGCGTAACCTACGCTGCTGACCGTCCCGGCACAGTGGAGAAGATCCAGGCATTGGTAGATGCTGGTGAATATCCCAACAAGTTGTTCTAATACGATAGATTAGAATATAGCAAGATAGAGACGGAGCGCGCTCCGTCTCTATCTTTTTGCAAGCACCATAAGCTTACCTCATCCATCCGCCTAGCCAGACAAATAGTCGAAGGGGAGCCTCACAAGTGAGACTCCCCTTCGATTGGGTGCGCCTGATAGGACTCGAACCTACACGTATCGCTACACCAGATCCTAAGTCTGGCGCGTCTACCAATTTCGCCACAAGCGCAATCGTTTTTGCAAACGCAGTGCAAAGGTAGGAAATAATTCTGAATTGTGAATTATGAATTATGAATTATTTTCCTTGCAGTCTCAATAATTGTGTCCAATCCTTTGGAACGGTCTTCCTCTGTCATGTCCACCTTGATATCGGGCTCGATGCCAAACTCGGTGTGTTGCATGTCGACATCAAAGGAGGGACAGGCCGAGAAGCGCACGCTCCAGCCATTGGGAAGCTCCGAGGAGAAGGGGAGCCCTGAGCCTCCGCCTGTGCGGTCGCCCACGATGGTCACCTTGGGCAATCGGTGCATGATCTTGACAAAGTCATTGGTGGCGCTATAGGAGCTGCGGTTGGTGAGGACACATACGGGCTTCTGCCAGCGTATGCGGTCGGAGCTCTCGAGATAGACAGGCTCGGGAGAGGAGAAATCGCTGTGCCCCACCCCAGTCTTGTGACAGATGTAGCCCGTGAGGAGACGTTCGTTGGTGAAGCGCGACGCCAGGGTCTCCGCATAGGAGAGATTGCCTCCCCCATTGCCCCGCACATCGATGATGATTCCGCGGCAGAGAGCAAGAGCAGCCAGGCACTCATCGAGATTACCCTCACCGATAGCGCTAGAGAAGGAGGGGACATAGACATACCCCACATTGTCGGGCAAGATGGTGTAGCGCAACCCCGAAGCTATCTTGTAGTCGGTGCCGAGATAACGGGCCTGCACCTCCTCGCTGAAGTTGGCGGCATAGCCTTCGCGGAAGTCCCAGTAGCGTGCCACGTCATGAGCGGCGTAGAGGTTTACATGCCCGTCGCGCAGCTCGTCGAGCATGTCGCCGAGCACCTCAAAGAGGCCTGCCCTACTCATGCCATCGGCCACTCGGGGCCGATACTTGCGATACACGGCATCCCAGTCGAGGCCATACTCCTCGGCCTTATAGTCAAGGAAGCAATACTTGGTGTCGATGATATGCCACAACGCCTCGAAATTGCCTGTGGGTGTATCTTCATATTGCTCCACTTCCACACAAGACGACAAGAGCAACAGAAGCAATAGGGCTACCTTGACTCGATACAGCATTGTCTTATCCATTTAATAGGGTATATATTCACTTACTTGATCGTCGCGCAACACATGATAGAGATTGTCTACGTAGCCTATCATCAGCGTATGGGTCAACATGCGGTATTGCTGGCTCCCCAGGTGCCAATGGTAGAGGTCCTCCTGCCATGTAAGGCGTATGGTGCATGAGCTGAACTGAAGGTCATAGCTGAGTGCGGTGCGCAAGGAGAGGTTGTTGTGTGGAGCAGTGACGTGTACACAATCTTCGTCGTTGCCGAGATAGAAGATCTCATAATAGGACTGCCCATAATCGGGAGCGAAGGCAAAGCCCAGCAGGGGAAGGTCGGCCTGTAGCCGGACGTTCATAGGCACACCCCACAGTGTAAATGCATACTTACCCATGACTGAGGCCGCCATGTTGACTCCTAACTTAAGCTGGGCAGGATTGTTGGAGTTGCGCAGATTGTATATGCCCCCGACACGCAGCTGTCCTTGAGCTCCTGCATAAAGGGTCCACCTGCTATTGTCTCCTCCCAAAGGGAGTCTGTTGAAGAGGGTGTAGCTATAGTCGGCCATGCCGCCCACTGTCAATCCCCTACCCTGGGCTGCCAACGCATAGTAGCCATGCAAGAAGAAGAGCGACTGGCAGAACCATCGTCCACTAGGAGCTGGCATCTGCGAGAATCGCTCGCTAAGGATTGCCACATGTGCCCCACGATAAAGCAGCGGGGAGAGGTAGGTGTCGAGCGACTGCACCGCTCCACCTCCCCACGACAGGGTGCGCTGCTCATAGCGGGATGCATCCAGCACCTGAGCAGCCATCGTGCTCCATGCACTCAGGATGACCACGACAAGCAACGCCAACCGCTTCATAGCTCTCTGCCTTATCCTCTTCATCACTTACACCTTGAATGCCATCACTTCACGCTATCACATTGCTGGACGAGGAGCACAGCATCATCGGCCAGTCTCACACGCAGCCACTCGGTCAGCTTGACGCACTCGTCGGGAGAGAGCAGCGAGTCGGGACGTACGACTACGGAGATGCAGGGCACAGCACTGAGCGAATCGGTCGCCACAGAAGCGCCACGAGCAATGGCCACGCTGCGCACCGAGGGGAAGATGCCACCAATCTCACGAGCCAATTGCACATAGGGTAGGTCTACCTGCTTGGTCGCGTCAAGCAAGCCACGCAAGCGAGCAATCTCTGCATCGCGACGCGACACCTCCACGTCCATCCTGTCATAAATGCTCCTCACCAGCTCGGCATCGTTGTCATTTGCCACGGTGGTATACTCATTGATTATCACCTGCTCGGCCTTGAGGTTACACTCCTCAGCCTTGGCCATGAGGTCACGCCTCGCCTGTTCGCCTAGGGGTTCGCCCGAGAAGTAGAGATGAAGGGTGGACCCGTCGGAGTGGTCTATCTTATAGTCATAGAGGATGGTACGTCCATACACCTTGCATTGCTCAACGAAGGTTGCCGCATTGCCCTCAAAAT
Organism: Bacteroidaceae bacterium; assembly: GCA_017555875.1. Classification (GTDB taxonomy): domain Bacteria; phylum Bacteroidota; class Bacteroidia; order Bacteroidales; family Bacteroidaceae; genus UBA1189. The sequence continues at coordinate 19,703 of JAFZFN010000010.1, forward strand.
TGTTTTGACGGATGAAGGTGAATGCCGACCATATGCTAGGGATAACGAAAAGCACTATCACGACATAGCTGATGCGGCGCGTCTTGCGCTGCACAATCTCATCGGCAAAGTCGGCCTCGCGGAAGCGGAAATACTTGACACTGATGTAGGTGGCCAGCATGATGAAGATGCAATTGATCACAAACAGGTAGGCCGCACCGAAGAAATGGGCAAGATTGCCATTGGCCAAACCATAGCCCGCCGTACAGAGCGGAGGCATCAACGCTGTGGCGATGGCGACACCTGCAAACACCGTCCCCTTCTCCTTGCGGCACTGCTCAAAGATACCAGCAAAGCCGCCAAAGAAGGCTATCAGCACGTCGTATATCGTGGGATTGGTGCGTGCCAGCAGCTCACTGGGGTCATTGAGGCTGAGCGGGGTGATGAAGAAGTAAAGACACGAAGCGGCCAGACTGATGCCCACCATGACCAAGAGGTTCTTGCCCGATGACTTGATGAGCGCCAGGTCATTGGTCCCCAGTCCTAGGCCCACACCGAATATCGGGCCCATGAGTGGCGAGATGAGCATCGCACCGATGATGACAGGGATAGAGTTCACGTTCAACCCCACCGACGCTATGATGATGGCTATGGCGAGAATCCACGCATTGGGACCTCGGAAATAGATATTGCTGCGAATCGCCTTCTCAGCAGCCGTAGTGTCTATGTAATCAGTGAGGTTGAGCGTCTCGCGCAACAAGGCCGAGAGGTTTCTTATGGGTCTCATGGTTTGTCGTTTTTGTTACTACTGCTGGCAAAGGTAACATTTCTGCACGTCACATACAAGTATTGCCCCATGATTTTCAATCCCTACTGCCCCAGCCACCTACATATATATAAGGAGTGGCCGACAATCTCCACAGAGACTGCCAGCCACCCGATGCTGAAAAGAGCGGAAGCCGCTGCTTACTGCTTCACACGGAACCAGTCCATGGTGCGGCCTATGAGGCCACGCTTGTCGAGCGAGCCACGCACCTTGAGCACATCGCCCTCGACCTTCATAGAGCAGTTGTAGGTCTTGCCATTACCCGGATCATAGATGCTGCCACCGCTGTACTCGTCGCCAGTCTTCTTCAGGCCGCTGAGCATGTTGAGCCCGATGAGCTTGCGAGAGCGCAGCTTGGCGTCGGGGTTCTTGTCATCCACGGCAGGTGAGCCGTCAGCCTCGGTGGGATGTTGCAGCCACACGATCTTGCCATTGAACACGTCGCCCTGCTTGTACACCTCCACGATGGCCGAGCCATCCTCGAGTTTCCACTTGCCCACTACATCCTGTGCCAAGGCAGCACACAAGGGTGCGAGCACGAACATCACTCCTACGAAAAGTTTTTTCATCATAGTTTTTTGGTTTTAAGGTTAAACATTCGCGGCAAAGGTAATACATATTTCGGATATATACCATCCCCTGGAGCATAAAATGTTCGTCATCCCCCCAGTCCATACCGTGCCGTGCCACCCAAGGCCTCCTCGATGCGTATCAGCTGGTTATATTTGGCCATGCGGTCGCTACGGCTCATCGAGCCCGTCTTTATCTGCCCGGCATTCATCGCCACGGCAATATCGGCAATCGTGGTGTCCTCGGTCTCGCCCGAGCGGTGGCTGATGATGGTGGTGTAACCATTACGGCGGGCCAGTTCGA
>JAFZFN010000011.1 GCA_017555875.1 Bacteroidaceae bacterium
ACCATACAGCGTGTGTGCTCCACGGGGCACACACGCCTACATAAACAGTAAAGTCTCGTCGCGAGATGCGCGAGATGTAATTTTTTTTCTCAAAATTTGATTCCTGAGAGCGAGGATGCGTGAGCACCCTCGCTCTTGCATTACCACTATATAAGAGTTCACACCCAGAAAAATTCGTGATAATTCGCGGGTAATTCGCGGTAATTCGTGATAGCGAAGAGCCTTCACTCAGCCAGCAGCTGCTCGGCATGCGTCGAGGTCTTGATTTCCTTGGGGAGGAAGACCTGCTCGATGATGCCATTCTCGTCGATGACGAAGGTGGTGCGGAAGGTGCCCATATACTTGCGTCCATACATGCTCTTCTCACCCCACACGCCCATGGCCTGCACGAGCTCCTTGTCAGTGTCGGCAATGAGGGTGAAGGGAAGCTCGTACTTGTCGATAAACTTGCGGTGCGAGTCGGCACTGTCGACGCTCACCCCTATCACCTCATAACCACGCGAGCGGAACTCGCTGTAGTGGTCACGCAAGCTGCAGGCCTCGGCCGTGCAGCCCGAGGTGTTGTCCTTGGGGTAAAAGTAGAGTACCACCTTCTTGCCACGGTAGTTGCTGAGCAATACCTCTTCGCCTTTTTCGTTCACTCCCAGGCGCTCGGGAGCCTTGTCTCCTACGTTCATATGGGTTTGTTCGTTTTTAGGTTTATAAGTTTTTCTGTTTATGAGTTTTTTCGTACTTTCGCAGTATGAAATGCGAAGATAATAGATTTTGTTCGTTTATGAAAATAAAAACTTTACTATCCGTGGGCCTCGCCCTCTGCAGCCTGTCGGCTCAGGCACAGTCGGCAAAGGCTGATATCGAGGCTCACTTTACTGCTCATCTGCATGGTATGACGGCTCCCTACACGCAACACGACAAGCTGCGCTGGAGCCAAGTGGAGAAGACGCGTGCCCAAGTGTGGGAGGCATGGCGCGAAGCCAATAGCGCCTATGACGAGGACAAGCTACCCGAGCTACGCCCTCTCAACACAGACACCCTACTATGGCCCTTGCCACAGGAACTGGAGCCCGATGCCGTGATGCCCTACTACTACGGCACCAAGGGCGACAAGCCTGCCGAGGGGTGGCCGCTATACCTATATATACATGGCTCGGGACCTAAGGAGCATGAGTGGGGCACGGGGTATGTCCTCTGCTCACGCTTTGCCGATGCACCGTCGCTCTACTTCATCCCCCAGATACCCAATGAGGGAGCCTATTACCGCTGGTGGCAACGCTCGAAGCAGTTTGCATGGGAGCGTCTGCTGCGCCAAGCCTTCATCAACGACGACATCGATGCCCGCAGGGTCTACATCTTCGGCATCTCGGAGGGCGGCTACGGCAGCCAGCGATTGGCCTCGTTCTATGCCGACTACCTCGCTGCTGCAGGCCCTATGGCTGGGGGCGAGATCCCCTCGGAGGCTCCTGCGGAGAACTGCGGACACATAGGATTCACGCTGCGCACGGGAGCCAATGACTTCATGTTTGCCCGCCACCTGCTCACGGCACGCACCCACGAACTGCTCGACAGCCTGCAGCGCTGCCATCCCGAGGAGTATAACCACCGCGTGGAGCTCATCCCGGGACGTGGACATGGCATCGACTATGCTCCCACGACACCATGGCTGAGCTACTTCACACGCACCGTGCACCCTCGCCACTTCGTGTGGGAAGACTACCCCATGGACGGGCTCTACCGCCGAGGATTCTACAACATCGCGGTACACGAGCGCGACACCACGGGAGGCAATGAGCGCACCCGCTATGAGATGAGCATCGAGAGCAACACCATCAATCTCACCGTGGACCGCATCAGCTACGAGGTCACCGAGCGCGAGCCACATTGGGGTATACCCATCAAGCACCTGAAGCATCGCACACCATCCACCGAGGGCTGCTTCACGCTCTACCTCGCCGACGACATGGTGGACTTCGGCAAGGAGGTGACACTCATCGTCAACGGCAAGCAGGTGTACACGGGCAAGGTGAAACCCGATGTACAGCACATGGTGAATAGCTGCACGACCTTCTTCGACCCCGAACGTGTGTATGCGGCAGGGATCAGGGTGGAGCTATAAGAGGAACTGATTCAATAATAGTAAATTGTCAAATTGTAAATACCAATGGGATTGTAAATAAAACCACAGACTACCACAATAAAAGAGGGTGTGCCCGAAAGGACACACCCTAATCTCTTGTGCTCTCAGCGCGAGAGATTACTCGGGCTGGATAGCCTCAGAGGGACAAGCGTCGGCGCATGTACCGCAATCTACGCAGAGATCGGGATTGATAACATACTTGGTATCGCCTTCAGAGATAGCCTCAGAGGGACACTCGTCGATGCAGGTACCGCACTTGATGCAGTCGTCTGTGATTACGTAAGCCATAATTAAAACAATTTTACTTTTGGTTAGTACTAACGATGCAAAGGTAAGGCTTTTTCTTTGCTCTATGTTCGTGAGACGCTACATTTCTGTTATATTTGTACGTCGTCTAAATAATAAATCGCCCCTCCACGCGTTATAAATAGGAATGAATTCACTAAGGCACATCATAGGACAATGGATGCGGCTCATGGCAATGGCCGTGATGCTATGCGGAGCACACCAGCTCGGTGCACAGGAGCGCAAGGTGCAGAACCGCCCCTACATCGACATGCGCCGCTGGCACTATGGGTTCCTCGTAGGGACACACTTCCAGGACATCGAATTCACCAACAACGCATCGATCCACACCACGGAGGAGGGCACCCAAGAGGCGTGGTTTGCCGACGTAGCAAGCTACACACCGGGCTTCTCGGTGGGCGTGCTGGGCGAGCTGCGCATGACCGAGCACGTAGCGCTTCGCTTCGTCCCTACGATGCACTTTGGCGACAAAGCGGTCACCTTCAGAGAGCAACAGAGTGGTGCCATGGAGTGGCAGGCCATAAAGTCGACCTACCTGACGGTGCCTGTGGAGGTGAAGTACTCGGCACAGCGATTCAACAACTACCGACCCTATGTGCTAGGAGGACTGGCTCCGATGCTCGACCTCACGGTGAAACGCCAGCGTGCCTTACTCGTGCAACGGGCCGACGTGGCTGTTGAGGTGGGACTGGGATGTGACTTCTACCTGCCCTTCTTCAAGCTCATCCCCGAGCTGAAGTTTTGCTTCGGACTCAGCGACATCCTGGTAAAGGACCGTAGCGACCTCACCGACAAGAACCTACTCAAATATACCCAAGCACTCGACAAGGCCACGAGCCGCATGATGGTGCTCACATTCTACTTTGAATAGACGGCACTCGCTGAGAAATATTCAAGCAAGCTTTATATTTCGCTCGTTTGTTACTATCTTTGAGGCAAGCCTCGAAAATAGACCGCACTCGCTGAGAAATATCCAAGCAAGCTTTATATTTCGCTCGTTTGTTACTATCTTTGTACACACTTATGAAACGACAAGAAAACTACTCCTTATTGGGACATAACACCTTCGGGATGGATGTGCAGACAACGCTGTTCGTAGAGTACGACACTGTGGACGAACTGCGCACCTTCCTGCAAAGTGGCGAACTGACCCGCCATGAGCGATACATACACATTGGCAGCGGAAGCAACCTGCTCTTCGCTGGCGACTATCAAGGCATAGTGATGCACTCGGCCATACGCACCATCGAGGTGACAGAAGAGACCGACACTCACGTGCTAGTGAGAGTGGGTTCAGGCTACGTGTGGGACGACTTTGTGAATCATTGCGTGATGCAAGGATGGGCAGGCGTGGAAAACCTCAGCGCCATACCTGGAGAGGTGGGTGCCAGCGCTGTGCAGAACATCGGAGCCTATGGTGTGGAGGTAAAGGATGTGATTGTCTGTGTCGAAGCTATGGCACTGGACGGCAACACACGTGTGTTTGCAAAGGAGGAGTGTAGCTACGGATACCGCGACTCGATCTTCAAGCGCGAGCTGCGCGGAGCATATATTGTAACCCATGTCACATACAGACTGGAGAAGACACCTACCTACCGACTCGACTATGGGGACCTACGCTCACGAGTGGAAGCACACGGAGAGCCTACGCTCAAGGCCGTGAGAGATGCCGTGACCGAGATACGCAACAACAAGCTACCGGACCCCAAAATATTGGGCAACGCGGGCAGTTTCTTCACCAACCCCGTGATACCTCGCGCAAAATACGAAGCACTGAAGACCCAATATCCCAACATACCCTCCTACCCCATCAGCGAGGAGCTGGTAAAGGTGCCTGCCGGATGGCTCATCGAGAATGCGGGATGGAAAGGGAAAGCACTGGGACGAGCAGCCGTACATGAAAAGCAGGCACTAGTGCTCGTAAACCTCGGTGGAGCTACGGGACATGAGGTGATGACACTCGCTGAACGCATCTGCGAGGATATATATACAATGTATGGTATACGTATCACTCCTGAGGTAAACTACGTCTGACCCAACCCGACAAGCCTATGAGACTGACCTTCCTCGGCACGGGCACCTCGAAGGGAGTACCCGAAATCGGATGCACCTGCCCCACATGCCTATCCAAAGACCCACGCGACAAGCGACTGCGAGTGTCGGCACTCGTCGAGACCGACGAGGCTCGCATCCTCATCGACTGCGGACCAGACTTCCGCACACAGATGCTAGGCATCCCCTTCGACCGTCTCGATGGGGTATTGCTCACCCACGAGCACTACGATCACACTGGAGGTATCGATGACTTGCGCCCCTTTGCACTCTTTGGCGACATCAACGTCTATGCTGATGAACTCACCCACCAACACTTGCGCGAACGATTGCCCTACTTCTTCCGTGAGGTGCTCTACCCTGGCGTGCCTCGACTCTTGTTTCACACCGCCAAGCCGCTCCACCCCTTTGCCATCAAGGATGCCATGGTGACACCACTGCAAGTGATGCATGGCAAGCTGCCCATACTCGGCTACCGCATAGGACGACTGGGATTCATCACGGACATGACCCATGCTCCCGAGGAAACCTACGCACAACTCAACGGAATAGACACACTCGTGATAGGCGCCCTGCGCCAACGCCCTCATGCCACGCATCAGACCATCGACGAAGCCATAGAGGTGGCACGCCGCGTCGGGGCACGTGAAGTGTACCTCATCCATATGAACCACGAAGCTGGACTGCACGCAGTGACTGATGCCATGCTGCCTGAGCAGGTGCACCTGGCTTATGACGGACTAGTTATTGAGATCGCATGATATACGAGCGCATCAGCATCGAACGCATTGAGGACGACATCCTCTATGGATACACAAGCACCGGCGAAGAGTGCCGCATAGCGACACACAGCACCAATGGTGGCGACCATCGATACCTCATCCCACTCGTAGAAAAGGGAAGCCAAATCAACATTGTCGACAGCAAGACCATCCAAGGGGTGTGTCACCCACGGCTTATCATCCTCGAACCAGACTATCTGGTCGATGTGTCGGCTATCGCTGCCTGCTGCGAGTCGTACGGCAACACTCACCTCACCCATCTCATCAACCGACTGAAGCCTACGGTACACACTGAAGCCATACTGCTCGGACACTTTGCCTCACAGCTGCTCGACGAGGAGGTACACGGCATGCACGACCGTCCCTACCGCGACAGCGTGATGGATTTCTTTCGTCACTATACACTCTCGTTGCTCACCGCCAACGTGTCGGACTCGTTTCACGAACAGGTACGCAACCAGAAAGACAATATACACAAGGCTTTCGCACAACGACTGACCCAGCAAAACACGGAGGCTATACTGGAGCCCTCATTTATCTGTGAGGCCTATGGACTACAGGGACGCATGGACTATCTGCAAGCAGACCACTCCCTACTCATCGAGCAGAAATCGGGTAAATGTGGATGGCCACAACAACACCCAAGCATCCCCACAGAAAAGACGGGACATGCCATGCAGATGACGCTCTATGGCGCCGTGGTAGAACAGCTCAGACAGGATGGAGAGACACCCACCACCTGCCTACTCTACTCGAAATATCCTCAAGCACTGCTACCACTAGCCTCATCACACAACCTGCTCCACGAGGCCATCAAGATACGCAACCACATCGTACATGCGGAGTATGACTATGCACGCACGGGCTACAAACTCCTAGCATCGCTCAAAGCCGATGACCTCAATGTGCGCTCCACGACATCGACACTATGGACTCGTTACCAACGTCCACAGATAGAGCAAGCGTTGACTCCACTGCACATGGCTGATGACATGGAACGAGCCTACTACTACTGCATGATGCAGTTTGTAAGCCGAGAGCACCTCTACAGCAAGGTGGGCAGCACCGCAACGGGCGAACATGGCTTTGCCTCTAAGTGGTACGACACCCTGGAAGAGAAACTTAGCAAAGGAGACATATGCCACCATCTGCACCTGATCAGCCCCATGCAAGGACACGAGGGCAAGGTGGAGCACCTCATACTTGCTTTCGACGAGAGCATCGACCTACAATCTACCAACTTCCGTTTGGGCGACATCGTGGTGCTATACCCCTACGACGAAGGCACTGAGCCTGATGCCCGCAAACACATCATCTACCGCTGTGTGCTCACGGAGATGAATGCACACTCCTTGCGCCTCACACTACGTGCCGCACAAACAGATGCTCGTGTGCTGCTGCGCGACGCCGACAAGCTATGGGCCATAGAGCACGACTTCATGGAGTCTTCGTATGGAGCATCATACCGTGCCCTTCACGCATTCCTCTCCATGCCACAAGAACGACGCGACCTGCTGCTGCTACGACGCGAGCCACGCACCGACACAACCCTCACACTCATGGGAAAATATGGTGAGTTTGACCCTCTCGTTCTGCAAGCCAAGCAAGCGCGAGAGATGTTTCTCCTCATAGGACCTCCAGGAACAGGAAAAACCTCGTACGGATTGATGTCTATCTTGCGCGAAGAGCTCCTCTCATCACCAGACAGTTCGGTTCTGCTGCTTGCCTACACCAATCGTGCAGTGGATGAGATCTGCAGCAAGCTCCTTGAGGCCAACCTCGACTTCATCCGCATAGGCAGTCCCCACAGTTGCCCCGCAGAGTATCACCCCTACCTGCTCGACACGGCAGTAGCTAACAGCAACTCGCTTGCCGAAGTGCGCCAACACATCATGCGTTCACGTATCGTCGTAGGCACAGCCATGACACTCAATGGACACAACGAGCTATACACGCTCAAGCACTTCTCGCTAGCCATCATTGACGAAGCCTCACAATTGCTCGAGCCCCACATTCTGGGAATCCTTGGAGCCATGCACGAGGGCCGCTCAGCCATAGAACGATTCATACTCATCGGTGACCACAAGCAGCTGCCCGCAGTAGTGAAGCAAAGCACAGAAGAGTCGTCAGTGGTTCACCCCTTGCTCCATGAGGCCATGCTGACCAACTGCCGCGAGTCTCTCTTCGAACGTATGATTAAGCGCTATAGCAATGACAAGCGCACCACCTATATGCTACTCCGACAGGGACGCATGCACCGCGATATCGCTAGCTTCCCCAACAGAGCCTTCTATCATGGACTGCTCACCGAGGCCAAGCCCGAACAATGCACACCGCTCAAGGATTACGGACAAACAGATAAAGACAAGAGTATACCACAAACGATGGCACACATCGCTACGCAGCTCTTTGCCCACCGTGTTGCCTTCATAGACATCGCCTACCCCAAGGCCAACCCAACCGACAAGTCGAACCTTGCCGAGGCCACCCTCATTGCAGACATCGCAGTAAGCACCTATTATATATATAAGGAGTATTTCGACTCCAGCCGGACACTTGGCATCATCGTCCCCTACCGCAATCAGATAGCTGCTGTGCGCAATGCCATCGAGAGCTATGGTATCGCACCGCTCAACGACATCACCATCGACACCGTAGAGCGCTACCAAGGTAGCCAACGAGAGGTTATCATCTATGGTTTCACCGTGCATCACCAAGCACAGCTCGACTTCCTCACCGAGCAGACCTTCACCGAGGAAGATGCCACCATCGACCGCAAGCTCAATGTCGTAATGACGCGTGCCCGCCAACATCTCTTTATGGTGGGGAATGCAGCACTGCTCCGCACAAATAGGCTCTTCGAACAGCTGCTCCAGTTTATTGACGACAGAAAGGGGATGCTTACTGCACAAGAGTTCACATCAGGTGTTCGCACAGAATCTTGATGCCAAGCAGGATGAGCACCACGCCGCCTAGGGGCTCTACAGGAAGCCGTAACTTATTCCCAACAAGGCTTCCAATGAAGCATCCGCCCAGAGCAAGCACAAAAGAGGCCAAACCTATGGCTATCAATGGGAAGACAAGGCTGGCGAGCGTGTTCATCCCGATACAAGTAAATGAGATACCTACGGCCAAAGCATCGATGCTGACTCCTACGGAAAGCACGAGCACTGTAGCCAATCGAGTCGGGTCGAAATGGTGCTCCTCTTCATCTTGAACACCTTCACGGATCATCTTAACACCCAAAAAGACTAGAATAGCAAAGGCTATCCAATGGTCATAGCTCTCAATAAGGTTATAGAAATACACCGAGCCAGCCCAACCCATCAAGGGCATGAGCGCCTGAAACAGGCCGAAGAAGAAGGCAACGGTAAGGAAATTGCCCAGCTTGACACGCTTGAGAATAAGTCCCGCAGCAATGGCAACAGTGAAACTATCCATAGCAAGAGCAAGGGCTGTGAGCCAAACTTCGAGTGTAGTCATATCATTTCTTTTTAGATAAGTTGAAGTAATAACTAATCGTGTAGGCAGCACCTAGCACACCCTTCTTACCCACACCAAAACCCGGAATATACCAAGGGCCACCATGAGATAGCTTTCCTTGATAGAGAGGATATTTATAACGAAGCGACCACCCCATCCAAAAGTTCTTGGCTATCTCGGCACGCACCCCACCCACAGCCTCGACCCAAAGAGTACGACAGGGCACATCGACAAATTGCACGGCAGCCTCATCGCCCCATATAGGGTCACGGAGAGGAGGAGCCTCGACACTGTAGTCAAACGACGTGTAGCCCACACGCCCACCAAGAAAGATGTAGCCAGGCTTGTCTTTCTCGTACTGCATGTTATAATCCATCCCGACACGGTAGTAGGGCGCACGAGTGCGATAGCCAATCTCATAGAGCTGGCTCACCATGTCTGCACTACCCATGCCCACCTCCACAGTCGGAAAGAATCGGTTATCGATGGCTAACGTAGCAGATAGCTCAGAACTATAGTAGGCATCCTTCACAAAGACCGGGTAGATATAGCCAAAAACATCTGCCGAGAGGTAAAGTCCCAGCGCACCTTTGCCCTTGGGTGTCCCTTGAGGAGAGGATGGCTGAGCCTCAGCACCGAGAATCCTGGCATGTGAACCCAGAAAGGGAGCCAACAGACTAATCAGCAGTACGATATATAACCTGAATGTTTTCACGTTCATCATAATCTACATCGGGAGAATTGAGGAGAAGGGTATCGATCAGATGATGAGTGCTGCCAACCGAGGTGATGGTATGATACATAGCTGTACCGCAATCTACAGAGACGAGCACTGGAGTATTGACATGAGTGACATAGATGCTATCATACAACACATAGCTCTCATCGAAAATATAGCTAAAAACGAGAGTGTCAGTCTCATGCGTATAGCTCATAGGGAAAAGTACCTCTGACGCATTTGCCTTCCTATTGATTACGATAGTGTCGCCTTGCTGACGTACAGCACTGACTGTCAAAGCTCCATTGATTGACACCAGATCACCATACACATTGCGGAAGACCATCTTTCCCAGTACCGTATTGTTGATGGGGCAATCTTCGCTCGAGCAAGCTACCACACTCCCCACCACGAGGAGAGCTATCAACAAACGAGTCACATCACGAAAACATCTCATCAGAACTCCTTCTCTATTTTATAATTATTGCGTTCCTGCGAATTACGACTAATGAGTTCGCCCAAGAATCCTGTCAGAAACAGTTGGAATCCCAAGATCATACCCACCAAAGCAAGATAGAAATAGGGGCTATCGGTCACAAGACGAGCGGGAATACCCTTGCCTAAGCAATAGAGCTTACCTACACCAATACCCACCACACACAATAGACAGATGAAGAACATCACTGAACCCCATAAGCCAAAGAAGTGCATGGGCTTGACACCAAACTTAGAGAGGAACCACAACGAGATCAAGTCAAGATAGCCATTGACAAAACGATCGAGCCCAAACTTCGTGCTTCCATACTTGCGTGCCTGATGCTGAACCACCTTCTCCCCAATCTTGCTAAAGCCCGCATTCTTAGCCAAATAGGGGATATAACGATGCATCTCACCATATACTTCGATGTTCTTGACCACCTCACGACGATAGGCTTTGAGGCCACAATTGAAGTCATGCAGGTTCTTGATGCCCGAAACCTTGCGGGCCGTGGCATTGAACAGCTTGGTCGGCAATGTCTTCGACAGGGGGTCATATCGTTTCTGTTTGTAACCCGACACTAGATCATAGCCTTCCTCGACAATCATGCGATACAACTCGGGGATCTCGTCGGGAGAGTCCTGCAGGTCTGCATCCATCGTAATCACTACATCTCCCTCTGCACGCTCGAACCCACAAAACAACGCAGGCGATTTGCCATAGTTGCGACGAAACTTGATTCCCTTGACCTCGGGATATTGAGCATGTAGCCCCTCAATAACCTTCCAAGAGTCGTCGGTAGACCCATCATTGACAAAATATATCTCATAAGAGTAACCATTGTCCTCCATCACACGCTTAATCCACGCATGCAACTCGGGAAGGCTCTCGGCTTCGTTGTATAAAGGGATGATAACGGAAATATCCATATTCTTACTATTTTGACGTTTGCGATATTATGTTTGCTATTTAAAAAGTCTTCGTCTGCTTGTTGTGCCTCACAAAAAGAGCTACCGGAAGTGATAGAACGATACTCCACGACACATTGTTGCTCAGCATGCCCATAGCCATATCGATAGGCGACATGGCTTGCAGCTGTGTTATGGTCTGCTGCATCAGTTCGATGTATTGTCCTAACTGCGCAATGCTCTCAGCATTTGCTCCCTCCAATGCGCTGAAATCAACACTTTGCAATTGTTCTACGCTCTGCACCAAAGCGCCCACCATGGCCCCGCCATCGATAAAGGCAAAATAGATATAATGCGCAGCGGCTGCCAACAACGAAGCAAACCCCATCGTGAGCATCGAAAAAGAGAAGGCACGGAAGAAATCTATCTCTCCCCCACAATAGCGTTCCCTATACAATCTCACCACTCTATAGATCAGGAATGGCACCATCAGCGTCAGTCCCAAGAATAGGAAGACCGCCAGGGTGGAGTGTAAGCTCATGGGGAATAAGCAAAACTTACCTATATAATATAGGCCCACCACTGCACCATAGTTCATGGCACAATTTACCATCGTGGGCTGTTCGGAATTACTCATAGATGTGAAACGTATTACTATTAATCGGCAAAAATACGTCTATTTGGGCGAAAAGCAAAATTTATCCTTCAGAAAAAAGGTCTTGCAGGATATCGAGTGACTGCAAGGCGGGGAAATTGGCTATGTGGTGAGCATAATAGCCAGCTAGGTAACGCACCAAACGAGATCGCTCATGCCTATTCATGGCAATGCATGCCATCGTCTCGTAGCTAGCACTAGCAAGACGGAAGAGCAATAGGGCATCATACGAGGACATGACGGACTCTGACGGTGTACCCCAAGAGACAAAACGTCCGCTTGCTATATCAAACAGGTCCCCCTCGCAATAATCCTCCATATTGGGAGCCACGCCGAGGAAACGAGCCAATTTGAGAAGAAACACCAAATGGAAGTTGGCATACTCCACCTCCACAACATCAAACCATCGAAACGAGTGCTCCATATATATATATAGGTCTGGATTAGCAGCCTCAGCACGTAGCGCATAGGTCAAAAACTCTGAGAGCAACATAACCACACTGCGCTTGATGGGATGATAAGGGAGCTCCTGTTGCACAAACGCCAAACGCGCCTCCTTCATACGCTGCAGCGAAGCATTCGGTTTTCTGTCCCACTGGAACTCTAGAAAACTCATTGGCTGAAACAACCTAGCTGCCGTACCCGATCGTTTACCTTGAGCACCATTGACAACAAATGAGACATGCCCGTGCGAAGCTGTAAAAAGATGCGCAATGAATGACTTGTCATTGTACCTCACACATTGCAACACTATGCCTTTATCATCTATATACATCGGATTTACTCTTCGAAAACAATGCAAAACTACAAAAAAACACCGTTATGACAAAAAAAAGACTGCAAAGTATTTGTGGAATAAAAAAAAGTACTTACCTTTGCATCCGCTTTCGAGAAACAACGCTGGTAACACAGCACGAAAGTGAAGGATGGCGCTATCGTCTATCGGTTAGGACGTGAGATTTTCATTCTCAAAAGCGGGGTTCGATTCCCCGTAGCGCTACAAAGTTAAATTAAAAGAATAGGAAGATTAGAAATGGCAAACCACAAATCATCGCTGAAGAGAATCAGACAGACTGAAACCAGAAGATTGCGCAACAGATATTATGCAAAGACAATGCGTAACGCAGTTCGTAAGCTCCGCGCAACAACTGATAAGGCTGAGGCTCAGGCTATGTACCCCGCAGTGCAGAAGATGTTGGATAAGCTCGCTAAGACTAACAACATCCACAAGAACAAGGCTGCTAATTTGAAGTCTAAGCTCTGCGCTCACATCGCAAAACTCTAAGAGAACCTTATCAAAACAAATACATATAGGGCTGGAAGTATATTCCGGCCCTATATTGTTAATACACCTCACTACCCCACACATCATCTTATCATGACCAATAATACTCGCGAAAATTTCAGCAGCAAGCTCGGCGCCGTACTAGCCGCAGCAGGCTCAGCCGTCGGACTTGGCAACATATGGCGTTTTCCCATTGAGACAGGACAGAATGGAGGTGCTGCCTTCATCATCATCTACATAGCTTGCGTATTCCTCTTGGGTATCCCCATCATGATGAGCGAATTCTTCATCGGACGCCACACCCACACCAACACCGCAGGTGCCTATCGCAAGCTTGCCCCTAACACACAATGGAAATGGGTGGGACGCCTCGGCGTATTGTCGGGATTTGTCATCCTCAGCTATTACTCTGTCGTAGCAGGATGGACAGCCGAATACACAAGGCTCGCCATCTGCAATGCCTTCGATGGGAAGAACGCTACCGACTTCCCCTCCATCTTCAACACCTTCGTAAGCAACCCCTGGAAATCGGTATCATGGATGTTCGCCTTCATGATAGTCACCCACATCATCGTCATACGGGGCGTAAAGGGAGGCATCGAGAAGTTTTCCAAAATAATGATGCCCGCCCTCTTCGTCATCTTGATCGTACTAGCCGTCTGCTCCGTGATGCTTCCTGGAGCCTCGAAAGGATTGGAGTTTATGCTCAAGCCCGACTTCAGCAAGATCACCGCTTCCGCATGGCTAAGCGCCATGGGACAAGCCTTTTTCTCCCTCAGCCTCGGACTAGGTTGCCTCTGCACCTACGGGTCCTATTTCCGTAGCGACACCAACATCGGGAAGACAGCCCTCAACGTAGCCATCATCGACACCTTTGTGGCCATCATGTCAGGATTCATTATCTTCCCCGCTGTATTCAACGCAGGCTATGCCATCAGCAGCAACGACATAGGCCCATCGCTACTCTTCATCACCATGCCCAACGTCTTCCAGCAGGCCTTCGGCAGCCTCCCCCTACTCTCCTATGCCGTCTCTGTGCTCTTCTATTTCCTTCTGGTAGTAGCAGCCCTCACCTCAACAATATCAATGCATGAGGTTGTCACGGCCTATGTATCAGAGGAGTTCGCCATGAGTCGCCGAAAAGCCGCAGCCATCGTCACCATCACCTGCTCCGCCGTAGGCTTACTCTGCGCTCTATCGTTTGGCCCGTTCAGCGAGTTCAAATTGTTGGGGATGACCATATTTGACTTCTTCGACTATGTATCCTCCAACCTCATGCTCCCCATAGGCGGTATGTTTATTTCACTATTTGCCGGTTGGTACCTTGACAAACGCCTCCTACGCGACGAGATCACCAATCACGGCACCCTGCGTGTACCCTACTTGCGCATGGTCATCTTTATCCTCCGGTACCTAGCGCCTATAGCTATCGCCATCATTCTGCTCAATCAGCTCGGATTATTCCACAGGGGATAAGCTACCTAGAGAAGCTCTCACTCTCAACAAACTTCAACAACAAGTTTTATCCCCCCAAAAAAAAGGACATGAGCCCACTAGAAATCATAAACAAGTATTGCACCAACGAGAAGCAGAAACACATACTGCTCACTCATAGCCGCTCTGTCGCCGACAAAGCAATTGAAATCACACGACTACACCCAGAGCTGCAGGCAGACAAACAATTCATCGAAGAGGCTGCCCTCCTACACGACATCGGCATCGTACATGTAAATGCCCCTGCCATCGAATGCCTTGGTACAGAGCCCTACATATGCCACGGCATCCTAGGTGCAGAGATATTGCGCAATGAGGGACTAGAGCGACATGCCCTAGTATGCGAACGACACACAGGGACAGGACTTACACTACAGCAGATCATAACACAGGGGCTACCCCTCCCCCATCGCGACATGCAACCCATCAGCATAGAGGAACAGATCATCTGCTTTGCAGACAAGTTCTTCTCCAAGACACGCCTCGACACCGAGAAGTCCATAGAGCAAGCACGCCGCAGCCTTGAGAAATTTGGCCCCGAGGGATTGGTCAAATTTGACGGGTGGTGTAAGATGTTTCTATAAAGATATATAATAAAAGCGCCAGCTGCAAAATAATCAAGTAAACTTGATATTTCTCGCTCGCTTTTTCGTATCTTTGAGACTCTCGAAGATACTTTCGCTCGCTGTGAAAAATATTCAAGTAAACTTGATATTTCTCGCTCGCTTTTTCGTATCTTTGCATGCTTATAGACAAATAGATTAAAAAACAAGGATAATTATGGCACAACAAGAAGAAACTTTCAAGAAAATCGTATCGCACTGTAAGGAGTACGGTTTCGTGTTCCCCTCATCAGAGATCTATGACGGCCTTGGCGCTGTATATGACTACGGTCAGATGGGTGTGGAGCTGAAGAACAATATCAAACAATACTGGTGGCAGTCTATGGTGTTGCTCAACGACAACATCGTAGGTATCGACTCGGCCATCTTCATGCACCCCACCATCTGGAAGGCTTCGGGCCATGTGGATGCATTCAATGACCCCCTCATTGACAACAAGGACTCAAAGAAGCGCTACCGCGCCGATGTACTCATCGAGGATCAGCTCGCCAAGTATGACGAGAAGATTGGCAAGGAGGTAGCCAAGGCTGCCAAGCGTTTTGGCGAGGCGTTTGACGAGGCACAGTTCCTCGCTACCAACGGTCGCGTGCTCGAGATCCAGGCCAAGCGCGATGCCCTCCACGAGCGTTTCGCTGCTGCCCTCAACGCATCAGACCTCAACGAGCTCCGTCAGATCATCCTTGACGAGGAGATCGTATGCCCCATCTCTGGTACACGCAACTGGACCGAGGTGCGTCAGTTCAACCTCATGTTCTCTACCGAAATGGGTTCTACCGCTGACGGTGCTATGAAGATCTACCTCCGCCCCGAGACAGCGCAGGGTATCTTCGTCAACTACCTCAATGTACAGAAGACCGGCCGCATGAAGGTGCCCTTCGGTATCGCACAGATCGGTAAGGCCTTCCGTAACGAGATCGTAGCCCGTCAGTTCATCTTCCGTATGCGCGAGTTCGAGCAGATGGAGATGCAGTTCTTCGTACGCCCTGGCACAGAGCTCGAGTGGTTTGCCAAGTGGAAGGAGACCCGCTTGAAGTGGCACAAGGCGCTCGGCTTCGGTGACGACCACTACCGCTACCACGACCACGACAAGCTTGCTCACTACGCCAACGCAGCTACCGACATCGAGTTCCTCATGCCCTTCGGCTTCAAGGAGGTAGAGGGTATCCACAGCCGTACCGACTTTGACCTCTCACAGCACGAGAAATATTCGGGCAAGAGCATCAAGTACTTCGATCCCGAGATCAACGAGAGCTACGTTCCCTATGTTATCGAGACCTCAATCGGTGTTGACCGCATGTTCCTCAGCGTACTCTGCGCATCATACCAAGAGGAGAAGCTCGAGAATGGTGAGACCCGCGTAGTACTGCGCCTGCCCGCCGCCCTCGCTCCCGTGAAGCTTGCCATCATGCCTTTGGTGAAGAAGGACGGTCTGCCCGAGAAGGCACGCGAGATCCAGGATATGCTGAAGTTCCACTTCAACTGCCAGTACGACGAGAAGGACTCTATCGGTAAGCGCTACCGCCGTCAGGATGCTATCGGTACTCCTTACTGTATCACTATCGACCACGACACCCTCAAGGATAACTGTGTGACTCTGCGTAACCGCGACACCATGCAGCAGGAGCGCGTGAGCATCGACAGCCTCGTAGGACTTCTTGCCGACAAGGTGAGCATCACTGGCGTACTCAAAACTTTGAAGTAAAAGACCCGCCCCAAACCCCTCCCTCTATGGAGGGGCTTTGCGGGCAATATATATAAAGATGACAAAATCAATGATTCTACGTGGGAAACCCCTATCAATGGTGATGAGCACTTTCCTGTTCCCTCTCTTTTGCGTAACGGGAAGCCTGCTCTTCACCTCATGCGAAGAGACCGCCGAGATAGACGAATATGCCAACTGGCAAGAGCGAAACGAGGCATTCATCGACTCCATCGCTGGCGTTGTTGACCACTGCAATGACGGCAGATGGGTCAAGATACTGGCCTACAACCTCAACGATACCGACGTCGACGGCAACATTGCAATACACGACAATGCCGACTACGTCTATTGCTACAAGGAGCAGTCGGGTACGGGAATAGAGCATCCTCTAACCTTTGTCTCGGTCGACTACCGCGGTCGCCTCATGCCTACCGCCAACCACCCCAGTGGCTTTGTGTTCGACGAGTCATACAAAGGAGCCTTCAACCCTAACACCTGCAAGCCTGCAGAGTTTCGCATCGACGGTGTCGTAGCAGGATGGCAGACCGTGTTGCCGCATATGACCAAGGGGGACCGCTGGACAGTATACATTCCCTCCAAGCTAGGATACGGCAGTCAGACAAAGACCAACATCCCTGCCCACTCGGCTCTGGTCTTCGACATGCATCTGGCTGATTTCGCTACGGACAAATAATGGCAGAGTCCCAGCACGGGATTCTTGCCTTTCCCTTTTGAGCAGTGACCTAAACGTTGACTTCCATTCAGGAAAACATCGAAGTTGACAAATAACATATTATAACAAAAAAGAAGTCGATTTTCATCGACTTCTTTTTTTGTTGGGCTACCCGGACTCGAACCAGGAAAGGCAGGACCAGAATCTGCAGTGTTACCATTACACCATAGCCCAATCGTTTACGGGTGCAAAGGTACGACAAGTTTTGATATCCGCAAAACAATTTGCAAAGTTTTTTCAGATTATTTTTACACTAAAAAGAGAACTATCATAAAAACAGCACGTTGCAGTTATAAAAAAAGGAGGCGAGTACGGCATTTGTACTCGCCCCCTTTGCATAAATCTATTTTTTTTACGCCTTATGGATATAGTCGACCAGCCATTCACCTATCTCCTTTGTTCCATATTTGGCTCCACCCTCAACCTGAATCTCGGGAGTGCGCACATTAGCGTCGAGCGAAGCATCCACCGCCTTACGGATGAGCTCACCCTCTGCCTTGAGGTCGAAGTACTCGAAGAGCATCGCCACAGAGAGCACCTGCGCCAAAGGATTGGCGATATTGAGCCCCTTCGCCTGAGGCCATGAGCCGTGGATGGGCTCAAACACAGGAGTACTCTCACCCGTAGAAGCCGAGGGGAGCAGGCCCATGGAACCGCTAATCACCGAGCCCTCGTCGGTAAGGATGTCGCCGAAGGTGTTCTCGGTCACCATGACATCGAAGAAGGTGGGGTCTTGGATCATGCGCATGGCGGCATTGTCCACGTACATATAGTCGGTATTCACCTCGGGGTACTGGGGTGCCATCTCCTGGGCAATCTGACGCCACAGGCGTGATGAGGCCAGCACATTAGCCTTGTCTACCACGGTGAGGTGCTTGTTGCGCTTCATGGCATACTCGAAGGCTACCTTGAGGATACGCTCAATCTCGGGACGGGTGTAGTAGTTGGTATCGTAGGCCTTGTCGTTGTCCTGGTACTTCTCACCGAAGTACATGCCACCAGTGAGCTCGCGGATACAGATAAAGTCGGCATTCTCGACTAACTCGGCACGCAGGGGCGACTTGTGCACGAGACACTTAAAGGTCTGCACGGGGCGGATATTGGCAAAGAGACCCAGCTTCTTGCGCATGGCGAGCAAACCCTGCTCGGGGCGCACCTTGGCTGTAGGGTCATTGTCAAACTTAGGGTCACCTACGGCAGAGAACAACACTGCGTCTGCCTCTTGGCACACCTGAAAGGTCTCTTCGGGGAAGGGGTCGCCCACCTCGTCGATGGCATGAGCACCACAAATAGCATGCTTATACGACACGTTGTGACCAAACTTCTCACATACGGCGGTCATTACATCTACACCTACGGCAGATATTTCGGGGCCGATACCGTCACCGGCCAAAACTGCAATCTTAAAGTCCATAGTTTTATATTCCTTTTACCTTATTATATTGAGAGAGTGCAAAGATACGAATAAGCGAGCGAGAAATATCAAGTTTACTTGAATATTTTTCACAACGAGCTGCTTTCACACTTTTTTTCGCAATAGCCCCACTATCTTCTCAGCAGCATGCTCCGAGGCACCAGCTTCGCCGAGAGGACGCAACACCATCTCATCATACTCCTTGAGCATACGGCTATGATAGAAGTCATCCAAGAGCAATTGGTCGAGTTCCTCCTTGAGTTCACGCTCATTCATGCCGTCGGCCACGAGCTCACGCACTACGGGAAAGTCTGCCACGAGATTGACCAGTGAGATGTGCTTCACCTTGAGCACCAAGCCACGCAGCCACGACACTACCTTACCCAACTTCATATAGTAACACACCACCTGAGGCACACGGAAGAGGGCCGTCTCCAGCGTCGCCGTCCCCGAGGTCACCATGGCCGCATAGGAGTGTGTGAGAAGAGGATAGGTCTCTGCGAACACGACCTTCGCATCCCGTAGCCCGAACCCTCGGTACATCTCCTCCGCTATGCCAGGCGCTCCGGCAATGACCCACTGGAAACCCTTGAAATGCTTCGTAGCAGCCAGCATGATGGGCAGGTTGTCACGAATCTCTTGCTTGCGGCTACCCGCAAGGAGCGCCACGATGGGGCGCTTGGGGTCGAGGTTGTGGCGAGCACAAAACTCCTCACGCGACTCTACATACTTCGCCCTGAACTCCGCCACGGCATCGACACACGGATTGCCCACGTAGTGTATCGGGTAGTCATGCTTGGCAAAGTAAGGCACCTCGAACGGCAGGATGGAAAACATCTCGTCGACATAGCGGCGGATGTCCTTGATGCGGTACTCCTTCCAAGCCCATATCTTGGGCGAGATATAGTAATAGACCGGAATCTGCGTGTGGGTCTTGAGATACTTGGCCATCGAGAGGTTGAATCCGGGATAGTCGACCAGCACCACCACGTCAGGGTTCCATGCCACGATGTCCTGCTTGCATTGCTTCATCCCTCTCATGATTGTGCCCGCGTGCAGCGCCACCTGGACAAATCCCATGTAGGCCAGTTCACGATAGTGCTTGACCAAGGTGCCGCCCACCGCCAGCATGAAGTCACCGCCGAAGAAGCGGAACTCCGCCTCCGCATCGTACACCTCCAAGGCACGCATCAGGTTCGATGCGTGCAGGTCGCCCGAGGCCTCGCCTGCTATGAGATAGTATTTCATTTCACTTCATCTTACGTAGTAACGCGCAGTACTTCCTTGTAAGTACTCCAGTACGGACGGGTAAGTACTCGAGTACTTGCATGGAAGTACTGAGACTTTACAGGTCCCAATTCGCCTGGATCTCTTGCATAAGAGAATAGTCGGTCATATCGATTTGTATGGGAGTCACTGCCACGTAGCCCTCGGTGAGGTTGGGACGGTCGGCCTCGTAGGGTCGCTCGTCGCGCAGGCAGAAACTGCCCACCAGCCAGTAGTAGTTGCCACCACGCGGATGGGGGTGCTCCTCCCACTCCTGTGTCCACTCACCGCGAGCCATACGACACACCTTGACTCCCTCATAGAGGGGCGTAGCTGGAAAGTTGACATTGAGGCATGAGCCCGTAGGGAGTCCACGGTCGAGCACCTGCTCCACGATCTTCACGATGTAGGGGGCGCAAGGCTCAAAGTCGGCCTCGGGAGAGTGATTGTCGAGCGAAAAGCCTACCGAGGGGATGCCCTTCATGCATCCCTCGATGACGATGCCCATGGTGCCAGAGTAGTGTACGTTGACGCCCGAGTTGTCGCCATGATTGATGCCACCGACAATGAGGTCGGGCTGGCGGTCGGGGAAGAGCTCGTGCAGAGCCATCTTGATGCAGTCGACGGGCGTACCCGAACACTTGTAGATGGCCAGGTGCTGACACTCTCTGACGAGGCTGTAATAGACAGGTTCCTTGGAGGTAATCGCACAGCCCATGCCTGAGCGACCACCCTCTGGAGCCATCACGACGACGTCGGCAAAGGTGGAGAGCAGCTCGGCCACGAAGTTGATGCCACGGGCCTTATAGCCATCGTCATTGGATATGAGTATGAGGGGTCTTTCGTTGTTCATAAGTACTAATATATGAACGCGAAATTAGCATAAAAGCGGCGAAGCACCAAAAAGTTTTCCACCAAAACGGCAAGTTATCCACATTTTTAGAAACTTTAAGCACTTTTTTTATATTAATAGGCAGATTATTGCTTACTTCGCGTCTTGAAACATTAGCACACATTTTATAAATGGGAAAGATTATTGCTTTAGCAAATCAAAAAGGTGGTGTGGGAAAGACGACAACAGCGATCAACCTCGCGGCATCGCTCGCCACACTGGAGAAGAAGGTACTGCTCATCGACGCTGACCCTCAGGCCAATGCCTCATCGGGTCTCGGCATCGACATACAGTCGGTCGACTGCTCGGTGTATGAGTGCCTCATCGACGGACGCGACCCACGCGAAGCCATATACACGACCGACATCGAGGGACTCGACGTCATCGCATCGCACATCAACCTCGTAGGCGCTGAGATCGAGATGCTCAACCTCGAGGGACGCGAGACGGTGATGAAGCGCATGCTCGAGCCCTTCCTCACGGAGTATGACTACATCCTCATCGACTGCTCGCCCTCGCTCGGACTGATCACCGTGAATGCGCTCACTGCAGCCCACTCAGTGATTATCCCCGTGCAATGTGAATATTTCGCATTGGAGGGAATCAGCAAATTGCTCAACACCATCAAGATCATCAAATCGAAGCTCAACCCCGCACTCGGCATCGAGGGCTTCCTGCTCACGATGTACGACTCGCGTCTGAGACTGAGCAACCAGGTACTCGATGAGGTGCGCCGCCACTTCCAGGAACTGGTGTTCGACACTGTCATCCAGCGTAACGTTCGCCTCAGCGAAGCCCCCAGCCACGGTATCCCCACTATCCTCTACGATGCAGAGTCAAAGGGTGCACAAAACTACTTGGCACTGGCACAGGAAATCATTAGAAAAAATTGAAGATGAAAGTGAAAAGTGCTGGGTAACCCGACAAGAAGGAATCACCCAGATGGAAATAGTTTTCAATTCTCAATTTTCAATTATAATATATGGCACAAAAGAAATACCCCTCTCTAGGCCGCGGACTCGACGCCCTCATCTCTACCGACACGGTGAAGACCGAAGGGTCGTCATCCATCAGCGAGATCGCAATATCGCTCATCAAGGCAAACCCCAACCAGCCGCGCCGCGAGTTTGACCCCGAGGCGCTGCAGGAGCTGGCCGACTCGATCAAGGAGATTGGCATCATACAACCCATCACCCTGCGCAAGATGGACGACGGCACCTATCAGATTATTGCCGGTGAGCGTCGTTTTCGCGCATCACAACTGGCAGGACTCACAACAGTGCCGGCCTACATCCGTACGGCCGACGACGAGAACGTCATGGAGATGGCCCTCGTGGAAAACATCCAACGCGAAGACCTCAACTCCATGGAGATAGCCCTCGCCTACCAACATCTGCTCGAGGAGTATGACCTTACCCAAGAGCGCCTGAGCGAACGAGTGGGCAAGAAGCGAACCACCGTAGCCAACTACCTGCGACTGTTGAAGTTGCCTGCACAGATCCAGATGGCGCTGAAGAATCGTGAGCTCGACATGGGACATGCCCGTGCCCTGCTTGCACTGGACAACCCCGTGGAGCAGATCAACCTCTTCCAAGAGATACAGACCCTCGGGTACTCGGTACGCAAGGTCGAGGAGATCGTAAAGAAAAGCAAGCAGAAAGCCAACCCTAACAAGGGGCAGGGATCGCCATCAAGCGACTACGACATACTGAAACGCCACCTTGCCAACTTCTTCCAGACAGATGTGCAGCTCACCTGCAATCCCAAAGGAAAGGGCAAGATAGCCATCAGCTTCAAGAACGAGGAGGAGCTGGAGCGCATCATCGCATTGCTAGACAAGCTGAAAGCATGAACATCGGTCGCCACATATTGGTCTCGCTGATGGCTTTGGCCATGCTCTGCATGCCCCGCACCATCGCTGCGCAGACAGAGCGCCATGTCGCTGACACGACACGCTTTGCCCTGGCCGACTCGCTGCACCACACGGTGGGGCGCGACCTGAAGGTCTTTGCCGAGCCCTCCGCGTCTTCGGTACTCTCTGAGGATTCCGAATTTTCTGAGTTCCATGAGAACTTGGACTCCGCGAAGATAGCAAGAGCCAGGGCAAGAGACTACCGCCGCGAGACACGCCAGCAGCGCCTGGCCACCTTCACCCCCGACCCTGCCAAGGCTACATGGAGTGCCCTGGTCTTCCCTGGAGGCGGACAGATATACAACCACAAATATTGGAAGCTCCCCATCGTCTATGGAGGCTTCCTCGGTTGTGCGTATGCCCTCAATTGGAACAATCAGATGTATAGCGACTACTCGCAAGCCTATCTCGACATCATGGACGACGACCCAGGCACAGCCAGCTACGAGGATTTCCTACCTCCGCGATACAATGTAGAGGCCAACAAGGAGTATCTCACGCGAGTGTTCAAGAATAGAAAGGACAACTATCGTCGTCAGCGCGACCTGAGCATCTTCTGCTTTATCGGTGTGTACCTTATCTCCGTAGTGGATGCCTATGTCGATGCCGAGCTCTCCAACTTTGACATCACCGATGACCTCAGCGTAGAGGTGCGCCCTGCCACCATCGACAACCGACACTCCGCACGGCACCACCAAGCCTACGGATTTCAGTGTAGCATCCATTTCTGAGACCAGCCCCGCCAAGAACCATCCACGATTACATAAATAGGGGCTATATTTTTGCCATCACGATGGAAATCTATATTTTTGCACCTAGTTAGGTCTGACAATGTTCTTTTATTGATAAGGAGTTCACACAATGGCATACTCTATTGACACGATAGCACAACTATTGCAAGCCGAGCGCATCGGGAACAGCGAGGGAACGATAAAATGGCTGCTCACCGATAGCCGTTCGCTCGGGTTCCCCGAAGAGACTCTCTTCTTTGCACTCGTGACAGGACGTGGTGACGGACACCGCTACATCGCTGACCTCTACAACCGAGGTGTACGACACTTTGTCGTTTCCAAACGCCTGAGCGCAGAGGAGTTGCAGTCCATGCCAGAGGCAAACTTCCTCCTTGTAGAAGACACCCTAAGCGCTCTGCAATTGCTGGCAGAGAAGCATCGCATACGACACGAAATCCCTGTAATAGGCATCACCGGAAGCAATGGTAAGACGGTGGTCAAGGAGTGGCTGAGCCAGCTGTTAGGCAGTGACTTCCGCGTGGCACGGTCGCCCCGGAGCTACAATTCGCAGGTAGGCGTTCCGCTCTCCGTATGGCAGATGGACGAACACACCGACGTGGCACTCATCGAGGCTGGCATATCGCAACACCATGAGATGAGACGCCTGCACAACATCATACGCCCCACGATAGGAGTGTTTACCAATATCGGAGGTGCCCATCAAGAGAACTTCGCCTCGCTACAGGACAAGTGCAGAGAAAAGCTGGAGCTGTTCCGCGACTGCGACATCATCATCTACAATGGCGACAACGAAGAGGTGTGTGAGGGAGTAAACCACACCTTACAGACGAGCCGCGAGATAGCATGGTCGTGCCGCGATGCAGACAAGCCGCTATTCATCTCCTCCATAAACAAGACCGAGACGAGCACCACCATCACTTATAATTATATAGGTATAAAGGGACAGTATACCATCCCCTTTACCGACGATGCCTCGGTGGAGAACTCCATCCACTGCCTCGCCGTGTGCCTCTACCTGATGCTCCCCTCCGAGAAGATTGCCGAGCGGATGGCACAGCTTGAGCCCGTGGCCATGCGCCTCGAGGTGAAGGAGGGAAAGAATGGGAGCACGCTCATCAACGACAGCTACAACTCTGACATCGCTTCGCTGGACATTGCGCTCGACTTCATGGCGCGACGGCCCGAACGTGAGGGACGCGAACGAGTGCTTATCCTCTCAGACCTCCTGCAGACAGGCCAGCGCAGCCGCTCTCTCTACCGCAAGGTAGCGGCATTGGTCGAAGGCCGCGGCGTGGAGCGCATCATCGGCATAGGTCCCGAGCTAACGGCATCGGCCGACCGCTTCGGCATCAAGAAGTCGTTCTACACCACTACAGAGGAGTTTCTGCAATCCGAAGAGCTGCACGCACTGCGCCGCTCGCTGGTGCTCATCAAGGGGTCGCGCAGCTTCGGCTTTGAGCGCATCACCGAACAATTAGCCTTGAAGGTACACGAGACCACACTGGAGATTGACCTGGGAGCTATGGTCGACAACCTCAACCACTATCGCAGCATGTTGGCCCCCACGGTAAAGACCGTATGCATGGTCAAGGCCTTCGCCTATGGAGCCGGATTCTACGAAATCGCCAAGACACTGCAGGACCACCGTGTCGACTACCTCGCGGTAGCCGTGGCCGACGAAGGCGAGCAACTGCGCAAAGCAGGCATCACGGCCAACATCCTCGTGATGAACCCCGAGATGTCGGCCTTCAAGACCATCTTCGACAACAACCTCGAGCCAGAGGTTTACAGCTTCGCCCTGCTCGATGCAATGATCCACGCTTGCGAGCACGAAGGCTATATGCACTACCCTATCCACATCAAGATAGACACTGGCATGAGCCGCCTCGGCTTCAGCCCCGACGACATGCCACGCCTCATCGAGCGTCTGCAGGGGCAGAATACCGTCATCCCCCGCTCCATATTCTCCCACTTCGCGGGAAGCGATGGCAGCGAGTTCGACACCTTCACCCACCTGCAAGCCACCCGCTTCGATGCAGCCGCTACGGCCCTGCAAGCTGCTTTCCCGCATAAGATACTGCGCCACATCTGCAACTCGGCAGGCATCGAGCGCTTCCCAGAGTACCATCACGACATGGTACGCCTAGGCTTGGGACTCTATGGCATCAGCCCTGTCGACAATCGCCTCATCCACCCCATCAGCACACTACGCAGCACCATCCTACAGATCCATGAGGTGCCCGAAACGGAGACGGTGGGCTATAGCCGCCGCGGACAGATCGTGCGTCCCTCACGCATTGCCTCCATCCCCATAGGCTATGCCGACGGACTGAACCGCCGCTTGGGCAATGGGCTAGGACACTGCATTGTCAATGGCCATCGTGCACCCTATGTGGGAAATATCTGCATGGACGTTTGCATGATCGACGTCACCGACATCCCCTGCCGTGAAGGCGACGCGGTAGAGATCTTCGGCCCCAACCTGCCCGTAACTCAGATAGCCGAGTGGCTAGGTACCATCCCCTATGAGGTGATGACGGGCATCTCGACCCGTGTGCGGAGGATATATATGGTAGAAAGCTAATAATACAGAAAAAAGGAGAGATGCTCGTGCTTCTCTCCTTTCTATTTTGCCTTAATATCCCTTACGGGCTTGTGCTTGCAAGTAATGGTCCAGTATGGTGATGGCCGCCATGGCCTCCACGATAGGTACAGCTCGAGGCACCACACAGGGGTCGTGTCGCCCTTTGGCTTGCAGAGTCTGCGTGTTGCCGTGTATGTCGATTGTTGTCAGCTCGCCCAACTGTGTAGCTACGGGCTTAAAGGCCACACGGAAGTATATAGGCTGTCCGTTGCTGATACCGCCCTGTATGCCTCCCGAGTGATTGGTGGCAGTAGTGATGCCCTCATCGG
Source organism: Bacteroidaceae bacterium (assembly GCA_017555875.1). GTDB lineage: Bacteria > Bacteroidota > Bacteroidia > Bacteroidales > Bacteroidaceae > UBA1189. The sequence continues at coordinate 26,503 of JAFZFN010000011.1, forward strand.
TGCATATGAACGGATCGTTCTGCGCTGAGCCACGCTCGCAGATGCCCTCGAAGCCACGACCATAGTCGAAGCCTTTGCAGGCATTGATGCTCAGCATGGCACAACCCAGTGCCGCGTGCAGCTTACCGAAGACAGGCTCGCCTAGCCCCACGGGACATCCCGTGATGACGCAGGTCACGACGCCTCCGATGGTGTCGCCCTCGCTCTTCACTTGCAGGATAAGCTCTTCCATCGCTCGTGCCTTCTCGGGGTCGGGGCAGCGCACGATGTTGCTCTCTGTGAGCGAGAGATCATATTTCGTATAGTCATTCTCCAAAGCAATGGGTCCTACTTGTGAGGTGTAGGCCTGGATGGTGATGCCCAGTTCGCGCAGAGCGAGCTTGGCGAACGCTCCGGCGACACAGCGCACAGCAGTCTCGCGGGCCGACGAGCGGCCTCCGCCACGATGGTCGCGCACACCATACTTTTGCCAGTAGGTGTAGTCGGCATGCGAGGGGCGCAACACCTCGCGCAAGTTGTCATAGTCGCCCGAGTGTTGATCAGTGTTGCGTATGATGAAACCGATGGGAGCACCCGTAGTCTTTCCCTCGAAGATGCCCGAGAGTAACTCCACCTCGTCAGCTTCCTTGCGCCCCGTGGTGACAGCACTCTGCCCTGGACGACGACGCTGCATCTCACGGCGCACAAAGTCCATATCTACGGCGATGCCAGCAGGCATCCCGTCGACCACACCTCCAATAGCCGCGCCATGTGACTCGCCAAATGAGGTCAGGGTGAAAAGGGTTCCGAAGGAGTTCATGAAGGAAGAGTTAAGAGTTAAGAGGGAAGAGTTAAGAGGGAAGGGTTAGAGGCTACCCGGAGGCAACTCTTCATTCTTAACTCTTCCCTCTTCACTAAATTAATGACATCCGCAGTCGCAGCCACCCTCATGGTCGCCACAGCCGTCGCAACCGCCACCGCAGCTGTCGCAGCCACATCCGCAACCGCCCTGACCAGTGATGATGTTGATGAGTGCCTGGATCTCCTCCTTGGTGGCATCGTGCATAGAGAGCACCTTACCTTCGAAGGCGAGGCCCATGCCTGCGTAAGGGTGGTTGAGGTCGATGGTCACAGCCTCGTCCTTCACCTCTACTACGAGGCCATTCATGCGCTGGCCATCGGCATTCATGAGGGGGATGACGTTGCCGGGGTAGATCTGCTTGTCGTCAAACTTGCCGTTCACGCAGAAGATCTGCTTGTCTACGTCGAACACGAGGTCCTCGCGGCGGTCGCCGTTGGTCTCCTCCTTGGTGAGGGTAAAGTTGAAGGTGTCGCCCTCCTTCAAGTCCTTGAACTTCTCCTCGAAAGCCTCGAAGGTGAAGCCCAAACCTGTGGTAAACTGGAAGGGCTGCTCGGCGGTAGCCTGCTCTACGAGCTCGCGCTCGCCTTCAAACTCGGTATACATGTCGTATGATACGACAATCGTCTTGCTGGGATTGATTTCTGCCATATTGTATGTTTTAAGTTATAATTCTTGTGCAAATATACGATTTTATTTCCTATGGGGAGCAAAAACTCTTATTTTTCATCTTCCATCCCCTATAAATCGAGAGCAAATGGCCTATCTTCGGAATCATTTAAACTTCACGATTCACTAAAATCAGACGGTAACATTCGGCATAATGGAACACTCTGAGACTTATTTTCGCCCTGTTAACGCTTTTTAACTATAAAAATTAGTTTGCGAACGAATCTTTTTAGTTCCTTTGCATAACTAATTTGAATAGTTATGAAAAAACTAGCACGCAGAGAAGAGGAAATCATGGAATTCCTTTGGGAGAATGGCCCAATGTTTGTAAAGGAAATAGTGGCTTTGTACGACGAGCCGCGTCCACATTTTAATACCATGTCTACCGTGGTGCGCAACCTGGAGACATTGGGTTATGTGGGGCACAACGCCTATGGCAGCACCTATCAGTACTATGCGGCCGTGTCGCGCGACGAGTACCGCAAGATGACACTGCAGGGAGTGGTGAGTAAGTATTTCGACAACTCATACATGCGTGTAGTTTCATCCCTGGTGAAGGAAGAGCAGATTTCGCTGGACGAGTTGAAAGAGCTCATCCGCATGGTCGAAGAGGGCAATAATATCTAACGACGACGTTATGGGAGTGTTTTTAGTTTACATACTGAAGTCTGCATTTTGCCTCGCGCTGCTCTACTCGTTCTATCGGCTACTGATGAGCGAGGAGACCTTTCATCGGTTCAACCGCGTGGCACTGCTCGCCTTGTTGGTGATATCATTCGTATTGCCACTGATGACATTCGGTGAGAGTCCGTTGATAGAGGTCGGGACGATGGCGATGAACGCAGAGAGTGCCGTGGCAATCGATGCCGCGGATGCGAACATGGTCAGCAAGCCACTCCTCGACTTCGGTTGGGGGCACGCATTGCTACTCCTTTATATAATGGGCTTCTTGGCTTGCGTCTGCTATCATGCAGTTTCGTACATCCGTTTGGGAATGTTGTTCCGCAAGACTTATCAAGAGCCATTGTCAGACTATACGGCAGAGCTGCACAAGGCGGGCATCAAACTCTATGTACATGAAGAGGAGCTCTCGCCCTTCAGTTGGCTCAACTGTATCGTTGTATCGCGCCGAAGCCTCGAGGAGAACGCCCGTGAGGTGCTACGCCACGAGTTGGCACACATCCAGCACCGCCATTCATGGGACCTCCTGTTGGTGGATGCGTGCACCCTGCTGCAATGGTTCAACCCTGCGGTGTGGCTCCTGAAGCGTGAACTGCGTACACTCCACGAGTACGAGGCCGACGAGGCGGTCATCAAAGGTGGAGCAGACACGAAGGAATATCAGCGGTTATTAATAAAAGAGGCTGTTGGCACAAGGCTCTACTCTATGGCCAACAACCTCAACCATAGTTCACTTAAAAAACGTATCACTATGATGCTAAAAAGAAAATCAAATCCGTGGGCACGGTTGAAGTACCTCTATGTACTCCCGTTGGCGGCAGCATCCGTGGCTGTCTTTGCCCGTCCCGAAGTCTCAAACACATTGGATGAGATTTCAAGTGCCAAAGTTAGTGAATTAACTTCGATTGCGAAAGCAGAAGAGGTTAAAAGTGTTGAATCGCCCTCTCGGAATAGGGTAAAAGTCTCGGGAAAGGTCGTTGGCGCAAAGAGTGGCAAGGGGCTTGCTGGCGTAAACATCTTTGCGAAGAACCCCAATGATGGGCGTATCGCTTCGGCGGCCCTGTCACAAAAGGGCGGCAAGTTTGAGTTTGAGACCTACGAGGGGCTTGCGTTGCAGTTCTCGTTCGTAGGCATGCAAGAACAGTATGTCATCGTGCCTCAAGGCGGAGCTAAGTCGTTGACCGTACAGATGGCCGAGGCTGTACAGGGCTTGCCCGATATGGTCGTTACGGGTTATGCGCCAGAGACGGTCGAAAATCTTCCTACCAATCTCCTAATCTCCGAAACAAAGAGCTTTAATGGCACCTTTGTGATCGTGGAAAGCCAACCCGAATTCCCCGGTGGCATGGGCGAATTGATGAGATTCCTACAAAAGAATCTCCGCTATCCCGCAGCTACACAGCAAGCCAGAGTGCAGGGCAAGGTTATCGTAGAGTTTCTTGTTGGTACCGATGGTAGCATCTCCGACATCAAGGTGAAGCGTAGCGTTAATCCCGAGCTGGATGCAGAAGCCGTGCGCGTCATCGGCCTGATGCCGAAGTGGAGACCGGGCGAACAGCGCGGGAAAGCCGTATCTGTACGATACGAGATGCCCATCGAGTTTCGTCTGAAGTAATGTTCATCTTCCTTGATATGGTTTATAGGAAGTAGAGACTATACAATACCAATCAACACACACGCACACAAAGGGCAGCTTCAGGGCTGCCCTTTTACTTTCTACCCTTTTGCAATAATATGAGTAAGGAGTTGTTTTGTCTCAAATGATAAATCTCGATGAATGCGGACTTATTTGTCGCTGCTTTTGCAAAACTTTTTAAGGGCTTGCAAATTTTTTTTCACAATAGCGAAAAATTATTTTCAACAAAGCGAAAAAAATTTTTCAACGAAGTGAAAATGTTTTTTCAATGCAGTGTAAAATGTCATCTCTGCCAATGCCAAACGAAGTTCGCTGGCCGAAGGCAACCCATTTACGAACTTTTATAACCTGAATTTGGGTATAAATGGGCGAAAGATGCAGTTTTATTTCATCTTTTTACGATTACCCCTCACCCACGAGCAATGCCCTTGCCACGACGAGGTCGAAGGGTGTGGTGAGCTTGATGTTCTCGCGGTTGCCCTCGACGAGATGTACGGCATGGCCGAGCGCCTCGACCACAGAGGCATCGTCGGTGAAGGCTTCGCAGAAAGGCTGCTCATAGGCACGGCGGAGGAGCGAGGCACTGAAGGTCTGGGGAGTCTGCACGAGGCGATAGGCATCGCGACTGACCGTCTCGCTACCCTCGGGGAGGAGATGACGGATGGTCTCTACCACAGGGATGACGGGCACCACGGCTCCGTGGGAGGCAGCCTCCTGATAGCAGCGACGGATGACCTCGTGCGACACGAAGGGGCGCACACCATCGTGCACAGCCACTAGGGCATCGGCCTCATCGACCAAGGCCAAGCCATTCTGCACGGAGTGAAAGCGAGTGGCACCACCATCGGCTATGCGGTGAGGCACACGGAAGTCATACTCCCGGCACAACTCCTGCCAATAGGGCTGATGGTCGCGGGGAAGCACGAGAACAATCTGTATGGAATGATCACACGCGTGGAAGGTGTCGAGCGTGTGCATCAACACAGGACGCCCTCCCACTGGGATAAACTGCTTGGGCAACTCACCGCCCATGCGGAGGCCCTTGCCTCCAGCGACGATAATGGCGTACTTTTTCATTTAAAACTGCATTCCTTTTCTTAATTCATTGGCCTTGGCCTCACCACAGAAGTGGGCCACAAAGGTGAAGCCGAGCTCCCATGCTGCTGCAGGGCCACAAGCAGTGAAGACATTGCCATCGACGGTCACCTGAGCCGCGGTGTAAGTTGCGCCCTTCATGGTGTCTTCGAATCCCGGATAGCATGTAGCCTGCTTACCCTCAAGCAAGCCCAAGCCGCCGAGCACGAGCGGAGCGGCACAGATGGCAGAGATGATCACATCATCCTGCGCAGCCTTCGCCACCAGCAATTGACCTAGGCCCTCGTGCTTCTCAAGGTTGGTGGCACCGGGGAGTCCACCTGGCAGGAAGAGGAGGGCTGCATCGGCAAAGTCGAGCGCAGCAAATGTGGCATCGGCCACTACGGGTATACCGTGAGCGCCATGCACCACCAGTTCATCGGACACCGACACCATCGTCACGGCCAAGCCGGCACGACGCATCACATCTATAGGAGCCAAGGCCTCGATCTCCTCGAAACCTTCGGCAAGGAACACATACATTGTCTTCATAGATATTCTATTCGTTAAAGAATACTAACATTGTTGCAAAGATAATACTTATCTGCAATATGTTGCTATTTACAGCCCAAAAAGTAGGTTTCTTGCAGATTCTTGTCGTTCTCTCACCGAAAAAGTGTAATTTTGTACTCAAATAGAACAACGACCTATGAAACAACAATCACAAGTCATATTCGAGCGCAACACCGTAGAGTTTGTCACCGTTGCCGCCGAGTATTGCGCCTTCATTGAGCGTAGCGAGGGACAGCAACGAACCGAGTTTGTCGACACCCTGCTCAAGATCCTACCTTTATTATATATCAAGGCTGCGATGCTGCCCGAATGTGAGATGATGGGCGACGAGGGGCTCGAGACATTTGTCACCGAGGACGACTACGAGGTGATACGCATCAACCTGCAGGAGCTATTGGCCGACCGCGATGACTACCTCGACGTATTCGTAGAGGAGATGAAGTATAGCGACACCCCCATCCGAAAAAGTATCGCCGAAGACCTGTCAGACATCTATCAGGTGGTGAAGGATTTCGTGTGCCAATTCCGCAGCGGCCTCAACGAGACCATGCACGATGCATTGGCACAGTGCCGCGAGCTCTTCATGGAATACTGGGGACAGACACTCGTCAACACGATGCGTGCGCTGCATGAAGTGAGATACAGCAAGAGCGACGATGACACTGATGAGGAGCAATACGATGATTGACATCAAAAACAACATAACCAAGGCAGACATTGCCCCATTGCCTACCGTGCTGTTCGGTGGGCGCATCATCGTGGTACACTCGACCGCCGACGTCGAAAAAGCGGTGAACTACCTCAAGAGCTTCCCCATCGTGGGCATCGACACAGAGACTCGCCCCAGCTTTGCCAAGGGCAAGACCTACAACGTATCCCTCCTGCAGATCTCGACCGAGGACACCTGCTTCCTCTTCCGCCTCAACTATATCGGCATGCCTGAGGCACTCATCAGCCTCCTACAGGACGAACGCCAGCTCAAGGTGGGGCTCTCCCTCAAGGATGACATACAAAGCCTGCAACGCAAGCACAAGTTCACCCCACGCGGATTCCTCGACCTGCAGACCTACGTGAAGGAGATGGGCATCGAGGCACAGAGCCTGCAGAAGCTCTATGCCCTACTCTTCGGCCAAAAGATCTCAAAGTCACAACGGCTCACCAATTGGGAGGCCGACGTGCTCACCGACCGACAGAAGGGCTACGCCGCTACCGATGCTTGGGCTTGTGTACGCATGTACAACTACCTCGAGGAGCGCAAGCGCAAGCAGGACTACCGCGTGGTGGAGGTAGCAGACAACTGAAATATCCAATTGTAACCAACAAATAGAACTGCTTACCCCAGCAGCATCCAGAGGTTCGCCCCATGAGGGGGAGACATCCGAAGGGAGAAGGGGTCTTTAGCATTATGTATAAGACAGTACACTTAAAGAAAGGCAAAGAGGAGTCGCTCGGGCGTTTTCACCCCTGGGTATTCTCAGGAGCCATACACCACATCGACGGCACTCCCGAGGAGGGCGACGTGGTGCGCGTAGTAAGTGCCGACGGCAGATTCCTTGCCGTGGGCCACATCCAGATAGGCAGCATCGCTGTGCGTGTGCTCTCGTTCGAAGACATCACCATCGACAAGAGCTTCTGGCAGCAACGCCTCGCAGCAGCCTACGACGTGCGCAAGAGCATCTTCCCTCAGTGGAAAAATCAGAAATCAGAAATCGGAAATCAGAATTCAAACCCCACCAACGCCTTCCGCCTCGTACACGGTGAGGGCGACGGACTCCCAGGCTTGGTCATCGACGTCTATGACCGCACAGCCGTGATGCAGGCCCACTCAGTGGGTATGCACGTGAGCCGACGAGAGATTGCAGACGCATTGGCCGAGGTGCTTGATGGCATCGTCGACAACATCTACTACAAGTCCGAGACCACCCTTGCCTACAAGGCATCAGAAGATGGAGGCAACGGCTTCCTCAAGGGCGGACTGGCCACAGCCAGCGACATCGCGGTAGAGAACGGGCTCAAGTTCCACGTAGACTGGCTAGGCGGACAGAAGACAGGATTCTTCGTTGACCAACGCGAAAACAGAGCCCTGCTAGAGCGCTACTCACAGGGACGCAAAGTGCTCAACATGTTCTGCTACACGGGAGGATTCTCCTTCTACGCCATGCGTGGTGGAGCAGAGCTCGTGCACTCCGTAGACTCCTCATCACGTGCCATCGACATCACCCGCGCCAACGTGGAGCTCAATTTCCCCGGTGATGCACGCCACGAGGCCTATGCCGAAGATGCCTTCAAGTACCTCGACCGCATGGGTGATCAGTACGACCTCATCATCCTCGACCCTCCTGCCTTTGCCAAGCACAAAGATGCCCTCCGCAACGCACTCATGGGCTACCGCAAGCTCAATGCTAAGGCATTCGAGAAGATACGTCCCGGAGGCATCCTCTTCACCTTCTCCTGCTCGCAGGTGGTGACAAAAGACAACTTCCGCACAGCCGTCTTCACCGCAGCAGCCATGTCGGGTCGCCGTGTACGCATCCTGCACCAGCTCACCCAGCCTGCCGACCATCCCGTGAGCATCTATCACCCTGAGGGCGAATACCTTAAGGGACTGGTACTGTATGTCGAATAAACAAACTTCCTACACTTCATGATACAAAGAGCGGTTTTTGTTAACCGCTCTTTGCATTTCCCCTCATCGGAGTGGAAAAGAGACAAAAAACATTGAAAAACATGTTAAACAACATATTTTTCCACCCTTTTCTGCTTGCTAAAGCCCAAAATAGCCGTACCTTTGCAATGTGTTTTTCATGGTATTAGATTTTTAAAGTTGGAAGATTGGTCGTCGTGATGACGACCTTCTTTTTTTATGGCAGGTCACACCTATGAAGAAACAAACGTATCTCTGAGAATCGCTGTGAAATATATTCAATACCTGCCTTAGCACGTGGCTTATCCAAGAAGCTTGATATTCTCGCTCACTTATCCGTATACATTCATATATGATGAAAGCCCGACCAAAGGGCCGGGCTTTCATCGTATAGACGCGTAGAGGGTAGAGGCTACAGTACCGCCACCTTCTTATTATTCACGATATACACGCCACGTGACGATACAGGCACTACCTCCTTGCTCATGGGCTTCACGGTCACGCGGTTCACGATCTGTCCACTGAGGCTGTGGATGGTCACTACGGCCTCGTATTCGAGCGTGGACTCAATGTAGATAGCCTCACCCTTGCCCCAGATCTTCAATCCACGCTGGAGTATCTCTTCCGTAGGCTCCTCCTCCTGACCCGCATTGCCGATGAGGATATGTCGAGGAGCAGCATCCGAGGATGCAGACATGTAGGCACGGAAGGGAACGAGAGCACCTGAATATGTAAACTTTTCACCCTTACCATCCAAAACATAGTTGCTTCCGATAGGCTCATTGATAAGCGCACCTGTGTAACTATAGTCACCCACCTTAGCCTTCTGTTCAGCCAATGCAACATCGGTGATAGCTATTTTTGCATTGTTCACTGAGACGAAAGTCACAACTTGAGGAGCGAGCTTGGCTATATCGTCGCCCGTATGTTCGGGTACAAACAGACCTGACATATCAAACTCATAATAGCGCACTCCAGGGAAGGCCATAATATAGGGCTTGTATGCCTCTATATTGGGATACTTAGGGTATGTACGATACTCTTGCTGATAATAGTCTTGATAGTTATCGCCATTGTCATCCTTGTCGTCGTTATAGCTATAATAATAATCGTAAAGGAAGGTGTTCTTCACCACCAAAGACTGAGTACCTGCATCAGGACATCTGAAGAGTGCAGATGTTTCTGTACCTGTGGTGACACTTTCGAGCTCGCGCAACCAATACTCATGATAAGCCGTACTGCCCTCGTAGAAGTGAGTGATCTGACCCTTATCCTGCGTAGTCGTCATGTCCGCCTCGAAAGGCAAGCACAGTGACTCCCAACCCTTACCTTCACCTTCTGTATAGTGGGCAGGTGTGCGTTGATGCCACATGTAGTAGCCATTGTCGAAGGTGTAAGCAATCGGTGCATTGAAATCCTCCTTATCCACCAAGAAATGATGACGTCTAGCGACATAGGATCTATTTCCAGAGCCATCAACTACCAGGTCTACCAAGTGTCCATGCACGTTACCTATATTATCCTGCTTACCGAGCTCGTTATATTTATTAACATACTCTTCGCCCACCTTCTTACCGAAGATTAATACAGGCACATAGAGATCTTTAAGAACGGCATACGAAGCTGCATCGTTGATAGGATCAGCATAGATAAGTAAATTCGAAGTCAAGTCAGTAAAATTCACATGCTCCAACCCTTCATAGTCAAGATAGGGACGATAGTCGCCTTCAGTACCCTTATAAACAAAGTCATTATCTCCCGTAAAGTCGATAGCAGTAAGGTTGCTATGTATCGGCTGCCCGTTGCAGTTATTAGCAAAGTATGCAAAGGTATTGAAGTATACCTTGTCAATCCTCATGCTCTGCTTATAGGCAGGAGCCCTATACACGCGATTGCTATTACTGATAACAATGCGCTCTACACCATCGACAAGAGTCTTATCGATACGTCCAGGCAACGACTCATGTACCTCCGTATTCATTTCTTGTGCCAATACAGGATCTGGCACATAGGTCAATTGTTGACCAAAGAAGATATAATCATCGGGATAAATGGGCACATATGTATGCTTCTCTGCATCGTAGCGTACATCCATTTCGGTAGGCACTGAGCCATCGGCATACCTAAAGTCACCATTAGCGAAATAAATCTCCACATACTTCATCAGATTATCATCGGATGCGTCAGTGTTATTTGCGCGGAATCGCTTGTCAAGGTAGAATGCATTGAGCAGGTAGGCCACCTCACCCATATCAAACTCGGCTTGTGACTTCGCAGTACCATTACCTCCAGTAACAGTAAAGCCATTGTCTGCACGATAATAACTATTCACGACGGAACCACCGTCACCAATGACAGCCTTACTACCTTCAGGATTGCCAGAAGTATATACCCAGCAGTTCTCAGCATAGCCACCACTTGGATCTCCGCCATTATCGGCAACACCACCACCAATGAACGAACCTGTCACACCGAGGTTATATACTTCACCGCAGAGATAGCCAAAGAGCGACTCGTCGAGTCCACTAATGGTATAACCATTACCGTGGAAATTACCCGAGAAGCACTTGTCCTTATCACCTATTGAGTTCCAGTCAGCATACATCTTCGGAGCAATGTTGCTACGGAGTATAAAGTCCATAAAGTGGCAGTTGCCCACCTTCGTTTGATCCAACCTACCATCGGTAGTTGCCTTATACAAATCATATAGATAATCGAGGTCATTCTTCTCGCTTCCAGCAGCGATGCTCGTGCTTGCGTATTCTTCGTCATCGAGATAGATCTTACTGGGCTCCTTCACATCCTCGTGGTCGATGTACATGTACTCATTGACGTCATCTACCTTATGATTCATCACCTCGCCCAATCGGTGATAGTTGGCGATGTTGAGAGGCACAGCATTCGAATAGGTACGTCCCAAGTAGGTCTTGGTATAGTAAGCCACGTAGTAACCATTCTGATACCAATACATGCGTGTTGCATTGTTCTTGTATACCGCACCATTCTGGTGACTCTCGGCATCGGCCTGGCTCTTGTAGATTTCCCAACCAGAGCCAATTACTTCATAAGCACCAGGGATAACGGCAGGTACCGACAGACCAATCACCGAGTTGGGCAACACGGTACCAGGCTCAGCAAGTGTGCCGATAGTGGGCTGACCATTGCGGAACTGGATGTTTACATTTACGATATGTCTCTCGACACGAACATCGTGCGTACCATCCGCCTTAGGTTCATTGTAGCGATACTTATATGCGACTGACACCACACGGTCCTTGCTCAGGTTGTAGATATCTGACTCACGAGGTACATACAACTTAGCCGTAGCCAGAGTGGGAACATTTTCGATCACGAAGTCCTTCTGATCGTTTTTCAGGGCGTTATACTCATCCTGTGTCTTTATCGTACCTTTAGATACTGACTGTTTTCCATCGGCACTACGATAGACCTCTGCACAATAGTAATAGGTGCCTTCAGTACCAAATGTCTTGGCCTCACATTTAGCTTTATGATCAGTGGATAGGTCTTCATATACATCATTAGGTACGACCTTTCCGATGTAGTAGATTACGTTAGCGTACTCAAACTCTTCGCTCGCGATATGATAAGTACCTGGGGTTTTCACGTTTACAGGTTCGTAATGCGACTGCTCGTTTAAGATGAGTTCAAACTCGGCACGATTCAGCACTGTTCCATTGGTGATATCATAGCCTACGTAACCCGTACCTGTAGCATCCAGCTTAGCCAATTTCTTATTCTTGCCAGTATAAGTCGCGCTGAAGTTCACGTCTAGGTTCTCATAGAAAGGCTCATGATACAACGTAAGATCCTCACTAAAGTCTGTGCTGAAGAGATCCAAGGCATCATAATTATAGGTAAAGTTTACGCGTTGGTCGCTAGGCAGGCTCACATATTTCAGTGCATCACAGTTGACTCCTTTCTCGAACTCCTTACCTCCATAGAGACCCGATTGAGTACATACATAAGCCTCACTGAAATAATCCTCCACATCAAAGTCTAGCGCTGCCAGCTCTTCGTATCGTGTTGCCGAGATGAGTTCACCATTAAGAATAAAGACCTTATCCTCTACTTCGATGGTGTTGGCACAATAGTATGCACGCTCAAATTTTCCCTTGGCGGTATCGTCGGGGTTAATTTTTCCAAAGATGGTGGCATCAATGTAACTACCAGCAAACACCGTACGTGTCGTAGCGTCCACCGTCGTGAAGGTCACGTCTTCGGTAGCAATATACGCAGCTTCAAAGATTGCTGCATCCGTATATTTGTCAGCGACACGTTGATGTTCTTCATATATAGCTTTACCTATCAAGTCCTCTTCAGTATAGCTCTGCTGACCATACACGCCTCCTTTATTACAGAGGAAGGTAGGTGGTGTTTTATCCCAATCCAACGGATTGCTCATCACATGGTTGAGCACATATCCCGCATCTTTGGACATCTCATTAGAGATACGGAACACCTCCTCAGTCTTAGCATCTAGTGTCAAGAGATTCTGGTAGGCATTGGGCAGCAACACTTGTCCTGTCTTGTAAGACATACCATTGAGGATAGCATCCGTTATGGCCACATAGGTCACAGGGACGAAGTGCTTCTTCTCCTGAGTTGTCAGCTGTGAATACTCCCAATCGCTGATAGGATCATTGAGCTGATACTCCTTACCATCTATCTGTATGCTTTCGCCAAGTTTCAACACCTGATAGTCGTTCTGGCTGTTATAGGTTTTATAGTAGGTATACCAGTTGGGTTGCACACTGAGCATCTGCATCTCACCATTTGACTTCTCCGAGAAGGGCAGCGGAACGGTTATCGAGTTCACGAACGTCTGTGCCGAACCAGCATAGGCCGAAACTACCAGCGTATGCAAATAATAGTCTCCTCGGATATACCAGTAGTGAACTCCCTCAGAGAACATGTCATCGACAATATGCTTTTCGGAATGAATAAAGTTACCCGAGGTCTGCATGGGCTGAATTTCGCTCTGGTTGTATGTAAATGCAGACTGCGTAATGGCTTCTTGGTTGGCATCAGAGAGGACAAACTGCTTTGCCAATTCAGGTTTAACTTCCGAGCGTTTACCATATTCCTTCTTGGCATAGACATAGCCACCGCCTTCACCCGTAGCAGCATTGATGAGGTCAAGTTCGAGCACGCCCGTGATAGGGCCATACACCTTATTGCCATTAGCATCGAGCTCCTTCACCAGTTCAAGGTACACGCCCGAGGCTTGAGCGACAGTGTGTAATGCCTCACCTCTGTTGCGGAGGTCGTTGCCCAGATTTGTTTCCTTGTATTCGTAGTATGAGGTAGCATCGCTATGATTCTCATCGAACATCACGTCTGAAGTGAATGCACCGAGGAAGTTGGCCACATTGTAGATACCGAAGTAAGTGCCATGGATAGTGCCACCGACAATCTCCCTATTCAGAGAGATCTCTCCCACACGGTTGATAGCGTAGTTGGTGTAGTCCACCTTGTCGGGCACACGGTCTTGCGCTCCGTGCAGCAGCACACGGCTACCGAAGATACCGCAGAAGTCGGCACGCTGTAGCGTATTGATCATACGTCCATCGAGACGGCGATAGATTTGGTCGTTCACAGCATCCTTGTTCAGTTCGTAGAACGCCTTATCGCGAGCCGACAAGTCTGAATAAGTAGCTTCGTCGATGGTCGACGCCAAGTAGTCATGCGATGTGCCATAGTTGGTGAGGTTCAGCTCGCGGTATCCATCCACGAAGGTGAGGTTACCATCACCATAGAGTCCACCGATGTGCTCACCACCTATATTAATAAGGTCTTTGTCAAAAGCGTCGACCACAGCAGCCGTAGCGTTACCATATACGGTCACGGCATTGGCATACACCACGTCACTACCTGAGCTCACGTTACCTCCTGCAAAGACTGCATTGTAGATGGTCACGCCCTCATCGTCGAGCGACTCCCATCGAGCATCATTATGGGGGAGCAGGTCCAAGTATTCGGTAGGGACGTAAGAGCCCTTCTCGAAGGTCTTATCACCAATTTGCACGTCTTCCAAAGCCAAACATCTCACGCTGATATGCACACGGCAATCCTCGCTTCGCTCTGAGTAGCTATTATCGGTATAGTAATGTCCATTGATTTTCGCGGTTGCCTTATCGGTTGCATCCGTATACTTAACACCTGCGCTGTAGACATAACCGATGTTACCGCCACCGAATACGTTTCCACGTCCTTCGAGCAGAGTCTCTGCTGTACCGATAGTGCCACGATAGATTTCCACATCGGTCTTACCAAATACATATCCATCGGTATACAAACGTGTGGTCTTGTAGGGAGAATCTTCACCAGTATAAGTATGTGTATAGGTATATCCGCGACCGCCACCAAAGACATCGCCCATCACCAATCCGCCATAGATGCGCACCTGTGCAGAGCCAGGAGTTGTGATAGTTGCTTTGCTTCGGCCTAGTGCAGTCACACTACCCTCACCCACAGCAGCAATCTCACCACCGCCATAGACGCTATTGCGTACGGTACCACCATAAAGGTTCACCCATGTGTTGATAGCTATAGCCCCTTCACCATATCCAGCACCGTAGACATTTCCCTCGTCCTCAAACTCACGCACGGCAAGGTCATCATCGAGGTCGAGCACGGGATGATAATCTCCTATCGGAGTAGCCGCCTTGCCGATACCTGCATATTCGTATCCGATGTAGCCGTTATACATGTCTACAGTAGATGTTCCACTGACTGTGGCGCGCTCGCTACCACCATAGACGTTACGCTGAACGGCAGGGATACCATAGTAGAAGGTGAGTCCATTGTGGTCACGGAGTTGAGGAGCAAGCGAAGAGCCTGCGTCGACCTCATCCTCAGGGAACACATTGGTAAACTCTTCCGATGGCAGCGGTTCGACAACACCTATGATAACGTGTGTATTTCCCTCGATGCCGCCATTGAGACCGCCACCAAACACCTTACGTACCTGTCCGCCCAAGATGCGGCATTCCGTGCCGATGGTCTGCTTCTCGCCTGCTATGTATCCAAGCACACCAGCTTTCATGCGAGGCATGTCACCTGCGTCACCACCGCCATAGATATCCTGCTTCACAAGACCTCCGAGCAGGTCCACGCGAGTCTCACCAGCCACATAAGCTGTGATACCCTCACCGCCACCAAAGGCCGTTTTCTCCACCACAGCACCCTTATGAATGATGATGTGTGTATTCTTCGTGTCATCGTCCAGAATCTTGGGAGCCGTCGCATCGGGCTGTATCTTGCCGTTGATCCAGTTGGCATGACGATGAGGTGCTTTGCTGTAGTAATCGGCAATGGCGTACGCCTCAGAGTCCTTATCATCGACTGATGGTTGGTAGTAATTGTAGTGGTTATACACCTTACCCTCCTTACCGCCACCATACACATGCGCCACTTGTGCTCCATCCTTGAGGTCAATGCGGGTGAATCCGGCTACCGTAGCAGCACCATATCCACCACCATATACCGTCTGCAGGTTGCCCACCTTATTTCTGAGGGGCACATTGAGCGTGATTCGCGTCTCTGCCGTGGCACGTGCATTGTTGTTACCACCGAAGAGACCCAGTTCGACGGATGCATCGGCCGACTCGTAGTTGATCTCCGAGATACCCACGTCGCACGGGCGACGCTCCTCTTCACCCATACCACCACCAAAGATGGCATGGGCCTGTATGGTCGACCCTGCGGGTACGTTGATTTCCGTCGCCAAGGTATATCCTTCGGTGAAGGCACCGCCATGCACATCATACACTCTACCACCATAGAGGTTGATGACCGCCTTGTCGGTACCACTGTTGGCACCAGCTCCGAAGACATTAGTCAAATCATATTTCATGCCCTCATAATAGTTGATGAGGGTGTTGCCTACATTATAAGCCACGTTATCCTTCGTGCTCACCGTCTTCACACCATGTGTGCCACCGAAGATGCGCTCCACGGTACCCGAGTAGGCGTCGATACGTGTGTTGTGCACCAATGAGAGGTTACCACCACCATATACGCGGTAAGCCATGGGTGCCTCATCGGTACGCTGTGTGTAGTCGGTACCATTGATGAGCACATAGGTCTGGTTGACCGTCACATATCCAGGTAGGTTGGCATATCCGCGTCCACCGCCCATGACACCCGTGATGGCCGTGCGATCGACAAATGCAGCATATCCGATGACATCTTTTGTGTCACGCGACTTCGAATCGATATGCACGAAGGTGTTAGTTGCGATGACGTCAACGTCGTCGCTCTTAATCTCCGTAGTGAAGGCTGGGCTACCATTAGGATCACCCCTACTATAAACTCCTCTTTCATTATAGTCGTAACTACCATACGAGCCACCATAGACAGCCTTCTCGATGGTACCGCTGAGGTATTGCAAGTAGGTTTGCGAGAGCACCTGCATGGTCTTGAAGCTACCATCGGGCAAGGTCACCTTGATGTCGCGCTTGGTCTCACCTTTGATTTGTCCACCAAAGTCATTACCACCAAACACTGCGTTGGCCACATAGGGTTTACCATAGTTATACTGGTCACCCTCTTCGTCGCGGTAGCCCACGATAGCAGTCGTATATCCTTCGATGTTGGCATTACAAGCACCGGCAAAAGCACGTAGCACACCACCAGCGTGGAGGTTGAGGGTCGAGTTGCCTTTTACAGGACCTGCATAGCCCGCGCCATAGGCCTTATAGACATTGATTTTGGGAGCTATACTATAGTCGGGGTCAGCAGGGAACAGCATATCGGGGTCGAAGTATACCTCCGTGCTGCCAGTCACCACACCCTGTTCTCCACCACCGAAGGCAAGCAATACGCTGGCCTCCCCTGTGAAATTGATCAGCGTGTTACCGCGCACCTCAGAGTTTGCTCCAAAGCCTGCGCCATAGACAGCCAAAGCGCTGCCGTACACATCCTCACCCGTAGCCAAGAGGATATCTTTCGCTTTGAAGGTCTCACCATCCACCACGATATTGGCATCAAACACGTCGGGGTGAATGAGCGGCTTGCTGATATTGATGACCGTACCACCATTGATGATGCCACTATTGAAGCAGCCACCATAGATGTTAGCTTTCTGGAAGGTACGGCTGGCCTTTAGTTGGTTGTCGTATGTCTCGTATCCTATGATATCGGTCAGGTCCCAATCCAGCACGAATTTTCCATCCCTGTTGACCAATGTCTTTGGGATCAGGTAGGCATTCACGGTGAGGTTCACCTTCACGTTGGTCTGCTTGCCCACGGTCCCTGTACCACTACCTGTCACACCACCCTCGTAAGCCGCGTTGTATGCACTCTCTCTAACGTTGGCATCGTTACATCCGCCCACCACCTTCTCGTAGATGACTACGTCGCGCGGCACGGTGATGTTGGCCATGCCCTCATAGGTCATGCTACCCTTGTTGCCACCGAAGATAAGCGAGCCGATGAAGGTCTGCTGCTCAAGGTTCTCTTCCCATTGGAGCTGCGGCTTGATGTTGACCGCCACACCATCCATATAGCGCTCCATCTGATTCTCGTCAGTGAGGTCGATGTTGCTGTATTTGGTGCCAGCATCTACGGCCTGGTACTTTGCCAACATCCCGGGAGTCACCATATTGACACCATTACTGCCGAGGAACACGCCATTGATGATGACATGCTTGCCTATCTTGAATGTAGACTTAGCTTCTGCCTGGTTGCCTTCCTTGGCCAGCGTAGCACTGTTACCACCGCAATAGACATCGCCTGTCACCACGACTCTCTTCTCCTCACTTCCAGAGATGTGCACCAAGGTGCTCTCCACGTGGGGGCGATGGTGATAGAGCGCCTCCACAGAGCTATCATAGTCACCGATGCTATAGAGCAGGTCAGCATCTTCGGGATGCTTGGCTACCCAAGCTTCGTTGTCAGTATAGGCATAGGAGCCGTTACCGCCACCATAGACATTGCCTATCAAGCCACCATGGATGTCCACATTACTGCCGTGGTACACGGTGCCCGCGATATCGTTACCGCCATAGACGTTGTTGACACGGCCTGCGGTGATATACACACGGGTGGCATAGCCGGCTTGGAATTTGTGTCCGTAGAGTTCCTCCTCCTTCAAGTCGGGATCACCATTGGCACCAGGGTTCACGTCGGCAATACGGCATCCGCCATAGACGTTGTTGGCACTCAGGTCGTCGCTCTGGATGGGCAAGATGATACCGCTGGGATGCCTCATCTCTCCGCGGTTACCTCCCGAGTAGATGTTGTTGACGGTCATCTTCTTCAGATGCCATGTGGGGCGTATGTCCATTGACTCCACATTGTTACCTCCAAAGAGACAGCCAACGTGGAAGTCGAAGTAGACAGCTCCGTTGCGGTGCTCGTGATGCTCCTCATCAAATGCGACATCACTGGCATCCTCTTCTGAAATATAGTGGAGATTATCATTGAGTGCTGTAGCGTTATCGGCATAGATGGTCGTACTTGCTGTCACGGTAGCTTCGTTACCACCGCCAAACACATGGCTATAGATACCACCACCCAGCTCAATATAGGTACGATCCAATTCAGGGCGATTGCTTACAGTAGCAATCACCGTGTGCGCATTGTCTCTTTGCTTGACGGTGTATGTGCCTTTCTCGTCGTCATAGTCATAGTCGTAAGCACCGTTACCACCACCATAGAGCGAACCGATAATCATCGGATACTGTGTGTTCGGCGTAGCATACAGTACGGCATTGAGCGAAGATTTCTCAAGTGACGGAGCTTTGGGTTTAAAAGGCTGTTCGCTTGTGCCTACCGTGAGTTCGCTTGTGCCTACCGTGCCGATGGTACCAGCGATATCATTACCACCATATACGGCATTTACCAACAGTTTTCCAGTTTGGCCCGCTCCATCGATGTTCACATAGGTATGTCCCTCCACATCGGCCATACGTGCACCACCATACACACTACCCTTGATACTACCAGCTTTGAGCACCACCTTGGTGCTACCCTCAGCAGTCTCACTCTTCTTCAGGTCACCTACGTTACCGCCACCATATACGTTACCACCGATAACGATTTCGGCAGTGGCTTGTGTGGGTAGTATCAGTGACGTCAATATAGAGATAGCGAGCAGCACTGCGCATCGCAGTGCGCCGTGCCTCGCCGTATGGTTATATGTGGTGCTATGTGTCATCATCTTGTTCCTGTTCTGAAAGTTCTTGCTCTGCTCTACACATCTCAACTCCTACTCTACCACCAGCGCATCGCTATCCAGATCTCCATCGGAGAGGACGTAGAGATAGCTGGGTACGAGGGGGATATAGAGTTTGTAATTGGTTGCTTCACTCAGCTTTCCGCTAATCTTCTTGATGCTGTTCTCGGCCACGGCGTCGGGTCGTGTGAGGTTGCCCTTGGCATCGTAGACGTCGTAGGTGACGCGCATCCTCAGGCCAGAGATCTCCATCTCGGGGCAGAAGTAGCAGGTGCTGGGCGCTTTGGCATTGGCCTTGCCCTGTTGCTCGAGGACAACAGGGCTCTCGGTCTCTTCATAGAAGGTCACCGCACTGGCCATCTCGGCACCCTCGGACCAAATTGTCGTGTGTGTGGCAGAGGGGTCGGTGGCAGAGGGGTCGGTGTAGGTTACCGTGGCGGTGTAGGCTTTGTTGGGGTGTATGAACTCCACCTTCTTGATCTTGATGGTGCGCAGCTTGGCATACTCCGCATCGTTGATGTAGAAGTAGGGTGTCACGCGGGCCATCAGGTGGTCCATCTCGAGGTATATATCTTTTTTATCTACTCCATTACTGATGGTTACCTGTTCTGGCTTTATCACCATGGCGTTGCTGGCGCTCATGCCCGCCAGGCCAGGCAGTGTCATGACAAGGTCGTCCTTATCAAATGTAGCGCCACTGTTATAGGGCATGTATCCATAGATGGTGTAGGCACCCTGCTCGAGCTTGAGCGAGGTGGTGAGTGTCTTGCCGTTCCACACGAGTGTAGAGGGGGTGACGTAGTTGTTGCCCTCGTAGCTGGCATGCACAAACAGTCCTGCGGTGAAGCTCGGATGCGAAGCGTCGATGTTGGCATAGCCACGGCTCACCACTCGCTCCTCTTGCATGTAGGCGCGGAAGTTCACGCTGCAAGGCCCCACGTAGGGCTCCTCCTTGCGACACGATGCCAATGTCAAGGTCAGCAATGCTATGCTAGCTGCTATGTATATCTTTTTCACTTTCATCATCTTTTTCTTGATCCGAGATATTTCTTCCTCACCAGTTATGCTTGTCATCTTCATCCACCTCGATGTCCTGCCCATCCTGCACCTCTATCCACTGCTCGATTTCGAGCGAGGGTTCGATGACGGCTCCTTGGCCCAACGAGAGGGTGAGCACATAGCGCTTGCCCGCCTCCAGCTGCTTGATGCCCGTGTCGGCCGTACCCTCAGATGAGTTTCCATTCGCGGTATAGCCCACCTCCACTAGTATGTTGCTGCTCCCTTTGAAGGGCACTACCAGATGCTTGGCGCCTGGCGTAGCCTCGGGGTTACTAGTAATCTCCTCGCCCGCATTGCTGTATGCGTTCTTCGATGCAGCGGACTCGACACCGCTCCATGTCGAGCTAGCAGGTGTGGTGTAGTCGAGGGTATAGGTAGCCGTACCATCGGCAGTGGGCACGTTCTGATACGTCAGCGATGTGAGCTTATAGGTATTTTGGAACGAGGCGCTGCGCACGACTCTTACTACGAGCTGGGCGTAGAGGTGATTGAAGGTGAGGTCCACCTGTCCGCCATACGTATTGAGATAGGTGGTGGCTGCTCCCTGCGAGGTGGCCACCACAACATCGGTCTCTTTGCCATCGATGAGTTGCCACTGGGGCAGGGTGATGGTGAGTGTGCGTGTGTCATCATTGTGCGTGTAGCTGCATCCGTTCTGTTCGGTTGCAGGGGCGTAGGCAGCAAAGTAAAATATAGCAGAGGAATCCCAATACTTCTTGGGGGTGTACTCCCATGCACTACCATTAAGAGTGACCAACTGGTTTGCAAACACCATTTGGCTTACTGGGCCTTGCTTGTAGCCATATACGGCAAACTCGCTGAGGTCGTCGGCATCTTCGATGAGTGCACGTGTCACCGACTGTGCAACCATGCCGATAGCATGCTGCTCCACATTCGGGTCGCTCGGGTGTGAGTTTCTGTTGCAACCCTGCAGGGTGAGGGCAGCCATACCTATAATATATATATATGTACGTGCGCGCATCGTTAGTTTTTTCTTTCGTAGTAGCCAAGTGGGGACATTCAACCCCACTTGGCTTAATAGGACTGTGATACGTAGATTAGTTCTCGATAGTCTTATCTACATCAGTTGTTGTCCAACCAGTTGTCATTGCAGCGCTGAACTCAATGTAAGCAGCACCTACTGTGAAATTGAAAGTAGTGTGTGTGTTTTGTGCCAAAACCTGGCTAGCAACCTCTACAGGCTTCTCATACTCCAAAGCACCGACCTTATAGGTCAATAGGAATGTCAACGTTGCTGTTTGAGGAACAATGAGGAAAGACGCTGCATCATCTGTCGCAGTAGTAGTAGCATTGTACACACCTGCTCCTGCATTGTAAACATCAGTATAGTCCGCTGTACCATCACCAGTAATCGTCCATGTTGGAGTAGCATTGCTAGCGAATGTACCGGCACCAGTCTTCCAACCTTTCATTTGGATTCTGTTAATTGTAACATCCGCACTACCAGTTACAGTTACAGAAACTTTAGACATGATGTGCTTGAAATCCAAGGTTACCAATCTCGCTGCGCTTGAAGGGATAGTTTGAGTCTCTGCTACAAGATAATCTGTAACGTCTGCAGCATAACCCGACTGAGCGCCACCAATAGAATACACACCTTCATGGCTGAGAGAACCTGTAGCTGTTTGGGGGGCAATAGCACCAAACAAGTAAGTCTTATCTTCTTCCCAGGGTTTCAAGGTTGTTTCATCATGAGCATAAGACCACTTCAGTGTCCCTTCTACGGTAACCCAATCCACATTGTCACCATTAAAGACAACATCTTCGGCGGTGGAACCAGTGTAACCCCAAACATTGAAACCTACATTCTTCAAAGCATCAAGGTCTGCAATCTCAGCACGAGTTGACTTACCAGCAAAACCCTCAAAACCGATGGTCTGAGAGGCATTGCTCTCTACAACAGCAGCTTCGTTAACGAAGTCTGTCTGTGAGCATGCTGCGAACATGGTTGCAGCAGCTGCCATCAAAAAATAACTCTTTTTCATAATGATAAAAATTAGTTGGTTAATAAATAAATGAATTAATACGTTTTTTCTTTCTTGATTAATGGTTAATATCTGTGTTTACGCTCTCTGCATTAAATTTCAATCTCGACATTCTCATCATTCTCCCATTGACTCACAGTGGGACTAAATCCTCCTGTAGGTTTATGGTTGATGATGCTATCAGGTATCTCCTTGGTGACATCGAGGAGTATGGTGATGACACCTCCAGTGGGGTGCTGCTGCATCTGTTCGGTGACGTTGCTCTGCATGACGTAGGTGATGCCATTGTGCAGGCGCAGTCCTATGCCGAGGTAGGTAGAGTCCTTCACCATCACCTCCTCACCTCGGGTGAGGGCCCGCATGGGCACGATGCCTGGGAGTCCCCAGGTCTGCACACGAGCACCGATGATGTCGGCCACGGTGTCGGTGCCGTCGGGCAGCGTCACAGCATGCTCCAGAGCCATGGGTGCGACAAGGTCTTGCGTGAGCGACACGGGCGTGTCGTGGGTCTGCCCCGTGAAGAGGTCCACGCCAGCAGCCAAGCCGTTGGCGGTGATACCGCTGTAACTGGTCACGATGGTGTCGCCCTTGTCGGTGCGGTTGTTCTTGAGGATGACCTGATATAGATATATATAGGTGTAGGGCTGCAGCGAAGCCTCCATCTTGCAGACATAGGTGACTGAGCCATCTTCGTTGCGCTCGATGATGTAGTCTTCGGGGTCGTCGGAGATGTAGATGTCATCGATGAGCGTGCCGAAGAGCTGGTCGGGCTCGTTGTAGCCCACCTGACTACGGGTGTACTTGGCACGCGAATTGGTACGTGTGGTGACATTGAAGGTGGCAAAGTCGCTATTGTTCTGGCGGTGCTCCTCACGGTCGGTGAAGTGGATCCACTCGGTGTCGTCGTTGTAGAGGAGCATGTCGTAGTACTCCTTCGTGGTGAGCTGCACGCGACCTCCCTTGTTGCTGACGTGGCGGTCATAGTGCCAGCGGAAGCGCTCCATCGCGTCGTCGAGCTGATAGGCGATGACATGCACACCTGTAGGCTCGGTGTAGCCGATGGGGCCATACTTGGCCTCGTCCCAAGGATATTGCCACTGCGTCTGCCAGTCCATTCCCCACAACATCTCGAGGCGGAGGTCAAACTCGGCCGTAGCGATGCTGACATTACCATGCTGCACCAGATAGAGCGGCTTGCGCTGGCAACCGGTGATGAGGCTCGTGAGCAGCAGGACTACGAACAACATGGGGGCGATATGTCGGGTGAAACGGTTCACGGTTTGAATTCTGAATTTTGAATTATGAATTCTGAATTGGGAATGTATTATGAATTATGAATTTTGAATTATGAATTCTGAATTGGGAATGTATTTTGAATTTTGAATTGCTTTTTGGTTTTTTACTTTTTTACTCTTTTATATATAAGGTCATAGCTGAGGGTGACGCCAGCTCCTGTAGGACCGAACCAACGGAGGCGGTGGTTGCGGGGGATGAAGTCCTCGGGCATGCCTTCCCAGTCGTGGTAGTACTTGCCGTTGAAGGGGTCGCTGGCATGGTAGGGGTCGTAGAGGGTCTGGTAGTAGCCGAAGCGCACGAAGGCATCGAGCTTCCAGCGCTGGTTTCTCCAGGGTTGCCACACGTAGCCGAGGCCGAGGCCTGCGCCCCACCCTTCGCCCTGCCAAGCGTCTTCGGCATTGAAGCTGAAGTCGTAGAGGTTGACTTGGCCATAGGCCGAGAGGTAGTAGCCGGTGGGGTGCGTGTTCTTGTCAAAGTAGCGACGTGCCTCGACGCTGCCATCGAGCAGCTGGAAGTAGTGATGGCTCTGGTCGTGGCTCCACCAAGGGAAGGTATAGCTGGCTGCGAGGGTCCAGCGCGAACGGGGGATGTAGTACTCCACGCCGACGTTGAGGGCGGTGCCAAGGTCGTAGAGGAGGTTGGTGCGCACATTGAGCACGGGGTCGCGCTGCACCTCGAGGTAGATGGCGGGAGCGGGGAGCTCAGCGGGGCACTGCGACACCTCGGTGGGAGCGGGCACCGTAGCAAGGGGCATGTCGATGGGGGCATCGAAGTAGATGATGCAGAACACCGAGTTACGGATGCGGGGATAGTAGGTCTGCAAGAGGTAGCGGTAGATGGGGAGCTGCTGCATGCGCCACTTCTTGGTGCCTATGCTGATGGTGTTGTCATCGATGATGCGCAGCACCTGATCGATGGTGCTCTGCTTCATGCGCTTATCGGCCACTACATATTCGCGGAGGCGGTCCCACGACTCTCCGTCGGGGTGCACATGGAGGCGGTCGGTGAGCTCGGGATGGCGCTTCATAAGTGTGCGGCGCATGGTGGCGGCACGGCGCTGCGAGAGCTTCATGTTGTGCTCATAGACACCCTCGGGCGATGACTGCGACACGATGACTACGGAGTCTATCATGTGGAGGCCAATGGAGTCGATCACGCGGGCAAAGTCGGCGAAGGACTCGCGGTTGCCCATATAGTCGAGGTCGAGCTGCGACTTGTCGAAGCGGAAGTGCACCTCGATGCCCATGAGACTCTTCTGCCGCCCGTGCTTGACGGACGACTGCGCACTGGCCGTGGCCACTCCAGCAAGGAGTAGCAGCAGCAGAGCGAAGACTCTCACGGTTTGTCTCATAGCGCTTGTCATCGTGCTCGTTATTCTCTTTGTTTACAACCTCTTGGATGTGCGCAACGCCGCTTGCGTACGTACGCGCAGTCCTTATTTAGTATAGTTTAGGGTGCAAAGTTAGCAAAACTTTCAGAACTATTCAAAATATTTAACTACTATTTATCTTTAGGGAAGATTAAGGGGAGTTAAGGGCGATTAAGGGAAACTAAGGGGAGTTCGGGGAAACCAAGGGGGATAAATGCTGTTTGGTGAGGTTTCTCTTTGCCTGAGGATATTTGTCTCCGCGGAGGCGGTTTGTTATCTCCGCAGAGATATATTGTCGTCTCCGCGGTGATTGCTTTTTCTCTACGCGGTGCCTTGCTGCACTTGATACACGAAACAGGTCGCAAACGATGACGATGACGATGACGATGACAAAATGTGCACACGCATCATCATCGACCCAGCGATGCTCACATTTTTTTATTATATAT
>JAFZFN010000001.1 GCA_017555875.1 Bacteroidaceae bacterium
CAGGCTTCGGCGGCATCGGCGAGGGCCTTGACCTTCGCGGGGGTGATGTCCTTGCCTTCGACAACGGAGCAGCCGGGCTTGCGGGGCTCCATGGGGAGCATCACGAGGTGCTGCTCGAGGAAGCGGAGGGTCATCTCGTCATTGGTGTTCTCGACCTTCTTGGGCCAGAAGTTGTTGTCGTAGTAGTGGCGGCAGAGGCCGGGAACGCAGATGCCGATGGAGTCCTGGGCACCGGAGATGTGGCCGTCCTCACGCTCGGGGTTGTTCTCGAAGCAGAAGACGAGGCGGGCGAGCATCTCGGGGTCCATCTTGGGGAGCTTGACGGGCCAGATCTTCTGGATCATCTTGCGGGTACTCGTGCTCAGGCCGCAACGGTCGCGGACCTCGAACGTGGGCTCCAACGAGATGGTGATGGCCCAGCCGGGATGGTACTGGCTGACGTAGGGCTGGTCGATCCAGGTGCCGGCGAGGTCGAGCCTTGTGGGAATGCCTGAAGAATTCTGAGTTTTGAATTCTGAATTCTGAATTGTTTCCTCCTGCTGGGTGCTGAGGGCGGCCTTGAGGGAGCTGGAGCTGCGGGCCTCTAACCCGGCGTGGGGGGTGCGCTCAAGCTCGATGTACTGGATGCCGCGTTCCTCGCAGAGCTGGCGCTTCTCGGCGCTGCCGCCCTCGGCATTGACGACGAAGATGTCGGGCTGGACGAGGTCGAGCGTGGGGATGAAGTCGATGACACCACTGCCCTCGTTGATGTAGGCTTCCTTGACGGCCTTGACATTGCGGACCATGAAGAGGCGCTCTTCCTGGGGAAACATGGGCTTGCGGTGCTTGTACTCGAGGTAGGTGGCGTCGGAGCCGATGCCTACGTACAGGTCTCCAAACTGGGAGGCTTGCTGGAAGAACTCGATGTGGCCGCTGTGCAACAGATCGTAGCAACCGGATACGAAGACTTTTTTCATTATGGGGAGATTTTATTAAATTCTGAATTTTGAACGATAAGAATTCTGAATTCTGAATTCTGAACGATAAGAATTCTGAATTGTGATTTATGATTTCTGAATTTTCAATTTTCAATTCTCAATTTTCAATTGCACATTAGTCTAGAACTTCGTACTTGGAGCACTTGCTCTTGTACTCGGGGACGATCTGCTTCATGAGCTTGACGATGGCCATGTCGTCGAAGGTACGGGAGGCTTCAAGGAGAGCGGACTCGTTGCGGCAGGCTTCCTCGTAGTCGTACTCGCGGACGGAGGCGATCATGATCTTGGGATGGTGGGTGGGCTTGGTCTGCTCGGCATCGTTGAGGACCTCTTCGTAGAGCTTCTCGCCATCGCGGAGGCCGGTGAACTGTATCTCGATGTCTTGTGCACCGGAGAGCTTGATCATGCGCTTGGCGAGGTCGACGATGCGGACGGGAGCGCCCATGTCGAAGACGAAGATCTCGCCGCCCTTGCCCATGGTGCCGGCCTCGAGGACGAGCTTGCAGGCTTCGGGGATGAGCATGAAGAAGCGGATGATGTCGGGGTGGGTGACGGTGATGGGGCCGCCCTTGCGGATCTGCTCCTTGAAGATGGGGATGACGGAACCGTTGCTGCCGAGGACATTGCCGAAGCGGGTGGTGACGAACTGGGTGACGCCCTGGACACGGCCCTCGACGATGGCCTTGTTGAGCGACTGGCAGTAGATCTCACAGATGCGCTTGCTACAACCCATGACGTTGGTGGGGTTGACGGCTTTGTCGGTGGAGATCATGACGAACTTGAGGGTGCCATACTTGACGGCGAGGTCGGCCATGACGCGCGTGCCATATATGTTGTTTTGTACGGCGATGCCAGGATTGTCTTCCATCATGGGGACGTGCTTGTAGGCGGCGGCATGGAAGACGTAGTGGGGACGGTGGGCGGCGAAGAGGGTCTCCATGTGGGCGGCATTGGAGATGCTGCTGACAATAGTCTCGCAATGGATGTCGGGGAACTGACGGGCCATCATGAGGCGGATGTCGTGCATGGGGGTCTCGGCCTGGTCGATGAGAATCATCGAGGCGGGCTTGTAGATGGCTACCTGACGGACCATCTCGGAGCCGATGGAGCCGGCAGCACCGGTGATGAGGATGACATGATCGCGGAGCTGGGCACCGATGGCGGCCATGTCGACCTCGATCTTCTCGCGAGGAAGGAGGTCTTCGATGTCGACCTCGCGGAGGTTCTGATGGGTGAGCTCGGTCTTGCCATCCCACTCCTCGGCAGCGGGCATCATCATGATCTTGATGCCTGCGGTGAGGAACTCGTCAATCATGGCGGTATTCTTACGGAAGAGCTCGCTCTTGAGGGGCGACACGAGGAGGGTCTTGACGCCGAGGCGTGCCATGGCTTGGGCGATGCCTTCGCCATTGGTGTAGACGCGCTTGCCCATGAGGGTGGCGTTCTTCATATCGTTGGTGTCGGAGATGAAGGCCATGAGCTGGAGCTTCTGCGCACTAGCCGAGGCGAGGCCGTTGGCCAGGCTGATGCCACCGGCCTTGGTGCCATAGATGGCGATGGGGGTGGCATTGTTGAAGTGGAAGCTGTCGTAGAGGCGCTTGACGAGCAGGCGCTCGGTCCACATCAGCAGGGTGGTGACGAAGAAGGTGATGCTGATGCCGAGCCAGTCGGGGATGAAGAGCAGCGACGTGGGGATGACCCATGAGGCGAGCGCCGTGAGCAGGGAGCCGACAATCGTGGCGAGCACTACGTGGTAGAGGTCCACGAAGGAGGAGTAGCGTATGATGCCCGAGTAGGTGCGGAACAGACGGAACGAGAGGATGAAGAGCAACACGGTGACCAGGGCGCCCGCGGTGATGGCGGGGAGGGTCGTGGCAAACGTGAAGCCACCCAACTGTACGTAGCAGCCCACATAGTAGGCGAGCAGCACGATGAGGGAGTCTAAGATGAGTACTCCCCAATAGGGAAGTGCTTTCTTGGAGAAATACCAACTGGTAAGGCTTGATAAAATTCGGCTCATAGCAGTGTATGTCAATGAATTAAATAATTAGCATAGTAATAAAACAGGGACCGTCTGGATTGAAATAATCCAGACAGACCCGAAAGGGGAATATGTCTATGTAGGGTTAGAAGCTGTTAAAGTAAACAACTTCTTAGTCGAGCACCTTGAGGCAGCCGTGGGTGATGTCGGCAATGACAACGGCGGCGATGCCTGGGACGAGGACGGCTACGCGACGGTTGCGCGTGCCCTCGATCTTGACAAAGGTGCCCTCGACCCCATCAAAGGCGCCTCCGATGATCTGTACGGGGGTGCCCTTCTCGAGGTTTATCTCGGAGGGGTTGAGGTAGGTAAGCTTCTCGTTGTAGGTGTCGCACACCTGGATGAAGTGCTCCATCTGGCGGTCGGGCACGACGATGGGCACGCGGCGACCCTCCTCGGTGGTGGTGAGGTATTGCAGGAAGGTGACCTCGGACTTGAGGGCCTGGATGCAGCTACGTGTGGTGTAGGCAAACAGCAGGTTGCTGATGGCAGGCACGAGCTGGCGCTCCTTTCCGCGCTTGCCGTCGCTGACTGCTGCATACCGCATGGGGATGAAGCAGCGCACGGAGCGGGACTCGAGGAACTCCTTGCCCTTGAGCGAACGACCGAAGGTGGCGCTCAGAGCAAACCACATAGGGGGCTCTTGCAAAGTGGATGACATTGCATTAATTAATAAGGAGTGCGGAGGGTGTCAAGGGCAGTTATACCCGAAAACATCAACTCCACGAATTCCTAAGCAAAAATAAGGGAAGTGCGTTCTCTTGGCTCCCCGAAACTACGATATCTTCGTAAGTTTCAGGCAGTTACTACAAGTTTGCCAATCAATTCGCACCATACTCATCGTACAAAATGGTGAGTAAGGCAATGAACAGGAATGTTCACGCTTGGGGGCAAATTTAAGCTTTATTTATATATCGGCCAAGTTTTTTAGCAAATTTATTGCTGAAAAAGAAATAATAGGGTGTTTTTGGACCAACCTATCGAAATTTGCATTAATTTTGTAAGTCGTTAGTGTAAATTCATAATAAATCATCTATAGGACATGAGCAACCAACGTTACATGATGCGCGGCGTGTCGGCCTCGAAGGAGGATGTGCATAACGCAATCAAAAACATCGACAAAGGTATTTTCCCTAAAGCATTCTGCAAGATCATCCCCGACCTGCTGGGCGGCGATGAGGAGTACTGCAACATCATGCATGCCGACGGCGCTGGCACCAAGTCGTCGCTGGCCTACCTCTACTGGAAGGAGACGGGCGACCTGAGCGTGTGGAAGGGCATCGCACAGGATGCGCTGATCATGAACATCGACGACCTGCTGTGTGTGGGCGCTACGGATAATATATTGGTGTCATCGACCATCGGAAGAAACAAGTTGCTGATCCCTGGCGAGGTGATATCGGCTATCATCAACGGCACCGATGAGCTGCTGGCCGAGCTGAGAGAGATGGGCGTGGGCGTGTATGCCACAGGTGGCGAGACGGCTGACGTGGGCGACCTGGTGCGCACCATCATCGTGGACAGCACGGTGACCTGCCGCATGAAGCGCAGCGATGTCATCGACAATGGTAACATACAGGCTGGCGACGTGATCGTGGGATTGGCTTCGTACGGACAGGCCACCTATGAGAAGGAATATAATGGTGGCATGGGTAGCAATGGACTGACCAGCGCCCGCCACGACGTGTTTGCCAAGTATCTGGCAGAGAAGTACCCCGAGAGCTATGACCGCGCGGTACCCGACGAGTTGGTATACTCAGGCACAAAGCACCTCACCGACACGGTAGAGGGTAGCCCCATCGATGCGGGCAAGCTGGTGCTCTCCCCCACCCGCACCTATGCTCCTGTCATCAAACAGATCCTGAACGAGATGCGCAGCGACATCCATGGCATGGTGCACTGCTCGGGTGGTGCACAGACGAAGATCCTGCACTTCATCGACAAGCTGCACATCATCAAGGATAACATGTTCCCCGTGCCTCCCTTGTTTAAGACCATCCACGAGGAGAGCCATACGGACTGGGCGGAGATGTATAAGGTGTTTAACATGGGTCACCGCATGGAGATCTACCTCCCTGCCGACAAGGCTGAGCGCATCATCGAGATCAGCAAGAGCTTTGGTATCGACGCTCAGATCGTGGGTCGCGTGGAGGCTAGCGACAAGAAGCAGCTCGACATACATAGTGAGTTTGGTGATTTCCACTATGAGTGAGGTTTGGATTTATGATTTCATAGCAAACGCGCAAATCTAAAGGATTACTCTGATTTACAATTTGACAATGTACAATTTACGATTTATGTACTATTGAATAATTTTACAATTTACAGTAGACACAGATTTTTGCAAGGAACTGCGCTCTTGCGCCTCTGGTCATTCTACACTCAACACTAAACATTGACTTCAGCCCCTACGGGCGTCGACCTTCGGTTCAACACTAATTCTTACTAATAAAGCCTCAGCATTGCTGGGGCTTTATTGATTGGGAGACGACTAGGCGTCGCGGTCGCTGAAGATCTCGTTGCCGATGACGGCATCGAATGAGAGACGTCCTGGCCCTGTGAAAAGGAGGAGGAGAAACACCATGAGGTAGATGAACGAGGGCTCCCTGAGGGCAAAGGGGTCGCCACCATGAACGACAAAGAAGGCTACACACATGGCCACAATCATGGGGATGACGGCCAGACGTTGCAGGATGCCGAGGATGACGGCAAAGGAACAGACGACCTCAGCAAACACGACCATCCAAAACGAGATGGTGCTGCCCATGCCGAAGGGGTCGGCAAAGAGAGGGGCCATCGTGGCGTGGGCCATGAGCTTGTCGTATCCGTGACTGAGAAATAACACCCCAAAGAGGACACGTAGCGCGAGGAGCAGCACGGAGTAGGCCGCGGAACTGTCGGCATAGGTGGGGAAAAGGAAGCGCTTGAGGGTCATGGGATTTGTTGGCTAGGAGTTAGGAGTTAACGGTTAACGGTTAAGGGTTAAAAGCTAACAGTTGAATTCATCGAACGGTAATCATCTCGACGGGTTGTACCTCACTCTTGTCCATCGGGTGCCACTGATACTTGACCTGAGCGAAGTCGATGTTGCTGACATCGATGCAGCGGATGTTGTTGTTATAGGAGGTCTTGTAGTAGACCTTGCCATTGGTCAGGTCGATGGCCGATGTCCACTGTGTGGCACTGGGGATGTCGGGGCCCTGACCAGGCTTGTGCTCGATGCCGATAGGGATGTCAAAGTTGTTGAGGATGTGGAAGCACTGGGTGACTGTGCTGAAGGCATCGGGCTGCTGGGGCGCAGTGTTACGGAAGAAGGCGGCACGCACGAAACGTGAGGGAGGTGTAGCGTCGCCAGGAAGACCGAGCATTCCCGAGTTACCCCCAAAGGGACTCAACGCTTGCTCGCCAAGTAGTTGGTTGGGGGCACTGCCCGGGAAGAGGTTCACGTAGTTGTTCAGATTGGCCAAGTGCCAGGGAAAGCCGGGCGAATTGGTGATGACTCCCACGGTATTCTCATAGAAATGGGGAACACCGTCGATAAACTCGAGCACCACCTGACGACCACTCTTGTCGCCGATACGGTAGTGTACCACAGCATCGGCATCGAGACCAACGACGCGGACCTTGCCGGAGTTGATGGCTTGCATCACCTCATCAACGGTGGCAAACTGTGACAACATCCAGGCATTGAGCTGAAGGTCGCCCACACTATGCGAGGCCTCGGAAGGGTTGTAGGGGAGGTAGCTGCCATAGCTAGGAAAGAAGAAGAGACCTGTGGAGAGGCCTGCCTCATTGATGCCTTCGGCAATGAATTCCTTCTGCACCACGCATAGGCCCACAACACCATACTTGGCGGTGAACTTGAGTCCGTTGAGGGCGTTGGGGGTGTAGGACTGCATCTCGTGGCCACGGGGGATGATGACATACTCGCTGATGAGCTTCAATGCGGCTCCTTCGATGGTGCGTGCCTGCACATAACTGCCATCCTTGGCCGTGAGCGAGATGCCCGTGCAGGCTACTGACGATGCTGCACCGCCACAGAGGGCTGCACAACCGATAAGAATCTTTTTTGCCATTGTATTCATACCTAATTATACGATATAAGGGGTTAAAGGTTTGTCTATGCAAACAAACTCTGAGGGAAGAATGTTTGTACGAGTAAAGAAAATGCAGTATTTTCGCACTATATATAATAAAGGTGTAGCATGAACATCGCAGCAGACATAACCCGACTAGTGGGCAAGACCCCACTGGTGGAGCTCACTCGATACGGAGAGAGACATGGCCTGGCCGCCCGACTGGTGGCTAAAGTGGAGATGATGAACCCTAGCGGTAGCGTGAAGGCACGCGCTGCGTTGGCTATGATTGAGGATGCCGAGCGACGCGGACAGCTGAAGGCTGGAAGCACCATCATAGAGCCCACGAGTGGCAACACGGGCATCGGACTGGCCATGGTGGCCGCAGTGAAGGGATACAGGCTCGTTCTCACCATGCCCGACACGATGAGCATGGAGCGCCGCAAGCTGCTTGCCGCCTATGGAGCAGAGCTCGTGCTCACCGAAGGGAGCAAGGGCATGGCGGGAAGCATAGCCCGAGCGGAGGAGCTACGGAAAGAAATACCCAACAGCTTCATCCCTATGCAGTTTGCAAATAGAGCCAACCCACTCGCACATGAACTGACGACAGGAAGGGAGATATGGAACGACACCGACGGACAGGTGGCCGCGGTGGTGGCGGGTGTAGGCACGGGAGGCACCATCAGTGGTGTGGGACGCGCACTGAAACAGCGCAATCCCGATGTGAGGATCATAGCTGTGGAGCCAGCTGCATCGCCACTGCTCACGGGAGGAAAGGCTGCACCGCATGGGCTACAGGGCATCGGGGCAAACTTTATCCCCGAGAACTATGATGCAGGAGTGGTGGACGAGGTGATAGGCATCACCGAGACCGATGCCATGGAAGCCCTACGCGAGCTGGCCACACTAGAGGGTCTGCTTGTGGGCATCAGCAGTGGTGCGGCGCTGTGTGCTGCACGACGGGTGGCCATGAGGAGAGAATATGAAGGGAAGATCATCGTGGTGATATTGCCCGACGGAGGCGAACGATACCTGTCGTGCATGTAGATGGGGCCTCCCCCTTGCCCCTCCAAGGAGGGGTGACTTATAAAAACGCCACCAATGGTCTATCGCCAAAGCTAATGGATAAAGGCTATTTTTTTTGCTATTAGCTTCGCCAATTAAAAAAAAAGTATTACTTTTGCGCCGCGTTTGCCGAAATAGCTCAGTTGGTAGAGCAACGCATTCGTAATGCGTAGGTCGCGGGTTCGAGTCCCGCTTTCGGCTCAGCCGATAAGGAAAGTCTCAGCGGCGCTGTGACTTTTCTTTTTTAACAAGAATCTCGAAGAACAAGAAAAGACTCAATATCCCCATGTTAGTTGTTGATACGATAAGTGAGCTGCGCTCATACCTCGCACAGGCTCGTGCAGAGGGTAAGAGTGTGGGGTTGGTGCCCACAATGGGTGCACTGCACGAGGGACATGCCTCGCTCGTGGAGCGTAGCGTGGCCGAGAATGGCGTCACCGTGGTCAGCGTATTTGTCAACCCTACCCAGTTTAACGACAAGGGCGACCTCGAGCGTTACCCCCGTACCTTGGAGGCCGACTGCCAGTTGCTCGAACGCCTCGGAGCCAGTTGCGTGTTTGCCCCTTCTGTAGAGGAGGTATACCCCGAGGAGGATACTCGCGTATTTGACTTCACCCCACTCGACAAGGTCATGGAGGGCATCTATCGCCCCGGACACTTCAATGGTGTGGCACAGATCGTGAGCAAGCTGTTCATGTATGTGGAGCCTGACCGTGCCTATTTCGGAGAGAAGGACTTCCAGCAGTTGGCCATCATACGCGAGATGGTGCGTCAGATGGACTTCAAGCTCGAGATTGTGGGTTGCCCCATCGTTCGCGAGCATGATGGGCTGGCACTGAGTAGCCGCAACGCCTTGCTCAGCGACGAGCAGCGTCGTACAGCACTGGCCATCTCGAAGGCACTCTTCGATAGCGTAGAGTATGCCAAGTGTCACACATTGAGCGAAACCAAGCAGATGGTGGAGGAGGCTATTGCCGCCACCGAAGGACTGGAGCTGGAATACTATGAGGTGGTTGATGGAAAGACCTTGCAGCCTGTATCGACATGGGACGATGCTCCATATATCGTGGGATGCATCACCGTGTATTGTGGTAAGGTGCGGTTGATTGACAATATCCGATATAAGTAAATTGAGGAGATAGAGGGAGATAGAAAGAGATAGAAAAAATAGAAGGAGATAGAAAAATAATAGAAGGAGATAGAGGCTGATAGTATTGAACGTGCGAAAGGACATTGGGTGATTATCTCCAAGATCGGAACGACCACCTCCTTTATGCAGAGCGACTATACTCCAAAAAAAACAATAATACAATATGTTGATTACTTTACTAAAATCGAAGATACATTGCGCCCGTGTCACCGAGGCCAACCTTAATTACATGGGTAGCATCACCATTGACGAAGACCTGATGGATGCCGCAGGCATGATGGAGGGCGAACAGGTGCACATCGTGAACAACAACAATGGAGAGCGCTTTGTCACCTATATCATCAAAGGGGAGCGCGGCAAGGGACAGATTTGTCTCAACGGTGCTGCGGCACGCTTGGTGCAACCCGACGATGTGGTCATCATCATGGCCTATGCACAGATGACTCCTGAGGAGGCTCGCGAGTTCCGTCCTACGGTGATCTTTCCCAAGGCGGGGAATAAGCTTTAATCAAAGCTTTCACGAAGACGATGAAGAAAAACGAAAACTGAGGAGTTTTCCTTCTAAAAGAATAAAAGCCTGTCAACAACGACAGGCTTTATCTATATTGTGGCTAACGCATCCTTCCGGATGACAAATTTCGTCTTCGTTATTCACTCTTCGTCTTTCCCTCTCCCCATATCTCCCACGCCGCCTTGGCTTGTCCAATGAGCATGTCCATGCCATTGCAGAT
Organism: Bacteroidaceae bacterium; assembly: GCA_017555875.1. Taxonomy (GTDB): domain Bacteria; phylum Bacteroidota; class Bacteroidia; order Bacteroidales; family Bacteroidaceae; genus UBA1189. Next base: position 10,041 of record JAFZFN010000001.1, read on the forward strand.
GGTGGCGCCAGCAGCTTCGCCGCGCTGGAGGAAGAGCGTCTTGGAAGGATTATAGATGACATCATAAAGCAGGTGACGAGGAGTGAGCTGCGCGTAATCTATCGGAGGACACTCATCGACATTGGGGTGCATGCCCAAGGGGGTGGTGTTGACAATGACTGTATGCTGAGCCATCACCTCAGGCGTGAGCTGATCGTAGGCGATGACTCCATCGCGAGGAGTGCGCGAGACGAAACGAACGGAAAACCCCAATTGGCCGAGCGCATAGGCCACAGCCTTGGAGGCCCCACCTGTGCCCAAGATAAGGGCACGCGTGTGGTGAGGCTGGAGAAGAGGACGTATGGAGTCGGCAAAACCGATATGATCAGTGTTGTACCCCTTGAGATGGGTTGCTCCATCAAGACGCATGACCTTGACCACGTTGACAGCTCCGATGGCTTGGGCTGCAGCATCCAACTCGTCAAGATAGTCAATCACCTGCTGCTTGTAGGGGATGGTGACATTGAAACCGCATAAAGCAGGTACAGATGCCAACATGGCTGGCAACTGGTCAATACTAGCAAGCTCGAAGTTCTCATACACCGCATCAAAGCCATGTAGGGCAAAGAAATCGGTAAAATAGCCTTTCGAGAAGGAGTGACCAAGGGGATATCCAACGAGACCGTAGGTATTCATAAGAAGAATAATTGTTGTAGTTTGGATGCAAACATACAGATTTATTCTGAATAAAACAATAAAAAACAACCTGTCGGTCTTATACGAGGCACTAAAATTTCGTTATCTAACAAATTATCATTATCTTTGCAAGCGAAGATAACTATTCACCAACCTAATACAAACAAAAAACGATTATGACAAAACGAATCTTTTCACTTGCACTCGCAGGCTTGATGGCTTTCGGTGCTACAGCGCAAAATGAGGAGGGCTTCGTATTCACCACCGTGAAGGAGAACCCCATCACCTCTATCAAGAATCAGAATCGTGCCGGTACCTGCTGGTGCTACTCAAGCCTCTCGTTCATCGAGTCAGAGTTGCTCCGCATGGGCAAGGGCGAGTATGACTTCTCAGAGATGTACATCGTACACAACACCTACCTCGACCGTGCAGACAAGGCAGTACGCACTCATGGAGACATTTCTTTCTCACAGGGTGGCTCATTCTATGATGTAATCTACGGCATGGAGCAGTTTGGTCTCGTTCCCGAAGAGGAGATGCGTCCTGGCGTGATGTATGGTGAGACTCTCAGCAACCACAACGAGCTCTCAGCAGTGAGCGATGCAGTAGTAGCAGCCATTGCCAAGGGCAAGCACCGCAGCTTGCAGAGCGACAGCGAGGGTAACATGCTCTGGAAGAAGGCTATCGAGGCTATCCACGACATCTACCTCGGCGTACGCCCCGAGACATTCACCTACAACGGCAAGGAGTATACACCGAAGTCATTCTACGAGTCTACTGGCCTCAACGCCTCTGACTACATCTCATTGACATCGTACACTCACCACCCCTTCTACACACCGTTTGTGCTTGAGATCCAGGACAACTGGCGTTGGGCACAGTCATACAACCTCCCCATCGACGAGTTCATGCAGGTGTTTGACAACGCTATCATGGAGGGATACACCATCGCATGGGGCTCTGACGTGAGCGAGAACGGCTTCACACGCAACGGCGTGGCTACAATGCCCGACAAGAACAAGAGCGCAGACCTCGAAGGATCTGATATGGCAAGATGGCTCAAGTTGAGCGAGGAGGAGAAGAAAACTACCCCCAGACCCTCAACAGAGAAGTGGTGCACACAGGAGGAGCGTCAGCTCGCGTACGATAACTGGGAGACCACCGATGACCATGGCATGCTCATCTACGGTATCGCTAAGGACCAGAACGGCACTGAGTATTACATGGTGAAGAACTCATGGGGCGAGAGCGGTGCCTACAAGGGTATCTGGTATGCTTCGAAGGCATTTGTTCGCTACAAAACCATGAACATCGTGGTTCACAAGAACGCCATCCCCAAGGATATCCGTAAGAAGCTCGGCATCAAGTAATCCTTGACACTCCTTATTATATAATAGCGACGCGTGATACGTGTCGCTATTTTTTTTACAAAAAAACTTTGCCACGTCAAATAAAAGCAGTAATTTTGCAGCCGATTAGTCCGAAGGGGTCCGAAGAAGCGGTTGCAATGGTTGCGACACACCTCCCGGAAAACTTTTAAAGTTTCATAATTTAATGTACGCAATTGTAGAAATTAACGGACAGCAATTCAAGGCCGAGGCTGGCAAGAAGTTGTTTGTTCACCACATTCAAAACGTTGAGAATGGTGCAACGGTTGAATTCGAGAAGGTTCTCTTGGTAGAGAAGGATGGTGCTATCACCGTAGGTCTTCCCACTGTTGAGGGCGCAAAGGTAGTAGCTGAGGTAAAGAGCGAGCTCGTAAAGGGCGAGAAGGTTCTTGTCTTCCACAAGAAGAGAAGAAAAGGCTACCGCAAGTTGAACGGTCACCGTCAGCAGTTCTCTGAGATTGTAATTAAAGAAGTTATTGCTTAACCCTTAAAACATTTTTGCATCATGGCACATAAAAAAGGAGTAGGTAGTTCTAAGAACGGTCGCGAATCAGCTAGCAAGCGACTTGGTGTTAAGATTTTCGGTGGCCAGGTATGTAAGGCTGGTAACATCATCGTACGTCAGAGAGGTACAGTACACCATCCCGGTGAGAACATGGGTATGGGTTCAGACCACACCCTCTACGCACTCGTTGACGGCACCGTACAGTTCAAGAGAGGCCGTAACGACAAGAGCTTCGTTTCTGTTATCCCCGCTGAGGCATAATCGAAGATTGTCGCATACGAAAAATATGAGAGACTTACATCAATTGTAGGTCTCTCACTTTTTTATTAATACAACCCAACCTACACCGCTAAGGAGAAAGACCGACATGTCTACCTTACAATATAGACAGCATCTATGGCTTGATAGTCATAAAATATGCCAAACAGCATAAAATACCTATGGTATTATTAGCGTAGAGTGCGAAAAATATAGTACCTTTGCAAAAGATTTGCAGCGGCAAGCAATGCTAGCACTGCAAAGGATATCTTAGAGACACGAAAAACCATAAAAATATCAATCACTATGGAACAGAATTTCATCACAGGACTTTGGAACAAGGAAATCAACGTAGCTGATTTCGTTAGTGCAAACATCGCTCCTTACACTGGTGACGCCTCATTCTTGCAGGGCCCCACAGTGCGTACTACAAACCTCTGGAACCTCTGCTTGAAGGCTCTCGAGGAGGAGCGCAACAACGGCGGTGTACGTTCGCTCGACAACGTAACAGTATCAACCATCACATCTCATAAGGCTGGCTACATCGACCAGGAGAACGAGCTCATCGTAGGTCTCCAGACCGACGAGCTCCTGAAGCGCTCAATCAAGCCCTTCGGTGGTATCAACGTAGTAGCTAAGGCTTGCCACGAGAATGGTCTTGAGATCGACGAGAAGGTAAAGGATATCTTCACACACTACCGCAAGTCACACAACGACGGTGTGTTCGATGCTTACACTGAGGAGATTCGTACATTCCGTTCACTCGGCTTCATCACCGGTTTGCCCGACAACTACGCTCGTGGCCGTATCATCGGTGACTACCGTCGTCTTGCCCTCTATGGTATCGACCGCTTGATCGCTGCCAAGGAAGAGGATAAGCGCAACATCACTGGTCCTATGACCGACGCTAACATCCGTCTTCGCGAAGAGGTAACTGAGCAGATCAAGGCCCTCAAGGAGATCAAGGTGATGGGTGAGTACTACGGTCTCGACCTCAGCCGCCCCGCTACATCAGCTCAGGAGGCTGTACAGTGGGTATACATGGCATACCTCGCTGCTGTTAAGGAGCAGGACGGTGCTGCTATGTCACTCGGTAACGTATCTTCATTCCTCGATATCTTCATCGAGTACGATTTGGCTCACGGTAAGATCAATGAGGTATTCGCACAGGAGCTCATCGACCAGTTCGTAATCAAGCTCCGTATGGTTCGTCACCTCCGTCCCCAGTCATACAACGACATCTTCGCTGGTGACCCCACATGGGTAACTGAGGCTATCGGTGGTCGTTTCAACGACGGTCGCACCAAGGTAACCAAGACCTCATTCCGTTTCCTCCAGACATTGTACAACCTCGGCCCCAGCCCCGAACCCAAC
>JAFZFN010000012.1 GCA_017555875.1 Bacteroidaceae bacterium
CCTTTAAGGGGGACGCCGACGCGGAGTATTAGCGTCGGTTGCGACGACGGGAACTTTAGTTTCCCAAAGGAGTCCCCGAAGGGGTTATAATAGCGTAATGTAATGGAGCGGCGCGGAGGGGGTAATAATTCAAAAACTTAATCTCTCTAAAACTCAAAACCTATGAAAACCGACTGGAAAACCATCTTGAAGATCGTAATCACCGTACTCACTGCCCTTGCTGGTGCCTTGGGCGTAGCCTCATGCACAAAAGAAGAGGCCCCCTCTAACTCCCCCAGGGGGGAGGACTCAATCATCGCTGCAAACATAATGCATTGCCAGTATGAAAACGCACTCATCTCCCGCGATGTATGAAACTCCTCCCATAGAGGGGAGGACGGGAGGGGTCTCCCTTTTTCGTGCGCTGCTGCTCATCGGCGGCGCACTCACCTTAATCGCATGAATTTTAATTTAACCACAGATTACTCGGATTGACACAGATTTCTTTTTTGTCTGTCAACAGATATAACGGATTTCACAGATTTCATACATCGTTAACACTCGTATGTGGCCTCCGGATGGTAGGCATAAGTGAAACGATATGTCTAATCTGTGTAATCTGTGACAAACCTCGTGCCAACGAGCGCATGTAAGCTTGCTTGTTAATGCTCTGCGAGTGCAGCCGAGGTTCAACGAAGTTAATCTGTGGTTTAATAAAAAATAATTTCAGTTGAAAATCTATGAAATATTTTACCATAAACGAATTGTGCGCCAGCGCTACCGCGCTGCGCGAGGGTATCGACAATCGCCCGTCGAAGTGTGCATACCACCTGTTGCACGTACTCGTAGACCAACTCCTTGACCCCATCCGCGAAGCGTGGGGCGAGCCCATCGTGGTGTCCTCGGGCTACCGCTGCAAGGAACTCAACACCCTCATCGGGGGTGTGAAGAACAGCCACCACATGCTCGGTTGCGCAGCCGATATCATCGCTGGTAACCGAGCCGACCATCGCCGTCTGTTCAAGCTCATCCAGCAGATGCAGCAACAAGGGCAGATACGCTTCACGCAACTCATCTGGGAGGGCGATGGCCGCTGGATTCATATCTCGTATGTGCCCTCTGACCTCAGGTGTCAGGTAATTGGATAGCCTATCATCCACATAGGATTCTTGTCCATTTATATCTTTAAGGGTTAGTCTCCCCGATTCCACGTGATGTGGCGTCGGGGATTTTCATTTGGGTGATGCCCCTATCACCGCTATTTAGCAACTGCGCTTGACATTTTTGCACCTGATGGGTGGTGTATGGCCTTGTAGTGGCGATTTGGGTGGTGAGGGACGGATAAAAAGCGGATGGTTTTCTTTCTCAGACCATCGGAAAGAGCGAATTTTGCAGTGCGAAAGGATGTCGCATCGTCCCAACAATGGTTACAGATAATCGTTAAGATATAAAAAACACATCATCATGGAATGGTTGGTAAACCTCTTTACCGGTAGTGGCGTGGCCCACTCGGTGTTCATCGTGGCTATGGTCATCGCCATAGGCCTCGGACTCAATCGGATCAAGTTTGGCAGCGTGTCGCTGGGTGTGACGTGGATACTCTTTGTGGGTATCGTGGCGGGACACTTCGGATTCCTGCTCGACCCGACAACGGCTCACTTCGTCAAGGAGTTTGGCCTCATCCTCTTCATCTACTCCATCGGCTTGGAGGTGGGACCGGGATTCTTCTCGTCGTTCCGCAAGGGAGGCATCACGCTCAATATGCTGGCCGTGGGCTCCGTGCTGCTCGCCTGCTGCACGGCCTATGTCATCCACCTCATCACAGGCACCGATCTTGTCGATATGGTGGGTGTGCTCAGCGGTGCGGTGACCAACACACCCGGTATGGGTGCTGCACAGCAGACCTTCTACGACATGACGGGGCAGACCAACACGACCATCGCGCAGGGCTATGCTGTGACCTATCCCCTCGGTGTGGTGGGTGTCATCCTCACCATCATCCTGCTCAAGCGCCTCTTCCGCGTCAACTTCGACAACGAACGCCGCATCCTGATGGAGCGCAACAAGGAGAATGCCGAGCACCTCGACGCGGTCACTCTCGAGGTGCACAACGACTCGGTGTGCGGACACACCATCCGCGAGATACAGGAACTCTTTGGCCGCAAGTGTGTGATCACTCGCGTGCTGCACGAGCGCACCCACGACATCGAACTGGCCGAGTCGAACACGACACTGGGCATGGGCGACAAACTGTTTCTCGTGGCCACTCCGCTCGAAGTAGAGGCGCTCACGCTGCTCATCGGTCCGCGTATCGACATGAACATGGCCGAATGGGATGCCATCGAGGCCAACAACCTCACGGCTGAGCGCTTCGTCATCACCAACCCCCGCATCAACGGCAAGCGCTTGGGCGATTTGAAATTGCGCCAGACCTTCAATGTGACCATCTCGCGCATCACTCGTGCGGGCGTCGACCTCATGGCCGACCCTCACCTGCTGCTCCAACTGGGTGACCGCGTAATCGTGGTGGGCAAGCCCGACAGCATACAGAAGATCGGCAAACTCATGGGTAACTCCGTAAAACATCTTGAGGAACCCAACCTCACCGCCATCTTCCTCGGCATCGCGCTGGGTGTGGTGCTCGGCTCACTGCCCATCTTCATCCCCAATGTGCCTGTGCCCGTGAAACTCGGCTTGGCTGGTGGTCCGCTCATCGTGAGTATCCTCATCAGCAAGTTTGGCCCGCAGATGAAGTTAGTGACCTACACCACCTCGTCGGCCAACAAGATGATACGTCAGATAGGTATCACGCTGTTCCTCGCCGTAGTGGGCATAGGAGCAGGCGACGGATTTGTCGACACCATCATGAATGGAGGATACTGGTGGGTGCTCTATGGATTCCTCATCACCGTCATTCCCTGCATCATCATCGGTTTCATTGCACGTAAGGTGTGCAAATTGAGTTTCTTCACCATCACAGGGCTCATCTCGGGTACCATGACCAACCCTCCCGCCTTGGCCTATAGCAACGAGATCTGTGGCAACAACCAGGCCTCGGTAGCCTACTCTACGGTGTACCCGCTCACGATGTTCCTCCGCGTGGTGACGACACAGATATTGGTGCTGATGGCGCTGTAAGTAAATTGAAAATTGAAAGAACAAACCTCAAAAGCACTGCAAACTGTCCCTCTGTTTATAGAGGGACGAGCCCGAAGGGCGGAGGGAGTTCCAAACGAAGTGCGGAGCAGAATCACTACGCGCTACGCTTATAACGCCCCCGTCGCTTCGCGACACCCCCTCTATAAACAGAGGGGGAGTGGGGACAGTGCCTTTTAGTTACTTCCAGAATTCATAATTCAAAATTTAAAATTCAGAATTCAATAACATGACCCTCCTCACCTCAGGAAACATCCTCCTCATCGGCTCCATACTGCTCTTTGTGAGCATTGCAGTGAGCAAGACCAGTGCGCGCTTCGGTGTGCCCACCCTGTTGCTGTTCCTCTTCGTGGGTATGCTCTTCGGCAGCGATGGCCTCGGCATCCAGTTCGACGACATGCGCGGTGCCCAGTTTGTGGGTATGATAGCCTTGTGTATCATCCTCTTCTCGGGCGGTATGGACACCAAGTTTGCCGAGATCAAGCCCGTACTCGGCCCTGGACTGGTGCTCTCCACGGTGGGCGTGCTGCTCACGGCCCTCTTCACGGGCGTGTTCGTGTGGTGGCTCTCGGGCATGGAGTGGAGCAGCGTAGGCTTTGCCTTCTTGCCCTCGCTGCTGCTGGCAGCCACGATGTCGTCGACCGACTCGGCCTCGGTGTTTGCCATCCTACGCTCGCAGAACATCAACCTCAAGCACAACCTGCGCCCCATGCTTGAGCTCGAGAGCGGTAGTAACGACCCCATGGCCTATATGCTCACCATCGTCATCATCCAGTTTATCGGGGGCGAGGTGAGCGGTGCGGGCAGCATACTTCTCTCCTTCGGACAGCAGTTCCTCTTTGGCGGTGCCATCGGCTACGGAGTAGGCAAACTGGCGGTATATATCATCAACAAGCTCAACCTCGACAACAAGTCGCTCTACTCCGTCTTCATGCTTGCGGTAGCCTTCTTCACCTTTGCCTTCACCGATCTCTTCAAGGGCAATGGCTACCTGGCGGTATACATCGCCGGTATGATCATCGGCAACTCCAAGATTGCCAACCGCAAGGAGGTGGCCACCTTCTTTGACGGACTGACGTGGCTGTTCCAGATCGTGATGTTCATCCTCCTCGGTCTGCTCGTCAACCCCAAGGAGATGCTCGGCGTGGCTCCCGTGGCGCTGCTCATCGGTGTGTTCATGATTCTTGTGGGCCGCCCCCTCAGCGTGCTCATCAGCCTGCTCCCCTTCCGCTGGCTCACAGGCCGCTCGCGCCTCTACATCTCGTGGGTAGGCCTGCGCGGTGCCGTGCCCATCATCTTCGCCACCTACCCCGTGGTAGCTGGCATCGAGGGCTCAAATCAGATCTTCAACATCGTCTTCTTCATCACCCTGCTCTCGCTCATCCTACAGGGCACCACGCTCCCCTTCTTCGCCCGCAAGCTGGGCCTCTCTGCCCCGATGGAGAAGACCGGCAACGACTTCGGCGTGGAGCTCCCCGACGAGATTGACACCGATCTTACCGACCTCACCATCACCCCCGACATGCTCACCGATGGTGACACGCTCAAGGAGATCGTCCTCCCCGACGGAGCCCTGGTGATGATTGTCAAGCGCGGCACCGAGTTCCTCGTGCCCAACGGCTCGCTCCACCTGCAGGCAGGCGACAAACTGCTGCTCATCTCGGAGAGGTAGGCCAAGAGGTGTTTAGGAAGATAGCTATATCATTGACAAAACAGAAGAGCGAGTGCACTCGCTCTTCTGTTTAACGTGAGTTCGATATAAGCGACATTCTTACCATGCTTATTGTGTGCGTTCTACTAACTCCCCCTCTGTTTATAGCGAACGAAGCCTTCAGAGGGTTGCCTCAATGGCAAGCCGTGCTGAGAGAGGGGAGTGCAGTGCCTTGCACGACGGAGTCGTGGGTGCCCCAAAGGGGCGGGGGCGTTCCAAACGAAGTGCGGAGCAGAAACATATTGCAGATTTGAATCACTACGCGCTACGCTTGTAACTCCCTCCGCTTCATTTCATTTCGCTCGTCCCTCTATAAACAGAGGGACAGTTAGTTGGATGTTTTTATTAAATGATTTTTTATATCGGACTCACGTTATTTATCTTATAGCCTAAATATTATTTCCACAGCCGCTGCATGAAGAGGTTGCAGTACTCCTCCCAGTTGTACCACTGATGACCACCCGGTGTGGTGAGGTACTCGTGGGGGTATCCGTTGCGGGTGAGGTAGTGGTGGTAGGCTATCATGCGGGGGTAGAAGAAGTCGGTCTTGCCTATCATCACCCAATAGAGTTCGGGGGCATCGGCAAACTGTGCCTTGTGCTTGCGCTTCAGTCCGCGGTAGAAGGTGGCATGGGTGCTGGGGTGGGGCACGGGATGCACCATGGAGGAGAAGAGTCCCACGTAGTCGAACAGGTCGGGGTGGTTGGCCGTGATGTGGATAGACTGCAGCGCCCCTATCGAGAGCCCGCCGATGGCGCGGGCCGACTTCTCGGGGATGGTGCGGTAGGCGCTGTCGACATGACTCACCACATCGCTCACGAAGGCATACTCCACCATGCCGTCGTTCTCGAAGAATGACTCTATGGCTCCCTTGATGCGCGACTTGCCATAGTCGCGGTCGCTGCGGTGCTGGTTGGTGTTGGGCAGCACCACGATGCTCTTTTCCATCAGTCCGTGCGTGGTGAGGCTGTCGATGTTGTGCAGCAGGTTGCCCTTCTCTATCCACGAGGTCTCGTTGCCACGGGCACCATGCAGGAGGTAGAAGACGGGGTAGTGGGCCGTGGTGTCGTAATACTCTGCCGGGAGGTACACGAGCATGCGGCGCTCGCGCGGACCCTTGACGGAGCAGTCGTAGATGCACTCCTCCAGAATGCCTTGGTGATTGTGTTCGGGGCCTATCGTGGGATATTCGGGCAGGGCCGCATGGCGCGATACGGAGCAGGCACTCAAGAGCAGCGAGGCTGCGGCGATGCAGAGCAGGCGTAGGCGTCTCATCGTGCGATACTGTCTTTATACATCTGGATAATCTGGCGGGTAGAATCCTCGGCATTGTACTTGTGGATAGACTCGGCATAGCGCTTGCCCATGACCATGCGCTCCTCGGGATGCTCTATCCACCAGTCGATGTGCTCGGCAAGGGCACGCGCGTCTGACTCGGGGAAGAGGCTGAGCTCATCGAGGGCAAACTGCGATGTGGCGGTGAGCTTGCCCTCGGCAATCACGGGCACCACACCCTCCCTGATGGCCTCGGCACACGAGAGACCCTCCACCTCGACCCACGCACAGTGTATGTAGAGGTAGGCCTGGCGTGTCAGCGCCTTCAGTTCCTCGGCATTGTAGAACCCGAAGCTGGGCGTGTGACGCAGGGTGCCCGCCTTCACCAGCGTGTCGGCCATCTTGGTGTACTTCTTCAGGTAGGGGCCCTTGCCTGCGAAGTGCAGTTGTATGCGATGGGCATGGCGGGAATACTTCATCGCTTCTAATAGGGTCTCTTGCGACTTCTCCTTGGCCAGACGGCCGATGCAGAGCACCACGATGGGCTCCTCCTGGGGAGTATTGGCTATCACCTGCTGTGCAGGAATCTCCATACCGTTGGTGATGACGCGCATCTCCGACTTGAACCCTCTCTCCTGGAGGTACTGGCTCACGGTCTCCGTGGGGCAGTGCACGTGGGTGCAGCGGTCATACACCGCCTTGCGCCACCACAAGGTTACCAGATAGTTGAGCAGGCGGGCCTTGCGCATACCCAGGTTGGCCATGATGTTCTCGGTGAACAGGTGATAGGTGCCTACACAAGGCTTGCCCAGTTTCTGAGCCAGGCGAGCCACTTTGCCCTCTAAGGGGAATCCCTCACAGAGGTGCACCACATCGGCCCAAAGGATAGCCTCGGTAGCCACCCGATTGCTGTATGTGGCATATCTGAAGCCGTTGGACTGGATGATGGGCTCGAAGAAGGGGAACTTGAAGTGCCTGAGCCGATACTCGGGCTGCTCGCCCTTGGGGTCGGGGTTCTCGCATGCCATCACTCGTACTTCGATGCCCTTCTCTCTCAATCGCTTCACCAATGACACCACGGCAGTGCAAACCCCGTTACCACGCATATATGCGTTGTTACAAACAACCAATACTTTCATTTCAATCTTTACTTATTCTCTACGATAGTAACAATCTTTTTACCTTTTTTACCTATTATTGTGCGAAGGTACCACAAAAATACTTGCGGATGGTTGTCTAAAATTACACGTAAATGTCCGATATCGAAACACGGGTTTGATTTAACATTTATTGTCAGTACCTTTACATTCGGTAATCAATGAAGCCTACTTGAAGGAATGAACACAGACCACCACACAGACTGCGGATATGCGCTGCTGCAGCTGACGCGCGACAACATCACCAGCGCCATGGAGGAGACCCGCTTTCTGGGCATCGCGCTATGCACGAGGGGTACGGCACGTGTGACGATGAATGTCAACAGCTATGACCTCGCTCCCAACAGCATCCTCATCATTCCGCCCAACAGCATGATGCAGGTCACCGAGGCCTCGCCCGACTGGGAGGCCAAGCTCATCTGCGTCACCCGCATGGAACTGCTGCGCGATGCAGCGGCACAGATACTCCCTTATGTCAAGGGCGAGGACTCCGTGCAGCAGTTTCTCTTCCAAGAGCGCGACAGCATCGTGTCGTCGTTCCACTCCATCTACAACTTCCTCGACATGCTGCTCAGTGATGAGCACACGGTGAGCAAGTACGAGCAGGGCGTATGCGTGTTCCGTTGCCTGATGCTGGGCATGCGCGACAAGAGCCCCCGCCACCGCACGCAGAGCGAGAGACAAGAGATAGGCACCACATCGCTGAGCGCCTTCAAGCATTTCATGCAGCTGCTCAGCCAGCACAGCAAGACGATACACTCGGTGAAGGCCTATGCCGACATGCTCCACATCAGCCCCCAGTACCTGGGACGCATCTGCCGCATGTACGATGGGCGAGGCCCCAAGGAGATGATTGACGATATCCTGCTCTTGCAGTTCAAGTCATCGCTCAAGAACACTGAGAAGACGATGAAGGAGCTCTGCTACGAGTACAACTTCCCCACGCTCTCCTTCATGTGCAGCTTCTTCCGCCGCCACACAGGGCACACCCCTACGGAGTTTCGCTGCATGTATCGCGAGGGGATGCTGCAGTAGGGGTTTCTTAAAAGCAAAGTCTCGACCGCTTGCATAAATAAACGAAAAGAGAGGATAGGGAGTCACTCCCCTACCCTCTCTCGGTAATACTATACAATGCCTGCATCAGAACGTGTAGCCCACGCGGAGGTGTACGTTGTTCATCGAAGCGCTGTTCTCGATGACGCCCTTAAAGGCGTGCTGCAGCTCGTAGCCGAGGCCTACGGTGAAGTGGCGCACATTGATACCTACCATGGGGTTGATGAGCATGCGGTTCATCTTGTACTCGGTGTTGAAGACACCACCCACGCGAGCCGATACGAAGGGCGACACGCGCTTGTTGAGGAAGGTGTACTTGACATCGGCAAACAGGGGCACGAGGTAGTGGGGCGCGTCCTCGAAGTTGAGGAAGGTCTCGGCGGTGAAGCCTACGCCACCACCCACATAGAGTCCGTTGCCGAAGCTGAAGCCGTGGCTGGTGCTGAGGGTGTACTGCTCCGAGATGGAGGTGCTCACGGCGATGTCGGCGCGGTAGCCACGCTCATAGTCTACATAATCTTTGCTCTGAGCATCGACGCTCAGTACGCCCAATGCGAGGGCGAGGGTCATGAAAAACTTTTTCATAGTTAATGATTTAGATTAAAAAATTAATAATTATTGCTTGAATCAAATGTTTTCTGTCGGGGGGGGTATCTTTATTTCTTCTTGTCTTTCTTTTCTCTCTTTACCACATTCTCCTCCTGGTTCAAGAAGGCCTGTACAAACATCTCCTCGATCCTCTTGTAACCCTTTACGACACCGTTCTCGATAGCTTTGTAGCCACCTACCACGCCATCTTCGATGGCCTTGTAGCCCTTCACTACGCCTTCGCCCACCTTGCCAGTCTTGAGGGTGTAGACGATGATGGTGTCGGCCACGATGCTGTCGTTGACACTCACTTCTCTCTTGTCTGTCTGAGCCGATGCAGCCAATGCGATGAGCAGAGCGGCTGCGGTCGAATAAATCTTCTTCATTTTTCTTTTACTTTTTAATTTGGTTAATACTATTACTGTTTCTCTTCGTTTTCGTTCTGTTTAGAGTATAGAGTCAGCAAGCAATACTCCTTTGGGGAGATAAACCTCCCGTCGTCGCAACCGACGCTTTCATACCGCGTCGGCATTTTCGTCCTCCACCTTCTCCAAGAAGTGCTCCACGAAGTCATCCTCAATCTTCTTGTATGCTCCCACCACGGAGTTTTCTATAGCGAGGTAACTGGCCACGATGCGCTCCTCCATCCTCTTATAAGCATTCATGATGCTCTCCTCGGTCTTGGTCTTCTTCAGTTTGTACTGTGTCATAGGTTCTTGTCTCGTCATTTTTGACGGTGCAAAATTATGCTGAAAATTCCTTACAGATTGGCCCAAAATCCTCCACAATTGGCACGTTTCTCCTTTTCTGCGGTGTTAACGCCTTATTTACCCCAAGAAGATTCGCACATTTGCGAACGCGGTTTGTATGTTTGGCCACGATTTCTCGATATTTTGAGATAGGAATGTTTCATTTCTCGCTCGCTTATTCGTACCTTTGCAATGTAGAAATAAACCAATATGCACATGACTGAGAAGGAAAAGATGCAGCACCACATGCTGTATGATGCCAACTATGACGAAGAACTGCTGGCTGAGCGCAAGGTGGCCAAGGAACTATGCTATGACTTCAACCATCTGCGCCCCTCTGACGAGGAGGGCCAGCAGGGGCTACTGAGTCGCTTGCTGGGGAAGGTCGGCAAGAACACATGCATCATTGCCCCCTTTTGGTGTGACTATGGTTACAACATCGAGGTGGGCGACAACTTCTTTGCCAACCATAACACCGTCATCCTGGATGGCGCGAAGGTCACCTTTGGCGACAACGTGTTCGTAGCCCCCAACTGCGGGTTCTATACGGCAGGCCATCCCATAGATGCATCGCGACGCAATCAAGGGCTGGAGTATGCGCACCCCATCACCGTGGGCAACGATGTATGGATAGGAGCGGGTGTGCAGGTGATGCCTGGAGTCACAATCGGGTCCAACGTGGTCATCGGCGCAGGATCCGTCGTGGTGAAAGATATCCCCGACAATGTAGTGGCAGTGGGAAACCCGTGCCGAGTGCTCCGCGCCATCACAGAAGCCGACAGACTGAGGAGTTGGGACTATAGGATATCCGACCAAGAATAAATGCCCCGAATGGGAGGTATAGCGATGAGGGATAAATGCCGATAGTCTAGCTTTACCATACACGCACGCCGCAAAGCATCTTCATGTGCTCTGCGGCGTGTTGTCTTTAGAGATTGCTGTGGATGCCAGTGTTACTGCTTGTCGGCGATGCCGAAGGTGTGCCAGTCGAGTTTGTCGTAGCGGCCTTTGACGGCTTTCTTGGCGTTCTGCACATCGTCGCGCAAGAGGCGCATGGCCTCGTTATTTTGGGCGCGAAGTTCGGCGATGTGGGCAGCAGCCTCCTCTACGGCGCGGTCGGTGGCACGCAGAGTGTCCATCTCGGCTTCGAGGCGGGCAATGTAGGCGTTGTCGATGCCCAATTGTTGCGCCTTGTCCATGTTTCTCTTCATTCCTTCAGCAAGGCTCGCAGCCTTGTCAATCAATGTTTGTGCTGTCTTTGACATACGTTGTTTTTGTTTAAGTGAATAATGAATATATAGCAATCAATACTGCTTCTGTGAGGGGCTAATAACCTCGTTTCTGCCCATCGCGATAGAGCTTTGTGCAAAGCAAAAGTAGGTAAAAAAAGGATAAGTTGTGACCCCTATGATAGACTCAATTGCGCAATACACAGGAAGATAAACTGTTGTTTTTCTGAAAGAAAGAAAAAAGTTAAACTTTGTTAATCCCTTCTTTTGCCGAGCTGGCGATGGCGTACTTCAGCAGCTTTTTTCTCGGGACTTGGCATCGTGCGCCTCCTCTGTGTCAGGGGCGCACGAGGATTGGACAAAACATCTTGGATATTGGCACAAACATCCGCTATTAACGAAATTTAAGCCGAGGGGATGGAGAATTATTTGTACATTTGCGAATATTATTTGTACGAACAGGCTATGGCACAGACAATCCCTTATCTCCGCTGGCGCGAGCGTATCAACGACGTCACCCCCGCCCACTACCGCATCGGCAATGATGTCATCGTTATCCCCCAGCACCCCATGCTGGACCTCCCGACGGGCTGCTTCAAGGTCGACGTCACCACGATGATCATCTACGACAAGGGCTGGGTGCGCGTGTCGGTGGGCATGAAGGAGTACACGGTGAAGGCACCTGCCGTGCTCACCATCTTGGCCGACACCACCTACCAGTATCACGAGCACTCCGACGACCTGGAGTACAAGGCGCTGGTCTACTCGAAGGCCTTCACGGACAACATGTTTCTCAACACCGACCGTGTGCATCCCCTGCGCACCTCGATCCTCGACAATGCCCTGCAGGAGGGGAGCGACGTGGTGTATGTCTATAACCTCTACATGCAGATGCTGCTCGACCTCATGCGCCGTGGACAGACAGCCTATAAGCTCGAGGCGGCCAAGCACCTCACGCTAGCCGTGTTCTACGGTTTCTCCAATACCAAGCATCCCTCGCTCGATAGCTCTTCGGGCCGCAAGGACGAGCTCTATGCCCGCTTCACACAACTCGTGCACCGCCACTTCCGCACCTCACGCGACGTGTCGTTCTATGCCGATGAGCTGTGCGTGACGGTCAAGTACCTCTCCTCGGTGGTGAAGGAGAAGAACGGCATCCCCGCGCTCGACTTCATCGAGCAGTACGTCATCACCGAGTGTAAGGCCCTGCTCTCGTCCACCACGATGACCATCCAGCAGATTGCCGACGCGCTGCACTTCCCCTCCCAATCCGTCTTCGGCAAATACTTCAAGCGCGTCACCGGCCTCTCGCCCCGCGAGTATAGGAATAGGATGTAGGGTGGGGGAGAGCGTTTCGTGTTATCTCTTCGCCTCAAACAGAACTTTCGAAAAACGCTATTCACAGATTATCCGTGCCATCTCATTGAGCGAGAGGCATTGACTGCGATTGATGGTAAGGCGCTGATTGTGATGCTCCCACGGTGCGAGGATGAGCAGGCGACCTTCGGCACAGGCATCGAAGCGAGCACCACCAGGCTTGGCAAGGTCGGTGAAGCCATTCTCCTGCAAGAGGATGAGCGGATAGCCAGCATCGAAAGCTGCACGCATGATGGCCTTTTCACCTGGCGATATGCTAGGCGATACCAGCACAGCACCACGTCTGGCCATTTCCAAGTAGTAGTTTGTCTGCCTCACAATCTCCTCCTCGGTGAGGCGGCGCGAGCATTGCACCTGCAGGCGTACAGGATGAGTCAGCAAGTAGCGGTTGCCGATGGCAGAGAACTCATAGGCACCCACTTTCACATGGCGCTGCACACGGAAGAATTCGGGGTGGAGTCGCTTCATGAGCAGGCGACGGGGATTGTCGCGCAAGTAGACAAGCCAGTTGTCGAGCTGTCCCTTACGGCCAAGGATGCCATCAGTGTAGCCTATGCTCCATAGCAGGCCATGCTTGCGGTCGGGCTTGGGGCGCAGCGAGGCAGGTCTTTCCGTAGAGCAAGCTGTATCTTCCGTAGGCTGCGACACTGTCGCAGCTGAGTGGACGGTGGTTGCGGGCTCTATGAGCCTTCGGTATGCCTTGTTAGTGCTGGCCTTGAAGCCTTTGATGACATGACCCAGGTGTTGCGGCATACGCTCCTTGACGAAGAGGATGCTATGAAGATGGTCGGGCATAATCTGCAGCGCGATGACCTTCACTTCGGGGTGGTAGTGGCTGATGGCCATCCAATCCTGTTCCACTGCCTTGCCGAGTGGCGAGAGTTCGATGCGTGGAGCTTCGGCTGCCCCTTCTGCTACCTCAGGGTTGCCTACTACACGACCCAGTAGAGGACGGCGCCCCTCTACCGTGATGGTGATGAGGTACATTTGTCGTGCCTCGTAGTCGTGCCCATCGCGGCGGCGCGTCATGGAGGGTATTGTCTCGCCTGCAAAGCGTAATTTATCCTCCAACTGTTTCTCCGTGAGTTGTGCCATCTAGTCTCCGTACTATAATGCTGCAAAAATAAGAGAAAAGTGCCGGAAAGGGAAGAAAACTCGGTGAAATAATCTTCTTTCTGGGGAAATGCAGTAATTTTGCGCGTCCTGACCGTACCCGATGCACCGTGTCGGTTGTATTAGGTATAAAGAACAATAAAAACGCAACAGACAGAATGAAACAGAAGAGGACTACCGCGTGTAGGGTGTGGATGAGCATAGCGATAATGCTCGCCACAGCATTGGGGGTGAGAGCACAGGGAAACATTACACTGAAACTGCTCGATGAGCCGCTGCCCAAGGCATTGCAACTCATCGAGCAACAGGGTGGAAAGAGTATCATCTTCTCGGTGAGCGAGACGGAAAAGCATAGGGTGAGCACTGACCTCAGCGGCATCACTCAGGCCGAGGCCATCGACCACATCTTGTGGGGCAAGCCCTTCGTGGCCAAGGAGAGACCCGAGTGTTTCGTCATACAGAGGAAGAAAGACAGGGACGCATCGCTGGGCATTGCTGGCATGGTGATGGACGTGAAGGGCGAGCCTATCCCGAACTGCAATGTGCAGGTGTTTACGACAGATTCGGTGTATGTCAATGGAGCGACGACAGACAAAGAGGGCTGCTTCTCCATACCGCTCAAGAGGGACGAGGAGTACCGCATGCAGGTCTCTTACATCGGCTACAAAACGGCCTATAGGCAGTGCCAGGTGGGCCATGTCGGCACCATCGTAATGAATCACGACGCGATGCGACTCAGCGAAGTCAAGGTGACAGGTATGAGGGCCGAGTCGAGGAACGAAGAGCAAGCAGACACCCTGCGCACTGTTGCTGTTTCGAGAAGAAAGCAGGCTGCTGAGGTGATACCCTCGGTCAATATTATAGGTGTCTCAAACAACAGGAAGAGTCTGGCATTGGGCGCACTGGGCAACGTGGTGCGCGAGAAGGCCTATGGCCTGCAGATTGCCGGACTCAGCAATCATGTGGGTGACATGGGTGGCGGTGTGGCTATCGCAGGGCTCTCGAACACCTCTGGCGGTTCCTATTACGGTATACAGGTCAGTGGCTTGGGTAATATCTCGAGAGGGATGATGGGCATTCAAGTAGCAGGGTTGGGCAACATCACAAGAGATACGAGAGCGATACAGGTTGCAGGCTTGACTAATATCTCTAAGGAACTATATGGAATACAGATTAGCGGACTGACCAACATCTCGCAGGATGCTTACGGCTTGCAACTTGCAGGACTGACTAATATCTCCAAAGATGTATATGGCTTGCAGGTGGGCGGACTGACCAATATCGCACAGGATACCTACGGACTGCAACTCGCGGGGCTGTTCAATGTATCGCACGACCTATACGGCATGCAATTGGCTGGGTTATTCAACTGCGCCAAGGATGTCTACGGCTTGCAATTTGCCGGATTGATGAATGTGGCCAAGAGAGCCAGAGGTGTACAGTTTGCCGCCATCCTCAACGTGGCTGAGGAGAGTGACTTTCCCATTGGCCTGATCAACATCATCAAGCAAGGCGACAAGGGTGTGGCGCTCACCTACGACATGCTGGGTAATGCCGTGATGTCGTTCCGCTCGGGCGGCAAGTATACCTACGGTATCTTTGGCGTGGGATGCAACGCACAGATTGAGGAACGACTGGTAGTCGAGGCAGGCTATGGCCTGCAGGTTCCCGTATGCCGATGGCTCGATGTGAACAATGAGTTCAAGGCCACTACGATGGGCTATAACTCAGGCTATACACGCAGCAACTTCAGTTATCTGCTCGCCCCCTCGCTTACGCTATGGCGCCATTGCAATCTCTTCGCAGGTGCCAGCATCAACTACTTCATGTCCGACAGAGCCAGCGCAGCCACTCTCCTGTCCAATGCGGGACTATGGAGAAAAGAGGGCGATCGAGGCATCGGGCAGTTGTACTTGGGCTATCAGGTCGGGGTGCAATATGTCTTTTAACCCTCTTCATGGACTTTAATTGCGAAAATAGGCGTATCTTCGCAACATGAAACTAACGATATTCCGCAAACACGAGGCCTCAGACGAAGAGCAACGTTTCCACAAGCTGTTTGTGGAGATGTACCCCAAACTTGTGCGTTACGCGACGGCACTGATGACCGATGCCGATGAGGCGCGAGATATCGTGAGCGATGTGTTTGAACGCGCTTGGCAACGCCACTCCACGCTGGACGAAGAGACCGACCATGCTTGGCTCTACGCTGCCGTGCGCAATGCCTGCCTCAACCGTCTGAAGCATCTGAAGGTAGAGCAAGAGCACCTCGAGGCCATCATAGAGGCTACACGAGCCGATATGGCCGACAACTATCGCCAACACGAGGCACTGCTACGCCATGCCGAAGAGATAGCCCGCAACCTGCCCGAACCTACACGCAGCATACTGCGCCTATGCTACTGGGACAAGCAGACCTATCGCCAAGTGGCCGAGTACCTCGGCATCAGTCCCGACACGGTGAAGAAGCACATCAGCAAGGCACTGCGCATCCTACGAGAAACAATGAAAGAATTGATTTGATAATTACAGCCGTATGAAATCACCCGACACCAACGACCATCGCCTCGAGGCACTCCTCCGTGAAGCCCTCACACAAGAGCCCACGGCAGAGGAGACCGAGCATGCCTGGCAAGCCTTTGCCAATCGTCGCCAAAAGCAGCGCACTCGCCGCACCTTATATATAGCCACAGCATCAGTGGCAGCTATCCTGGCCGTCGTATTCCTCTTGCATGGCACAAAACCCAATCCCACGCCCCATGGTATACAGGTGTTTGCCTCGATAGATGCACCGCAACAGATTACCTTCACAGAAAAAGATGGGCGTACCCTTGCCGCCACTCCGGCAGGTACCACGGCCACCATTATGCTCAGCGACAGCACCGAAGTGCTGCTTGGTGCCAATAGCCGCTTGGAATATCCTACCCATTTTGTCGGGAAAAGTCGCGAAGTCACACTCTCGGGCGAGGCGCGTTTCCATGTTGCCAAGCACGAAGGAACGCCCTTCATTGTCCACACCCAAGAGCTGCAGACACAGGTGTTTGGTACCGTCTTCGATGTGCGAGCCTATCCACAGGGAACACCCGATGTGGCGCTCTACGAAGGCAGCATAGGCGTCACGTATCGTGGCGAAGAGCATCTGATGCGGCCCGGCGAACAGGCATTTATCGATACCGACGGGGCGCTACAGCTTACCGCCACGCCAGCCCATCGCAGCAGTTGGGCCGAAGGGTTCTTCACCTACGACAACCAAGACCTGCGCACCGTGATGCAGGAGATAGGGGCGTGGTACAACCTCTCCGTCACCTTCGAGACAGCTCGCCTGCTCGATGAGCGTATCCACTTCCGCCTCAGCCGCCAACAACCCGTCGATGTCATCCTACAAGTACTGAGCGACATGGGCATTGCTCAGTTCGTCAGAGGCGAAGAAGGGATTGTGGTGCGATGAAAACGAAACTTGATTTCATAAACAACCTATACCAACAAGCGGTAAGTGGCTAAACTCACTTACCGCTTTTAATATTTTATGAGGTCTTATATCCTATCCCCGCAACGTCTTGATTTGGTTCAGCACCTCATCGAGGCGTTTTTTGTTGGCTCGTTGCTGAGTGATGCCCAAAGCAACGGTAAAGCCCATTGCAAAGACAGTGATGGCGATGACTTGGAGGTTCCACGCGAAGTCGCTGGCGATGAGGATGGTCCATACGATCAGTGCGATGAGCGGAAGGGTAAGGATGCGGTTGGCCATCATGCGTAACTGCTTGTGACGAGCGATATGCTCGGTGGCTTCGGTCATACTCAT
This sequence comes from Bacteroidaceae bacterium, assembly GCA_017555875.1. Lineage (GTDB taxonomy): Bacteria > Bacteroidota > Bacteroidia > Bacteroidales > Bacteroidaceae > UBA1189. The sequence continues at coordinate 17,190 of JAFZFN010000012.1, forward strand.
CGAGGGCAGATTGCCAATGTTGAGCGCCTTATAGGCTCGTCGGTTGAGGATAACTTCCAGGATGCCTGTAGCGATGATCAGCAGGCAGAAGCCCCAATAGGGGAATCCTTGGTCGGCAAACTGTGTGAGGAATACTACACCTGCGATAGGAGCAGCGATTGCTGATGTACGGAAGCGGTTCTGATACCATTTCTCTACGCGCGAGAGCTTGCTCGTCATCGACTCTCTCAATAGCTCTTCATTGATGATGCGCTGCTTATCCAGCTTCTCATCTATCAGGTTAAACTGTTTTCTCAGTTCCTGCAATTCGGTTAAATCCATTTCGTGTGTCATAAAGATACGTTTTACTTGTTAGACATTTGCTTTAACTGTTCCTTGATGCGGAACAGACGAGTGGTAACACTCGACAGGCTGATGCCCACCACGTTGGCTATGTCCTGATAGCTCATATTCTCCAGCCAAAGGAGGATGATGGCTCTATCGAAGACATCGAGGCGGTTGATTCTGTCATACAACATCTGAATCTGTTTACTGTGCTCGTCGTCATCGTTGTACAAGTCGATGTCGACCGAAAGGGGAACAGTCTGTACACTACTCTTCTTCTTTCGTTCCAGGTTGCTGCAGGTGTTGAGGCTCACGCGCCATATCCAAGTCTTTGTGCTGCTCTCGCCACGGAAGTCCTTGAAGCCCTTCCAGAGGTTTATCAGTATCTCCTGGAACAGGTCGTTCACCTCCTCCTTGTCGTCAGAGAAGAAGTAGCAGACGGTGTATATCGTCTTGCGGTACTCTCTGACCATCTCAGTAAATCGTCTTTCAATGTTGTCCATCAGTTGTCTTTTTGTCGTTCTACTCTCTTAGACACACAATCGGTGGATTCCTTTCAAAAAATCAAAAGTTTTTTCAAGAATATTTATGCAAAAATAAGCGAAAGAATGGAATTCAATGATGGTTTTATCCGAAAGTTATGTGCTTTCAAGGGAATATCCGTCATGAGCTTATGAATTATTGGAATTGCCGACAAGCAGAAGAAACCCAAATCGAGGGTTGAAGCTATAAAAACGCACTACAAGTCGTAATAATTTTCCCGTACACGGCTTATTATTACGGCTTCTTTGTATTTTTGCAATATGATTCAAGAGGAATTTAAGTTTTTTAAGCCATGTAAGTTGTTACAACCTTATGTGAGGTATTATTGGGTATTCAATAGTTGTCAAATGATGAATACCTATACATTCCCTATTGGATGCCCTCAAATCATTTTTCATAAGCGAACACCGCTATTTATACCTGAGTTGAATACAACGCAAAATAGACTGACAATCAGTGGGCAAGTTAATTTCTCTTCACACTTAAAGGCTGACGATGATGTTGAAATGATTGTTGTGGTATTCTACCCACATACGATGAATATGTTTCTGAACACTCCTGCTTCGATCTTTTACAACAAAGAGGTTTCGGGGTATGATATTGAGGATAAACATCTGAACGAATTGGCTATGCGGGTATTCGATTGTACTGATAACAACCGTTGCGTCACTCTCATCGAAGAATGGCTACTATCCCAATTATCGACAAAACCAACCGACACGGCGTACCGGGTAAACCGAATGAATGCAGCCATAGGGAAACTTTTTTCCGCTCCTCACAACGTTGTAACCGAATTGTCTGCAACCTGTTGTTTGAGCAAGAAACAATTCGAGCGAGAGTTCTATTTGCATGTAGGGATGAATCCCAAAGAATATTCTCGTATTGTCCGCTTTCAAAAGGCATTATGGCTCATGCAGCATCAGCAGGGCAAGACCAATGAAGCTGATTTGGCATACACAAGCGGCTATGCAGACCAATCACACCTCATACGAGAGTTTAAGCATTTGTGTGGATACACTCCTTTATCGTTGCTTGAGGTTTCAACTCCCTACTCCGATTTGTTTACTACTCCTATATAGAAGTCTCATTTGTTCTATCTGATGTAGGATGCTTCATCTACTTTTGCAGTTTCATTTACGAACTTAATAACAGAAAAGTATGAAAGAAGTCAATCCTCAAACAACCACTCGTGCTTACGCTTTTGAAATGTGGATGAACGCCCCAATGCCGATGGTTACATTTTTCAAGACACTTGATGTGTCAAATCTACTGAAGATCAGCAAAAAGAAAAGGCTGAAGTTCAATATGCTGATGTGCTATTGTATCGGAATGGCTGCAAGTAAGGTCAAAGAATTCTATATGCTTCCCGTAGGTGGTAAGTTGATGCAGTTCGATACGATTGCAGTAAACACCATAGTTGCTAACAGTGCTGGAGAGGTTAGTTCGTGCGACCTCCCCTTTAGCAAGGACTTGGCACAGTTTAATAAGGCCTATTTACAACTCACGAAACAGGTGGCAGAAAGCTGCGTCGACCACGACCTCTCGGCAGAGAGTATGGTTATCGGCACCTCGGCATTGGCACAATATGAAATTGATGGTGCAGTGGGTATGTATAGTGGCATTTTCAATAATCCGTTTATGATTTGGGGCAAGTACAAGCGTGCATGGCTTAGAACTTATCTGACCGTATCTTTCCAGTTTCACCACACTCAAATGGATGGAGCACATGCAGCACAATTCTTGGAGTATATCCAAAAGGAGATTGATAAGATAAGGTGAGGAATCTTCAATGCTTTTCATTTTGTTATAATTGCAGATTCTGCGATTTTCTTCAAAAAAAGTTGAGAATTCTCTTGACTCGTACCCTACGGCAGCATTTAACTTTGCACTCGCTAGCAAAAATCGTACGATTATGAGAGAAAAAACAAAGTTAAAAATCGGAGAGTTTTCCAAGATGATGCAGGTGACGGTGAAGGCCCTGCGCCACTACGAGCAGAAGGGATTGCTCGTGCCTGACGAGGTGGATGAGTGGACGGGCTATCGCTACTACAGCATAGCGCAGATGCAACGCCTGGGCACCATACGCGGACTACAGCGGCAGGGCTTCACGCTCGACGAGATCAAGGAGCTGCTGGAGGAGGGTGCACAGATGCCAAGCATCGACCTGCTGACGCAGAAGATTGCCGAGACGGAGCGCCAACTGCAACTGCTGATGGAGCGCCGCACGCAGCTGCTCAGATGGATGGACTCTCACAAACAAAGAAGAAGTATGGAAAAATTCAGTATTCAATCCTTGCCCGAGATCATCGTGGCAACACACCGCGAAGTAATCGCAGACTACAGCGCACTGGGCCCGTTGTGTGTAAACAAGATTGGCCCCGAGATGCAGCGCCTCGGCTGCCAGTGCCCGCCACCCGGGTACTGCTTCACCATCGAGCACCAGAAGGAGCACAGCCCCACGGACCTCGACATCGAGTATTGCGAGCAGGTGGAGGAGATGGGCGAGGATAGCGACATCATCCAGTTCAAGTGCCTCGCTGCCGTGCCCAAGGCG